>CAWDBK010000001.1:0-22727 GCA_963800535.1 uncultured Acidobacteriota bacterium
ACGAAGTGTTGCCCTGAGAAACTCCGGCTTGCTGGAGGTGGCGAAGGGCAGCGCGACGGACCCGGAAAGTGCTTTTCTGCAGAGCGCTACTCTCTGGCAGATTTCGGTTTAAAACCTACTTCATTCAGTTGCTCATCGAAATTCCACTTTCGATTTCGAGAGGGGATTTCGATTCCAGTTTCCTGGTGGTCTTACCGCAAGGGTCACACCCGTTCCCATCCCGAACACGGAAGTTAAGCCTTGCCGGGCCGATGATACTGCGCTGGAAACGACGCGGGAACGTAGGTCACCGCCAGGATTAGATTCCAAAGGCCGGTCCGAGCAATCGGATCGGCCTTTTTCATTTCTAGGCGCGTTTTAACGGTGCGGCGAGTTTCAGGTGACGCAAGGCCCATTGACCCAAGAAACCGGCGGCAGGCGGTATAATCGAATTTCGATTCGATCGGAGATCCGGAGCAGAATATGCCCTACTTCGCGTTGCTGTACGAACTGGCGGACGATTACCTGGCGAAGCGGACCGCGTTTCGCGAGCAGCATTTGAAGATGGCGAACGATCTGAGGGCGCGGGGACAGATCGTGCTTGCCGGGGCCTTTGCCGATCCTCCTGATAAGGCGCTGCTGGTGTTCAACGCCGACGATCGCACGGTGCCTGAAAACTTCGCGAAAAAGGATCCATATGTGATCAACGGGCTCGTCAAGCACTGGGAAGTTCGGGCTTGGACGGTCGTGGTCGGGAATCCCACCTAAGTCATTACATCCTGAGTCGTTGCGCGATTCAAAAAGTCGTTTGATGGCACAACAATTCGGGAGCACCTCCGGTTAGAATCGTGGCATCTTATGAGCATGACTGCCACAACTCCTAGTCCCAGCCTGACGGCCCGGGAGGTTCTTACCGCCTGGGGCCGGATCCTCAACGGCAGTGTCCCGATGCTCTCGATCGAAATCACGCGGGAATGTCCACTTAGCTGCCCGGGATGCTACGCGTACGGGGACGCGCACCTTGGCGGAGGGGTCACGCTCAGCGAACTCAGCGATTATCGAGGTGATCAACTCGTCGAGGGTGTTGTCGATTTAGTGCGGAAACACAAGCCGATGCACGTATCGCTCGTTGGCGGGGAGCCTATGGTGAGGCATCGCGAACTGAGCCGCATACTGCCTCAGTTGAGCGCGATGGGAGTGTTCACGCTGGTTGTCACCAGCGGTGTGATTCCGATCCCGCAGGAGTGGATGAGCATTCCCCGGTTGCGCGTGGCGATTTCCGTGGACGGTTTGCCGGAACATCACGACATCCGACGCAAACCCGCCACATACGAAAAGATCCTGAAAAATATCGCCGGCCGCGAAGTGAACGTTCACTGGGTGATCACGCGGCCGATGCTTGAGCGCGCCGGATACCTGGAGGAATACGTCGCTTTTTGGAGCGGCCGCGAGGAAGTGAACCGCGTCTGGGTCAGCGTCTACACGCCGCAAATCGGCGAGCAGAGCGCGGAGATGCTGGCGGCGAGCGACCGTGAAACCGTGGCGCGGGAATTGCCGGAATTGGCGGAGCGATATCCGAAGCTGCTGTTCAACGAAGGGCTGGCGCGGGCATTTTCAAAACCGCCGAAGTCTCCCGATGAATGCGTGTTCGCGAAAATGTCCGCGAATTATTCGGCCGATCTAACGAGCCGCGTCGAGCCCTGCGTTTTCGGCGGCACCCCGGACTGCTCGCAATGCGGCTGCGCAGCCAGCATAGGAATGCACTGGGTTCGCAGCGTCCATGTGGTGGGCGGCCTGAAGGTGGGGCACTTCATGGGAACGTCCATCAAGATTGGGCTGCTGATGAACCGCCTGAAATCGTCCGCGCACAAGCCCGCGCGGTGGACGCCGGGAGCGCGCCGCCCGAGCGGTGACGACGCGCTGGTCCAGATCGAGTCGTAGCGGCGTGCGGTTTCGGACTCTAATTATCCTTTATTGATTATCCTTTATTGTGCTTGAAGTATTCCACTTGGCGCAGACGCTTCTGCGCTTCCGCTTTGCTTTTGTATGGACCGCCCAGGTTTTTTCCCTTCTCTGAAAGTACTTTGTAGCCTTCTTTTGTTTTTCGAATCATTTCGCCCTCCGCGTTGAGTGTAACCAGCGCGGCACCCCGCTCAATAGGGCGGACGATGTAGAGCCGCGGGCTGCATCGCTTGATATGAATCCTTGCGCGTGGTTCGTCGCGGCGAGCATTGCCGCAAGTGGTGTCTTCTGATAGCGTGCTGCGCGGGAAAGAATTGAGAGCGTTTGAGGGTGAATCTGGAATTCTCTGAAGCTTACCAAGGGTGGAAACATGAAATTGGGGGATGCAGGCTTGTTCCGAGCTGCGTTGTTCGTCTTGGTTATTTCGATCGCGGCGGCGAGCACAGCCGGCGCCCAAGCGCCCGCGCAGGGAGCGTCGCCTGCGACCGGCGCGCAAAACGTGCCGAATCCGATGAAAGCGCCCTACGCGCCGTTTCGCATCATCGGCAACATTTACTACGTTGGATCGGCAGGCTTGGCGTGCTACATCATCAAGACTACAAAGGGCGAGATCTTGCTCGACAGCGGATATCCGGACATGGCCTCACAGATTGAAGGCAACGTCCAACAGCTCGGATTCAAGCTCTCCGATGTAAAAATCTTGATCAATAGCCACGCGCACATCGACCACGGCGGCGGAATGGGCCAACTGAAGATGGATACGGGCGCGATGCTGGTGGCGATGGCGGAAGACGCGCCGTACTTCGAGAACGGTGGACACCACGACGTGCTATTTGGGGATCGCAGCACGTTTCCTCCCGTGCATGTGGACCGCGTGATTCACGACGGCGACAAAGTCGAGCTGGGCGACACCGAACTGACAGCGCATCTGACGCCCGGACATACTCCAGGAAACACGACCTGGACGATGGTGGTGGAGGATGGCGGCAAATCGTATGACACCGCGTTCTTCGGAATCGTGACGCCGTTTCCGAACACGGTTCTAACCGGCACGCCTGCGTATCCGAATATCGGCTCTGACTGGGCGGAAACCATGAAGTTGCTGCCAACGCTGAAGTGCGAGGTCTTTCTTGCGTCGAACGGATCGTTTTACGACATGGCAAAAAAGCACGACGCCATGCTCAAGAATCCTGATCCGAATCCGTTTATCGATCCGGCGGGATGCAAGGCGTTTGTGGAGCGCGGCGAGGCCACGTACCAAAATCTGCTCAAGGATGCGCAGCAGGGTTCTGCGCCGGGAGGAACCAGGTGAGCCACGAATCGGCACCGGCCAAAGGAGGCGCTCTTAAATTTACGCGCCTTGTGTTAGTCGCAATGTGGACGACGCTTGCGATTCCGGCTGGAGCGCATGGGCAGGCGAATGATTTGAGCAAGAGCATGAACCAGCCGGTCGAGCCGTTCCACATTATGGGCAACATTTATTACGTTGGCGCTTCAGACGTTACGTCGTATCTGATCGTGACTCCGGCAGGCGATATCGTGCTGGACGGCGGCTTCGTGGAAACGGCACCGATGATCGAGGCGAATATTCAAAAGCTGGGCTTCAAACTCGCGGACGTGAAGTACATCCTGAGCAGCCACGAGCATCTGGACCACGCCGGCGGAATCTCCGAATTGCAGCGCGCGACGGGCGCAAAATTCGTGGCCTTGGAGCAGGAAGTGCCGGGCCTCATAGAAGGCAAATCGTTTCCGGCGGCAAAGCCGGACCGCGTGATTCATGATGGCGATACCGTGAAAATTGGCACTCTGGTGATGGTCGCGCACTCGACTCCGGGTCACACGCGTGGTTGCACGACGTGGTCAACGCTCGTGCTGGACGGCGGGCGCAGCTACCACGTGGTATTCGTCGGCAGCGCCAGCGTACTGCCGAGTTACAAGCTCATCGACAAACCAGGCGTGCCGGCGACGTACCCGAGTATCGAGCAGGACTATGAAAAGACATTTCGGGTGCTACGGTCGCTGCCCTGCGACGTCTTTCTGGCTTCGCACGGATCGTTTTACGCACTGGTCGACAAGCGAGCAGTGATGGAGAAGAAACCGACGCAGAATCCGTTCATCGATCCATGGGGGTATCAGGCGTATATTTTGCATACAGAAGCTGCTTTCCAGAAAGAGCTGGGAGCGGAGCGCGATCCGGCTGCAGCGGCGCAAGCAACGCCTGCCGCGAAACGATAGCGGCTAACTTGATCTAACTTGGGAACCCGCGGTATTAAGGAGATGCCATGTTTTGTTCATCCTGCGGAAAGCAAACGTCGGATACTTCTGCGTTCTGCGGCTCGTGCGGGCGGCCGGTCGTGGGATATAGCGTGGGCGGCGCCGCTTCGGCGGCAACGACGACTTATGCGGGAGCTGCCGCAGGCGGCGGGAGCGTCGCCATGGCCGGTGTGGCGCAAGCGGGCAGCAGCGCATACGCGGGATTTTGGCTGCGATTTGTCGCAGCGATTATCGACGGTCTGGTGCTGGGGATTCCGATCGGGATTCTGGTTTTTGCCTCCATTGCGAGCATGATTCCGACGATCATGCATACCGCACAAACGAATCCGCAGGACCCGCGGGCGGCAATGGCATTCGTTGCCGCGATCCTTCCGCGCATTTTCTTTCTCTTAGTCTTGGCTCTAGCCGGTGGATGGCTTTACTGGGGGCTGATGGAGAGTTCGTCGTGGCAGGCTACTCTCGGGAAGAAGGCACTCGGGCTCTATGTGACCGATCTGTCGGGAAACCGCCCGACGTTTGGACGGGCAAGCGGGCGCTACTTCGCTGGACGAGGAATCTCGTACGTTCCCTCGATTGGCGGACTGTATTATCTGGTCGACTGCATCGTGGCTGGCTTTACGGAAAGAAAGCAGGCACTGCATGACATGATCGCGGGTTGCCTGGTGCTGCGAAACAACTAACTACCGCCCAGCTGATTCCATGAAAGAGACCTAGTGATTTGTCCACAATGCGGCGCCGATATCACGGGCGGAGCGGAGTCCTGCCCGCGATGCGGCGAGCCGTCGCCCGATCCGTCCAGCGGCTCGAAGACTGCCACACCCAGGCCGGTGGCTGTTCGGCTGGCAGTGTACGCTGGGTTCTGGCGCCGCGCGGCGGCTTACGCGTTCGACGTCTTAGTGCTGAGTCTGCTTCTTAACCCACTAGTTCTTGAACCTCTGATCGCCCGCAACGGAATCTCTCCAGAGGAGCTGTATTCTTTCTCCGGCGGACACGCGCGACAGATCTTTGCGATTCAGCTATTGATTGGATTTGTCGCCTGGGTCTACTGGGCCGTTCTCGAAAGTTCGCCGTGGCGAGCGACACTGGGCAAGAAGCTATTCGGGATTGAAGTGACAGACCTTAACGGATATCGAATCAGCTTCGCGCGTGCGACCGGCCGGCATTTTGCGAAAAACATTTCGCTGCTGATGCTGGGAATCGGATTTGTAATGGCGGGATTCACTGAGAGAAAGCAGGCGTTTCACGACATTCTGGCGAGCTGTCTCGTAGTGAAGAAGAACAATTCGCCGAATGCAGGTTAGGCTCAGGACTTTCGCGACGCTTTTTGCGGCAAAGCGGCTTCCAATTCCGCGCGGATCGCCCTGGTAAACTCCGCGCTACCCACGATGGGATCGCCGGGGCCGGCGATATCCGCGGTGCGATTTCCCTTCTCGATCGCGCGGTCGACGGCCGATTCGATCCATTCCGATTCAGTGTGTAGGCCGAACGATTCCCTCAGCATTAATGTGGCCGAAAATACGGCTCCGAGCGGGCAGGCAACATCCTTGCCCGCGAGCGTGGGCGCCGAGCCGTGGATCGGTTCATAGAGCGCGGGCTGGTCCGCCCGGCCGCGGCTGAGCGACGGAATAAGGCCGATTGATCCCGCGAGCGCGGCAGCTTCGTCGCTCAGAATGTCGCCGAACATGTTGCCCGTCAGGATCACATCGAACTGCGTGGGCTTCAGCAGAATCTGCATCGAGGCGTTATCGACGTAGAGATGATCAACGGTGATCGACGGATATTCACGCGCGAGAGCCGTGACGGTATCGCGCCATAGAGTCGAACTCGCCAGGACATTGGCCTTGTCGACGCTGGTCAGGTGTTTGCTGCGTGCCGCCGCGCGATCGAATGCGTAGCGGGCGACGCGCTCGATTTCTGGGACGGAGTATTCGGCGAGGTCGCTCGCTTTTTCCTTCGTGATCTTGTGCTCGCCAAAATAGATATCACCGGCCAACTCGCGCACGATTTCGAAATTGCAATTGCCCAGCCGTACCGGGCGAAGCGGCGAAATTCCGATCAGGGCGGGTCGCAGTTTGATTGGCCTCAAATTAATGTACAGGCCCATTTCCTTGCGAATTCCCAGCAAGCCGGCTTCGGGCCGCGTGCCGAAGGGCAGAGATTCCCACTTCGGCCCGCCGATCGCTCCTAACAGAACAGCATCAGACGCACGGCAGGCCGCCAGCGTTTCCGTCGGCAACGGAGCGCCATGGCTATCGATCGCATTGCCGCCGAAAGGGTAGTCGCGGAATTCGAAAGTATGGCCAAATACTGCGGCGCAATCTTCGAGCAACTGAATGGCGGCGCGAGTGACTTCCGGACCGATGCCGTCTCCCGGCAATACGGCGATCGATTTCCTGATTCCCGGCATTCTTAGGGTTTCCTGTCGCCTCAGCGAGCGTTAGCAGTGGTGCCCGCAGACGCCGATGAAGGCAGCCGGCGGACCTTGTGAATGATGCCAATCAAGTCGCGGTCGGTAATCTCTTTTTCGGCGTCGGCTTGATCAATCGCCAGGCGATAGCATTCCGCGAGCTCGGCATCGGTGGTCTCGTAACCCAAATCCGCCAGGCGCGAGCGGTAGGCATTGCGCCCGGAATGTTTTCCGAGGACCAGGCGCCGCGCGGGCACGCCGACTTTTTCCGGATTGATGATTTCGTAGGTCAGTGGATTCTTCAGAATGCCGTCCTGGTGGATGCCGGCTTCGTGGGCAAATGCGTTTGCTCCCACAACAGCTTTATTCGGCGGCACGGAGACGTTGGTGATTTTCGAAAGCATGCGGCTGGTGGGGTAGAGCATTTCGAGCTTCAGATTTCGTCGTTACCTGATAGCGATCCTGGCGGACATGCAGCGCCACAGCCAGCTCCTCGAGGAAGCATTGCCCGCGCGCTCCCCGATACCATTGATTGTGCACTCGATCTGGCGAACGCCGGCGTCGATAGCGGCGAGCGAATTGGGGAAGCGCGAGGCCGAGATCGTCATGGCAATGCGCGCTTAGCACCACATTCGGGTGGGCACTGAGCCGGGCACGAACATTGCGGAACATCGCGCCATAATCATCCGGCGTCGAATAACCGACCGTATCGGGCAAATTGATCACTGACGCGCCCGCACTCCACAGCGGCCAAAACCACCTCACAAAGATAGTCGATGTCAGTGCGGCTGGCGTCCTCGGCCGAGAATTCCACTTCCTCGCAGTTCTGCTTGCCGTAGCGCACCATTTTCATGATTTGGTCCAGGGCTTGCTCGCGAGAGGTGCGAAGTTTGTATTTCAAGTGAAGATCCGAAGTGGCGAGGAACAGATGCAGGCGGGGTTTTGCGGCAGGTTCGAGACCACGCAGCGCCGCTTCTACGTCTTCCTGGCGAGCGCGGGCGAGAGCCGCTACGCGCGAATGCTTGATTTCGGCCGCTACCGCGCGTGTGGCGTCCAGATCGCCGGGTGAAGCAATGGGGAAGCCCGCTTCGATGATATCCGCGCCGAGCTGCTCGATCTGGTGGGCGAGCTGGAGCTTTTCCTCGCGGTTCATCGAAAAACCGGGGGACTGTTCGCCGTCGCGAAGCGTAGTGTCGAATATCTGCAGGCGATCCATGTCAGCTCCTCTCATAGTGCCAGTGAACCGCGACCGGTGCAAGAAGTCCAATTTATAATGGTTGCAACCTGAATAAATCTCTCTTATATACGAGAAAGCAATCATAAAGAGGTGAACGGTGGATCTAGCGTCACTGCTAGTGTTTCAGGCCGTCGTCCGCGAGCGGAGCTTTTCGCGCGCGGCGGAGAAGCTCTACCGCACGCAGCCCGCGGTGAGCATATCGATCCGCAAGCTTGAAGAGTGGGTAGGGCAGCCGCTGTTCGTGCGAGGCTCGGGCGCTCGGATGCTGACGGATGCCGGAACGCTACTGGTGGAGTACGCCGACCGGATGCTGAACCTGCGCGAGGAAATCCGGAAAGGCATGAGGGAGCTGCGCGGGCTCGAGCGCGGCCAGGTATCGATCGGTGTGAACGAAAGCTCGATCCATGCGTTGTTGCCGGCGCTGGAGCGTTACCACGAAAGCCATAGCAGAATTCACATTCAAGTACACCGCGTCTTTTCGCGCGACGTGCCCCGCGAAGTGATGAATCATCATCTGGATATCGGTGTGATTTCCTACTTGCCGGAAGAACGCGAGCTCGAAGCCGTGGAGTTCCACCGTGATTCCCTGGTGCTGGTAGTTTGGTCCGGACATCGGCTCGCAAAGCGCCGTGAAGTGGATATTACCGACCTGGGGCAGGAGACATTCGTGGCACACATTGTGGAGTCGCCCTACCGCCAGCGCGTCGTGCAGATGTTCGCACGGCATCGTGTGCCGCTGCGGATGGACGTGGAGCTGCCCACGATCGAAAGCATCAAGCTCTTCGTGGAAAGGAAAAAAGGCGTCGCCATCGTGCCGCGCATGTGTGCCGAGCGTGAGCTCGCCGCGGGCGACCTGCGCGAGCTGCGCATCCGCCAGATGCGCGTGGCGCGGAAGCTTTATCTTGTTTACCGGCGGGATCGAGCGTTGAGCGCGGCTGCGCAGGCCATGGTAGACCTGCTTCGAGGCAAGGCGGCATCCGCGCCGGCGCGCGCCCGTCTCGAATAGTGTTTTCCGAATCGCCGTCTAGAAGCTGGTCGTCAGCTTGATCGCGAAGCTGCGCGGTGGACCGATGGCGTTGCCCGAAAAGAGTCCGCCGAAGTCGATCACATCGACCACATTATTCAGGTTCTCGCCATCGACCTGCAGCTTCAGGTTCAGCTTGTCCGACCGGTAAAGGTTCGCGCCGGCCGACACGTTGACTTGAAATGACGGCAGAATCCGGCCCCGATTGAAATTGATCCGGTCGATGACTTTTTGACCGTACTGCGCCGTCACCCCCGCAATGCAATCCTGCATCTTTTCATCGTCCGGACATTCGAACTCGAAAGGCAGGCCCGTGTCGTACTGAATTCCCGTGGCCACCCAAAATCGAGGTGTGATCTGGTAAATCACGCGTCCGCGGACGGTGTTCCGCTGGTCCTGCGAATCCGGAAAGTGTCCGGTCAGCTGCGTTTCGGCTGAGCTGGCGTCGTCGCCAAAGAAGAGGCCTCCGTTCACTGGGAACCACGCATTGCCCACGGTCCACGAGTAGCTCAGGAATCCTGAGAAATTGTGCCAGCTTTCCACGTCGAGCTTGGTCTCAGCGCCATAAATGATGGATTTACGGAACGAGATCGGGAAGCTGATCGTCGTGTTCTGGATCTGATCGTCGTCCGCGTAGTTGCTGACCAGCCGCCGGAAATAGTTTTCGTCGATCTTCAGTTTCTTGCCGAAGACCTTAGTAAAGCCCACCTCGTAGTAGTCGCCTTCTGAAGGTTCGACGGGTAGGTGCAGAAAGCTGGTTGGATCGATCGATTCGACGGCCGTCGAGCTGGAGAGCAGAATGTTTTCAAACGACGGTGTCTGGAAAATCCGGTCGTAAGAGAAATGAAGCACGAGATCCACGGACGGAAAATACCGCGCAATGGAGAAACGCGGATCGACCGCTTGGCGATTTAGTACGAGCTGGTAATGATCCCACCGCAATCCCGCGCTGATCGTCCAGTTTCCGAGATGGATCAGGTCTTGAACGAAGGCCGCCTGCTCGAGATCGGGGCGCGCCCCCACGAATGCGAATTGGCATGCCTGGCCGCCACCACCGCCGGCGCCACCCATCGGATGGATTCCGAACTGCGGCCTGAGTGCCAGCAGGGGGTTCGCCAGCACCGGATTTAACAGAGACGAGTTGACCAAAACGTCGTCGTCATCGTCACCGCAGAAATCCGGATCGGTCACGTTGTACGCGGTGTTCTCATGCAGGAAAGCATTGTCCGATTCGACGCCAACTTTCCATTCGTGGCGTCCATGGTCGACCGTCACGGAGCCTTTGAAATAGCCGTCGCGGAAGCGGTTGTGCTGAAATACTTCCACCGGAGTCGAGAGATCGTTGGAATTGAAGTCGTTATAGTTATCGCGAACCATTCCGCGAAAGTCGGCCACCACATGAGAGTTGAAAATGTGCTGGTACGAAGCGATACCCATCGTCTCGCCGTTGTCAGCCGTCTGGCGCTGTCCGGCGGCCTGCTGGAGCAGCTCGTTCGGAATGTCGTAGCGCGCGATTTCGTGGCGCACGATCAAGCTCAACCTGTCCTTGGGCGTGATGTCGCGCTGATAGTGCACCGAGAAATCGCCCAGCGTGCCGGTGTTCGAAAAATTCTCGATCACCACCGGATTTAGATAATGGTCCGTCATGCTGCCGCTGGCGCTCCCGCCGAGCGTGTTCTTGCCCCAGGTGTATTGACCATCGGCGTACGCGCCTGCTGAATCAAAGCTCCCGCCGGAAAGCACGACCTGCCCGTGAAAGCCAGGCTGCGAGTCCTGCAGCGTGTTCACCTCGACCACGCCGCCCATCTTTCGTCCGTATTCGGCGGGGATTCCGGCGGTGTAGATGGACATGGACTGCACGTCGTCCGCTTCCATCTCGGGACCGAAACTTGGAGACCGATCGTCTGTCAGCGGAATTCCATCTACTACGAACTGTGTCTGATATTCAGAGCCGCGCGGATGCAGCACGGCGTTCCCTTCATAAAGCCATCCGGGCTGTGAGTTCACCAAGTCTTGGATCGAGCGACCGGGAACCGAAGCCCACGCGATCCTGAACGAAGCTCGTGCCGATCTGGCTGACCGCGCCTGCCTGATCGGGATCGATCAGCGTGTCGGCGGCATTGACCACGATCGACTGGTTTACGGACTGCAGCTTGAGCTGTACCGCCAGGTCCGTCGGAATCGACGAGCGAATCTCCACGGATTGGATCGAGCTCGCGAATCCGACGCCCCTCACCTCGACCTGGTAGATTCCGTATGGCAGTCGCTGCGCCACGGCATGTCCCTGATTGTCCGTTGCAAGAGTGTTGCGATACTGGCTCGCTTGGCTGGTGATCTCGACGGTTGCTTTAACGCCGAGGTTTGAAGGGTCGACGACGCTCACGCGCAGCTCGCCATTGTTGGCCTGCGCGAAGCACGGTTGCTGCGGTGACGAAAAACAGCGCTAGAAGGCGTTTCACGCCGGGTGGTCTCCTGTGGCCGACCTCGATTTAGATGCGAGGAAGGGACTGTTCATATAAGTATTCCGGGTAGGTCTGATTTGTTCACGGTTTATTTTGTGTCCGGTTGCGCGGGGCGAGCGTCAATGAGCTTGACGGGCATTTGACGAGGGATGTAAAATCCAGGTTCCAGACCACCGCTCTCCATGGCAAGCGATACGCACAACCCGGCCACCAAGCTTGCGTTTCTTGGCACTCTCGACGCCGCATTGCCCCTTGCGCCGCGCGCGGTCGAAGAGGAGGTCATCGAGCTCTTCGATGAGCTTCGAGACGGGTTGCTGCGCTATGTGGTTTCGCTCGGGCTCGGCGTGCACGATGCAGAAGATGTGATCCAGGAAGTTTTCCTCTCGCTCTTCCGGCATCTGAGGTTGGGACGGTCGCGCGCCAACCTGCGAGGCTGGATTTTTCGCGTCGCTCATAATCTCGCGCTGAAGCAGCGCCAAAGGTCCCAGCGCCAACAGACGAAAAGTGCGACGGATGAGCACGCAATCGAGGGGCACCTCGACCCGACAGCGAATCCGGAAGAGCGGTTGGCGAACGACCAACAGCAGAGGCAGTTGCTTTCAGTCGTCGCCGCGCTTTCCGAGCAGGATCAACTCTGTCTGCGCCTGCGGGCTGAGGGTTTGCGCTACCGCGAGATCGCCGGAGTGTTGAATATCTCGCTGGGCGGAGTAGCGAAATCGCTCGCGCGATCCATGGAACGCCTGATGCGCGCAGGGAGTAGGTGAAGCGATGCCGGCTGAAGGCAAACACTTGACGGACGAGCAACTCGTCCGAGGTGTCGACCTGGAACTGACACCGAAAGAGGCGGCCGAGGCGCAGCGGCATCTGGGCGCGTGTGCTTCTTGCCGGGAGCGCCGCGACGCGATGGCGGCGTCTATCGCCTGCTTGGCGAAAGCTTACCGCGAAGCCTCACCAACCTCGCCGCACGCTCACACTGCTTCCCGCTTCAGGTTGAAAGAGCGACTAGCGGAGGCGCAACCTGCGCGCCGGGAATCGGGCTGGCTGAATTTTTCCGTCCCCAACTGGGTCACTGCATGCATGGCAGTACTTTTGGCAGCGCTGATAATTCGGTTCGCCTATGACCGATTCAGCCCGCGCGATACACAGCCCGCGACCGTCGAAGCCGCCGGCCCGCTGATTCCTGACGCTTATCTCACTCCGGGTGCTGTAAGTCGGGTCACCGAGAATCAGGTTTGCACGGCGAAAGCACCGGAAGAAAGCCGTCCTCCGTCTTCGTTGCAGAAAGCCGTCTTTCACGAATACGGAATGGACAACGCGCATCCGGACGGTTACGAAGTGGATCACCTGATCACCCCTGCTCTGGGCGGCAGTGACGACATCCGAAATCTCTGGCCCGAATCGTATTACTCGGAATGGAACGCGCACGTAAAGGACGAACTCGAAGACTATCTTCACGATCAGGTGTGCACGGGCAAGATCGACCTGCCCACCGCGCAGCGAGAAATCTCGACAAACTGGATTTCCGCGTACCAGAAATACTTCCACACCGATCGCCCGCTGCGCCGCAATTCGAAATTGAGATCAGGTCACGATCGGGATTCGGACGGCTAAGGCCGAGTAGCAGGATCACTTTAGTGAAAACGCGCCGAACTGCGCCGTTGTTCCGCCAGCGCCTCGAGAAACTTCTCCGCGTCCGGCCGCATTTCTCCCGGAACGTTTAGCCGATCGCCCAGTCGCTGCGCAATCTGTCGCGCCATGGATCGGCGCACGTCAGGATCAAGGCTGGCGCGCCGCTCGAAGAAAGTCTCTACAAGTCGAAAGTTCATCCACGTTCAGCGAGAGCGCCGGAATCGCGGGCCAAGGCTGCCCCGGAGGGGCCGCCACGCTCCAAATCGATCCAAGTCCTTGCAGCGGCTTCTCGTGAACACCACGGTGCCCGCCGCATAATCGCCCTACGCGCTTGTTCTCGCGGCTGATCAATATCGTGACGATTCCGACGCGTAAAGCGTCGGGAAGCTCATCGACGATGCGCAGCAGATTGCGCAAGGATCGCGTCGAATGCGCTAATCGGACGGCCCGAATCCTGAATCACACGCAGATGCGTCCAGCGTTTGCCGGGAGTTTGGCCATTCCACATGCGCTTCAAAAGTCGCGTAGTAACCAAATTGAACTGGAAGGCTAGAAAAATCACGATCGCGATGCGCCCATTGCTTCCCGAGCGCCGGAAGAAAGCCCTCCAGCGAAAGCGAGCGGCGAACAACCCCAGGACGATATACGCGCCGAGCTGAAGCAGCATGTCGAGCGCAATCGCCAGAAACCGGCTGCCGATTCCGGCAAGTGGAAACTCGAGCGAAGTTTGCTCGGGAGTTTCGATGGTAAGCTTGTCCACAGAGGACATCGGTGATCTCCACCAGTTGGCTGCAAAAGCGGCGCCCATACTGGGCGCGCATCGACGAGCTTCTCGCGCGCTCAGGCCGCAGCGGCGTCCGCGCCTTAGCTCACACGGAGCTGCAGGAATTGGCGCTATTATATCGTCAGACCGCTTCCGATCTGGCGACGATCCGCGAAGACCCGTCCAGCCGCCACTCGCCCACTATCTGAATCAACTGCTCGGCCGCGCACACAACCTGATCTATATGGGCCGGAAATCGCAGCCCGTCGGGATCATCAAATTTTATCGCGAGACGTTTCCCGCAGATATTTCACGACACGCTGCCATATACCATAACGGCGCATCGGCCATATTCTTCGCCACGGCTTGATCGGCCTGATGCTCGCGCTGGTTGATCCGGGATTTCCGCGACACATGCTCGGCAGCGCCATGATGGACACGATCGAACGGCGGGAGATGTGGACGCATTCGATCGTCACCATAAAGCCGCTGGCGTCGAGCGCGATCATGACGAATAATTTCACCGTCTCGTTCACGCACTTTCGCGCTGGGCATCACCGGCGGTCATCGGCACGGTGTTCATGCTCGCGTTCAATGGGCTGCTTTTCGGCGTGGTTTCCGCCGCGTGCTGGCAAGCGGGCATGCCGGACAGTTGATGAGCTTTGTGGCTCCGCACGGCGTGCTCGAATTGCCCGCGATTTTTATTGCCGGTGGCGCGGGGTTGCTGCTGGCCAAGGGACTGTTGTTTCCCGGCACTCTGCCTCGCCGCGCTTCATTGGCCCGCGAGGGAGGCCGTGCGGTTCGGCTCGTTCTGGGGATCGTTCCGATGCTCATCGTTGCCGGAACGATCGAAGGCTTCGTCTCGCCTACGAGACTGGCGCCCAAGTGCGAAATACACACTTGCGGCGGGGATATTCTGTCTGCTGCTGCTTTACGTGATGCGCAAAGGGCCGAAGGCCTCGCGCAAAGAAGACACCGATTCCAGCACCGATGTCCTCAAAAGCGTTAGCTGTTTCCTACGGCACCCGCCATCTAGAGCAGGCTTCGTTCCTTCACTTCCAGATAGTGATTCACCAGCGCCGTCGACATGCTCGAGGCGTCCACTTCCAGCGTCAGCGCGCCTTGCTGCCTCAGCCGCCGCAGCAGCAGATCCCGCCGCTGGACGACCTCCAGCGCCGCCGTATATCGATACATCTGCATTCGCATCGGCGGCTCGGCCGCGACCAGCTGACGCAATTCCGGCTGCCCGATGATTCCCAGCAGCACCAGATGCCGCGAAGCCATTTTCGCCGCGCACTCGATCACTTCGGGCGTCGCCGCCGTCTCCGCCAGATCGGTGAGCCATACGATCAGGCTGCGGCGGCTTTGCTGCGAAAGCAAACTTTCCGCCGCCAGCAGATGGTCGGCCTCGAGCGGTTCGGCGTGGACCTGCGCCAGGCTTTCCATCAGCGCGCGGAGGTGCGGCATTCCCCGGCCCGGCCCACGCGCTGCTGCGGTTTGCGGCCATAGGCCAGCAGCGCCACGCGGTCGCCGGAATAGAACGCCACCTGCGCGAGACTCAGCGCCGCGTTCATGGCGTAGTCGAGCTTCGTCAGCCGGTCCACGCGCGCGCGCAGCAGCCGGCCCGCGTCCAGCACCAGCCAGATCGTCTGGCTGCGCTCGATCTGATGAACCTTCGTGATCAGTTTGCCGCGGCGCGCCGTCGCGCTCCAGCAAATGTCGCGGAATTCGTCGCCGTCGCGGTAATCGCGCAGGCTTTCGAATTCCCTGCCATGGCCGCGCTGCCGCTTGAGGCGCTTTTCGAGTTCGATTTGCCGGCTGCGGATCAGATAGATGCGCATGTTCTGCGCTTCTTCCATATTCGGATAGACGCGCACGTCTTGCGGCAAAGCGCGCGCGCGCCCAGCGCTCGGCCAGGCCTAAACGGCTCTGGTAGCGCAGCCAGACAGCGCCGAAGCGCGCGTCGCCGCGCGCGCGCGGTTCGATCGGATAGGCGGCTGCGCGCGCGCCTCCCGCCGGCACGTCGAATGCGACTCGGGCAGATCGGGGCGGAATGTTTCCGGGGTTTCGTCCCTCAGTTCGCCGAAACTCGCCGCGCGAATTATTTTGCAACTCGATCGTCGACGGACATGCGCTTCGTGAGCCCCAGCGACTCGTTCCACACGCGCCGCACTTTGATCTGCTCGGGCCTCGCCATTCGGCGCGGCGTCCCAGGCCCAAGCAGAACGCGATAGGTCCCACGCCAGCATCGCGTAGAGAAGCGCGGCTCGCGCCACGCGGGCACGATCCAGATCAGCCCGGCAAAAAGCAGCAGGAAAAATCGCCGTCCAAACGCGAACGGAAATCGCCCGGCGGTTTCCGCCGCGCGGCCACATTCGCGGGAACGAGTCTGCTCACGGCTTATTTCGGCACGCGATGGCCGCCAGCACTTCGGCGACCACTTGATCGGGCAGTAATGCCTTCCAGGTCGGCTTCGGGCTTCAGCAACATGCGATGCCGCAGGACCGGAGGCGCCGCGGCTTTCACATCGTCCGGAATCAGGAAGTCGCGGCCTTCGATCGCGGCGATGGCTTTGGCCGCCAGCATCATGGCGATGGCCGCGCGCGGGCTCGCGCCCAGGCTCACCGCCGCGGAATTGCGCGTGGCGCGCACGATGGCGACGATGTAGTCGAAAAGCTTCGGCTCCACGCGCACGCGGGCTGCCTCCGCGCGCGCGGCTTCCAGCGCGTCCTTCGAAAGACGTTCGAGATCTCGCGCGTTCAGATCCGCGCCTCGAACCCGCCCTGATACCGCGACAGAATTTCCGTTTCCTCGGACGCCTCGGGATACCCGATCCGAATTTTCATCAGAAAGCGGTCGAGCTGCGCTTCCGGCAGCGGATACGTGCCCTCGAATTCCACGGGATTCTGCGTGGCGAACACCGAAAAGGAGCGCGACAGCGGATAGCTCGCGCCGTCGATGGTCACCTGAAATTCTTCCATCGCTTCCAGCAGCGCCGATTGCGTGCGGGGAGGCATGCGGTTGATTTCGTCGACCAGCAGCAGATCCGTGAACACCGGCCCGCGATGCATGCGGAACGTGCCGTCGGCCGGCTCGAAAATATTGCCGCCCAGAATGTCCGCGGGAATCAGGTCCGGCGTGCACTGCACGCGCTGGAACTGCAGGCTGAAAATATGCGCCAGGCGATTTCACGGCCAGCGTTTTCGCCAGTCCCGGCACGCCTTCGACCAGCGCGTGGCCCCGCGCGAGGACCACGAGCAGCAGCTGGTCCACCGCGTCGTCTGGCCCCACAATAATCTTCGCGAATTCCTTGCGGACATGCGCGGCCAGTGCGGCTGCGGTCATCGCCATGCGGGTGTCTCCTGTTCGGCGCGGCCGTTGGCTCCAGGCGTGCCGATAATCGTGAAGCTGGCGCACCAGATCCAGCGCCTCGGCTTCTTCGAGATTGATATTGCGCATGGCGCGCTCGGAGCGGGAAAGTGTATCCAGAAGCGCATCTTCGGGCCAGCCGAATCGCGTCGCAGCGGCGCGGCAAAGTTCCGGAAGCTTCACTTTCGCGGGCGCGGCCAGCTTGCGCGAAAGCGCCAGGCGAAATCGCCGGTAGGCCACTCCCACGGCCGCCGGAGAAGCGTGCGCGGATTGGTACAGATCGCCCAGCGTGTCCACGAATTCGAGCGGCGAAAGCCGCGACTCCGTGGCCGGCACGCGCATGGCGCCGGATCGCCGCGAAAAAGTGAACACCACCGCCAGAAACGCGATCACAACCTGCAGCCCGGCCCAGGGCAGCGGACCTTTGCGAAATAGGAGTACATCGACGCGCGCGCGCCGTGAAAATATTCGTCCCAGTAGATATGCGCCGTTTCTCGCGGGCCGACGCAATTCAGAAAAAATTCCAGGTTGTTCTTTTCGCGAATCATCCCGTTGGTCAGCGGTGACGCGAGGCCCACCAAATCAGTTCGCCTTTTCCCACGCGATATGAGATGACCGCGATTCGCTCCTTTGCCGTAAAGCGCCAGCCACGGATGAGGCGACGATGTAAACGTGTCCGGCGAACTCATCGTGATTTCGGCGCATTTCGAGTAATCGGAGAGGGTAGCAGAGCCGAAAACGTTTTGGTTTCAGGATCATACTCCGCGGCTCCGCCGCCTCGAGATCGGGCACCAAATGACGTGCGCCCGCACCGATCGCCAGAACTCTTCCGCCATCGGAGACAAACTCGAATTGCCGCCACCTCGCCGGCAGAGCCTCCCTCGAAGGGATCGACGAGTACCAGAACATCGCTCGGTCCGGCGACGGCAATTCCTCCGGCGATTTTTCCCATCGCTGCACTCGATATCCCTGATCCTCCAGCAACAGTAAGCTGCTTTAGCTCCCGTCCAATCCGCAGCGTAGGTCGAAGGGTAACCGAACGACTTCGGCGCCGGCGCAGGACCGAAAGCAAACGTGATTCCCAGCAGAATCACCATGAGCGCCAGCGCTCCTAAAACGTAGCGCGCGTCGCGGGAGTCTAGGAACGAGGGCATCCCAGTATCTCCAGCTGCTCACGGCATCGTCCCAATCCGCTGCTGTGGCTGCGCGATACCGTACCAGACCAACTCGAATCGCCGCGTCAGTTGCGCGAGCGGTGCGTAGGCCGTGTTGTTCCTGCCGATAGTTTTAGCGATTCGCGCGGCGTGCGCGCACGATCCTCCGGCAGCGAGTTCGTCTCTTCCATCCGGACGATGGCGGTCCAATAGGCTGCATGGATAGCCGCGCGAAAATCCCCGCGGCTGGCCGCCTCGCGTGCCTCGCGCAGCCATCGCCGCCAGTCGCGGACAATGGGTGCCGCTCCGCTCAAATCCATTTCTGAGCTATGGCCCGCGCGCATCAGAAACCGCACGGTCCAGAAAAGGAACAGCCCGCCCGCCAGACCAATAGCGATCCACGCCACCAGATTGCCGATCGCTTTCCTGCGGATCGGCCCGAAGATTTTTTCGAGCTTGCGGTCGATCCAATCGAGGACCCGTTGTTCGAGCACTTCGAACCAGGTCGGCCCTTGCTGCCCGCGGAACTCACGCGAGCTCAAAATAGAGTTGATACGGCTTCGCGATTCCGCCAGATCCCGCTGCGAAGCGATCGAATCGGCGAGCGACTCGGCATCTTTGCGATAAAGCAGAAGCTTCTGGCGGGCCTGCTCCACCGCGGGAGTGTCGGCACCGGGATTCTTCTCGATCTCCGATAGATCGCCCGAAAGCCATTGCGTGGGGATGGCGTAATGAGCCTCACCTGTGTTCACGTTCCACTGGAAGGAGCGAAGCGCGCAGGGCGTGTACCGCCGAAGGGTCGACGGGAGAAGCGTTCAAGATTGTCGAGCAGCGATCGAGTTCAACGACATATTCTCGCAATGTCAGCGAATGGGGATCCGCTGACTGCGCGATCGCCAACCGCGGACACAGCAGACAAGAATCGCGAGCAAGATCCAGGAAACCGGCGGCCGGAACTTCAATCCACGCACGGAGCTCACGCTGACGGCACCGTGCCTGCAGCCGGTGACGGACGATCGAGCGAGGCCATCATGAACTGCAAGTCGAAAGCTTCTTTGCGAACGCGCGTATCGTAGTAACAGAGCACCAGAACGATCATGAAAATCGGGCTCGTGACGGAACTTCCCACGGCCGCGAAAATGGCGCTTAGCAGACTAAGCCATGCCGGCATGGCGTGATCGCGCGTCATCATGATCATCGTCGGAATATAAAACGGCATGTAAAAAACCATCGATCCGACCAAGCTAATGATAAACGCCAGCAGCATCGCGACGAAAACATGTCCTCGCCGGCCTTTCGTGAGCCGGACGCTGCGGCGAATCGACGCGAGAACGCCGAGATTTCAAGCGTCAGCGCTGGAATCGCGACGGCATATCGCAGCGCCAGATAGACCATGGTCCCCAGGATCAACACGTATAGCGCCAGGGCCATCAGCGCAACTACAATTCCGATCACCGCCGGAGGCGTTCCGGCGGCGACAGCGCGGGCGACTATAGTCGTAGCGCCGATGAGAAGCCCGAGGCCCCCGACAACGAGCGTCACCAGAATCGCGATTCCGATAAGCCGCAGCATGATGTTCAGCGCGACCCCAAACAACCGCCAGATTTTGCCTCGAACGCTCCTGTATGCCGTCGCGATCGTCGATTTGCGGCCCAGATAAGCCTCGGAAACCGCAAGGTCATCGCGGCCGCAACCAGCGAATATACGACCACGGAAATAAACGGAACGCAAAATACAATCCGGCGAATCCAAAAAGCGCCTGCGGCGACGGTGCGACGGGCGAGGCTGGATTGGCGAACAGCGTACTGTTGAACCGAAGAAGAAAAAAGGTGACTGGAACTCGAAGCGCCGCCGGGAACGCCATAATTCCGGCGAAGACCCAGAAATTGGCGCGATAGAGGGTGAAGGCGCGGTCCAAAAGTTCGCCCAGACTGAGAGGCCGGAGCTCTGCAATCTCCAAGAGATCCTCGATTCGATAGCGCTCGCGCCTGGGAAGAGTTGTATCTAATCACACCGTAATCGCAGGTGCAACAATCCGCCGCCAGGCCGTTTTGGCTTAGGGAGTCAGTCTTGCGCATCGAATCAGGTGCGCGGCGAGCGGCTATTCCCAGCCGGTAGGAGCTCTATACGGCTGCGTGACGATGACCGCCGTAATTTCCTTGATCTTGCGGTCTTTGAGCTTGAAAAGCTCGGCGATCTCGGTGCTGTTGGGCCATTGCGAGTAGGCGCCCATCGTCATTTTGCCGCGGCCGGGCACTTCCACCGTCTGCTGAGTGGCGGGATGATTGAAGCGAACCAGCGCAAGCACCAGGCCGCGTTCGCGATCGACGAGCGGGAAGCGCCGCGGGCTGATCGTGTGAATGTACGTGAAAATTTTGGTGCTTAACTGCTCTCCGCAGCTCAGTGCGCCCAGCCTCGAAGTCGTCGATCCTGGGCAGGTTTGAATTCCATTCTCGATCCGCACGAGTCCTTATCGAACGGGACGATGTCGCCGTTGCCTTGCTCGATCCCGTCGAAATAGTGCCCCACCAGCGACACCATTTCAGCGCGGGAGGGCCGGTCCGCCTCCGGAACAGTCTCCGGAAAATCGGTCGCGCTTCCGTCAGATTGTCAGTATTGAGGATGGAAGTCATTTGCTTCCGCGCGACCAGTGTTTCGATCTCTGTGATCTTCCGCTCGACGACTTTCAGCCGCACGTAAAGGAAAACTCCGCGCCGTTTTCCTGCACCACGGTGTAGACGCCGGCCTCTCCGGCTTCCGGTTCGTCGAAATGGAGCTTGTAATTGCCTATGCTGGATGCCGTAGCCCCAGAGCGTCGCCCAATTCAAGCCGCACCCCGTTTTCGGTGAATTTCAGGTTTTTCGCCAGCGGCAGTTTCGAATGATCGTGTGCCACCATCGCCCCGAGATACTGGTCCATAATGCCGTTCAGGCAGAGCGGTCGCAGTTCCCGCCGGGGACGCCCTAGCGGATGCGCAACGCACGAGGCGACGCCGACGAGCGCGAAAGCGAGCAAAGCAATCAAAAAGTTTGACTCAACGCTTCACCATTCCGGCTGATCGGACCGGCATTGCTCGTAGCTGCTCCAGCCGGAACACATCCCATACGCGCCTTGCGCCAGCACAGCCTCGATTTCGTGAAGCTGCCCATGGCGGACTTTGAAAATTTCGGCGATCTCCCAAGTGAACGGCGTCGCCGGGCCCGCCGTCGCCGGCCGTCCGTCGGGGGTCTCGAAGTTGCGGGTGTCGCCGGCCTGGTGATCGAAAAATCCGAAAGTCAGCACGATCCCGTGTTCCTGATCGACGATCGGGTAGCGGCGGTCGCGGATCCGCGAAACGAAATGCAGCAGACCGGAACGGAATTGATCGCGGCAAGACCAGTCCGCCGAATAGCCGTCGGATTCGTGGCCGGATCATATTTCGCGGAAGGCGCGGGGCGCGGTTGTCCATTGGACGTCAGGCCGCTCATCGGAGTCATATTGTTGGTGGTTTGCATGCCGTTTTCCAGGCGATTGCAGTCATCCCCGAAAAACGAGTAGTCGCCCTTGCCATCGTTGCTTTCCATTCCCGAAAAATACTTGTTCGCCGTTTTGATCATCTCTAGGCGCGATACGCGCTCGGCTGGCGGAATTTCTTCTAGGAAACCTGCACGCGGCTTGCCGAGTTTCTCCAGGCTGGCGGCCCCGCCTTCGGCCATTCCGCTGCGCGCGACGATCGTTTCGATCTCGGAAATCTTCTGGCCCTCGATTTTCAGCCGCAACGCGACGATCACCGGATGGCCGGCCTCCTGCATGGTGCCCTCGAAAACCCGACTCGTCCGGCCTCGGGATCGTCCACATAGAATTTGTACGCGCCCCGCGGGCCCGCGGTACGCCAGAATCCGTCGCCCAGTTCGAGGTGCTGCCCGTTCTCGGTGTACTTCACAAACTTCGTCACCGCTAGGTGCTATGGGTTGTGCGCCACCAGCGCGTCAAAGTATTGGTTGACGAAACCGTTCAGGCAGGCGCGGTCGCATCCTCCTGAACAGCTGCCGCCTGCGCCGCAGGCGGTGAAGCATGAACAGGCGCCCAGCCGGAAACCAAGGCGGCGCCGATGAAAATCGCAACTGTACAGGCATTCGACAGCGTTTTTCGCACCAAACATTCCCCCCGGGTGATTGACCGCGCGGATTGTATAGCAGACTTCCCGCGCTATCCGCAACCGCACTCCGCATACGTCCACGCGAGCGTCTTGCGTCCGTGCGCGCTGATTCGCCAGAGTTCCGCCCTCAAGGCCCGATGCAAGTGTTAGGAGAAATAAGGTGCCGACCGGCAATTCGCTGTGAGGGAAAAATTGGTGGACGTGACCGGGATAAAACTGGTGACCCCCTGCTTGCAAAGCAGGTGCTCTCCCAGCTGAGCTACACGCCCACAGTGGAGGGACACTCTGATTTTAAAGCATTTCCGGACGCGCCGAAATCCATTCCTTCG
>CAWDBK010000002.1:0-363928 GCA_963800535.1 uncultured Acidobacteriota bacterium
TCTCTCTCTTTGTTGTTTTTTCTTTCTCTCTCTCTCTCTCTCTCTCTCTCTCTCTCTCTCTCTCTCTCTCTCTCTCTCTCTCTCTCTCTCTCTCTTTCTTTCTTTCTTTCTTTCTTTCTTTCTTTCTTTCTTTTCTTTCTTTTTTTTTTTTTTTTTTTTTTCTTTTTTTTTTTTTTTTTTTTTTTTTTTTTTTTTTTTCTCCATGGCCGACCTAAATCGCAACGAACTTATTCCGATCAATCCGCTGGGCATGACCATCACTTATTTCCGCGAGGACGAGGCTTTCAAATGAAAACGCGTCTTCGTGTACTGCGGGCGGAGTTCGAATGGTCGCAGGCCGAGCTAGCGCGGCGAGTTGGAGTCTCGCGCCAAACGATCAACGCTTACGAGAAGGAAAGGCTGATCCCAAGCCTTGCTGTTGCGTTCCGTATTTCGCGGGCCTTCAGCAAAACGATTGCCGAGGTATTTCTCGACGACACGTTGACCACCGCGCATGGCATAGCCAGCGAGCGAGGTGCACTTCCGTGATTGCCAATGTCCTAATCCTGACGATCGCCATTCTGCTCGCGCTTGGATTCTGGCTTATGGGCGAACTGAAATTTCTGGTCCCTTACAAGACGTTCCTCCTGCATCAGTATTCGACAGCAATTCTGGCCTACTTCGGGGTGCTCTCGGTGAACCTGTTCGCCCTCCTGTTCGTACTCAACCGCAGATTCTTCCTCAAGGACACCGGCAAGAAACTCTCCCATCTCGACAAGCAGCTGCATGTCGGTGACGCGGAGCTGCTGCACCCTCCCTGAATGCAATCGACGAGGAGATCGACTGACTATGTCGCGCGGCCATTCACGAGAGGAACAGCGCGACACAGAAAGCGCTGCTCGCCCGCCTGAGGACAAGAGGCGCTCTCCCAATCATGAAGCCACTGGCCAGGACGTCGGCCGCGGGCGGTGGGATAGAAGACCACTCCCGGAGTGATGCGAGCATAGGCCGTAACACCCCGCCTCGAACCGTCGACCCAAGAAGGCCCTACCAGCTTCGCCACCACACGTACTCGCTCCGAACCTCCGAGCTTCAGACCATGACCGACATCGGGAAATTCCGCGCCGTTGCGATGCAGGACCTGGAAGAATTTGCGTACGCGGGAAATCGAAAGCATCTCGAAGCGGATCTTACGAATCTCCGAGCGCAGGGCCTGATCGCCGAACGCGAAATTCCACACCACGAAACCTCTCCCCGCAGGCTCGTTACGTTGACGCGGGAAGGACATCGCTTGCTGACGGCGACAGAGACCGTCCCGAAGGGACAGGCCCTCCATCACGGCTTCGTCAAACCGCGTGAGGCGCACCATGACGCCGATCTCTATCGGCTCTATCAGCATGGCGTCGAGCGCATCGAGAGGGAAGGCGGGAAAAATCTCCGCGTCGTTCTCGACTACGAGCTGAAGCGGAGTCTCTATCGCGAAGCGGCAGCCGCGGATCGGCTAAGTCTTTCGAGTGGGACTCAGGCGGAAATCGCCAAGCGACATGGTCTGAACGTCGTGGACGGCCAGATTCCGATACCCGATCTTCGTATCGAATACGAAACACGCGATGGCGAGCCTGCCCACTTGGATCTGGAACTGGCGACAGAGCACTACCGGTCCGGAAACCTTAAACAAAAAGCCCAAGCTGGGTTTTCGATCTACGCGCGGCCTCAGGACGCCTCGAATCTGCGCCGCGTCCTCGACCAGGAGGAACTCACTGCGGAGATTCTCCGGCTATGAACATCCCACAAAGCCAAACCGCGTTGCTGATGGAATTCGGCTATACCGAAACCGAAGCACAGTTTCTCTATATCGTCGCCACCCACTCCGGCTATTTCACGCTCCGGCAGTTCCTGAAGTTCACGGGCGCGCACCGTGGAAAGCGATCCCCGCAGTTTGCCCGGAAGGTGCTGAACAACGGACACGCCTCGATGCGCGACTACATGGGATACGGCTCGATCTATCATCTGTTTTCCCGAACCCTCTACGGCCAGATCGAAAAGGGCAATCTCCGCAACCGCCGGAAACACTCCTTCGAATTCATCCGAACGCGACTCGTATTGCTCGACTTCGTTCTGGCCCATCGAACCTTCACTATTTCGAGACCGAAGAAGAGAAGGTCGCCTACTTCTGCGAAAAGCTGCGCGTCGCAAAAGAGTTTCTCCCGGCGAGGATCTATGAAGGGGCTCCCGGCAGCCAACCGACCATTCGCCATTTCGTGGATAAATTCCCGTTGTTTCTTACTCCCGCCTCTCCTGCTCTCTCCTTCTGTGGTCACGTTGTCTTATGTGGATTCGGGTGCGCGCAAGCGTCTCCGCATTTCTCACGCACCTCGCGGCCTATCAGCCTTTGTTCCGCCAGCTCTCGTTCCGCTTCCTTTATATATCGCCTAACGATGAGTCAGTTTTCGAAGGTCACGGAGCGCTTCGGTCTTTTGGTGAAACGACCGCTCGAATGGGATGTGTCGAGCGAAGTGATGCGTTATTTCGTCGTGCGCCAGCGCTTCGAAACGCGCCAATACGTGTGCCGGTAACAGAGGACTTCGAGTTTCTTAACGACGCGAAAAGCCGGTTTCATGGCGAGCGGTTTGAGCGCCTCTACCAGAGCGTGGTGTTCGGGAGAACTCACCGAACACGAACCTGCGGCGCGAGTTCTGCCAGAACGAGCCGCACCGAACGCGTGCTTTTCGAGACCTGCCTGGTGCAGGCCATCGCTCTCATCTGGCGGCAACTAATGCTCGTGAGGTGCACGTTGCGTGAGAGACACAGATCACCTCGGAGCCGAGTTTCCGTTCACCTCTGCGGTGAACGGAAGGTGTGGAGAGACTGTCGGTTGCGGCGAGCGCGTCATTGCTTTTGGGCACTGGCAAAACACACGGATGGGCTGGAGCGACCCTGGTAATTGGGCGGCGGAGCCGCCCAACTACCTCCTTCGGGTCGCTCCAGCCCAGTGGCGGCAAACGCCTCGCCAAAGCGTGTTTTGCCCGTGCCCGAAGCTTCGGATGCAAGTAGGAAAGGAGCAACAGTATGGCCCTTATTTCGAAAGTCCCCGAAATCGTGAAACGCGAATTCAAGTTGGAGGATTACGTCGCGGCCGCTATCGACAACTACGCCCGGATGATCGACAGCACGCCCGACCACGTCGTCAACTCCGCTCTGAAGATGACTGTCTTCCGCGACAAGGAGTTCGCACGCTGGCGGAAGGAGCAGAAGGCGACCACAGGAAAGAAAACAGTGGCGGAGGCTCCCCACACGGGACCAAAGCCGTGATCCAAAGAATCCTCAACTCGAAGAACTTCGTTGCGTGTCTTCTGGCAGGCGCAACGGGAATGGCGTTGTATTTCAAGCTGCCGTTTCCAGCGGACAACATCTTCGTGCGGCTCATCGCACTCCGGGTGCCCCTCGTACATGCGGGACTTTTCTACTCCTACTACTTGTTCCTCTTCACGACGCCCTACATCGTCTTTTCGATTGCTCTGTCCGGGATGTATGTTGCCGGCCTCAAGGTCCGAAGGCGTGTTCATGCGGGTAAGCTGCCTGCCTATCCTGACCCGCGCAAGCGCGGTGAGCTTTTCGTTGTTGTCGGCGAGGTTCACCATCCTCGTAAACCGATTCCTTCCGAAACCCCCACATGGCTCACGATCCCTGAGCGCGGCCTCTTTACCGGAATCGCCATCATCGGCGCGATCGGCACCGGAAAGACCGCAGGCGGCATGTACCCATTTGCGGACCAAATTCTCGCCTATTGCGCGAGCGACAAAGAGAGAAGGATTGGCGGCTTGGTCCTGGAAGTCAAAGGAGATTTCTGCCACAAGGTGCGTGACATTTTAGAGCGCCACGGGCGGGGAGAGGATTACATCGAAATCAGCCTCGATTGTGGCTACCGTTACAATCCGCTGCACAATGACCTCGACGCCTACGCCCTGGCGTACAGCATCGCTTCGCTCCTGAATAATCTCTTCGGTCGCGGCAAGGAACCGTTCTGGCAGCAGGCATACACCAATCTCGTCAAATTCATCATCCTGTTGCACAAGGTCGCTTACGACTACGTGACCCTGTTTGACGTTTACGAGTGCGCGATCTCGCCCGCCACACTAGAGACGAAAAATCGAGGAAGCGGAGCGCAGGCTAGGCGAAGCCGATTTTGTCCTGGTATCCGAGGACGCCTATCTAAGGCATCCGCGCGACCTCGAACCATTTGCCTTTCGCCTCGATACCGAACTGGGCCTGTTCAAGACAAAGAGTTCTGCCGGGCTGCTTGCAGTACTCACGGGCAAATCCATTCCCTTTGAAGTTCTGAACGAATCTGCCAGAAAGGATACGTCGTCGGAAAAGCGGGAGCAGCTGGAAGCGGTGAAACGCTGGTTCTACAACGACTGGCAACGCATCGAGCCAAAGCTGCGCACGTCAATCGTTGAAGGAGTGGCCGTTTTCCTTTCACTGTTTGACGATAGCCCTGCCGTAAAGCGCACCTTCTGTCCACCCCCAGAGTGCTACGACCCTGTCGCCAATCGGGATCACCGATTCGGCAAGCCCCTGCCATCGTTCGTATGGCTCATCGAGCAGGGTGCCGTTTGCGCGCTGAATTTTCCCGTAGCCATGAACGCGGGACTTGCAAAGGCCCTTGGCGTCATGATGAAGCTCGACTTCGAACGGGCAGTGCTGAACCGCATCCCGCAAATGGAATCGCACCCGGAGCGATATTTTCGCCAAGTGCTTTTTCTGTGCGACGAATACCAGCATTTCGCCACGGTGGGCGAGAGCGAACCGACGGGAGATGAGCGCTTCCTCTCATTGAGCCGGCAACCGAAGTGTATTCCGATCGTTGCAACACAAAGTATCAGTTCGCTCAAATCCGCGCTGCCCGGTGAGAGCTGGCGAACGCTGCTCCAAACATTTCGAACGAAAATTTTCCTGGCGCTCTCCGATGAGTTCTCGGCTCGAACGGCCAGCGAGCTGTGCGGGAGGGAGGACCGATTCAAGGTCAGCTACAACCTCTCCGAGAGCGGCCACAATGCCCGCGTCAGTTTGCTCACGGGGAAGGCGCTGTCGCATCGGGCCAATATTTCCGCCTCGAAAAGCTACAACACCCAAAACGATTTTCGCTTCGACAGCAAGACTTTCATGGAACTGCGCAACTCGCAGTCGGTCACGATCGCCTACGACGGCGTCAATCCCTTGCAGCCGACGTTCTGCTACCTGAAGCCCTACTACAACGATCCCAACAAGTCGTACTTCGAGCAACTCGCCGAAGGAGAACTGTGATGAACGGATTTGAAATGATCCTCCCGTTCTTGAAGCCCATCGAGCATTTGATCCTGGACGACGCAATCAGCGAGGTCATGGTCAATGGCTCGAATCACGTGTTCATCGAGAAAGAGGGCTTCCTTCAGGAGATTCCGGGACTCTCCCTCGGCGACAAATCGCTTATGATCGCGGTGAAGAACATCGCCCGCCGCCTCGGGGACGACATCTCGGAGGCGAAACCGATCCTCGACTCCCGGCTCCCCGATGGCAGCCGCGTCGCAGCGGTCATCCCGCCGTGCAGTTTGGACGGCGTCACGCTGACGATTCGGAAATTCAATGCGAAGAACTTCGATTTGGACGATCTCGTCCAAGCGGGAACGCTCGAACGATGGCTCGCGAACCAGCTCGAAGACTATGTGCTCGCGCGCAAGAACATTCTGATCTCCGGCGGAACAAGTTGTGGAAAGACGACTCTTTTGTCTCTGCTCGGTAAGTTCATTCCCGCCGACGAACGAATCCTTCTGATCGAAGACACTTCCGAGATTCACCTCGACCACCAGAACTTGGTTCGCTTCGAAGCTCGGCAACCGCAAAACGGCTTGCCGGCAGTCACTATCCGGGATCTGCTAAAGGCATCGCTTCGCCACCGGCCCGACCGGTTGATTCTGGGGAAATCCGCGGCGGCGAAGCCTTCGATCTGCTCCAACTTTTGAACACCGGACACTCTGGGACCCTCTCGACACTACATGCAGCGTCTGCGAAGCAAGCCCTGGCGCGCTTAACAAGTTGCGTGCTCCAGAGCGGGGTGGAATTACCCTACAAATCCTTGAAGGCGTCTCTCGGCCATTCTATCGACGTCATTGTGCAGCTCGAAAGGCGTCCCGGAAGGCGCTACGTTTCCGAGGTCGTCGCCGTCAACGGCTATGACCCCGACTGCGACGAATACGACTTCGCGGTCGTGTTTTCCTCGGAACGGAGCGTCGCATGAAAGCCGAGATGAGCAACCAAGAGGCGTTTGTCGACGCGGCTGCCTATTTAAAGGATAACTTCGAGCCGGACGACCGAATTGCCATCCTCATCCTCAATCGGCAAACGCGTGAATCCCTGCAACGAATCGCAACGGCGGAAAAGGCAAGCAGTCCTGAGTACCAAGCCTGGCTGCGGCATCGCTCTGCGCGCGGGGACGAGATTTATGTCGGCATGAACGCGCTCAAACAAGACGCCTGGGCGCGCACCAAAGATCAGATTACAGCGATCCGGCATCTCTATCTGGATTTGGACCACGGAGGAGAAAGAGCGATTGAGAACATGCGGAACTCCGGTCTGGTTCCGAAACCCAACTATGTTCTGAACACTTCGCCGGACAAGTATCAGATCGTCTGGAAAGTCGGCGGCGTCCCACAACACGAGGCGGAAGCACTTCAGCGCGCCATGGCTCGCGAATTCGGAGGCGACCCGGCAGCGACGGATTCGACCCGGGTTCTCCGACTACCCACCTTTCCAAACCAGAAGCATCGTCCCCCTCATGTCGTCACTGCGCGAGCCGAGGCCACAGAGACCTACCACCTCGAAGACTTCAAATTGAGGACCGATGCGCACGCAATCAGCTATGAGAGGCCATCCATCGACGGAGACCAACCTCGTCCGCGCGATGAAATCACGCAGTCGGAGCGAGATTGGGCGTTTGCCAAGCGCGCGCTCGCACGGGGCGACCATCCTGAAGAAGTGATTCGCAGAATTGCCGATTACAGGGGCGACGAAAAACATCCCAACTATGCCCGTTACACGGTGGAGAAGGCTCTCGCCGAGATCGAGCGGCAGCAAGCATCGAGAGTCACCCCAACACCAGGGGCCTGAGGCGGTTCAAATTGGCGGTGACGATATGAAAACGGAAAACGAACAGCGGCCGACGGAAACAGATTCGACGAAGTCACGACCAGAGAATTTCGAGCCGCTTCTTGACTGTCGTGAGGCTGCAGAGCGTGTGCATTGTCACGAGAAGACCTTACAACGGTATGCTCGGCGCGGCATGGTTCCCGCCTACCACATTCACCATCGCTGGTATTTTCGCGCTTCAGAACTGGACTTGTGGGTCCGTTCACAGGTACATTCGCCTTGCTATCCGTGCCGCACGAACTAGGAGGAATTCCGAATGTTCAAGCGGACACGGTATCAGTTTGGTTGGATACGCAGGAAGCGACGTAGGCGAGGACCTGATGTTTGGGTTTGGACCTATCGGTCGAAAACTCCAGGCGGAGCGAGAAAGGAGAATTCGGTCATCGTGGGCACGATCCTAGAATATCCCTCGACAGCCGAAGCCTGGAGGGCAACGGAAAGTCTACGCATCGCGGTCAACACTCCAAATCCAGCGGAGCAAGTCACGTTCGGAGCGATTATCGATCGCTACGTTCGTGAAGCAATTCCCAAACGTCTTTCCACCCAAAGCCGGTATCAGTCATGGATTAAGCATCACATCCGGCCGGAATGGAAAGATGTCCCTCTGGCGAAAATCAAGCCTCTGCCCGTTGAGAAGTGGATTGAAAGCCGCAAACTCGCCCCGAAGAGCAAGGCGCATCTTCGCAGCATGATGCACATCTTGGTCGAATGGGCGATGCGTTGGGAGCTGCTCCCGTTCCAAATCAACCCCGTCAGTCTCGTTCACATCAAGGGATCATCAAAGCGCGAGCGCGAACCTCGGACACTAACCATCGAAGAGTTTCGCCGATTCATCGAGCATGTGCCCGAGCCATGTCGGTCCATGTGCATCGTGACCGCCTGCCTTGGTCTCCGTGTGAGCGAAATGCTTGGTCTCAAGTGGGGCGATTTCGATTGGAACGATCTGCGAGTGAAAATCCAGCGTTCATGGGTCGCTGGAGTCGAAGACGATGTCAAAACGATGTACTCGAAACGATGGATGCCGGTGGATTCCTTTCTTGCCGATCTCCTCAGGGAGCACAAGGCAAGAACGGCACCCCAGGCGAAAGACGGCGATTGGCTTTTTCCCAATCCCGAAACCGGCAAGCCATACTGGCCTGGCCGTCTGCAGGAACACCATCTCGTTCCTGCGGGCAAAATGGCTGGCATTGGGCGAGTCGGTTGGCATACGTTTCGTCACACGTATTCGACTCTTCTGCGAGCGTTCGGTGTTGATTTGAAGGTGCAGCAAGAATTGCTCCGGCACGCCGACATTCGAACAACCATGAACATTTACACGCAAGCAGTTCCGCAGGCGATGCGGGATGCACACGGAAAAGTTGTAGAAATGTTGTTGCCGATGCGGAAAGCGGGATGAAAAAACGAGGCAGCTTTAGGGCAGCAATAAGAATTCCCTGGGATGCTAAGTGATTTCTTTTCAGTCCACGCTGTTTCTTGTAAGTCCTTGAGATTTCAGTACGGGGCAATTTCGATCCCCACCGCCCCTACCAAACGTCACTGAAAGAAAGACCTTCACGCTGCTGAGTCAGCAATTCGATGCTCAGTCAACAATTGACCAATGAGCTAAGCTGCTAATCCACTCACGGCGTCCGCTGAGACCGCGGTATCACATGCGCTCCGGCGTGATTCGGGCATCGCTGTGCCGCATCTGAGCCTCTACGATCGCAAACGCTGCTCCGCTATCAGTCAGTTCGGTCGCGATCGCGTGGCGGGTGCATGAAAACGCGCGGCCGTAGCGCTCAGTGCGGCCTAAACAATCCTGCAAGCATCGTTCTGAGTGTCACTTGCAGGTTTTTCGCCCGGCCCCCAAAAGACTTCTGTACTCAGTTGTGTGGACTGCGCAATCTTGCAATGGGCATAAATCGGTCGTATAGTCCCGCGCGCCGTGACCCTCACGAAGCCGCATTGTCGAAGGGAACTTTTGAAGTTTATTGCGGGGAGCCCGGTCATCGCCTCACTCGGCGGAATGACGGCTTTCCTGGCCGATGCGGTGGCGGCATTCGTCGGGGTTCGGATGCATTTAAGGCGCTTGCCATGGGCGCGACCGCGGTGGGAATGGGCCGCCCTGTTCTGTGGGGTCTTGGAGCGTTTGGCCAGCCTGGCGTCGAAAGGGTTCTCGACATCGTTAACCGCGAACTCAGAATCACAATGGGTAGCTGTGGCTGCGCCAAGCTTGGGGACGTAAATATAGATTACATCGGAAGGCAGCCAGCCTGACATTAATTGACTTCCGGCGACAATCGCTTCGAGGATTTTACTTCGCGATGGAACGCGCGACCGACTTTAGGCGTCTAGTTCCAATGAGGACTGAATGACACGATCTTATCCGAAGGGGTACACAGCTCCGCTCTCGCCTACCGGCACTGCAGGTCTTGTTCCGCCTCCGCCGTGGCATTACGTTGGCGATTTAACAATCGTGGAGTACCGCGCAGACCCGGACGCGGTGATTTCTCTGCTACCCAAAGAATTGGAACCGGCAGACGATCCTGGCGCAGTCGCTGCAATTTTTGCCGATTGGCAATCGTGTTCGGATGATGCCCATGAATTGCTTGACCCGATTCAATCCCAATACAAGGAATTCATCATCGTCGTCGGGTGTAAGTATCAAGGCGCGCCTGTGAGCCGCTGCGTGTACATCTGGGTCGATAAGGATTTCGCGATGTACCGCGGGTGGATTCAGGGCTTTCCCAAGAAGCTCGGATCGATTCATATGTCGCGGACCTATCCGGTAGGTAAGGCCACTCCAAAGCTTGAGGCCGGATCGAAGTTCGCGGGGACGTGCACGGCAGGCAGTCGCGAAGTTGCTCATGCCGTTGTCACGCTCCGCCAAGTGGCGAGGAAGGGTCCGACATTGCACGGGCCTCCCATGCACAACACGCGGCATTTCCCCGCGTTGAATGGAACGAAACCAGCCGTATATGAGCTGGTCACGGGCGCAGCCTTTGACGTTGCCGGAACTGAGATTTGGGAAGGCGATGGCGAAATTACGCTGGGTTCGAAAACGATTGAGGATCTCCGCGCGATCGCTCCGAAAGAAATGTTGAAGGGCTACCGCCTGACGTTCGCGTATTCCGTAAGAGGCGGGCAGGTTCTGGCGCAACACGACGCGAATGGCTGAGAATCGAAGCTGCTCACGTTAGGTGCGGTTTACGTTGCATCGGGCAACGGAATTGCCTACGGCCCATTTACCTCTACTGGTCCATTTTCCTTTGAGAAGCAGGATCGATCCGGTCTCAGATTTCGATTCGTTCGGATGTTCGTCTGTACTTAGTTTGTATGACAGCAGATCTCGGGCTGCCGTGGTATCTGACAATGCGGGTTTGGGAGCGTGTTGCGCGCCACGCGTAGGTGCCGAGAACGAACGGCCATGCTCAGTGATCAATTGAGATTAGCGAGAAAGGGTGGCAAATGCGAAAGGCAGCGCTCGGTCTATTTTTGTTGTTGGTTACTGAAATTCTGATCTCAGCAAGCGTTCAAGCGCAGTCGCCGTTCAAAACATTCTCCCCTAACCAAACTCCCGCGGACCCTCCGGTGCTGCTGGTGCCGCAAGGAACCGCCGCGGATGTGAAGGCCAGCGAAGTTCAAGCGGTGTCAGATAAGAATGCCACGGGCCTGGTCGTCTCGGTGCTGCGCGTGGTTGGGATTGACGATGGTCAGACTCAATACAATATCGCGGTCGATGCTTTGCGCCGGACGCCGAAAGCCGATTCGATTGAGGAACACAGCAGTATTACCGAGATCTATTACATCGTTTCCGGAAACGGAACCTTTGAAACGGGCGGAACGATTGAAAACCAGAAAGTTGATCCTGCCAACGTTCGAGTCGGCCCCGGCTTCACTGGGACTGCAGTGCACAACGGCAAGATTCGTGAGGTTGCGCCGGGCGATATCATAATCATTCCGCCGAACACGCCTCATCGATTCACAACCATCAAGACCGAAAAGCTCGTTTACATCACTTTCCGAATTGACCCACATCGTGTGTTGGCAATGCCCGCCGTGGATGCGGCTCAAGCCACGGCTGGTGCGGCTGCCGCTGCTGCGGAATTAAAAACATTGCCTTAGGGCTAGGGCCCACTCCAGGGTGAGGAAGAAGACGATATGGATGATGTAAAGAAACTAGATCAAGAAACCAAGTTGCCGGCGCGTGCGATGGACCGGCGAAAGTTAATAAAGTTGGGCGTTAGCGCCGGAGTTGCGGCTGCGGGAGTTCTGGCAGCTCAGAGCGCAATGGGCCAGGGTCAACAGGGTGGACGGATGTCTGGTCCCCTGGCGCCCACGTCTACGGATGGCGTTCAAAAGTGGCCTGAGATTGTTGAAAGCGGCGAGATGGTAACGGCGGACCAAGTCGGTTTCGACATGTACTCAGGACCGGGTTGGGTAAATAACTCGGGGCGCGCATTTGGCAATGGTCCCATGGACGAGTGCACCAAGCGAATTGTCGAGTGGGTGAGCTCCTATCAGCTTAAACCGACAGATGCCTTTCTCGAGGCCTTCAACTTTTTGATGTTGGACACGGTTGGGTCGCTCTACAGCGGATTCGAGTCGGAGCCCGCGAGAATCAATGCTCGGCTGGCCCAGACGATGCGCGGCGACCTTAAGTGCACCGTGCCGGGATATGGAATCACCACTACTCCGGAGATGGCGGCGTTTGCCAGTGCGGCCATGATACGGCACAGCGATTTCGGCGCTTCTGCCCACATGAATGAAATGTTCGGCGGGGTCTTCGCAATGGGCGAGGCACTACATGCCAGCGGTGCCAAAGTCATGGAGGCGATGGCGATCGCCTACGAAGTGATCAGTGCGATCGGAGGCACGGGCAAGGGCAATTACGACCCAGGGGGGTTTGACGCCCCGTATCACAGCGTCGGGGTCGCGATGGCATGCGGAAAGCTCATGGGTTTGAATCAAGACCAACTGGGCAATGCCGTGGCTCTCGCCATGGTCCCGCACATGCCGATGTACGTCACTCACACGGGCGTACAGTCGATGTGGAAGGGCACCCATAGTGCGGAGCAGGTGCGCAACGGTATTTGGGCGGCAATGCTGGCGGGCGCAGGGATGACCGGGCCGGCCCAGCCATTCGAAGGCCGCTGGGGCCTGATCGCCCACGTCGGACCGTTCACCAGAGACCTACGTTTGCCCGCCAGCGGCGATGGCCGGACCGCCATCGAGACCTCACATGGAGAAGGCCGCGGCTATAAGCGCTATCCCCTGGTAGGAGGCGCCGAGATTTTCTGCGAGCACATCGCACCGGATCTCGTCGCATGGACCGGCCCACAAGAGGTTGCCGCGATCAAAATGGAATTCAATTTTACTTTGTGGCAGGAAGATGCGGATCCGCAAAAGTGGGATCCACGAAATAAGGAGACTGCAGATCACAGTCTGCCGTTCATCGTCTCGCGGATGATCATTGATAAGGAGATCTACCTCGACTCCTTCACAAAAGAAAAATATATGGATCCTGCGGTAAGGGAACTGATGAACAAGGTGACCATTCACGCGCACAATGACCCGGCGTTCGGAAATGGCACTCGAATCACCGTCCGCAAGAAATCAGGTGAAGAGCGGGTATTCACGGGCAAGCCGGCAACACCGATGTCGCACGATGAGCTGGTCGCAAAGTACAGCCGCATCTGTGATCTAAAGCAGATCAGCAAAGCCCAAGCGGATCGCGCACGCGAACAGTGGATGAATCTAAAGGACCTTAAGGACTTCGCGGATGCCATGCAGTTAGTCGCGAAATTCGGCCAGCCGAAGCCCTTGTCGGACATGACCCCAGCCCGGATTTCTTAACAGTCTGGCGCGGCCAGATAACAAAAGTCTTCTCGGTTCGCTTCCAGTCAAGTTTTGGACTCGTCTCGACAGATGGCGCAGTAGCGGTCGTTCGGTATTCGTGCGCACGGTGTGCGTTGCGAGTGGGTCATGAGTGCGCAAGAACCTGTTCGCGAGTTCTGGTGTTCGCGTTGTCTCTCGGACGTCTCGAAACCGCGCCGCTCGAACCATGCTGGCGGTCGATGGGAGCTCGGCGAAATCCATAGTGGCGGCTTCGCGGGACACATTCTCAGATTTGTACTCAGTCGGTGGGACAGACAGCGTGTATGGCCCCGTGATAACAAGCTGGCACAGATCGGGTGAATCAGCTCCAACAACCGAGTGACGTTCGATTTGGTGGGTATTAGGGGGAATTAAAATGAAGATGATCAGGTGTTTGCTGACATTGTTAGCTGTGCTGTTTTCGTGCGTGCCTTCCTTCGCGCAAGCGGTCGTCAATTCAAGGTTGACTGGAGTGGTCACCGATCCATCTGGCGCGAGTGTTGTCGGTGCGCAGGTTGGGTTGACGGAGGCCGGCACGGGATTGGCTCGGACGACCGAGACCAACGCCGATGGGACCTACACTTTCCCGGATTTGCCCACAGGTCACTACCAGATCCAGGTCAAAAAGGAGGGCTTCAACTCGTACGTGCAGCAGAACATCGTTTTGGAAGTTGGCTCGAACCCCACGGTAAACGTCGTTCTACAGGTCGGTTCAGTCGATCAAAGAGTGACTGTGGAAGCCAGCGCGGCCATGGTGGAGACGCACAGCAACATCATCGGACAGGTCGTGAATGAGCAACAGGTGGTGGAACTCCCCCTGAATGGCCGCGACCCGATGCAGCTGCTCACTCTCACGCCGGGGGCCCAGGTCAACAATATCGGACAATTCAACAATCTTCTGTCCTTCCCCAGTCCCTATACGGTCGCGTTCGTTGGCACCAATCCTGGCGCTGGCACGTATGTATTGGATGGTGGAAACGCCGGCGACATTCAAGAGTTGAGTGCTTTTCCGCTGCCGTTCCCTGATGCTCTGCAGGAATTCAAGGTGGATTTGACTGCGGTACCTGCCCAATACGGTATGCATTCATCGGCCACGGTGAACGCCGTTACAAGGTCGGGATCGAACCAATTCCACGGAGACGCATTCGAGTTCGTCCGAAACGGCGATTTTAACGCGCGCAGTTTCTTCGCGCCCGTGCGGGATCCGCTGAAGCGCAATCAATTCGGAGGCGTCATCGGCGGGCCGATTAAGAAGGACAAGCTATTCTTCTTCGGAGCTTACCAGGACACCAGGGTTCGCGATGCCAGCACCTCGTCCGCCTTCGTGCCTACGGCGCAAGAACTGACGGGTGACTTCAGCACCTTCGCTTCCACGACGTGCCGGCCAACGGCGGTTCATTTGAAATCGCCGTTTGACGCCAATAACATGATCCCTGAGTCGGACATCATTCAGGTGGCTAAGAACATAGCGGCCCTGCTGCCGACGTCTCCCGACCCGAATTGCGGCAGCATAACCTTCACTACCCGAGTGCGTACGAACACCGACGAAGAGGTTGCTAAGGTTGACTACAACCAGAGCGAGAAGAACACGGTGTTCGTCCGGTATTTCCGAGACCACTTTAATCTACCGCCGGATTTCACCAGTCCCCTGACGCTGAACCAGAGCATCCAAAACGATTCGTATCAGGATGTCACGGTAGGTGACACCTACCTGGTTTCGAATACGATTGTGAATTCCTTCCACGTCAACCTAAACAGGGCTAAGAACGTGAAGGGTGTACCGGACCTTCCCGGGATCGAGACGCCGACACAGCTTGGTGTAGGAGGCGATTTCTACAGCCCCTTCCCGAATTTTGCCGCCATCGGTGTAACCGGCGGCTTCAGCTATATCAGCGCCGCCAACACACTGGTTCCTTTCGCGGATACGGACTGGCAAATTGCTGACGACGTGGCATGGACTCATGGAGCGCATCAAATCGCGTTCGGCGGAGAGTGGATTCGATATGCTGCAAATTCCGTGAGCGCACTGACGGAGAATGGCAATTTCTCGATTTCGGGCGCCACGACAGGACTCGGAATGTCTGATTTCTTTCTTGGCGACGTCGCCAGCTTGATTTTGTCGAATCCGATCCAGCAGAGCAATCGCAAGACGTATATCGGTCTGTACCTGCAGGACTCTTGGCAGCTAAACCATAAGCTCACCGTGAACTATGGCTTGCGCTGGGAGCCGTACATTCCCTATCACAACCCCGAGGGGCAAGGGGATTTCTTCAGCATGGCCCGCTACATCGCCGGGATACACAGCGTAGTGTATCCAAACGCTCCAGCTGGCTTCGAGTATCCGGCGAAGCCGGGTGTTTCGCATGGTGACTACTCCGGATTCGGAAATTCCTATCTGGGCGACGCGGGGCATTTTGCTCCTCGCATCGGTATCAGCTGGGACCCGCGCGGAAAGGGCCGTGAGGTCGTTCGTGCGGCGTACGGAATCTTCTACGACTTCGCGAGTTTCCAGATGAACGAAGTGATGTACCAAGGGCCGCCGTTCGCCGACGCATTCACGTTGCAGGCGGTGAACCTCACCAATCCTTTTGCGGCTTATTCGTTCAACGGTATGACCGGAGTCGATCCGTTCCCGATCCCGCAGACGGCGAACACTCCCTTCATAAACGCCGGCGCCTTCGCCAGCTTCAATCAGCTGCATTTCAAAGCACCCATGCTGCAGCAATGGAACCTCAGCCTAGAGAAGCAGTTCGGGCAAACCTGGTCGGCGACTGCCAGCTACATCGGGAATCACGGCGTGCACAATGCGATTCCTGGGGACTTCAACCCGGCGATCTACATTCCCGGCACTTGCTCGGCGAACGGCACTTTCCCCGCGCCCTACAGTGGAGACTTGGACGGCCTGAAGGCCAACGGTCCGTGCACGTCGCTGACGAATACGCAAAACCGTCGCCTCCTGAGCCTGATCAATCCAGCCCAGGGCCAACTGGTCTCGACGGGATTGGACTACATGGACAATGGAGTCTCGAGCTACAACGGACTTCTTTTGAGCATGATCAAGCGCGTCAGCCATAACTTCAGTATGACCGCGAACTACACTTGGTCCCACTGCATCGACAATGGCGAGGCGACCACGTCAGTCAACGTTCCCGCCTTCCGAAATGACTTGAGCCAGGAAACCGGGAACTGCATTTTCGACCGCAACCAGCAGCTCACGGTGAATGGAATCTACGAATCCCCGCATTTCGGTTCGAAAGTTGCACAGGCAATTCTCGGCAACTGGGAAGTTTCACCAATCGTCAGCTACCTGAGCGCGGACTGGCTCAGCGTGACCACCAACGCTGACAGCGCCTTCATCGGCATCGTGGGCACGGTCAACGACGTCGGCCAGCGCCCGGATTCAGTGGCGGGTCAGCAGGTCTACGAGCCGCACACTCGGCTTCCTGTAACTGTCGTGAACGGGGTCGTAACGAGCGGCCACTTGGGAGTGCAATGGATCAATCCGCACGCCTTTGTGGCCCCAACCGTCACACCGGGCTTCACCGGCAACGTGATCAACAATGGTATCGGCCCGATTACCGTCGGCCCACTCGGCAACGTGCGTCGCAATACGATTCAAGGGCCCGCCATCCACAGCTTCGATCTCGCTCTGACGAAGAAGTTTAAAATAAATGAGCGCAACGAGATCGACGCGCGGTTTGAAGCCTTCAACGTGCTCAACCTGGTGAACTACGGCGATCCGTCCCTGACCCTGAACAGCGCCACGTTCGGCCAGTCCACCAGCGGAGCAGCCGCCGGCGGCGCAAGTTTCCCCGGATTCAGTTCGCCCACAGACCCGAGGATCATGCAATTTGCACTGAAGTATATTTTCTAGCCAGAATCAGTGCGCGGCGTTGTCCGGAGGAGGGAAGACGTTTCCTCCTCCACCCCCCGGACGAGAGCTCAGGTTGATTTCGAGCCTGGGCTCTCTCGGAATTTGGCATCAGGAGAGAATTTTTCGCTATGAGCACCACGCGCCCGGTATCGGCGACCGTTGCGGTGGCGGCGATTTTTACCGCCCTGCTGGCTTTGCCCGATTCCGCCGCCTGTGCTCCGCAGGGGAGAACGCGTGAACTAAGTACTGGTAAAGAACTTTTCGAGTCATCCTGCTCGAGCTGCCATGGGCTCGATGCCAGCGGCGGACTAGCTCCCAACATTCAGCGCATACCGGCCACATTGGGCGACGAAGCCACCGCCAAAATAGTTAAGGGCGGTGTGCCGGGCACCGGGATGCCCGCTTTCGCGGGTTTCACTGACGCGCAAATCAATCAGATCGTCGCCCATCTCCGTACTCTGGGTGATGCGGCGATGGGAGTGGTTTCCACTGGCGACCCCGAGAAGGGCGAGGCCGTTTATGACGCGAATGGTTGCGCGAACTGCCATACAGTAAACGGCGTCGGTGGAAATCTTGGACCCGATCTGACGACGATCGGCAGTTTGCGGCCCGCGGACTTCATTCGCCTTGAATTACAAAATCCCGGCGGAAACCTGCCGAAGTCACCGGTCACGGGCGTAGCAGTCGGCAAATGGACCGAGTATTTGATCTTTCGGGCCGTTACAAAGGACGGTCAGGTCATCGAAGGAATGCGCGCGGGCGAAACCACGTTGGAGATCTTACTAGAGGATTCCAAGGGCAATTATCACTCCCTACATAAAGCGGACCTGCAGTCGCTCGAAAAAGAGCCAGGAAAGAGCTTTATGCCTAGTCAGAATTCCTTGCCCAGTGCGGACCTTAACAACTTGGCGGCCTATCTGGGCAGTCTGAAAGCGGCAAAATGAAGGCGCTTAGGCACGTCCTGGCTTTGACCTTCCTGATAGTCGGAACCTCTGCGTGGGCGTCAGCGCAGAATGTTCCTTACGAGCGGATTTTGAATGCCGACAAGACACCGCAAGACTGGCTGACGTATGGCGGAGACTATCAGTCCCATCGCTTTTCCGGGCTTACACAAATCAATAAGACGAACGTCGCGAATTTGAGGCCAGTCTGGATTTTTCAGCGTTCCCAGCTCAACGGTGAATTTTTCGAGGCGACTCCAATTGTAGCGGACGGATTGATGTACATCGTTGAGCCGCCGAGCACGGTGACGGCGCTCGACGCGCGCACTGGCATGAAAATTTGGAGTTGGTCTCCGAGCATGCCCAAAGATGTGAAATACATCGGGCTCCATGCAAACAATCGGGGAGTCGCAATTCTGGACAATATGGTCTATGTGGGAACGCTCGATTGCCATCTTGCCGCGCTCGATGCAAAAACGGGAGCTCTCCGCTGGATCGTGGAGGTCGAAAAGAACTCCGATAACCACGCGATTTCGGGGAATCCGCTGGCGATCGACGGGAAGATCATAATGGGGACGGGCGGTGGCGACCGCGATGCGCGGGGCCTTTTGGACGCCTATGACGCAAAGACTGGCAAGCGGCTTTGGCGAGTCTGGACGGTTCCGAACAAGGGCGAAGAGGGTTCGGAGACTTGGGGCGATGCGGTTCCCAATGGCGGAGACGTCTGGAACGGCGGATCCTACGACCCCGAACTGAACCTGCTTTACTACGGCACGGGGAATCCGTCACCCGCGTTTGGCGGCCAGACGCGACCCGGCGACAATCTGTATACCTGTTCTCTATTGGCAATCGATGCCACCACGGGAAAGATCAAGTGGCACTTCCAGTTCACGCCTCACGACATTCATGACTGGGACGCGACGCAAATCCCGGTGTTGATCGATTCGACCATCGCGGGCAAGCCGCGGAAACTCGTGGCGATGGCGAATCGCAACGGCTTCTACTACGTTTTGGATCGTGTAACCGGGCAATTTATCGCGGGCGCGCCTTACATAAGCCTGAACTGGGCTAAGGGCCTGGATGAAAAAGGGCGTCCGATCCTGCTGCCCAGCTATTATCCAGCACCTACAGGGACACTCACGAACCCAAGCACCAGCGGCGCCAACAACTGGACGGCTCCGTCCTATGATCCTCAGAACAAACTCTTTTACGAGAGCGCGAGAGAGTTGAAGGCTGTATTCACACCCACTGGAGCAAACTTCCAGAGTGGCGACGACGCCTACGGAGCGATTCGCGCCCTCGACTCAACGACAGGAAAACAGAAGTGGCAGTACCGACTGCTGGCGCCGGGGTGGGTCAGTACCCTTGCTACAGCGGGTGGCTTGGTGTTTTCGGGCGACGACGAGGGCGACGTTCTTGCCCTCAATGCCGATACGGGCAAACTACTCTGGTCTTTTCCCCTGAGCGGGCTCGATCCGCGTGATAGCCCGGTGACTTACTCCGTTCGCGGCAAGCAGTACGTCGTGATCTCATCGATCAATATTTACGCAGCGTTCGGGCTGCCCTGAGCAGGCGAGGGGATCGCGCGGGCCGGCTCTCCGGTTTGAAGACGGAATTATTTAAGGCAGTGGCAGCTTCTGTAGGTTTTTCGAGGGAGGTTCCTGTGTCGGACGGGAAAGAATTCTACGGCTGGAAGTTGGTCGTGGTCCTCTTTTCGCTCGTCTTTTTCAACATGGGATTCGCGTATTACGGCGGCTCGGTAATTAACGGCTACATGATCCACCAAATTCCGATGAGCCGCAGCACGCTGGGGCTCGGGTTCACGCTAATCAACCTGTTCGTGGGGCTTGCCTCCGTGCTCGCCGCGATGTCGATTGTCAATTTCGGGGTCCGCGCGACTTTTATCACTGGCTCCGCTCTGATCTGCGTCGGCTCTTTGACTTTGTCATTCTACGCGTCGAAGCCTTGGCACTATCTGGTTGCCTTCGGCGTAATCAACGGCGTCGGAATCAGTTTTTCGACTCTGTTTACAGCTGCTACGGCCGTGGCCAGGTGGTTCAGACGGTATCGCGGGCGCGCGATGGGCATCGCCCTGTCGTCACCTGGCTTCGCTGGCTTTGCCATCTCACCCCTTCTCGACAAGACGCTCCGAAGCGCCGGCGGAAATTGGCGTGTGGGCTGGGAAATTGTTGCCGGCGCAATGGTAGTGTCCGGCCTCCTGGCATTCTTTTTCGTCAAGGAGAGTCCCCGATCTCTCGGACAGTCAGTTGACGGGATTCCGGAAGTAGAACAGAACCGGCCGTCCCGCACTGACAGCCTGGCGACTACGTATCCGTGGACCGCCGCGCAGGCCTATCGAACTTCCGCTTACTGGCTGATCGCAGTCGCTGGCGTAGCGACCACATTCCCGTTCTTCTTTTTCGTGGCGCACTGGATTCTCCGCATGCGCGGAGCGGGCATCAATTCGGCCGATGCCGCTTGGGCGATGAGCCTGTTCACGATCGGCACCATCGGCGGCCACTGGCTCGCAGGTTTGTTGCTGGACGTCGTGGATTCGCGTTTGGTCTTCGCAATCGGCCTGAGTTTGTACTTTGTCGGTTCTTACCTGGCCGTCATTTTGCGCGCCGACACGCTCACGGTAGCCTACGCCGCTGCCGCTTCGTATGGCGTGGCCAGCGGTTGGTCGCTGACGTGCTTGTCGACGATTCCCGCGCACTACTACGGTCCCGCGGCTTTCCCTAAGTTGAACGGCGTGATGACGCTGGTGACATCCGTGCTCGCTTCGCCCGCTGGATTCATTGGCGGAAAACTGTTCGACCTGTATGGGAACTACACGCGTGCCTTTGAGTTGAACTGCGCCATCGTCGCGATAGGAATCTTCGCGATTGCGTTCGCTGCCATGCCACGGCCGCGCAGCGCTTCATTGGCACCGGGAATCCAGCTCTTAACTGACCCGTAGAAGATAACCGCTTAAGATTTTTTGCAATTCGGCAGGGTTGTCAGCGTTGGAAGGTGAAAGTTAAATTCAGTGAAAGGTGTATGGAGGTCGGTCGTGTCCTCCATCGGTTACACATGTCGGTGACATCGCAGAGGTTTTTCGTAGGGACCAGTGATCGCGTGCCGGAAGGCGGCAAGCTCGTCGTTGACGTAGGCGACAAAACCGTCGGAATTTTCCGCATTGAGGGCAAACTGCACGCCTGGGAAAACAAGTGCTCGCATCAAGGCGGGCCCGTATGCCAGGGCAAGATTATTCCGCGCGTTACCGAGGTGATTGAGGCGGGCGGCGAGAGCCGGGGATTCGCGTTCGACGAGTCAACGCTACACATTGTTTGCCCGTGGCACGGATTCGAGTACGACATTAGAACGGGCATACATCCGGGGCGGCCGTCAGCAAGGCTGATCCGCGTGGCGGTCGAAGAAGGCTCGGACGGAATTTATGTCGCTGTCTGAGGAGGCTGCAAAGTTATCCGCGCTTCTCCTCGATCTGAACGCGCAAATAGAGCGAACGGCCGAGGCTGGCGAAATACCGAAGGTGGCATCCGCTGGCGTGACCAAATTGGTGAGCGGTGCAATAAAACTCTACGCGGCCACGGTTGAGGACGCGCCACCTGGAGCAGCTGTGGTTCCGGTAATCGACGGGACGGTTTCGACGACCGAGTCGATGGTGATGGCCTGCGCGCTTCTTCGAGCCCATCATCTAAATCCTTTCGACTTGGCGTTGTGGTTTTCGCGCACCGCACCAGGCGCGAGCCGCGGCCCTTACGGTGCGTAAACGCGTTGCAGTGGTGGTGACGTAGCTATTCCAAGGGAAGGTCCATGGGCACAGGCAAGACTCTGAACGGCACCAATACCGCCGTCGCACACTCAGTCCAGCAAATCACCACCCGCACCGATTCGCGCGAAATCCTCGCGAACGCTCGCCGCGACATTGAGCGTTACCATCTCGACGACTACTTCATCGTCGACCTGGACGCTCATCACGTGGAATTCGATTCCTGGGGAGAGATCCTCGATCGCCTAGAAAATCCCGTGCTGCGCTACAACGCGAAAACGATGACCCAGGATTGGCCCAACGCGCGCAACGTCGCATTCAGCAATCATTCCGTGGGAATGACATTTCAGGACGTCTTTGGCCGCATCCCACACCAGGCCGAGCTCGCCGAGTACGTCGAAAAAACGGACGAGCACCGTGACCTCACGCTCGTTCGCCGCGCTATGGATTCGATGGGCATCAACATGCAGATTGTGTTCCCGCAGCCGATGCTCGAAATGGGGCTTCATCCCGAGGGCGACATCGCCACGGCGATGACGTTCGCCTACAACCGCTGGTTCACCGAAACGATACTGCCGCGCGAAAAGCGCGTAAAGACGTTGCTCTCACTACCATTCCACGATCCTGAAGCGTGCCTGAAAATGATCGACGAGTTCGGCGAGACGCCCGGCGTCGTCGGTTTCATGATCGCCAGCCAGCGCCACGAGGGAGTGCACAAGAATGTCTACATGCGGGTTTACCGCGCGCTAGAAGAGCGGGGCCTGCCGCTGGGCTTTCACGCCGGTCCCAGCTGGGGCGACACGATGACTTCGACGATGAACCGGTTCCTCTCCGCCCATGCCATGTCTTTCGTCACCTGCAACATGACCCATCTTACGAACTGGGTCATCAACGGTCTCCCCGAGCGCTTTCCCAAGCTGAAATTGATCTGGATCGAGAGCGGGCTCGCTTGGGTTCCGTTCATGATGCAGCGCCTTGATCACGAATACCTCATGCGTCAGTCCGATGCGCCGCTGCTCAAGCGCCTGCCGAGCGAATACATCGCCGACATGTACTTCACGACGCAGCCACTTGAAGTGACGATTCCACACATGCTTGAAGCAACATTCAAGGCCATGCACGCCGAGACCCAGTTGATGTACTCGTCGGATTGGCCGCACTGGGATTTCGACGTGCCCGCACAAATCGCCGGGCTGCCGTTTCTCAGCGACCAGGCCAAGCGGAATATCTTGGGCGAAACCGCGCGAAAGGTGTTTCGTCTTTAGTCAGATCGCAACGGCCCCAGCGACTCGTGACGAGCCAGTATGAGCGGAAGGCGTAAGCGAAGTTGGGCCTGCGCGACATGAGGTCGGCCAACTCGCGAGACTCATAAGAAAATCCGTGATGGACCAAAGGGAGAAGTTGGATGGCTACTGCAGGGCAAACAATTACCGTCGACCAGAACGTAAACAGCTTCGTTGCGAAACCGCGCAGGATGCTGATCAACGGAAAATGGGTGGATGCGGCGTCGGGCAAGACGTTTCCAACCTACAATCCGTCCACCGGCGAGGTGCTGGCCCATGTGGCTGAGGGAGACAAGGAAGACGTCGACCGCGCAGTAGCAGCCGCGCGCGCCGCGTTTGACAAAGGGCCCTGGCGCAGGCTCGTACCGTCGGAGCGCGCGCGCCTGATGTGGAAACTCGCCGACCTGCTCGAAAGTCGACTCGAGGAATTCGCGCAGCTCGAAACTCTTGATAACGGCAAGCCAGTCGTGATGGCTCGCTTAGCCGACGTACCGATTTCGGTCGATACGCTCCGCTATTTCGCGGGCTGGGCTACTAAAGTTGAAGGCACCACGATTCCGCTTTCGATGCAGCCGGGCGGGAAATTCCTCGCCTACACACTGCGCGAACCGATTGGCGTGATTGGCCAGATCGTCCCATGGAATTTCCCTTTGGTTATGGCCACTTTGAAGCTCGCCCCAGCACTCGCCACGGGCTGCACCGTCGTGCTCAAGCCCGCCGAACAAACGCCGCTCACCGCCCTTCTGCTTGGCGAATTGATCCAAGAAGCGGGCATTCCCGACGGCGTCGTAAACATCGTTACCGGATACGGCGAAACCGCCGGCGCCGCTCTTGCCGCACACCGCGATGTCGACAAGATTGCCTTCACTGGCTCCACTGAAGTCGGCAAGCTGATCGTCCATGCTGCAGCGGGAAACTTGAAGAAGGTCTCCCTCGAGCTTGGTGGAAAATCGCCCAACATCGTGTTCCAGGACGCGGAAATGGATGCCGCCATCCCCGGCGCCGCTGACGCCATTTTCTTCAACCAGGGCGAGGTGTGCGTCGCAGGATCACGTCTCTATGTCGAAGACAAGCAGTTCGACAGGGTCGTGGATGGCGTGTCGAAGATTGCCTCGAGCCTTCGCATTGGCCCCGGAATGGACGTCACGACTCAAATCGGGCCGCTGATATCCGAGGAGCATCTGACGCGCGTTTGCGACTATCTCGGATCGGGATATTCGGAGGGCGCCAAGGCCGCTGCGGGCGGCAAGCGCCACGGCGAAAAAGGCTATTTCGTAGAGCCCACGGTTCTCGTCAACACGAGCGACAAGATGAAAGTCGTGCGCGAGGAAATTTTCGGTCCCGTCGTAACCGTAATGCCGTTCACCGATATCGACGATCTAGTAGCGAAAGCCAATAATACGCCGTACGGACTTGCAGCGGGCGTCTGGACGCGCGACATCAAGAAGGCCCACCGCATAGCTGCCGAGCTTCGCGCTGGAATGGTCTGGATCAATTGCTATGGACTGCTCGATCCGGCGATGCCGTTCGGAGGATACAAGCAGTCCGGATGGGGCCGCGAAATGGGTAAGCAGATGCTCGATCTATATACCGAGACGAAGTCCGTGTGCACGCCGATTGCTTGACCATCTGGAATTTCCGGGTAGCCCATCGGCGGCGCGCCAGAGCCTCTCCAAAATGTGCGCTGCGAACCAGGTCTCCTGAAGGCCTCGGCTACAGTTGCGCCTTCTCCAAATCCAGCCAGTGGCCTTTACGCGCCTCGAAGGGGCTGTCGCGGCGGGTACTTTGACTGCCGCCGATTGCCAATCGCCGAGACTCTCACTCGTCCTCATGGCCGCGTTTTCCGCAGTCGGAACTCGCCCCGTCAGTGCACAGAGGGTTATTTCGTCACGGATTACGTCGCCTAAAGCTTATTGATGGGTTCCGGGCTCTAAAGCCTGACGGAAGTGTGTAGAAGCGAACAAACGTTCTTGACATACGTAGTACCCGAGAATAGAGTTTTTCGCGGGGAAGTGGGGGGCATTTTATGATGTCCGTTGTTGGTGAACACGACTGGATCTTTTCTTGTGAAAAGGCGATCCGCTCTACCGGAACGACTGGCGCTACAAGCGCTTTCTTCGAGATGGTTTCCGCCGTTGCGCCGATTTGTGAGCTTACCGGATGGGTCTGGCGGGCTCCCGATAATCCTCAGCTGATTGTGCACACGGGCAGAACTGCGGGCTCGAGTGAACTGATACGCCGCTACGTCAGCCGATATTTCACGTTCGATCCCGCATACCATACGATCCGCAATACGGCCCATTCCGAATGGATCAATTTGCGGGTGCACCCCGACAGTATCAGCAACTATCAGTATCTGAACGACTGTTATTTGAGGCCCGCTATAGTTGAGAAGCTAACTCTCGCCCGATGGGCCGACAACAGTTGGTTCGTAATGAGTCTTTACAGGCATTCGGGTTGGGGCTGTTTCAGCAACGAAGAACAAGTCCGCATCGCCGATTTATCACATCTTCTTCTTCCCCTGTTGAGAAAGCACTACCAGCTGACAGCGGAATCGCCAAAGCTAGGGACAAAAAGGCAGGCCCGCATCGAAGAAATGACTCAGAGGATCGCGTTGCTGGATCCTAAGGTGACCGAACGTGAGAGTGCCGTCTGCGCTCGCACTGCCGCCGGCCTGACGGCCAAGACGATCGCACAAGAGCTCGGCATCAAAGTGAGCAGTGTCCTAACCTACAGGCGCAGAGCCTATCAGCGTCTATCGATCTCGAGCGGTTACGAACTCGCAGCTCTACTGATGCGGTAGGCCGTGTCGCCACGAGCCAAAGGCATGTCCCTCTAACGCCCACCCGCCCGATTTGTTCGCCTAGAGCGCCGTTTGTACTCCGCTGTTCCTGATGATCGTCTGAATAGCAAGTTCGTGATTTGCGATGTAGGACGTGTCCAGCAAAAGTAGGGAAGTGAAGAGGATTCGAGGAGGAAAAGTGGCCAAAGGCTATTGGGTCTCAGTATACCGCTCTGTGTCGAACCCGGAGGCATTGAAGGAGTATGGGAAAATTGCGGGACCTGCATTAACTCAAGCCGGCGGACGTCTATTAGTGCGCGGAGAAGCGGCGGTAGCATATGAATCCGGAATTAAAGACCGCGTCGTGGTTATAGAGTTCGACAGCGTGGAGAAGGCGATCGCGGCGCACGATAGCGACGCGTATCAAGCAGCCCTAAAGCACATCGCGGGCGCCGCGGATCGAGATTTACGGATCGTCGAGGGCCTCGAGTAGCTAACCTTACTTCCGTGAGCTGATTACACGGGTTACATTGTCGATCGGCCGCTCAAGACGCCGTATCAGCGCCGCTAATTTCATATGGGAGCCTCGGACCGCGCTGGACTTGGAATGCTGCGAGGCGGCGGGTGCGCGGTACGCCTCCACTTACGCGTCGAACGGGATGATCGGGAATCGACACGATGGGGAGCGGATTTCCCGTGTAGCGTATCTCGAAGAAAGCGCGCTATTTAGACGTGGGCAAGGTAGGGCGATGATGATTCCTTGGCTCGGTAAACAAGCACATATACAGTGAAATACCTATATTTTAGGGACGCCAAGCGACCCTTTCGAGATTGAGAGGTGAATCTTCCTCTGCCGTGTGGCGCATGACTCCAAACCCGAGGTTAATTGCTATGCCGAGCAAAGTTCAGTCGATTCCCAGTCTCGCTCCGAAGTTTCCCCTGGGAATCCTTCTCGTCGAAGATAACCCAGTCCATGTTGAACTCTGTCTCGAGGTATTGGGAGGCGCCGAATTTGACCTTAACGCCCAGGTGGTAGCGACTCGCGAAGAGTTTGTCGAGAGGCTTCGGACCGGGGTTTACGACGTCGTTCTCTCTGACTACCACCTCGGCGCTTGGACGGGGCTGGAGGCCTTGGACGCAATGCAGGAGATGGGGTCGGACGTCCCGTTCATTCTAATGACATCCGCACTGGAAGAGCGGACGGCCGTCGAGTGCACGCGACGCGGAATCACCGACTACGTGCTAAAAAGCCGTATGGATCAACTGCCCGCGGCCATTCATCAGGCGTTAGAGCAACGCGCGGCGCGCGTCGAACGCGAGCGTGCGGAACTGAGTCTGGCCAAAGCCGAAACGAAGCTTCGGGAACTCGCGGAATACATCCCGAATGCTGTTTTCGTCGACCGCGGGTCCAGGTGCACCTACGTTAATTCAGCCGCGGAGGCGATTACCGGCTTCTCGCGAAACGAACTCGTCAGGAGTGGGTTTTGGAGTTTGATTCCGGCGGAAAGCAAATCTTCCGCAGAAGGCCAACGTCGTCGAGCGCGGCGGAGTGATGAACCCGTTCGATGCCGCACTCAGATCACTACCCGGTGGGGCAGCGACCGTTCGGTTGAATTCACGATCAAGGCAATCGAAATTGCGGGCGCGCGGGCTGAGCTGATTACCGTAGTCCCAATCGTTGATTCGCGTGCTGTGCCGATGCTCCTGGAAAATGCGCGGGCCGGCATTTCTGCCGGCTAACGCCGATTAGCCCTGCGGCGACCGACTGGGTGCCTCAACTACTCTCAAGGCCGACGGGTCAGCCATTCGGAGAGGTTACGCGAGGACGCACCGCCGCCATCACCCGCACACCATCACGCTCTGGTCGCCTTAGTGCGGCGGGCTTCATTACAGTCGGGTAGAAGGAGCCTTCCCATCCGGCGCCGGTGAACGCGCTAGTTCCGATGTAGAGGTCCGGCATGGCGCGGGTATCTTGACCAAGTTGCGCTGAAAATCCAAATTCCCGTGTGTACGGTTTGGCCGTGCCGGATGATTATGTGTCCATCCGTTCGACCCATTGGGCGCGCGATGCAGGCGCCGCGAATGGATCCGCAAAGTACTGGGTTTCCCGCCAAACCTTGTCGCCTTTGAACTCCATGATGCTGACGGTGTAGGACGGCTTACCGTCATATGTCAGGACGAATTCGGTGACCCAAAGATCGCCGCCGCCAATGATTCGCCGGGTAGTAAATCGCTTTTTATTCGGCTGACTGGCGCGTTGGCCCTGTATATTGCGCCGGCCGCGGGTTCGCTCACCTGACTGCGGGTATTCCAGCACCGCGTCCTCGAGATAGATGCGGTGCTCGGTTTCAAAATCGTTGGCGTCGGACGCCCCCCAATGCTGATCCAGCGCCGCACGGATCCGTTGATCTCGCGCTTCAGAATCCCGGTCGTTTTTTTCTTGATCGTTCATCTCGGTCCTTCAATTTGAGGCGGGTATAAATGCTTCAGCGGAAATGGAGCTTACGACTCGTGAGTCGCGATGTTTCTTCGACCACCCGAAGTCTACACCGGGCCGAACCGTCTGACTCCCGATTCGTGCGATAACCGGACGAGCTCGCGTCCTCCGGATCCGAGGCGACACGAGGCCACTCATGAAGATGTGAGAGCAGGCATACTATAATTTCTCGCGGGTGGCTTCGGAGGGGGCGGCGGGGAGATGCGGCGAGCGGTGCTGGTGGCGGGGGTGGCCGTGGTTGCGGTTGCGGTGGCCTACGGCAGTCGCGCGGGCTTGTCCCCGATCGATCCCGACGATCCCGCGATCCAGTACAACACACGTATGCCGCACGACGCGGTGTCCTATCTGAACCAGCGAATCCAACGTGGACAGGTTCATTTGCAATACGAGAAGCCGCAGGGCTACCTGCGGTCGGTGCTGGACGCGCTGGATGTGCCTATCGAATCGCAGCTTGTCGTTTTCTCGAAAACCAGCTTTCAGAGCGAGCGCATCAACCCCACGAACCCGCGAAGCATTTTTTTTAACGACTCCGTGGTGGTGGGCTGGGTGCGCGGCGGACCGCTGCTGGAGCTTGCGGCGGAAGACCCGCGGCAAGGGATGATCTTTTTTTCAATGGGGCAGAACCCTGCGGGGCCGCCGCACGCCAACCGCGATCCGAACTGCTTGCCGTGCCACGTGTCGAGCGAAAGCATGGGAGTGCCCGGGACGCTGATGCGCAGCGTCTATCCGGACACGGATGGAAAGACGATTTCCGAGCCGGGAACTTTTTTGACGGACGACAGGAGTCCGTTTACGCAGCGCTGGGGCGGCTGGTACGTGACGGGGAACACGGGAACACTCAGGCACATGGGAAATGCGGTGGTGAAAGACGGGAAAAACCTGGAGCTGCTAGCCGGAGACGAAAGCCAGCCTCTGAGTTCGCTGGATGGCCGGTTTGATACGCAGGCGTATGTCACGCCGTATAGCGACGTGGTGGCGCTAATGATCTTCGAGCACCAGATGCACATGATCAACTTGTTCACGCGCTTGGGATGGGAAGTGCGTGTGGCGGAGGGCGGGGAGGAAGGCCCGCCGCGTGGGAAGGCCGCGAAAGTGGTGCAGGCCGCGTCGAGAGAATTGGCCGACTACATGCTCTTCGCGGACGAAAAGCCGCTGCCGTCGAAGGTGGAGGGAACGTCGGGGTTCGCTGAGAAGTTTTCCAGCGCGGGGCCGAAGGACAGTCAGGGAAGGTCCTTGCGTCAATTCGATCTGCAACGGAGGCTGATGAAATATCCGTGCAGCTACATGATCTATTCAAGCGCGTTCGACGCGCTGCCGGACGATCTACAGGACGCAGCTTACGCGCGGATGTGGCGGATTTTGTCGGGCGAGCAGCGCGGAAAGAGGTACGCTGCGCTCACGCTCGAGGACCGCAAGGCCATCGTGGATATTCTGCGGGAAACAAAGAAGCGGCTGCCGGAATACTTCCAGACGGTGATGCGGTAGCATAGCTCGCGACACAGCCGCTCGATCGTCAATGTTTCGCCTATTATTTGACGGGCGCGATCAGGTCGAAGCGATCGAGGTTCATCACTTTGTTCCACGCCCCAACGAAATCCTGAACAAACTTCCCTTGTGCGTCCGAGCTTCCGTAAACCTCCGACAGCGCTCGGAGTTGAGCGTTTGAACCGAAGACGAGATCGGCTCGTGTTGCCGTCCACCGGACTTCCCCCGTCTTGCGATCTCGACCTTCGAAAGTATTCTTTGCATCCGAGGTCGCTTTCCACACGGTGCGCATATCGAGCAGGTTGATGAAGAAGTCGTTGGTCAAGGCCTCCGGCTTTTTGGTGAAGACACCGAACTTAGTCTGTCCTACGTTGGTATTCAACGCGCGCATGCCGCCGATGAGCACGGTCAGTTCAGGCGCGGTCAGCGTGAGCAATTGCGCTTTATCCAGGAGTTCGACCTCAGCAGTCGCTTCGGCGTTTCCGTTGTTGTATGAACGGAAGCCATCCGCCGTCGGTTCCAGCACCGCAAAGGATGGCACGTCGGTCTGCTCCTGAGAGGCGTCCATGCGACCCGGTCGGAAGGGAACGGTCACTGAGATGCCTGCGTTTCTGGCCGCCTGCTCGACACCCGCGCCGCCAGCCAGGACGATCAAGTCCGCAAGAGAGATTCTCTTGCCGCCGGACTGCGAGGCGTTGAAGTCACTCTGGATCTTTTCTAGAGTCTTCAGCACTTTCAGCAGCTGCTCAGGCTGATTGACCTTCCAATCCTTCTGCGGAGCAAGCCGGATGCGCGCTCCGTTTGCTCCGCCGCGCTTGTCCGAACCACGGTAGGTGGACGCAGAGGCCCAAGCCGTTGAGACGAGTTGCGAGACCGTTAGCCCCGAGGCAAGAAGTTTCTCTTTAAGGGAGGCGACATCTTTGTCATCGACCAACCCGTGATTTACCGCCGGAATGGGATCTTGCCAGATCAACTCTTCCTTTGGAACCTCCGGTCCAAGGTAGCGCGCGCGTGGTCCCATGTCGCGATGAGTCAGCTTGAACCATGCGCGAGCGAAGGCGTCCGCAAACAGGGCAGGATTTTCGCAGAAGCGCCGGGAGATCTTTTCGTAAACGGGATCGAAACGCAAAGAGAGGTCAGTGGTGAGCATGGCAGGCGCGTGACGCTTTGACGAATTGTGAGCATCCGGTACCGAATCCACCCCGGCGTTCCCCTTGGGTTTCCACTGATGCGCGCCGCCCGGACTCTTCGTCAGCTCCCACTCGTACTTGAAAAGGTGTTCGAAAAAGTCGTTACTCCATTTTGTTGGAGTGCTGGTCCACGTTACTTCGAGACCGCTGGTGATGGCGTCGCCCGCGATACCCGAGGCGTACGCATTGGTCCAGCCGAGGCCCTGTTCTTCGATGGGCGAGCCCTCGGGTTCGGCTCCCACGTGCTGTTTTGCGGGACCTGCGCCGTGGGTCTTGCCGAAGGTATGACCGCCGGCGATCAAGGCAACCGTTTCTTCATCGTTCATGGCCATGCGAGCAAAAGTTTCGCGGATGTCTTTCGCCGCCTTGAGGGGATCGGGTACGCCGTTCGGGCCTTCGGGATTCACGTATATGAGTCCCATGGTGGTCGCGCCGAACGGATGTGCGAGATCGCGTTCGCCGGAATAGCGTTTGTCGGTGCCCATCCAGGTTGTTTCGAGTCCCCAGTTGACGTCGAGGTCCGGCTCCCAGACGTCGGCGCGCCCGCCCGCGAAGCCGAACGTTTTGAAGCCCATTGTTTCGAGCGCGACGTTGCCCGCGAGAATCATCAGGTCGGCCCAGGAAATTTTCTTGCCATATTTTTGCTTGATGGGCCAAAGCAGACGACGGGCTCTGTCCAGGTTTACGTTGTCGGGCCAACTGTTCAGCGGTGCGAAACGCTGCTGCCCACGACCGCCGCCTCCACGACCATCACCGATGCGGTAGGTGCCGGCACTGTGCCACGCCATGCGGATAAACAGTGGACCGTAGTGGCCGAAGTCGGCCGGCCACCAGTCCTGCGAGTCGGTCATCAGCGCGGCAAGATCCTTTTTCAAGGCCTGATAGTCGAGACTCTTGAACTCCTTCGCGTAGCTGAAATCCCGGCCCATGGGATCGGACAGCAACGAGTGCTGATGCAGCAGATTCAGGTTCAACTGGTTCGGCCACCAGTCGCGATTCGTCGCGCTGGCACTGCTGCTGTGGTGGAACGGGCACTTTGCTTCGGATGACATAAGTAGTCTCCCTTCGATTGGCTCGATTCAACGATTGCGATCTTTGAAATCCATGTACCGACCTCGACGAAGGTAAAGTAGCATCGTGGAGGGGGATAGTTCCAATATCTAAATCGCATTCTAGGTATAGGCATGCTCTATGGAACTCCGCCAGTTAAAATACGTTTGCACCATCGCGGAAACCGGCAACTTCAGCCGTGCCGCGGAACGCTGCCAGATCGCCCAGCCCTCGCTGTCACAGCAGATCCTTAAAATCGAGAAAGAGCTGGGCACCAAGCTTTTTGACCGTCTGGGGCGAAGCGTCCGCCTTACCGAGGCCGGTCGGGTTTTTGTTCCTCACGCGCGCGCGATTCTGGAGAGGACGGAGACCGCGCGGTCGAGCGTGGCTGATAAGAACGCAGACCTTCAGGGAAGCGTGGCAGTGGGGGCGATTCCGACCATTGCGCCCTATCTGATGCCGGGCTATACGGCGGCCTTTTCAAAGAAATATTCGGATGCGAAATTGCGCGTCGTCGAAGAAGTGACTTCGGTATTGGTAGAAGGCCTGCGAGACCTGTCGATCGATGTCGCCATTCTCGCTCTTCCACTGCGCCACAAAGACCTGGAACTGTTTCCAATCCGCACGGAGCCCCTTTTCGCCGTGTTGAGACAGGACCATCCCCGGGCCTCGGCGCGCTCTCTCGCCCTCAACGATCTCCGTGGAGAATCGTTCGTGATGTTGCGGGACGGCCATTGTTTCCGAGACCTGAGCATTGAAGCCTGCACGCACGCGCGTATTACTCCAAACATTGCGTTCGAAAGCGGTCAGTTCAGCAGTCTCCTGGGGATGGTTGCGGCCGGCGTCGGTGTTTCGATCGTTCCTGAAATGGCGATCGACCGCAACTTGGGCTGCCGTTACGTGCGCATCGGTGATGCTCGGGCCACGCGCACAATTGTTGCCGCGGTCTTGCGCGGGCGCAGTTTCAATCGCGCCCAACAGGCTTTTGTGGCTGGCGTTAAGGGCAGAGCGACGGGACTTCGCCGAGGGAAAAGGTCTGACTCGAATCGCGCCTGATCGTGAGCGGGCGTGGGTGTATGTGCTAACTTGGCGGCGAGCAGGAGCGGTCGATTTTAGGGGGAGCTATGGCGCCGGGCAACGATGTGGCAGCGAACAACGACGACTTGAAGCGCACCGTTCAGGAGTTGGCGGCGCGGGTCCAGCGGCTCGAAGATACGCTGGAAATTCAGCAGCTGCAGTCGAAGTACATTCATTACCTTTTCAAGCAGCGCTTTGACCGCATCGTGGATGAATGCTTCGCCAAGCATCTGCCCGACGTGTCGGTGGAGTTCTCAGATAGCGGCGTCTATCGAGGCCTCGAGAGCGTACGTGCGCTCTACAAATCCTTCGAGGTTACGAAAACCATCCCTGGATTCTTCATTTTGCACATGGCGGCGAATCCCGTTATCGAGATTGCGGCGGACGGCCGTTCGGCGCGGAGCCATTGGCTTTCGCCCGGCGCCGCTGGTAGCAACTCGTCCGCCTCGTGGATATGGGGAACGTTCTATGTCGATTACGTGAAGGAGGAGGGGCACTGGCGAATCGCCCACTCGAACCTCGTGCCCGTATTTCGCAACCGGTATGAGACGAGCTGGGCGCAGGCGCCCGACCACGGCACCGTGCGTGGTGTGCTTGCCGCGCGGCCGGACGAGCCTTCGACGCTGTACAAGCCCTACAATGAGGCGAAGAAGCAGCCCGACATGTTCGCGAACCATCCGAACCTACCGCAGCCAGCTGGTGCACGGCGTTAGCGCGGGACGGGACGCGCCGCTAGCGCTAGCGGCGCGAAAGAGGAATCGCACGAATGACGGTTATCTACGTCCTGACCACTGGTGGAACGATCGAAAAGGTCTACTCCGAACAGACCGGCGAGGTTCGCAATCTCGACAGCAAGATTGACCGATATTTAGGCCTGCTGCGACTACCCGATGCGGACGTGCGGGTAATGCCGCTGATGAACATCGACAGCCTGAACATGACGGAGGATGATCGCGCGGTGATTTTGCGCGCGGTCACCGGGCTGCTCCCGGAAAAGGCCCCGATCTTAATCACGCACGGTACAGACACAATGGTCGAAACGGGACTCTATCTACGGCGCGCGCTGCCGAAGCTGGAAGTTCCGATTGTGCTGACGGGAGCGATGGCGCCGCTCGGATTTGAGAAGAGCGACGCGTTACAGAATCTGACCGAAAGTCTGCTCGCCCTCCGATTGCTGGCACAGGGAGTTTACATCGTCAGTCACAATCAGGTTTTTCCGATCGGCAACGTTCGCAAGGATCGCACGCTCGGCCGGTTTGTGCGCGCGGATCAAAAGCTCAGCTGAGAGTCCCGAGCTATTGTGCGCTGAGTCTTGCGCTTAAGCGATTTGCGCGGCGTCCGCCATGGCAAGTATTCTGTTTGGGTGATCCATCTTCTTTTGTACGCTTGACTCGTAAGGAGCGCGATTCCACGTGAAAGCTCTCGTTAAAAGCCAGCGCAAGCCGGGATTGTGGCTCGAAGACGTGCCGGAGCCGCAGGTGGGAATCAACGACGTGAAGATGCGCGTGCTGGTGACCGGAATTTGCGGCACCGATCTGCATATTTACGAGTGGGATGCGTGGGCGCAGTCGACGATTCCCGTTCCGCTGATCATCGGGCACGAATTTGTCGGCGAAGTGACCGACGTGGGCTCCAATGTCGCGGATTTCCAGCCCGGCGATATCGTCAGCGGGGAAGGCCATGTGGTTTGCGGGCGGTGCCGCAATTGTCTGGCTGGACGGCGGCATCTGTGCGCGCACACCGTGGGCATCGGCGTGAATAGCCCCGGCGCGTTCGCCGAATTTATCGTGCTGCCAGTGACGAACATCTGGAAGCACAGTTCAGGTGTCGATCTGGAGGTCGCTGCGATCTTTGATCCTTTCGGTAATGCCGTGCACACGGCGCTGTCGTTTCCCGTGCTCGGCGAAGATGTATTGATCACCGGGGCGGGTCCGATTGGAATTATGGCCGCGGCCGTGGTGCGCCATGCTGCGGCGCGGCACGTGGTGATCACGGACGTGAAGCCCAAGCGGCTAGAGCTAGCCGAAAAGCTCGGCGTCACGCTCGCCGTCAACACCGCCGAAACGCGCATCGCCGATGTGCAGAAGAAACTAGGCATGCACGAAGGGTTCGATGTGGGGCTGGAAATGTCCGGCAACGCCGTCGCTTTCCGCGAGATGCTGGCGAACATGAGCCACGGAGCGAAAATCGCGATGCTCGGCATTCCGTCCGGCGAAATCGCCATCGACTGGAAGCACGTGATCTTCAACATGCTGACGCTGAAAGGGATCTACGGCCGCGAGATGTACGAAACCTGGTACAAAATGTCCGTGATGCTGGATTCTGGCCTGGACATCAAGCCAGTGATTACGCACCGCTTCCGGTGGAACGAATACGAAAAGGGATTCGCGGCGATGAAGGCGGGCGATTCGGGCAAAGTTATCCTCGACTGGCGCGACTTACGCTGAGAGGGCGCTGACAAGAGTACGTTAACGAAAGCGCGCGATCTGCGCGGGAGCACAGTTCATGTTTGAAATTGAACGCCAACAGATCGAGTCTCAACTGCAAGAAATCCACAGCGCGGGGCTTTATAAAGCCGAGCGCGTCCTGGCCGGCCCGCAAAACGCGCGCGTGGAGCTGCCCGGCAAGAAATCCGTGCTGAACCTGTGCGCGAACAACTATCTGGGGCTTGCGGATCATCCGGCGGTGATCGCGGCGGCGCACGAGGCGCTCGACCGCTGGGGCTACGGGTTGTCGTCGGTGCGATTTATCTGCGGAACGCAAGAAATTCACAAGGAGCTCGAGCGCCGGCTGAGCGAATTTCTCGGCATGGAAGACACGATCCTCTACAGTTCGTGCTTCGACGCCAATGGCGGACTCTTCGAGACGCTGCTCGACGCCGAGGACGCCATCGTTTCTGACGAACTCAATCACGCCAGCATCATCGATGGGATTCGCCTCTCCAAAGCGCAGCGCTTTCGCTACAAGAACGGCGATATGGCCGACCTCGAGGCAAAACTGAAGGAAGCCGCCGGCGCGCGGCGGAAATTGATCGCCACTGATGGCGTTTTCTCGATGGACGGCTATATCGCGCGGTTGCCCGAAATCTGCAACCTCGCCGAGAAATATGGGGCGATGGTTATGGTGGACGATTCGCACGCCGTGGGATTTATGGGCGCCGCTGGACGCGGCACGCACGAGTATCACGACGTGATGGGACGCGTAGACATCCTTACCGGAACCCTTGGCAAGGCGCTGGGCGGTGCGAGCGGGGGTTACGTGAGTGCCCGCAAGGAGATCGTCGACCTGCTTCGGCAGCGCTCGCGGCCGTACCTTTTTTCGAATAGTGTCGCGCCGCCCATCGTGGCCGCTTCGCTGAAAGTGCTCGACCTGGTGAAGGGCACGAAAGAGCTGCGCGAACGTCTTTTCGCGAACACGCGCTTGTTCCGCGAAAAAATGACCGCGCTCAGATTTCCGGTGCTTCCCGGTGAACATCCGATCGCGCCGGTAATGTTTGGCGAGGCCGAACTCGCTACGAAAATGGCCGAGCGCCTGCTAGAACTGGGCGTCTACGTGATCGGCTTTTCGTTTCCGGTGGTTCCGAAAGGGAAGGCGCGCATTCGGGTACAGCTCTCCGCTGCACATTCGCGTGAAGACCTCGAGTTCGCGATCGCCCAGTTTGTTGCGGCTCGCGATAGCTTGGAGCTTACCTAGTCAGGGAACCTCCGACTTCAGTTTCGCGATCGGTTTCAGATCCTCCACGAATTGTCTTTCGAGATTGCGCCGCGTCGTTTCATCCGGGGCGCGCAAAATTGCCGAGGGATGAATCGTTGCCAGCACGTAGCGCGCGAGCGGCGACTCCACGAATTTGCCGTGATCGATCGTCACGCGAAACTTCGGTCCCAGGAGCGTCTGCGCCGCTGTAGCTCCAAGGCAGACGATCACTGGCGGCTTCAATGCAGCGATTTCCGCTTCTAGCCATGGGCGACAGGCCGAAATTTCGGCACTGTTCGGTTTCTTGTGAATGCGGCGTTTGCCGCGCGGCTCCCATTTGAAATGCTTGACGGCGTTCGTCACATAGACGCTTTCCCGTTCGATCCCCGCCTCAACCAGGAGGCGATCCATCAACCGTCCGGCGGGGCCGACGAACGGCCGGCCCTTTAGGTCTTCATCGTTTCCGGGCTGTTCGCCGACCAGCATGATGCGAGCGCGGGCGGGGCCTTCGCCAAAGACGGTTTGCGTGGCGTGGCGCCAGAGGTCGCAGGCGCGGCAGTGTTTGGCTTTTTCGGCGAGGTCGGGCAGGGATTCGGAAAGCGGCAGCGTAATTTGAGATTTCGCGCGGGTTTTGGTGGCCATGCGGCGCGGCGCTCCGATGCCGCCGCTTCATTGATTAGCATGCATCGAGCGGAGAACTCCATACGGAGTTCACTGGACCGCGGGCGAAGCTTCGATTTTCCTGCTAGTGGAAGTGGCTCAGAAGAACGGCGTCCGTAATTGCACTGCCGCGGGAGCTGATGATTTGGCGACCGTCCGGAGAGAGGGCGTAACTCCAGACCCGGCCGGGGCCGAAGATCATGATCTGTTTTGGCGCCGCGTGCGGAGCGCCAGGGCTAGCGATGGGCTGGGCCCAGAGGCTGGCGATGCCGGCGTGTTCCAGCGCTAGCAGCACCGATCGGCCGTCCTTGGCCCAGGTCAAGGGGCTTCCGCCGGCCTGCGTCAGCACAAGACCCGTGGGTTCGTCATAGGCTTCGCGAATTTGTCCGGTCACCGCGTCCACCACGGCGACTTGCGGTGGCTTGCCGGCGCCGACGGCGTAAAGCGACGCCAAAAAGTGTCCGTCGGGAGAAACGGCGCCGAACATCAGATCCTGGTCACTCAATTTCACCGGAGTGCCTCCCTCGAAATCCACGCGCATTAGGCGCGGCTGATCGGAGGAGATGGAAGTGTAGAAGACGGATTTTCCGTCCGGAGTACAACTGGGCCACATGTCCGCCGGTCCCTGGCTCAGCTGCTTCAATTCTCCGCCGTCGGCGTCGGCGCGCCAGACGGAAATCCCGCCGCCGGGCGGAGTTCGGCTCAGCACGAAATGTTTCCCGTCACCGCAGGATGCGGGAAAGTACGCAGCGTTCCCAGAAATTGGCAAATCGTGAACGTTGCTGCCGTCGGATGCGGAGGAAGCTAAGTGAGGCGTGCCGCTGACGAAGTAGGCGTAGAGCAGCGCATCCGGGCCCAGAAAAGTCACTCCCGTCAATCCGTCGGCGCGCGTGACGCCAGAAGTGATCTGTTTGGGCGGGGAAATGGGAGCTGAGGTTCCGAAGCTCGCGAGCCACAGATTGGCCGAAAAGCTTTGCTGGATGGTGGCCAGAGTGGTGCTGTCGGAGGTGATGGTTGCACCCTTGTACTGGTTCAGATCGTTCGTAATTCGACGAAAAGTTCCATCGGGGTAGTCGACTTGCCAGAGCTGCAACTCGAAATTGCCGCCGGCAACACCGGAGGGAAAAACAACAGCCGACCCATCGGGCAGCCAGGCGATCTGGTTGGGAAAGTGCCAGACACGATCTCCCAGGCGTGTCACCGCACCTGTGGAGACATTGACCGTGTCGAGATCGAAATTCTGTTCGTCGCCGCTCTCGTTCTTGGATATCGCGATCCGTTTTCCGTCTGGCGACCAGGCTGGGCCGGAGTTTTCGAAACGCGCGCGGCCCTGCAAGACCACGAGAGGCTTTTCGCCGGTTCCGTCGGCATTCGCGATCAGGAGACTCGACTTCTGCTCTTGCTGCCGGACGAAAACGAATTGCTTGCCATCGGGCGAAAAGCTGACGGGGCTATCCACGTCGACGATGATCGGATGCGGCGTGCCGCCAATCGAGGGAACCATGCTGAGCGTGCCGAGGCCGGTGCCGGGAGTCAGACGGACGAAGTAGAGATAATTGCCGTCGGGTGAAAAACTGAGGCCGTTGACTTCGCCCTCCTCGCCGTGAACGACGACTGCTTCGCTGCCGGTGGCCAGCTGGCGGACGAAAATTCCGTGTTCTCCCTTGTCGTCCGCGACGTAAGCAAGCCACTTGCCGTCCGGCGAGATCGCGGCGGAGTGGACTTCGCCGGTGGAGGTTATCGGGGTGATGGTCATCTGGGAAAAAGACGATTCGCTGTGGCGGCCAGTGAGTCGCCCACGGATCAGAAATGCTAATGCCGCGACCAGAATCACAACCACAGGCACCAGGAACATCACGTACCGCCAGCTGGATGGTCGAATAGGCACAGCGATCGCGGCGGTAACGGGGGCTGGGCCGGTGATCGGGTTTGGCGCGGTCGCGGCGCCCGATGCCGGCGTGAGTCGCGGATCGCTTCCGAGCGCGGCGACGCTGGCCGTGGGCGCGGGGCCCGTCGCCGCTGAGGTCCATCCGCTGCCGCCGGCGCTGACGGTGCGGCCCGAATCGGTGTCGCGCTTCAAGCGCTTTAGATCGCCGCGCAGTTCGGCAGCGGTTTGGTAGCGAAGATCGCGGTCTTTTTCGAGCGATTTGCCGATGATCTCTTCGAGCTTGGGCGGAATTGCGGGATTGAATGTCGATGGGGCTGCGGGCGTCCGATTGAGGATTTCGTCGAATACGACGGCGGAGGTGGCGCCGTTGAATGCCGTGCGGCCTGCCGCCATTTCGTAGAGCACCGCGCCGAGGCTGAAAAGATCGGTTCGCGCGTCGAGCTCTTCGCCGCGAGCTTGCTCGGGCGACATGTAAGTGATGGTACCCATGGCGGAGCCGGGGCTCGTTAGCAGCAGATTGTCCGATGTCTCCGCCGTGGTGGAATTGCCTCCGACGACGGCTTCGGCGATGCGCCGGGCGACACCTTGCTTGGCGAGTCCGAAATCGAGAATCTTGGCCTGGCCGCGCGTGGTGATGAAGATGTTGGCGGATTTAATGTCGCGGTGAATGATGCCGCGGACGTGGGCGGCGTCCAGCCCGTCGGCAGTCTGCGCTCCAAATTCGAGCACCGAATCAAGCGGCAGGGGGTGCCCGGCAATCCGCTCGCGCAGAGTCTGGCCTTCGAGCACCTCCATCACCAGGAATGGCTGGCCGTCATGCTCGCCTATGTCGTAGATCGTGCAGATGTTGGGATGGTTCAGCGCGGAGGCAGCGCGAGCCTCGCGCTGGAATCGCTCGAGGGCCGCCGGATCGCGGGCGAGGTCCGCCGACAAAAACTTGATCGCCACCTGGCGGCCAAGCCGGGTGTCTTCGGCGCGGAAGACCTGGCCCATCCCTCCGCTTCCGAGCAGCTGCAGGATGCGGTAATGAGAAATTGTGTCGCCGATCATTGGAGGTCCGGACGGCCATCGTAAACAAGTAAGGCTAATGGCGCAAGGCGAGTGCTTATGTTACGGCGACTCCCCCGGGCTAAAATCGGCCCGCGTCGCAGGGCCAGGAAACCTTAGTGCCAGTTTATATGCAGCGACGCCAGCAGGGCGCTCGCGCCGTTCCAGAAAATTTGCACGCCGATGCAAACGAGCAAGAACGAAGCCAGCTGCATGATTACGGTCATCGCCGTCGGCCCCAATATGCGCGCCAAACGGTCGGAAAATCCGTAGCACAGGAAAATGCTAAGCGCGATTAGCAGCGATCCCGCGACAGCCACTACGATGGAAATCAGATTTAGCCCGTGGTGATGGACCGCGTTGGCGCCGAGGGTGACCGCTACCGAGATCGAACCTGGACCGACCGTGAGCGGCAGCGTGAACGGATAGAACGCGTGCCTCAGAGGATCCTCCTGTTGCACGTTTCGCCGGGTGACCGTGTGTTCGTCGTCCTGGCGCTGTTTCAGCAGAGTCCAACCCGTTGAGATGACCACCAGACCGCCCCCTACCTGCACAACCGGAAGCGAAATTCCGAAAAAGTCGAGAATGTAAGTCCCGATGAGATACGAGCCGACCAGAAGGAAAAAGCTGTTCACGGCAATCTGCCATGAGAGCGCCCGGCGGCCGTCCGATCCGTACTCTCGAGTCATCGCCAGAAAAATGGGCGCTCCGCCGAGCGGGTCCACGATGGGGAACAGCGCGCTGACAATCAGGAACAGGTTCTTGGCTGCTTCGACCATGGCTTGCCTCCGCGCCGGGTAGTATAAGCGACGTGAGCCGTCGGGATGCGTCAGTCGAATCCGCCTCAGTGTGGGGCGCATCCTATAGGGCATCGGATTGAACGGATGGCGGCTTGGCTATCTGGCCGCAAGCGAGTGCTTTGGTCGAGTGCAGTTCGGTGGCGGATTTGTTATTCTGAATTGACCCAAACGCTGATGAAATCCTCCAACGCACTTTGGAAAGAGAAGCTTTCCGGCAAAATGCCGGAAGGCTTGGCCCGCGAAATCGATATTTTCGAGACGGAGATCGCCCTGCGCAAGCAGGGCAAGATGGACGAGCGCGTGTTCGCCGAGACGCGCCTGCGCCGCGGAACCTACGGCCAGCGCTATGACAACGGCCAGCGCTACGACGGCACAAAGTTCAGGAGATGCCCTATCCCTCCGGCGAGCTGACCAAAGGGCCCGACCACGATGTGGGACGCGCCCGGCATGCAGCGCATCAAGATTCCCGGCGGCGGACTCAACGCCGAGCAGCTCGAGACCATGGCGGAACTGGCCGAGGAATATTCCGACGACATCGCGCACGTAACCACTCGCCAGGATTTTCAGCTGCATTACATTCACATCGAAGACACGCCCAGCTCTGATGCGCCGGCTGGCGGCGGCGAAAATCACCACGCGAGAAGCTTGCGGCAATTCGGTGCGCAACGTGACGGCGTGCCCGTACGCCGGCGTTTGCCCGGACGAAGTATTCGACGTGACTCCCTATTCGCGCGCGTTGTCGAAATTCCTGCTCGGCCATCCGGATTGCCAGAATTTCGGCCGGAAATTCAAGCCCGCGTTCAGCGGATGCGCGCAGCATGCTTGCGGCCTGACGAGTATGCACGACATGGGTTTCATCGCGACCAAGCGCACGGAGAACGGAAAGGAAAAGCGCGGCTTTGCAGATGTATCGTGGGCGGCGGGCTCGGCGCGGTGCCTATCAGGCCAAGCTATTCGACTAATTCGTGCCGCGTGGAAGAGATGTTGCCGCTCACCCAGGCGATCGCGCGAGTTTTCGCGAAGCTATGGTGAGAAGAAGAACCGCAATCGCGCCCGCATCAAATTTCTGGTGCAGGATTTCGGCATCGAGAAATTCAAGGAATTGGTGCTGGAGGAGCGCAAGACGCTCGCCGCCCGATCCGCGCTGGACGGATTTCGTGAAGGAAGCCGAGAAGTTCGAAGGAAGTCTACCGCTGCGCCCGGGCGGCGAATGGCCGAAGTCTGCGTCGGGAGCTTTCAGCGCTGGCTGAAGACGAACACGCGCGCGCAAAAGCAGACGGGATACGTCGTGGTGACGGTTGCGCTTCCGCTGGGCGACATCACCGCGAACCAACTGCGTTCCCTCGCGGATATCGTCCGCCGATTCACGAAAGAAACCGATGCGCCTGACGGTTGAGCAAAACTTCGTGATCCGGTGGGTGAGCCAAAGCGATCTGCCGGAAATTTACAAAGCGCTGGATGCCGTGAGGCTCGCCGATCCCGGCGCCGGCACGATTGTAGACATCGTCACTTGCCCGGGAACGGACACCTGCAAGCTGGGAATTTCTTCTTCGCGCGGACTCGCCTGCGGAATTGCGCAAGGAGCTGGCGGAGAACGGGCTTGAAGTTCGACGAGTCCGTGGAGAATCTGCACATCAAGATCAGCGGCTGCTACAACAGCTGCGGCCAGCATCATGTGGCGGATCTTGGTTTCTATGGCGTCAGCCGGAAAGTCGGCGAATTACGCCGTCCCGCATTTCCAGGTGGTGCTTGGCGGAGAGTGGGAGCACAACGCGGGCTCTTACGGCCTTCCCGTGGCCGCGGTTCCGTCGAAGAACATCCCGCAAGGTCGTTACTCGGCTCACGGAACGATACGTCGCCGGCCGCACGAGCGGCGAGACCTTCAAGGATTTCGTGAAGCGCACCGGCAAGTCGGAAATGAAGGCAGTGCTGGAAGATTTCGCCGAAGCCCTCCGGCGACAGACCGCTCGTTTTTCAGCGATTGGGGCGATCCGCGCGAATACAGCCTGGGCGACATGGGCGTGGGCGAATGCGCGGGAGAAGTCGTGTCGCCGGTCGATTTCGAGCTGGCCGCCGCCGAAAGCGAAGTGTTCGAAGCCCAGTTGGCGTTTGACGCCGGGCAAGTTGAAAAGGCCGGGACACTGCCTATCACGCGATGCTGCACGCGGCCAAAGCGCTCGTGAAGATGGCAGATCCCGAGCATTTCGGACAATGCTGACCAGATCGTTTCCGAATTTCGAACGCTCTATTACGACACGCAGAAATTCTGGGATCCGTTTGCCGGGCGGGAAGTTCGCCAGCTACTTCTTCGACGCGCACGCAGAAAGCGAATGAGACCTACACCGCGGACTCGAGCCGTTACTTGATCGACGAAGCGCAGCTTTTCATCGACGCGGCGCACAGCTTGCAACAATCAAATTGGGCACGCCGGTCGAGAGTCTGAACTGGAATGCCATCTTCCATGACACTTCAACACGTGAACGTGAAACTTCTCGCGAAGAATCCCGAGCGAAGTCGACCTCGAGCCGCTGATTCCGATTTTCCATGGATGGATTCAGGGGCAGAGTATTTGAGGAATTGCTGCTGGACGTGGCGGATTACCGGCACGTGCCGGCGGGCCGGGCGTGATGGTGATCGGCCATCAGGCGGATTACAGCGTGGACAATACCGACGATCGCCTGGGCGTTCGCTACAACCGCAAGGCGGCGTTCGACGGGAGCAATCAGGAGCGATTGAAGCAGGCGGCGCGCGCGGCGCTAAGCTGTTTTCAGCGTCTGGAAGCCGAGCCGTCGCTGAAAGGGAAGCTTGAGGTTCGACGGACAGCGAAGTGGAAGTGTTGATCAACGATCGCGCTGCTGGCTCCGAACAGTGAAGCGACGCGCAAAGGGGTCGAGCCCGAATTGCAGGCCTTGTTTCGGAAAGCTGTTTCGCCGGGAGCGATTATGCTTTAACGTTTGGAGCAGCGAACCTCGCCGCTTGTTTACCGCGCGCGTCAAGACCGCGAAATCATTTTCGGTTTCCGAATTGCTGGCCAATCTGGGATCTTGAAACGGGAGGGGCGTAGGAGAAGCGATTGCCGGTTAACACCGCGTCTATCTGCGTTTGTCTGACGTTCGTCTCACTCGATCCGACGTTAAAGCCCTTCGAACGCCACGCACAGGCCGCGGCGCTGCCGAATTCCACGCTATAATTAAGAGCCTTGCTTATCACTGAACAACATCACGATGCGCTTCGGTCCTCGAATACCTGTTCGAGGAGGTCAGCTGCACTTTTTTCGCCGGCCGCCGCTACGCCATCACCGGCCCGAACGGCGCCGGCAAAACCACGTTGATGAAAATTCTGACTGGCGAGATCGAGCCGACCAAGGGCGAGGTCGCGCGCCCGAAAAAGCTCGGCATTTTGCGCCAGGATCAGTTCGCATTCGACGAATTCCGCGTGATCGACACCGTCATCATGGGCAACGCGCGCCTTTGGAAGACGCTCGTCGAGCGCGATGCGCTCTACGCCAAGCCGCACGATGAGCTCACCGATAAAGACGGCATGCGCCTGGCCGAGCTCGAGGGCATCGTCGGGGAAGAGAACGGCTATACGGCGGAATCCGACGCCGCGGTGCTGCTCGACGGTCTGGGCATCGAGGAATCGCTCCACGAGCGCAAGATGAGCGAACTGCAGGGCGGCCAAAAAGTCCGCGTGCTGCTGGCGCAGGCTCTTTTCGGCAGCCCGCCCGCGCTGCTGCTGGACGAGCCGACAAACCACCTTGACCTCGATTCCGTGCACTGGCTGCAGGACTATCTGTTCGGGTACGAAGGCGTGCTGATCGTCATCTCGCACGACCGCCATTTTCTGAACAGCGTTTGCACGCACACCGCGGACATCGACTATCAAACCGTGATCATGTACAACGGCGGCTACGACGACATGGTCGTCGCCAAGACTTCGATTCGTTCGCGCATCGAATCGGAAAACGCGCAGCGCGAAACGAAAAATCGCCCAACTGAACGAATTCATCGCTCGTTTTTCGGCCGGCACCCGCTCCGCGCAGGCCACCTCCCGCAAGAAAGAAGTTGAGCGCCTGCAGATCGACCGAGCTGGCGCGTTCCAATATCGCCCGTCCGTTCATCCGTTTTCAAATGGACCAGCATTCAGGCAAGCATCCGATCGAAATCAGCAGCATTACGAAGTCGTACGACGGCGTGAAGGTGGTTCATCCATTTTCGGCCAAGGTCGATCGCGGTGAAAAAATCGCTCTGATGGGCCGCAACGGAACGGGGAAGACCACGTTGCTGAAGTCGCTGGTGCGCAATGCCACAGGCTTCATTGACGATTCCGACAGGGAGTTTCCGGTCGATGGCGGCACGGTCGTCTGGGGCCACAATGTGCAGCGTCGGATATTTCGCGCAGGACCACTCGGACACCATCGTGAAGGGCACCACGGTGATCGAGTGGCTGCACCAGTTCAAGCCGCAGGCCACGCAGGAGGAATTGCGCGGACTGCTCGGCCAGATGCTTTTCAGCGGAGAAGATGCGCTGAAGCAGACCGGCGCGCTTTCAGGAGGCGAATCGGCTCGGCTGATTTTCTGCCGGCTGATGCTGCAGAAGCCGAACGTGCTGGTGCTGGACGAGCCGACAAACCATCTCGACCTCGAATCGATCAACGCGCTGAATATTCGCGCTGCAGAAATATCTGGGAACGGTGCTGCTCGTGACGCATGACCACGACGTGATCGACGAAGTGGCCACGCGTATCTGGCATTTCGAGGGCGGATCACGTCGAGGATTTCCAGGGCCCGTACGCGGACTATCTGGTTGCGGCGCAAGACAAAGCCGCGAAAACGAACCTCACGGCTGCTGGGCGCAACAAGTCCTAGCTCCCTGGCTTGGCACTAGAATCTTGCGGAACCTTCCATCCCCTGCAATCGCTTCGGGTCGTTGCCCGGAATCACCATCGAAAAAATCGATTCGATACTGGTGTAGTCGTGATATCCGAGGCGCGCGATGGGCCGCACCTTCAGCACGTCGATGCGACCATCGGGACCGATTACATCGTCCTTGATGTGAATCCCGATCACGCGACCGAAGACGACGTCAACCGTTCCCATGGTCCCGTTTCCCGGCAGCCGGACCGTGGTGTGATATTTGCATTCGAAATGTACGGGCGATTCCGCCACCCGCGCCGGCTTCACTGCCTGGCACGAGGCTTTGGTAACGCCCGCGAGCTCGAATTCGTCGACATGCGAAGGCACTTCCTCGGCGGATTTATTCACGGCCTCGCGCAACTCGAAAGTCGCCATGTTCCAGACAAATTCTCCGGTCTGTTCGGTGTTCACCACGGTGTCTTTCCGACGCCCGACGGTGTTTTGATTGGAAGCGAACATCACGTAAGGCGGATCGAAAGTCAGATTCTGGAATTGGCTGAACGGCGCCAGATTGTGCACGCCCTCCCGGCTGACCGTTGAAATCCATCCAATCGGCCGCGGAATTACGCAGGATTTAAACGGGTCGCGCGGCAATCCATGATTTGTAACGCCGGGTTGGTAATACACGGTGGTTCCTCCTGACGTGCCGGTAAATTCCTCGCGATTATAGATTGTCTTGCGCAGGGAGGCTAATCGGCGGGTTCAGCGCGGCGATTCGAGGGGCGCTCCGTTGCGGGGGAGGCCTTGTCCGCGGCCGAACGCAAGATTCCGAACAGGTCGAGCGCCTCTCTGTTCAACGGGCGGCGTCGGGGATGGATCACGTCGAGATTGCGCCGGAGCGGCTCCGCATCGGTGATTTCGACGGAGACCAGCTTGCGCTTTCTCAGTTCGTGGGTAAGAGCGATCTGTGGCAGAAAACTAAAGCCCAGCTTGCGCTCGACCATGCGCTTCGCCGCTTCGATAGTTTCCACTTCCAGCACGACGTTGGGAATCAAACCCGCACGGCGAAAAAGTCCCTGCGAGAGCGTCCAATCGCTCGACCCTCGATCGTAGAAAATCAGCGGCCACGATTCGACCTCTTCGAGCCGCACCTGGCGCTTGCCTGCCGGCCGCAGGGCAGGGTGGCCGACTAACATGAGCGGATCTTCGCGCAACGTCATGGTTTCGACTTCGGGATGATTCAGCGAGCGCGCGATACCGATCTCCGCCTCGCCTTCTAGCACCATTTTCAGCACCTGCATTGAATTCCCGGATCGCAGATGAACCATCACGTCCGGATTGGCGGCGTGGTATTTTTCCATCACGTCCGGCATCAGGTACGTGCACACGGAAAGCGACGCGGCGATGCGCAACGCTCCAGCGGTCTGCGGCTGTAATTCATGAATCGACTGCCGCGCCATAGCCACCGTGCGCAGCAATTCCTCGGCGTGCGGACGGAGCGCCTTACCCGCGGCGGAAAGCTCCGGGCGCGTGCGGCCGCGAGTGAATAGCTTCGCACCAAGCGACTCCTCGAGCGCGCGCACGCGCCCGCTGATCGCAGGCTGGCTGACGTGAAGCGCCTCGGCGGCCTTGTGGAATCCGCCGTAGGTCACAATCGCAAGAAACGTCTCGATCTGGTCGATTTCCATCGGGCAACTCTGTTCGGATTGAACGAATTCAAACCTAGCCAATGATAACATTTCCTTATCGCTATGATAATGATAATCACTTGGACTGACTGCCTGTGTTTCGTCTAGAGTCCTCTCAGCGATCCGACAAAGGCGTGTGAAAAGCTCTCCAAACCGACTGGTACTTAGCGCCAACCCGGCGTGAATTTTGGTACCAGTCCTGAAGCGATTGGTCCTATTCGCTTCTTCCCAGCCGCTGACTAAGATTTAAGTTCAAATAACTCTGCAACACGGCTTGGTCACGTAAGTGGCTTAGCACGTTATACATAGACAGGAGACTGCCAGTGGCGAGCGCGAACGGGAAATTGCAGAATCTCGAGGCTGACTGGAAGACAAATCCGCGTTGGGTCGGCATCAAGCGCCCGTACGGTGCGCAGGACGTCGATCGCCTTCGCGGCTCCGTCCACGTCGAGCATACGCTGGCCCGTCTGGGCGCTGAGCGCCTGTGGAATCTGCTCCGCTCTGAGCCTTATACGGCCGCGTTAGGGGCCATGACGGGCAATCAGGCCGTACAGCAGGTCGCAGCCGGGCTAAAGGCGATTTACGTGAGTGGCTGGCAGGTGGCCGCCGATGCGAATGACGCCGCGCAAATGTATCCCGACCAGTCGCTCTATCCGGCGGATAGCGTGCCGAACCTGCTCCGCCGGCTGAACGCCTCGCTGATGCGAGCCGACCAGATTCATCACGCCGAGGGGCGGGCCGAAACGTACTGGTTTGCTCCGCTCGTCGCCGATGCGGAAGCCGGTTTCGGCGGCAATCTCAACGCGTTCGAGCTGATGAAGGCGATGATCGAAGCCGGCGCCGCGGGCGTTCACTTCGAGGATCAACTGTCGTCCGCGAAAAAGTGCGGGCATCTTGGCGGGAAAGTGCTCGTGCCAACGCTGGAGGCGATTCAGAAGCTGGTTGCGGCGCGGCTCGCGGCGGATGTGCTGGGCGTGGCGACGGTTTTGATCGCACGCACCGACGCTGAGGCCGCGACACTGCTGACCAACGACGTTGATCCGCGCGACCACGAATTTATCACCGGCGAGCGAACGCCCGAGGGATTCTTCCGTGTGCGCGGCGGTACGCGAGCTGCCATCGCGCGTGCTCTCGCGTACGCCCCGTACGTCGACATGATCTGGTGCGAAACCTCGACACCCGATATCGCCGACGCGCGCGAATTTGCGGATGGCGTGCATGCGAAATTCCCGGGCAAGATGCTGGCTTACAACTGCTCACCGTCGTTCAACTGGCGCAAGAATCTGGACGACGCCACGATCGCGAGCTTCCAGCGGGACCTGGGACGCCTAGGCTACAAATTTCAATTCATCACTCTTGCTGGATTCCATGCGCTCAATCACGCGATGTTCGAGCTCGCGCGCGGCTACAAGAATTCCGGCATGTCCGCGTATTGCAAGCTTCAGGATGCGGAGTTCGAGAGCGAAGACGCGCACGGCTACGCGGCCGTGAAGCACCAGCGTTTTGTCGGGACCGGCTACTTCGACGCGGTTCAGGAAATCGTGACCGGTGGCACTGCGTCCACCAAGGCTCTGGAAGGCTCGACGGAAGCCGCGCAATTCTCCCACGTGAACGAAGAAGGCGAGGCCCACGAGTCGGCGAAAGCCCGCTGCTAGACTTTCTGGGCTACGACAATTTTAGCCGTCGTAATGGCCTGACCTACGTGCCGTTGGGTGTGGTCTGCGATGTGCACGAGAAGTCCACCGACGGTCGTCGGCAGTTCTTTTCTTCCCACTTTTCGCGGTAGCTCCAGCGGCACGGAAACCAGCGCTCGAATTCGCATGGCGGCAGCGCGGAGTGCCGTTTCGAATTCCGAGAAAAGCACGCGTGCCGTGGCTCCCTCATCAAGTTCGGACGCAAGAGCGGAAATCTGATCGGCTGTTAACTGCAATCCCTCGGCATACGTGAGCAAGCGATCGACGCTTCGCGCGATATGCCGGATGTGGAACGAGAGGGACGCGATGCCGGAGGGCCGACCATTAAGCTGCTCGTCGGTCAATTCACCGCACCAGCGTTCGACGTCTTCCTTTGCTAGTTCCAGCGCATGCAGTAGACCGCGGTGAACAGGTGGGACGTCCACGAGCGTCCCGCGCAGCCACGGCTCTGTTCTTTCCCGATCACCCATCACGTTTCCTCCCGGAGGTTCGAGGTTAACGAATCTTTTTGATTTTCACATTGCGAAACGAAAAGCCTGCAGCGCAACGAAGAGAAGATGCTCCTCCGGCTTGTTTCTTGACAATTTTATAAGCGGACGTATAGCGTAACTCTTCGGGTCGGGGACTTCACTTGTGCCGCGTTGCTGCGCTGCTTTTCGATTGTGGCGCATCCCAAACCTTGAAATCCATTCGATACGGATCGTATCGCCGGGGGAAACCAGAATGCCGCACAGGCTCCAGAACATGCTCGCGAAGGTTCCGAGCGACATCGACATCGCGCAGGCGGTCACGCCGATTCCAATCGACAAAATCGCCGCGGAAGTGGGAATCCTCCCGGACGAGCTGGACCTTTACGGCAAGAGTAAGGCCAAGGTGCATCTGTCGATTCGCGACCGGCTGAAGAACGACCCCAATGGAAAATACATTGTCGTCACCGCCATCACGCCCACGCCTCTCGGCGAAGGCAAGACAACCACGACGGTCGGCCTGAGCCAAGCTCTGGGCGCTCATCTCGGCAAGAAAGTTTTTACCTGCATTCGCCAGCCCAGCCAGGGTCCCACATTCGGCATCAAGGGCGGCGCGGCCGGCGGTGGTTACAGCCAGATCGTACCTATGGAGGAGTTCAATCTCCACCTCACTGGCGACATTCACGCCATCACCGCCGCGAACAACTTGCTCGCTGCCGCCATCGATACGCGCATGATGCATGAAAGTCAGCAGACAGACGAAGCGCTGTTTGATCGCCTGTGTCCCGCGGCCAAAGACGGCAGCCGCCGTTTTTCGGGGGTGATGTTCCGCAGACTGAAAAAGCTCGGCATCACAAAACCGATCCGAACACGCTGACGCCGGAAGAGCGCAGCAAGTTTGCTCGCCTGGATATCGATCCCGACAGCGTTACCTGGCGCCGCGTGACCGATACCAACGATCGCATGCTGCGGCAAATCACCATCGGCCAGGGCCCGGAGGAAAAGGGCTTTACGCGGGTGACGGGCTACGACATCGCCGTCGCCAGCGAAATCATGGCTATCCTCGCGCTTACGACAAGCCTTGCCGACATGCGCGAGCGCCTCGGCGCCATGGTCATCGGCACCAGCCGCGCGGGAGATCCGGTTACGGCGGACGACCTTGGCACCGGCGGCGCACTGACGGTGTTGATGAAGGACGCAATCATGCCGAACCTGATGCAAACGATCGAGGGCACCCCTGCATTCGTCCATGCAGGCCCGTTTGCCAATATCGCGCATGGGAATTCGTCGATCGTTGCCGACCAAATCGCGCTGAAACTCGTGGGCAAAGATGGCTATGTGCTCACCGAGGCAGGATTCGGCGCTGATATTGGCATGGAGAAGTTTTGCAACATCAAGTGCCGCTACAGCGGCCTGACGCCGGATTGCGTCGTGCTTGTCGCTACGATCCGCGCGCTCAAAATGCACGGTGGCGGTCCGAAAGTCACGGCCGGCCAGCCGCTGGCGCACGACTACACCGAAGAAAACCTCCCGCTGCTTGAAAAAGGCTGCTCGAATCTCGCGAAAATGATTCAGAATGCCCGCCGCTTCGGCATCGACGTAGTCGTCGCCGTGAATAAATTCAAGACCGACACTCCGGCGGAAATCGATTTGGTGCGCAAGCTCGCCCTCGCAGGCCGGCGCGCGACGATGCGGTCCTTTCCGATCACTGGGCCTTCGGCGGCCTCGGCGCCGTCGAGCTCGGCAAGGCGGTGATTTCGGCGTGCGAGAAGCCGGGAAAATTCCAGTTCCTCTATCCGCTCGAAATGGGCATCAAGGAAAAAATCGAGACGATCGTAAAGGAAATTTACGGCGGCGCGGGCGTGGAGTATTCGCCGGAAGCAGAAAAGAAGATCGCGCTCTATAACCGACTCGGATTCAACAAGCTTCCGATCTGCATGGCGAAGACGCACTTGAGCCTGAGCCACGACCCCAATCTGAAGGGCGCGCCAACCGGCTTCACCGTTCCGGTGCGGGACATACGCGCCAGCGTCGGTGCCGGGTTCCTCTATCCGCTGCTCGGGACCATGAGCACGATGCCCGGACTTTCGACGCGTCCTGGTTACTACGAGATCGACATCGATCTCGAGACGGGCCGCATCGTCGGTCTCTCATAGATCGAAGTGCGCTGTCATCCGATTCGCGCTGGCTCTTGGTGCGCCGCTGCGATAGAGTAGCGGCCTTTACCCGGAGCTCAACTCGATGGTGTCCGTTGGCCACGACATTCTGCAAGTCCGCATCAAGCACGGCGATATTCTGAAGCGCGTAAAAGCCGTTGCCGCGCAAATTACGAAAGATTTCAAGGGCGAGCGCGTCCATCTGATCGGCGTCCTCAAGGGCGCGTGTTTTTTCCTCGCCGACCTTGCCCGCGAAATCAATCTGGAATGCTCCATCGACTTCATCGCCGTCTCCAGCTACGGCAAAACGAAGGAATCCTCGGGCCAGGTGCGCATGCTGAAGGACCTCGATCAGAACATCGCGGGCCTCAACGTGATCCTGGTGGAGGACATCCTCGATACCGGCCTCACCGCTGAATTATCTGCTTGCGAATCATGCAGCAGCGCCGCCCGAAGACGCTGAGAATGGCCGCCCTGCTCGATAAGCCTTCGCGGCGTCTGAAACCGGTGAAAGGCGATTACATCGGATTCACGATCCCAAATGAATTCGTCGTCGGCTACGGACTCGACTACGCCGAGCGCTATCGCAACCTCAAGGACGTCTGCATTCCTCGGAAGTTCCTGCAGGATAAACATCGTCATCTTAACCGCCGTCGCACTAAAGTCCCGAATTTGCGCCACGCAAATCTGCCTGTATATAATGTCGCTTTGATTGCGCTCGGCGCCGGGGCGTTGAATTGCCGCGGGGCAAAGGCGCGCACCAACACCATGGAGGCGAATGATTTCGAATTCGACGCCGGAGATCCCTGCGGAGACGCTGGCCGTCCTCGCCGAGATCAGCCAGGAAATCAACTCGTCGCTGAATCTGGACGAGGTGCTCGCCAGCGCCGCGGCGCAGGTCGAAACGGCTGATCGACTATCGAAATTTTCGCGGTGCTGCTCGCGGAAGAGGGCACCGAACAATCTCTACTTCCGCTTCGCGATCGGCCATCGCCAGGAAGTGGTCGAGCACTGGCGCATTCCGATGGGCGACGGAATCATCGGCGCGGCCGCTGCAACGGGCCAGGCCGATTCGCGTCGGCGACGTGCTGAAGGATCCGCGTTACCTGCCCGCCGTCGAAGCGGTGCGATCGGAGCTGGCGGTGCCGCTGATCGTTCGCGGGCGCGTGATCGGCGTGATGGACATCGAAAGCCGCGAGCTCGATTATTTCACGCCCGTCGCAGCAGAACATTCTGACGCTGGTCGCCAGCCGCATCGGCACCGCCGTTGAGAACGCCCGGCTTTTCGAGAGCGCGCAAAAACAAGCGGAAACGCTGCTGCTGCTGAACGAGATCGGCCGCGAAGCCAACTCCACGCTGCAAGTGGAAGAAGTCCTGCGCCGCGCCGCGGAGCTGACCAAGCGCCTGATCGATTACCAGATTTTCAGCATTCTGCTGTACGACGAAGCGGCGGCGTCTTTCGCCACCGCGTGACCGTGAAATTCGGCCAGCGCGTGCAGGAAAAATCCGCGGTGCCCGACGCACGAAGGAATTATCGGCGCGGCGGCGTCAGCTGCGCCGGCCCGTGGTGGTGCCGGACGTGGCGCTCGATCCGCGCTATCGCATGGTCAATCCCGAGACGCGCTCCGAGCTGGCCGTGCCGATGATTTACAAGAACCGCGTGGTCGGCGTGATGGACCTGGAAAGCCCGCAGCTGAATTATTTCACGCCCGACCACGTGCAGGTGCTTTCGATTCTTGCGGCGCATCTGGCGGTTTCGATCGAAAACGCGCGCCTCTACGAGCAGGTGGCGCGCGACGAAAGCCGCATGGAGCGCGACCTGAACGCCGCGCGGCGAATTCAGGGCGCGCTGCTGCCGCAGATTGCCCGGACCGGAATTCGGCCTCGATATCGCCGCGCGCGTCGTTTCGTCGCGCGAGTTGAGCGGCGACCTCTACGACTTTCTGCGCTACGGCCCGCAGGAGCTGGGCATCGCGCTGGGCGACGTGAGCGGGAAGGGAAGCGCGGCGGCTCTTTACGGCGCGGTCGCAGTCGGCACGCTGCGCAGCCTGGGCTCGCAAAAGCCGCGGCCCGCGAACATGCTGCGCGCCATCAATGGATTTCTCGGCGAGCGGCTGATCGAAGGGCGCTTCATGACGCTCTGCTTCGCCACATGGAATCGCCGGCGGCGCCGGCTTGCGGATCGCCAATGCCGGCCAGGAGCAGCCGCTGCTTTACCATGGCGGAGCGCTGCGAAAAAATTCCGCTCGCGGGATTTCCGCTGGGAATTTTCGAGGAGGCGACGTACGACGAGCGGAGCTTCATTCTCGATCCCGGCGACATTGTCGTGTTTTATTCCGACGGAATCGGCGACGCGCAGAGCCCGGACGGCGAATTTTTTGGGCAGCGCCGGGCGTGATGCAAAGATCAGTCAGCGAAAGCACGCATCTGCCGGCCGATGGCATCGCCGACCAAATTCTCGAAGAGGCGGACGCTTTTCCGGCGGGAAGCATCCCGCGGACGACCGCACGCTGGTCGTGCTGAAAGTGAACTGAGCCGATCGAGAGTTCGCGGCACGTGATACGCTTCGAGAATCGCAAGTCGTCTACGCCGGTACTGCTCAGCGTTCGCCCCACCGCAATTTGCTGCGCAGCACTTCGAAATAGGTTTTCTGCGGCGGCCGCACCAACAGCCACCCGGTTCGCCGATTGCGTGATCGCCACGCGGTCCTTCGGCTGCAGCTGAAATCCGATCTGGCCGTCGAGCGTGAGATACACCGGCTCTTCCGCCGCGGCGAAATCGAGTTCGATGCGCGCCGTGTCTGGAATCACAGCGGCCGGTTCGTCAGCATGTGCGGGCAGATCGGCGTGATCACGAACGCGTCCAGATCGGGATCGACGATCGGTCCGCCCGCGGCGAGCGAATAGGCAGTCGAGCCAGTCGGCGTGGCGACGATCAGGCCATCGGCGCGATAGCGGCCCACGTGATCGCCGTCCACGTACACGTCGAAATCGAGCATGCGCGCGAGCGCGGCTTTGTTGATCACGGCGTCGTTCAGCGCGCACTGACGCTCGGTCGCTTGTCCGTCGCGCAGAATCTCGCGCGTCGAGCATCATGCGTTCGCTGGTGCGATGCTTGCCGGCGAGAACCTGCTCGAGCAGCGGGATACAGCTCGTCGAGAGTGACGCTGGTGAGAAATCCCAGGCCGCCGAGATTCACGGCGAGAATCGGGCACTTTGTGGCCGCCCAGCGCGCGCGCGGCGGAAAGCAGCGTGCCGTCGCCGCCGAGAACAATCAGCAGATCGACTTTGCTCGGCAAGCTCTTCGCGCGCAGGCACGGCACGCCGGGATCGATGCACGCCTGCGTTTCCTCGTCGACGAAGACATCGATGTTGCGCTCGCGCAGCCAGGCGATCAGCGGCGGGACCACGGACGCACACCATCTCCTTGATAGGTTTGCAGACGATGCCGGCGGAGCGAATCATTTTGTTCGGAAGCTGCATTTTATTCTACTCGCGGCGGCGCGCGTGGAGAAAAAATTCCTGGTTTCCTTCCGCGCCCGGCAAGTCGGCTCGGCTGCACGCCCAGATTTCCAGGCCCAGTTCGACCGCGGCGGCTGCGTCACGCGTGTCGATGGCCTTCTGGTGGAGCGCAGCGTCGCGCACGATTCCGCCTTTGCCCACGTCGCGCTTTTCCAGCTCAAATTGCGGCTTGATGAGAATCAGGAAATCGGCGCCGGCCGCTGCCATGCGGAACGATCGCCGGAAGAACTTGCGTGACGGAGATGAACGACACGTCCATGGTCACGACAATCCGACCGGCTCGCCGATATCTCCGGGCTGCAGATATCGCGCGTTCTTCTCGATCGTGACGACCCTCGAATCCTGCCGCAGTTTCCAATCGAGCTGATCGATGGTCACGTCGACCGCGTACACTTTGCGCGCGCCGTTCTGCAGCAGGCAATCGGTGAATCCGCCGGTCGAGCTGCCGACATCCAGGCAGACTTTGTTCTGCGCGGACTGACGCCGAAATCCTCCAGCGCGCCTTCGAGCTTCAGCCCGCCGCGGCTCGCGTAGCGCAGCGTCTCGCCGGCGATTTCGATGTGGGCGTCGGTCGCAACTTGCGTCGCCGGCTTTATCCGCTTTGCGCCATTGACGCGAATTTGCCCGGCCAGCAGCAGCGCTTGCGCGCGTTCGCGCGAAGGCGCGAGGCCGCGCTCGACCAGCAGGACATCGAGGCGCGCTTTGCCGTGCTTGCCGGTCTTTTTCGGGCGCTTCGGTGCGAAGCGTGGCGGTTTCGCTGTTCATCGTGCAATGGCGGCAACGGCGAGCGTCACGACCGCCGCGCGACCAGGAATTCGGCGAGCTTGGCGCAGACGCGCGGCACGCTCGCCATAGCCATCAAGTTCGCGCGAGCGCCTTGGCTTCAAGCTCGGCGGCAATCGCGCGCGATTTCTCGAGTCCGTAAAGCGCCGGGATAGGTGGCCTTCTGTTGCGCCTGGTCTTTCCCGGCGGTTTTGCCGAGCGCCGCGGAAGATTCTTCCACATCGAGAATGTCGTCGACCACCTGAAACGCCCAGCCGATGTTTTCGCCGAAGCTGCGCAAGCGGTCGACGTCTTCCGCCGCCGCGCCGCCGGCAATCGCGCCCGCGACAATCGACGCGCGAATCAGCGCCGCTGTCTTCGAGCGGTGGATGTATTCAAGGCTCGCGCCGTCCACCGGCTTGCCTCCGCCTCGATATCCGCCACTTGGCCGCCGACCATGCCGTTGACGGTCCCGGCCGCTGCGCGATTTCCGCGATCACTTGCAACGCGGCGCGCTGGCTCGATCGGCGCGGTCGCCAGCGTCTGAAAAGCGAGCGTGAGCAGCGCGTCGCCGGCCAGGATCGCGATGGCCTCGCCGAATACTTTGTGGTTGGTGGGTTTGCCGCGCCGCAGATCGTCGTTATCGAGCGCCGGCAGATCGTCATGGATCAGCGAGTACGTGTGAATGAATTCGAGCGCGCAACCCGACTTGCACGGCGCTATCGAGTATCGGCGTGAAAATATGCGCGCGGCTTCGAGGCAAAGAATCGGACGGATCCGTTTGCCGCCGGCGAACACGCTGTAGCGCATGGCGCGGTGGATGGAAGACGGGCGCGCGTGCTTTCGGGCGGAAGAAGTCGCTCCAGCGCAGCGTCGATGGCCGCTTCGAGTCCGCCTCGAAAAAATCGGGAAGCTTCATGCGTAAGTCACTTGCGAGGCTGGATCTGAGAGGGAGACGAACAAGGCGGTTGCGGCACTAGGAAGATTCATCTTCGGCTTCGAACGGCTCCGCAGCGATCTTGCCGTCCGCTTTCTTCAGCAGGATTTCCACGCGTCCTTCGGCCTCTTCGAGCTGCTTCTGGCATTCGCGCGAGAGTTTCACGCCTTCTTCGAAAAGCTTCATGGCCTCGTCGAGCGAAAGTCGGTGCTTTCCAGCCGCTTCACGACTTCTTCCAGCCGCGCGAGCGATTTTTCGAAGTCGCCCTTGCGCTGTGGCTCAGCCGCTTTGTTTGTAGCGGAGCTCATTTCGCCTGTGCTGTCGATCGGGAATGCCGCTATCGGCCGCGCGCAGCCATTCTAGCGCACGTCCCAGAATCGCAACAATGCCGAATCCATCCGTGCCGCCGCTTGCTCGCCTTGCCCGGCCGATGCAAAATCGCGGCATGGCCCTCGAATTCACCGCTTCCTACCTAAAAGATTCGGTATCTCTTCTGCGGTATTACAAACAACTGGCCGAGCGAGCCATAGCCCAGGCATCGGATGCGGATCTGACCACCGCGCTCGATCGCGAATCCAACTCCATCGCCATCATCGTAAAGCACCTTGCCGGCAACATGGTCTCCCGCTGGACCGATTTCCTGACCACCGACGGTGAAAAACCCACGCGTAATCGCGACGCGGAATTCGAAGCTCCGCCCCAAACGCGCGCCGAACTGATGGCCCTATGGGAAGCGGGCTGGAACGTCTGTCTTCGATTCGCTGGCGGCGCTGACCGAAGCCGACCTCGCGCCGTACGATTCGCATCCGCGGCGAAGCGCATTCCGTGCTGCAGGCCGATCCACCGCAAGGTCGCGCACGATGCCTACCACGTCGGCCAAATCGTTTTCATCGCCAAGCATCTGGCCTGCGAGCCGCTGGACATCGCTCACCATCCCGCGCGGAAAATCCGCCGAATTCAACGCCCGCGTAGCGGCAGGGAAGGTTTCGCAGCGCTAGCATTTGTCTTTCGAATATGGAGGAGGTCTCATTCTGAATGGGGGCCGCCTAATTCTCACCGTCACTCTGAGCGGAGGGTCGTACGAAGTCTGTCGATCCGCAGTCGAAGAATCCCTCTTCGTTGTGGCGTTCGCCGCGCACTGCTGGCAGCGAGTGCGCGATACTTAGAAAACCGCGTGCCGGATTTCTCCCGCAGCCCAGCCCGTCTTGTTAGAATCGACGTACATGGCGAGCGTACGGCCGTGACGGAATCGACGGACTTGGGGCGATGAGCGCGCTGCACGTCTTCGGCATCGTTTTCCTGATCAGCATGAACGCGTTTTTCTCCGCCGCCGAATTCTCGCTCGTCGCCGTGCAGGCTCTCGCGCGTCCGCCAGCTGGTCGAAAAGGGCGATCCCCGCGCCAAAATCGTCGAACATCTGATCGGCGATCTCAGCCGCGTCGTTTCCGGCGTGCAGGTCGGGAATCACCATCGCCAGCCTCTCGCTCGGCTATCTCGGCGAAATCACGCTTGCCGCGATCGTCCGCCCCATTCGTCGAGCAGATTCGCGCGCCCTTGGGCGCCCATCGTTGCTCACGGCGTCGCGCTCGTGGTCGTCTTCGGCCTTCTCACGGTCCTGCAGGTGGTCTTCGGCGAACTCGTTCCCAAGAGTCTCAGCCTTGCGCGCGCCGAGCGCGTCGCGCTGCTCATCGCGCGGCCGTTCCATTGGTTCCTGAACACGTTTCGCTGGGCGATCGATCTGCTCGACGGTGTCGCCGAGAAAATCGTCGCGCGCGCTCGGCGTCGTCGCGCCCCACAGCCACACCATGGTGCGCTCCGCCGAAGAGCTGCAGGTGATGATCCAGCAGGCGCGCGATCGCGGCCTGCTTCCCGCAGCGAAGAGAGCTTCATCCAGAACGCCATGGAGCTGGGCCAGGTGCAGGTCCGCGAGCTGATGGTTCCGCGCCCGGACATGCACGCGCTGCCCGTCGAGCCAGCCTGGAAGACACGATGCGATGTTCGCCACGACCCAGCGCTCGCGCCTTCCCGTCTACGACGGCTCGCTCGACCACATTCTCGGTTTCGTGCACATCAAGGACGTGATCTGGATCCTCATCGACCGCGCACGCCGCGCGAGGCGAGCATCGCGCCGCGCGATTTCCATCTGCAAGATGTCTCCGCGAGGTACTGATCGTTCCCGAGACGCAAGCCCGCCAGCGAACTGCTGGTCGAATTTCGCTCGCGGCGCACCGGCCTCGCCATGGTCGTGGACGAATTCGGCAGCATCCTGGGCCTGGTGACGCTCGAAGACATCCTCGAGCAAATGGTCGGCGAGATTCACGACGAGTTCGACGTCGTCGAGCGCCCGCTCATCGTCTGCCGGACGGCGGCATGATTTTCGACGCGGGCATCAAAGTCCGCGACCTCGAGACGCAGTACAACATCGCGCTCCCCGACGACTCCATCGTATGAAACGATCGGCGGATTCGTCCTGAGCCGGCTCGGATTTATTCCGCGCGGCGGCGAAAGCTTTGAAGCGGATGGCTACCGCTTCACCGTAATGGAAATGGACCGTCGCCGCGTCTCGCGCGTGAAGATCAAGGCGATTCCGCCGCCAGCCGCAGCGCCGCGAGGCTCGCCGCGAGACGGTAAGCGCAACCGCCGAAGCTCCCACGCCGCCGGAGCCGCCGCGCGAAAAGCTCGATGCCCGCAGGTACCGACGCAAGAGAAGCCGGCGCAAATGATCCGCTACATCGTTCTGCGCGATTCTGCTCGCTCTTCCCGCTCTGTGGCTCATCGTCACGATGGTCTTCCTGCTCGCGCACATCGTCCCCGGCGATCCCGTGCAGCAAATGCTCGGGGAAGGGCGCGCGCGCCGAAGATCTGCAGCAGATGCGCCATACCTTGGGCTGGACATGCCTGTGCCGTGCAGTATCGCCATTACCTGGCGGGCATCTTTCACGGAGATCTCGGCGAGTCGTTCCGATTTCAGCAGCCCGTCACGCAGCGTAGTTCTCTCGCACTATCCCGCGACGCTCGAGCTGGCGTTCGTCGCGCTGCTCGTTTGCGCCGCTGATCGGAATTCCCGCCGGCATTGCTCGCCGCGGAGCAGCCGCGGCACGCCGGCCGATCATGCCGTGGGCGTCTTCACGCTGCTCGGCCTTTCCGTCCCGAATTTCGCGCTCGGGCCCGTGCTGATTTTGGTTTTTTCCGTGATTCTTGGCTGGCTGCCGGTTTCCGGCCGCGGCGGCCTGTCGCATCTGATCCTGCCGGCCATCACGCTCGGCGCCGCGCTGGCCGCGATCCTCACGCGCATGGTGCGCAACTTCCGTGATCGAAGAGCTCTCCAGCGACTACGTCCGCACCGCTCGCGCCAAAGGGCTTCGCCGAGTCGGCCGTGCTCTTCCGCCACGCGTTTCGCAACGCGCTGATCCCGATCCTCACGATCCTCGGCTTGCAATTCGGCACGCTGCTGGCCGGCGCCATCGTCACCGAAACGATTTTCTCCTGGCCGGGCATCGGCCGCCTGGCCGTGCAGGCGATCGGCGCGCGCGATTATCCTCTGCTGCAGGGCTGCATTCTGCTGATCGCCGTTTCCTACGTGCTCGTGAATCTCCTGACGGACCTCGTGTACGCTCTGGTCGATCCGAGGGTGCGTTTCGAATGAGAGCCCGCTGAAGCCTGCGCGATTTTCTCCGCAGCAGCGACGCCGGCCGCGTCGGGGCCTTGCTCTCACGCTTCTGCTCGTCGTTCTGCGCGCTGGCCGCGCCATGGATCGCGCCCGCCGATCCCACCGCGCAAAATCTTCCCGCGCGCCTCGCCGGTCCGAGCGCTGCCACTGGATGGGCACGGACGAACTCGGCCGCGACATTTTCTCCCGCGTCCTCTACGGCGCGCGCGTCTCGATGCTCGTCGGCATCAGCGTGGTGATCGGCGCGGGGATCGTGGGGCTGGCGATCGGCGCGCTCGCGGGTTACTCCGGCGGCTGGTTCGACCGCGTCGTAAACATCGTCTTCATCAACGCATTTCTTTCGTTTCCCGGCATTCTTCTGGCCATCGCTTTCGCGGCATTTCTGGGCCCGGGCATCGGCAAAGTGATTCTCGCGCTGATCGTCACCGGTTGGGCCGGGATACGCGCGTCTGGCCCGCGCGCAAATCCTGCAGGCCAAGGAAATGGAATACGTGCTGGCGGCGCGATCTCTCGGCGCGTCGCCCGCGCGCATTCTGATCCGCCATCTGCTGCCAAATATTCTGCAGCCCGTGCTGGTGCAGGCGACCATCGGCATGGCCGGCGCCATTCTCGCCGAATCCACGCTGAGTTTCCTCGGCGTAGGCGTCCTCGCGCCCATGGCCAGCTGGGGCGCCATGCTCAACGACGCGCCGCAGCCATCTTTTCGACGCGCCGCATCTGGTAATTTTCCCTGCGCTCGCGATAATGGTCGCCGTCCTCGCATTCAATCTCCTGGGCAGACGCGCTGCGCGACTGGATGGACCCCCGCACGCGCTCATTCTTGTTGGTGGCTTCTCTAACCCGATAAACCCGGCAGGAAATGAGGAGAGAACTACCCGACTTCGACGGTAACTTCAGCGCCGCGCCCCAGCGCCAGCGACTTCGATGCATTCGCCTTATTTACGGAAATCTCGAGATACCCGCTCGACCCGATCAACCCAATCGGCTCGCCATTCGACCCGCTCGCGAAAGTGGGAACCAGCTTGTTCATCGTTGCATTCCCAACCTTGATCGTAAACTTGCCGCCTTCGGCCGTAAACGCCGGCACGTCCTCGGCCCGCAAATTCGTGATCAAATTTCCGAACTGATCGACTTTCAGTACGACGCCTTTCACCACATTCCCGTTCGTCTTCGGCCGCGGCAGCGCAAAGCGCACGAAATCCTCGATCGGTTCGCCGAACGCCCCAGATTGCCATGATTTCGTGAGCCAGGCCGCCACCGGCGCAAAAATATCCCGCCCATGAAACGTGTTGCTCACCGGCTGCCGGAAATAATGCTCGGAAATGATATTCCAAACGTAAAGGGCCTCCGTCTGGTCGTACACGCTGGAAAGCACCCCGTTGTCCGGCGCCACGAAATAATGCGTGTCGCTCGCCACCAGTATCGGCCGCCGCGCCGTTCCCACCCCGGGATCGACCACCACCACGTGCACCGTCTTGGGCGGAAAATACTTATAGGCCTGCCCAATCGCCAGCGCGCCGTCGAGCAAGTCATGCGGCAGCACGCTGTGCGTAATATCCACGATATTCACTTCGGGATTGATGCTCAGGATCACGCCCTTCATCACGCCGACCAGGTGGTCGTTCGTGCCGTAGTCCGTAGTCAGCGTAACGATGGGTCGCGCCAAGTCTTGCTCCTATGCGTGACTATGATTGCCGGGGGCGCGCCTACTTCTAACTCGCGCCCGGTAACTGATAGTCCGACGCTAACGGACGCCCGTGCATCTGTCAAAGCCATCCGTGGCACCTTGGCGCGATACAGTAACTCGGTATTGTCGTATATCGCACGCAGGCACGGGCTCCGTAGGGGCACAGCATGCTGTGCCCAGCCCCAAACCTTGGCAAAGCCACAACCATTCACCTCGTCCGATGTAGGGGCGCTGCTAGCTGCGCCCTACGAAGATTCTTGAGGTAACTCGATCCATCAGCTTCAATCACAAGCCCGCCGCCCTATTCCTGGAGCAGTTGGATCTCTCCAATGCCGCCATGCACGGTCAAATCTATGCTGGTGGGCGTCTTGCCATAGGAATCATTCACATACCCCCCGTCTTCCTTATGTAGACCGTGCGGCTCCACCGATCCGATTCCGCCAGTCGCTTCCACGTGGACGCCCACATCTTTCGGCAACCGGATCGTCGCCTGCCCCACGCCGCCTTCAATCGTCCCGGTTACATTCGTTGTGCGCGGCCCTGTCAGATCCAGATCGAGCTGCCCCGCGCCCATATGCACGTCCAGATCCTTCACCTGAACGCCATTCAGCCGTAGCGTGGCTTGTCCCGCTCCCATTTCCACGTGAAATCCGAGCGGCAGGTTGTTCGCCACACGAAGGTTCCAATCCGTATCGTCATGACCCCAGTGCGTGTGGTCGCCGTGTTCGTCGTCTGCCACGTGAAGTTGTCCGTGATCGCCCGATACGGAGTAGTCGACGTGAGGTTTCTCCTCGCGCCGGTCGTAGCGAAATTCCGCATCCATCAACCGGCTTGACCCTCCTGCAACGGTTAGGTTTCCCGCTGGCATGTTCAAATCGACATCCACATTTTTCGCGCCCTGCAATTCGACCGCCTGCGTGTCGTGCGCTTCATCCGCCAGCGCGTGTCCGTGCCAGCCCCAGCCGCGGTCCCAGCTGTCATCGTTGTAATTGCGCCATCCGCCGCGATGCCAACCCATCGTCAGGAAAAACACCAAGAGCAAAATCCACGCAATCCCGGTGCCCGAAATTGCCGGCGAACTTCCCTCGCCCTGGTGATGCCGCCAGTAATAGCTGTCCCAGATTTTTCCCAGTCCAATCAGGATGAGAATCAGCGGCCAGTATCGCCAGATCACCCACCAGGGATTGAAATCCCGGATACATCTTGAACATCAGCAGCATCGCGCCAATCACGATCAAAATGATCGGCCCTACAAACGAGTTATGCCTGGGCGTCATCGGACGCGTCGGTTGGTCCATTGCTCACCTCTCTTGCAACAAGATACGCTCTTCGCACCCAGAATGTTTCATGTGCCCCCACGATCGTCATCCCGAGCGGACCATCCCGGCTTGCATCTTAGTCCCGCTCTTGCGGAACGTCGGGATGCGCAGTCGAAGGATCTCTCTTATCGCCCGTCGCATAGGGTCCTCTCAACGCCCCGCGGGTTGAGCACGACCCCATTTCACTCCCGCCCTCTCCTGCGCTAGAATCTCGCCCAACCACTATGCTCGACGCCGCCAAGAACAAACTCCTCACCAGCGTCGGCCCATCAACTCAAATGGGCAATCTCCTCCGCCGCTACTGGATGCCCATCGCCGCGGTCAGCGAATTCGAATCGCAAACCATCAAGCCCGTCCGCCTGCTCGGTGAAGATCTCACCCTCTATAAAGATATGTCCGGCAACCTCGGCCTCGTCGGCCGCCACTGCCCGCATCGCTGCGCGGACATGTCCTACGGCTTCGTCGAACAAACCGGCCTGCGCTGCAATTATCACGGATGGCTTTTCGATCGCGATGGCCGCTGCCTGGAACAGCCCTACGAAGACGTCGCGCAACCCGAAGCACGCTTCAAGGACAAGATTCGCATCACCGGCGTATCCCGTCGAGACGCGCGGCGGTCTGATTTGGGCGTATCTAGGCCCCCAGCCCGCGCCCCTCGTGCCCAATTGGGAGCCCTTCATCTGGAAGAACGGCTTCGTGCAGATCGTCTTCGCCGACGTGCCCTGCAACTGGCTGCAGTGCCAGGAAAATTCCGTCGACCCGTTGCATTTCGAGTGGATGCACATGAACTGGAGCGTCCGTCTGAAAGACAAAGGCGGCCCATATTCTCCACGTCATCTAAAGCTGGCTTTCGAAGAATTCGATTACGGAATCGTCTATCGTCGCATTCGCGAAGGTATGAATGAGAACGATCCGATGTGGAAGGTGGGCCGCGTCTGCCTCTGGCCGAACGCCCTGTTCACCGGCGACCATTTCGAATGGCGCGTTCCCATCGATGATGAAAACACGCTCAGCGTCACCTGGAGCTTCAGCCGCGTGCCGAGAGATCGCGAGCCGTACGTGCAGGAATCTATACCCGCCTGGCGCGGTCCGGTGCTCGACGCCGAATCCGGCCGCCTGGATCTCAAGTCACGTCATGAACCAGGATTTTGTCGCCTGGGTCGGGCAGGGAATCATTCCCGATCGCCGCAACGAACACCTCGGCCGCAGCGACGAAGGCATCATCATGCTCCGCAATCAATTCCTGAAAGACATCGAAGCCATCGCCCGCGGCGAGGATCCCAAAGCCACCATCCGCGACCCCGAAGAAAATCGCTGCATCGCTCTTCCGGTGGCCGACCGCAAGAACCTGATCGAAGGCGAATCGCTCGAAGAAATGGCCAAGCACCCGCTCCGCACCGGCCAACTAACCGACTACGTCTTCCAGGCTGGCCAACCCCCCGAAATAAGAAAAGCCTACGCCAAAGCCATGGGCCTCCCGGAATGACCGCCCGTAGCGCCAACATCCTGCAGGTAATCTAGAGAGCCTCTAACGTGACTCCTAAAAAATCGAAATTGCCAGCTACGAAAAAACAGAGATACCTGCGCATCGCCGCCGAAGAAGCCTTTGCACCCGCCGAGCTCCTGCGCGAATGGCGGAAAATGCTGGACCGCGGCGACGTACAAGACCTCGGCTTCAAAGACCAGTGGAGCTATTTCCTCGGCCCATCGCCACGCGCGCAGGCCATCGCCGCGCGACTGAAGGACATCGGCGACGCTCGCCTCCGCGACATGGACGCAACCGGTATCACGCGCCAAATCCTCTCGCTCACAAATCCCGGCGTCCAGCTTTTCGAGCCAGACGAAGCTGCGGCGTGGGCCGTCTCACTTAACGATCAGCTGGCAGCCGCGATACAAAAGCATCCCGACCGCTTTTCGGGTCTCGCTGCTGTGTCGCCGCAAAATCCCCAAGCCGCCGCAAAAGAACTCGAACGCGCCGTCCGCAAACTCGGGCTCAAGGGCGCCATAATCAATTCCCATACGAAAGGCGAGTATCTGGACGATTCGAAATTCTGGGACATCTTCGCTGCCGCCGAATCGCTCGACGTCCCGCTGTATCTTCATCCCGCCACGCCGTCGCCTCGCATGTACGCGCCGTTCGCCGAACGCGGGCTGGAAGGCGCCATCTATGGCTTCGCGGTCGAAACCAGCCTGCACCTGCTACGCATCATTGTCAGTGGTGTCTTTGATCGCTTCCCGAAACTGCGTATGGTTGTCGGGCACCTCGGCGAAGGCCTGCCGTTCTGGTTCTTTCGTCTCGATTTCTTTCACCGCGCCAACGTGGCGTCGAATCGCTACCCCAACGTCAAAAAACTGAAGAAACCGAATCTCAGCGACTACTTGCGCGAAAACGTCTGGATCACTATCAGCGGCATGGCCTGGCAACCTCCGATTCTGTATTGCCAGCAGGTGCTCGGCATCGACCGCGTCCTCTACGCCATGGATTACCCTTACCAATTCGTCCCCGAAGAAGTCAAAGTAACCGACACGCTTCCCATAAATCCCGCCGCCAAGAAAAAGTTCTACCAAACCAACGCCGAAAAAGTCTTCGACCTGTAGAGGAACCGATCTCACGCTACGATGGAGTGGATAAATCGTGGTTCTCGACCGAGGTTGAATTCGTAGCGGCCGCCTTCAGGCGGGCGCTTTTCCCGCTGTTGGGCGCACGCCAAAAATGTCCACACCACTCCGTCCTTGATTTCTCTCGTCGTCCTGCTAGCCTATTTGCGGCCAGAACATCGGCCTGACGGAGTGTGCATTGGCAGTGAGGTGTACTCGCTCGCGCTACGGTCGTAGTAACCGTGGCAGCATAGTTAAATTCTATTCGACACACGTGCCGAATAGAAATCACCGTAAGATATTGAAAACAAGGGATCGGGATGGATTCTAATCGACACAAAAGCCCGGCTGAGTTAAGCGCGATTCCGGCGCCGTCGCCGAGCCGCGTCTATCTCGATTACAACGCCACTACGCCCGTCGATCCGGCGGTTCTCGACGCGATGCTCCCGTTCCTCGGCGCAAATTTCGGCAACGCCGGCTCCGTCCACACGCCGGGGCAGCTCGCCCGCGCGGCGGTCGACGCCGCGCGCGATTCCGTCGCCGCCCTGATCGGAGCGTCGCTCAACGAAATCGTTTTCACCAGCGGCGGCACCGAGGCCGATAACCTCGCGCTCTTTGGCGCCGTCGCCGCGTCGACGAAGCCGCGCAAGCACGTGATCACCACTTCGATCGAGCATCACGCGATCCTGCACAGCTGCGAAGATCTGGCGCGCCAGGGCGTCGAAATTACCATCGTGCCCGTGCGTAAGGGAACCGAGTCGCAGGGCATAGTCGATCCCGAGGAAATTCGCCGTGCCATCCGGCCGGAAACAGTTTTGATCACCGTGATGCATGCGAACAACGAACTCGGCACGATCCAGCCGATCGAAGGAATCGCTGCCATTGCCGCCGAGGCCGGAATTTGCTTTCACTGCGATGCCGTTCAGTCCGCGGGAAAAGTCCCACTCGACGTCAAGAAGCTTGGCATCGATTTGCTCTCGATTTCCGCGCACAAGTTTTGCGGCCCCAAGGGCATCGGCGCTCTCTACGTTCGCGCGGCCGCCAGATTTCACCGCGCGCCTGGGGCGGCCACGCTGAGCGCGATCGTCGCGCGGGCACGGAAAACGTTCCCGGGATCGTTGGAATCGGGAAAGCTGCTGAGCTTGCACGAAAATTGCTGCTCGAAGACGGATGCGCGCCTGGCCGCGCTGCGCGACTGCCTTGAAAACACGCTCCTCGATCGAATACCAAACGTGCGGGTCAACGGCAACCGCGCCCGTCGCGTTCCCAACACTTCGAATCTCTCATTTCCAGGCGCGGGCGGAGAAGCTTTGCTGATCGCTCTCGATCTGCAGGGACTCGCCTGCTCCACGGGTGCGGCCTGCTCGTCGGGATCGACCGAGCCCTCGCACGTGCTGCTAGCTGCTGGCCTTTCGCACGACGATGCGCGCTCCAGCCTGCGCTTCAGTTTCGGCCGCCCCAGCACTTCTGCGGACGTCGATCGCGCCATCGAGATCGTGCCCGCAGTCGTCGCGCGCATTCGCGCTCTTTCGCCACGCGAACAGGAAACAGTTGTCTCCACTTCCGCACGGTAGAAAAATCCGATGCCGACCTTCGACCAACTCGAAAAAATGAGCGCACCGGCGGTTGCGCCGACCTCGGCGTCCCCGGCAACTAGTGCTGTCAACCTCGAGAGGAGTCTAGGTGAGCGGAGCTTTAGCTCCGACATGTCCGTTTCCAGTGAGGTCGGGGCTTTAGCCCCTGAGGTAGAGGAGGCGCCAACAACGGGCACCATCGCCGTTGCAATGTCCGGCGGTGTCGATAGCTCGACGGTTGCCGCGATCCTGCACGAGCGCGGGCAGTCGATCGTTGGCCTCACGATGCAGCTGTGGAATCAGCGCCGCCTGCCGGAGTTACAGGGGGACGGTCCCCGCCAGCACCGCTGCTGCTCGCTCGACGACGTCTACGACGCGCGCCGCGTGGCCGAGCACCTGAGCATCCCTTTCTACGTCATCAATTTCGAGCGCCAGTTCGAGCAGACGGTGGTGCGCCCATTTGTCGAGGACTATCTCAACGGTCGCACGCCGATTCCGTGCACGCGCTGCAACAACGACGTGAAGTTCGAGCAGCTCCTGGCCACCGCGCGCCAGATCGGCGCCGACAAGATCGCCACGGGCCATTACGCGCGTGTGCGTTTCAATGCCGAGACGAATCGCTACGAACTTCTGCGGGCGGTCGACGAGACCAAAGACCAGACCTATTTCCTTTTCGGTCTCTCGCAGGACCAGCTCGCGCGTGCCGAGTTTCCGCTCGGCGAAATGAAAAAGCAGGAGGTCCGGTCGGTCGCGCGCCGCCTCGCGGTGCCCGTGGCCGAAAAGCCGGAGAGCCAGGAAATTTGCTTCGTGCCCTCAGGCAGCTACGTCCGCTTCATTGAAAGCTATCTGAAGGAGCAGGGAACCGCGCAAGGAATCGAGGGAAGCGCCATGAAGCTTGGTGAATCGGGCGAAATCGTCGCGACTTCGGGCGAAGTCATCGGCCGCCATAACGGTTTGCACAATTACACGGTCGGCCAGCGAAGCGGACTCGGAATTTCAGTCGGCCGCCCCGTTTACGTGGTAGCGCTGGATCGCGATAAAAATCAACTGGTGGTCGGAGATGATGCCGAACTTCGCAGCTCCATCTGCGAAGTCCGTGACATCAACTGGATTCCGTTCGAATCGCCGGATGCTCCAGTCCACGCCCGCGTTCGCATCCGCAATCGCCACGAACCGGCCGAAGCGGAAATCGCGCCGCTGACGCGGACAACCGCTCGCGTCACGTTCCGCGATCCGCAGCGCGCCATCACGCCCGGCCAAGCCGCGGTCTTCTACGCGGACGAGAAAGTCCTCGGCGGCGGCTGGATCGTCTAGATTTCTAGATGGAGTCTGAAAAACCCTTCGGCTTTAGATGAAGAGTTCTTCGTCCTGCGTGGCTGCGTCGGAAGTTTCAGGCGGCGGCCGCTGCGGATGAACTCAAGCCCCGCCTTGATGCCTTTGAGCACCGCGGACGCTTGGTGCACGGGCCGCCAGACTTTCGAGCGGAAGGTCGAGCCGGTTTCTTCGATCACTTCGAGCGCACCGGTCAGAATATGGTCCGCGCGAACCACTTGGATGCGCAGCCGCTCGACCATATCCGTGAAGACGCGATCGACTTTCTGGGCTTGTCCTCGCGCGATGCGCGCGATTTCCGCGCCGTCTCCCATGATGCTGGCGAGGCGCTCCTCGGAATCTTCCAGAATGCGATTGGTGCGCAGCAGGATGGGATCCATGCGCGCTTGGAGCTGCTGGGCGATGCGAGTGAACGTGCCGATCGCCTGTCGCAACTGCAGAAACATGGCCAGCAAAATTGCCATCTGAATCACGATGGCAATCGTGGCGACAACGATGAAGACTTCCAGCCATCCCGACATGCGCGAACTCCCCGTGGTTACGGCGAAACGTTAGGACAGCTTGGCTTCCCGCTTGTAGGCTTCCTTGCCAGACTCCACAGCGGCGGAGAGGCCTTCCTTCTGGCGCGCCATGATTTCCTTGCTGCGCTCGATCAGGTCCTCCGCGCGCTCGCGCAGTTCACGAGCCTTTTTCTGGGCGTAGTCCCGGCCTTCCTCGGCCTTCGACGAGAGATACTCGCGCGTCTCTTCTCCGGATTTGGGAGCGAACAGGATTCCAACCAGCGCCCCGATTCCCAATCCTACGAGAAAAAAGCTCACCTTCGAACCAACGTTATCGGCCATGGCAGACCTCCAAAATTCAGACTAGCATAGGGTTACTAGTACGGGCAAGCCAGCGACGAAATCGGTAGTGGGTCAGTTTAAAACTGACCCACTACCACGAAATCGACGCAAAAAATGCACTTCGGCGAATGTGTTCAGCGGACGAGATCTATCGCTTGCGCTGCGAGTGGCGTCCCATGAGCGTATTTTTCCGGGTCGCCAACGAAGCCGCCTGCACTCTTGCAAGATGCACAGATGCGAAACCGCGCGACGTGGACGCGCAGTCTTGACCCGGTTTTGCCTTGCAGGATGGGCACACCAAGCTCAACGGACTGATCGGTAATTCCTCTGGAATCGCGGATTTGGCGGCGGGCACGCCCCCCACAGTGACACATGCGTGGATAAATAGATACAGCGGATGGAACCGGCATGACAAGGCATCGTCGGAAAAGCATGCAGCGTGATGAAACAAAGATCCTTACGGTGAAATCGAGGGCGGCAGATAGACAAACGTGCGCGACAGGAACCACATAAAGAACAGCACCATCCCGGAGTTGATGATCAGATAGAGAACGCCGTAGCCCGCGAGATCGCGCGCGCGGATTTTCAGGATCCCGAGCAGAGGCAGCATCCAAAACGGGTTGATCAGGTTTGGCAGCGCCTCGGCGGTGTTGTAGATCTGGACGACCCAGCCGAGATTCACGTGCAGGTCGTTCGCCGCCTGCAAGACATAGGGCGCTTCGATGATCCACTTGCTGCCGCCAGACGGAACGAACAATCCGAGAATGCCCGAGTAGATCGAGACGAGAACCGGAAACCAACTGTGCGTCGAAACGCGGACGAAAAATGACGCGAGGTCGCGCGAAAGGGGCGAAAGCGTCATGATCCCGAAAATTCCACCGTAGAATGGGAACTGGATCAATACTCCGGCGGTGGCGGGAACGGAATCACGTACGGCGCGCGTGAAGGAGCGCGGGCGCCAGTGGAGCAGCAGGCCAACCATGAGGAAAAGGAAGTTGTACGTGTTCAGGTCCAGCGCAGCGAGCGGGCCACGCGCAGCGATGATCTGTGCGAAGTAAGCGAGGCCAAGAATTCCGATCACGATGGAGAGGGCCGGCGCGTATTCAGGCCACTCGCCGGGCGTGCGCCGCGGTTCGAGCGGCGGGATCGAAATGTCGTCGGTGACGCCGAACGATTCGGCCGTGCGCGCGGAGGATTTCGGCGCGGAAAAATACGCTACCACGATCGACGCGCCCATCAGAATGGCTGCGACGGTCAGGCTCTGCCAGGTGAAAATGGTCTGCCGCAAGGGAATCACGCCGCTAATTTTCAGGAGTGCCGCCGGAATCGAAGCAGGCGTAGCCATCAGCAACGCGGCGGATGAAGAGAGACCCAGCGCCCACACCGTTCCCGTGCCAAGATAACCCGCAGCGCCGATCGCACGATAGTCGACACTGCGCACCTGCTTTACCACTTCGCGCACCAGCAGGCCGCTGAATACGAAGCTGAAACCCCAACTGACGAGAGCGGTGGCCATGGCGAAAAACGCGACGAAGGCAATCGCACCGCGCGGCGATCTTGGGATAGTCGCCAGCCAGCGAATCAGCCGGTGAACAGGCGGCGAAGTGGCAACCACGTAGCCGCCCACGATGATGATGGCCATCTGCATCGTGAATGGAATCAGGTTCCAGAAGCCGTCGCCGAAATCGCGGACGAGGTCTCGAGCCGAACTGCCGGCATAAAGTCCGGCGATGAATACGATGATTACAGCAAGAAGCGCGAAAACAAATGCGTCGGGAAACCAACGCTCCGCCCAGTCCGCGAGGAACATGCCGAACCGCGCGAGCGCGTTTGAGGAGTTATCGGCCGTAACAGGAGTGCGGTCGGTCATATTCTCCGCGCTGGGAAGGTACTGCACGCAAGTCGCGGGAATAGTATCAGATCGTCAGCGCGGCAGATGCACGGAGGCCGTCTACGCAGGGGCGAAAGTTCAGCGCGAGCGGTTTCTATCAGACACTTCCGCCTTGACAGGGCAATGTCGCAGTATTAGTGTCGCGCACGTTCCTTCATAACGTAGTTACCCCACAACGAGATCTGCCGATGGCCAAGCTAGAACCCGCGGTACCGTTCGCTCGTGTGCTGAACATCGAGCACCAAGAAATCAATCACGCGCGAGATCATCGCGACAAGGCGCTCGAGGATGCGCGCACGCCGCGCAGCATTGAAGCGCTTCGAGAGCAGTTCGTGGGGCTGGCGTTTTCGGGCGGGGGCATCCGTAGCGCGACCTTCAATCTGGGCGTGCTTCAGGGACTGGCAGAGCTCGGGCTGTTGCCGATCGTTGATTACATTTCGACGGTATCGGGTGGCGGCTACATCGGCACCTGGCTGACAGCGTGGATCCGGCGCAAAGGTTTGCCGAGCGTGGTGGAGGCACTGAAAACGGCGCGGCCCAGCGGCGATGGCGTGGCGGTGGACACCCGACAACACCGGAAGGAAGAACCTCACGAAATCCGCTGGCTGCGTGAGTACAGCAACTATCTGACACCGAAGCTGGGGCTGGTGAGCGGCGACACCTGGGCGTTTGTCGGAGCCTACCTGCGGAACCTGATCCTCAATCAGCTGATCCTCGTCCTGGTGTTGCTGTCGGTGCTGCTATTGCCACGCCCGTTCGTTCTGTATTTCTGGGAAATCGCGGGGATTTCCCATCGCGTGTGGCCATTCCCTCTGGTTGGCGGCCTGTTGATGTGCCTGGCGCTGGGCACGACCCTGGCAAACCTTTCGAGCCAGGCACAGGAGAAGCGCCTGAACGAGGACATTCGCAGCGTGGGAGCGAGCGGAGGCTGGATCGACGGACTGGTGGTGTTTCCGATCCTGGCTGGACTGTGGATCCTGTGGGCTTGGGTCTGGTCGACGTACCGCTGGTGGGTGCTCGTGGGAGTAGGCTCGGCGAGGATCGGCTTGTGGACTGGTGGAGCGTTTGTACTCCTTTGGTTTCTTGGCTGGCTCGGTGGCGAATACGTGCGCGAACTGGTGACGGCCACGGTCAGCGGCTCGAAAGGAAGACTCGAGCGAGTCGGCGAGGCCGTCGCGGAGACGCTGAGCCGCAGGAAACTCCCGGTACTGAAGGTGATTCTGTGGGCCGGGCCCGCAGGATTCGTGGGCGGGCTGCTGCTGGCGGGCGTGGCGCATTGGGTGGCCCACTATCTGGACACGTCGAAGAATCCGAGTCTGGAATGGCAGGTGGTCTCTTGGGGTTTTCCGGTGGTGGTGCTGATTTTTCTTTTCATGCAGACATTGCATATCGGCCTCGTGGGTCGCAATTTCAGCGAGGATGCGCGGGAGTGGTGGGGAAGGCTGGCGGGCTCGCTACTGTTGGCTGCGCTATGTCTCAGCGCGCTTTTTGCCATCGCTCTGGACGGGCCCCAATTTATCCAATGGCTCGGGGAGAATCATCACGGATGGATGCAGTGGCTGCTGGCCACAATATGGGCGGCGGTGACCGCTGGCGGCCTAGCCGTGGGCAAGTCCACGGCGAAATCCGACGCGAAGCCGGGCGTGAGCCGCGCGCTAATGGCCAAGGTTGCGCCGCCCGTCTTCATTCTCGGATTGCTTTTGATTCTTTCGGTCCTGGCACTCGATATTTCCACCAATGCCCATGGAATCCTGCAGCCGCTGATCAACTGGGAGCACACGAAGCTCGGCAGACCGGGGTCGTTGCTGGAAGCATTGTTCGGTCGATTTCCCAGCCAACTCCAGAATCCCAACACTGACTGGGGAACGCTTGCGCGCGAGCCTCGATGGCTGCCTGTGGATTTTCATAGCCGGCTTCGCTGCACTGGCGCTTTTTCTTTCGTGGCGAGTGGGAATAAACCGATTTTCGATGCATTCGCTGTACCGGAACCGGCTGGTACGTTGTTATCTGGGCGCGTCGAATTTCCCGGGGCGGCGTCCGCAGCCGTTCATCGGCATGGATCCCAACGACGATTCGGTGAAATTCAATGACCTGCGTTCATCCAGCGGCGGGACGTACCAGGGGCCTTATCCAATTTACAACACGGCGTTGAACATGGTGGGCGGCCGGGACCTGGCGTGGCAACAACGAAAAGCGGCGTCGTTTGTCTTCACGCCGGCATTTTCAGGATACGAATTTACGGACTCGAACGGCAAGACGACGCTCGGCCTACAGCATACCGATCCCGTGAACGACAAGCTGAAGCTCGGACTCTCGATGGCAATCTCGGGAGCGGCGGCGTCGCCGAACATGGGGTCACATTCAACTCCAGCGCTTGCCTTCTTGATGACCGTGTTCAACATCCGGCTGGGCTGGTGGCTGGGGAACCCGTCGAAGCCGAACAAGTGGGGACGGATGAGCCCGAATTGGGGGCTTTTTTACCTTTTCAATGAGTTGATGGGCAGCACAGACCCGGACCGAGCATTCGTCTACCTATCGGACGGCGGACACTTCGAAAATCTGGCGCTGTACGAACTCGTTCGCAGGCAGTGCCGTTTCATCATCGTTTGCGACGCGGGCGAAGATCCGGAATACCACTTTGAGGATTTAGGCAACGCAATCGAGCGATGCCGAGCCGATTTCGGCGTGGATATCGAGATCGACGCCGATCCCATTCGCCCAGATCCAGCGACGAAGAAATCCCAATGGCACTGCGCGGTAGGAACGATCCACTACGAGAAAGTGCTGGAAGGGGTGCCGGCGGGGACGCTGCTGTACTTGAAATCATCGTTGACCGGCGACGAGCCGACGGATGTGCAGAGCTATGGCGCCCAGAACGCGGAGTTTCCGCACCAGACCACGGCGGACCAGTGGTTCACGGAGTCTCAATTCGAAAGCTATCGAGCGTTGGGGCACCACGTGGTGGAGTCAACAATCGGAGCCATCGGAGACGAAAAGGAGATTGCCCAGTTGGGCGTGGAAGGCCTTTTCGTGCGGCTGCGGCAGCACTGGTATCCCCCGAGCAGTTTCGTAGCGACGTCGTTTACCAAGCACACCGCGACGTACGCGCGGCTGCTGGAGACGCTGCGCACGGACAAGAATCTGGAGTTCCTGAGCGCGCAGGTCTATCCGGAATGGCCAAACCTGATGGGGAAGCTGGCGCACGCGGGCACGGGCGGCACTTGGCTGCCGAGCAACGCCGTCGAGCGGAGATCCGGATTCTATTTCTGTAACCAAGTTATCCAATTAATGGAGGACGCTTACCTCGATCTGAATCTCGAGGCTGATTTCGACCATCCGGACAACCGCGGCTGGATGAACTGCTTCCGGCACTGGTCCTGGTCCGACATGTTCGCAGTTACCTGGGCCATTTCGGCCGGAATCTACGGGGCGCGGTTCCAGAGTTTTTGCGAACGGCGTCTTGATCTGAAGACCGGCACCGTGGGACTGGGGCAGCTGACACCGTTAGGAGATACCGCGGCTTTGCCGGCCGATCCGCCGGAGGCCACCCAGGAGAAATGGGGCGTCGATTTCTGGGAAGCAAAACTAATTTCGGAGTTCGTGCGCAGCCATTTTCAGCGGAGCGGCCAGCTTTTCGTGATGCCTTTCCACGTGACGGTGAGAAGCCCGCGCGAGAACAATAGGCACCATTTGAGCTTCAACGTGGGCTTCGCGCTGCTCGAAATGAAGCACGCGACCAGTGACGAGGCTAACATCGTTTATTTTCGGATTCAGGACCATCTTCGGAAAATGGGGCAGGGACGCGCTGCGCTGGCGGCGCTCGTACGAAAGTATGGCCGCGGTCTGAAGAATGGCGTGCGCAGCGTGCACCCGGCGGATTCGGCGAGGGATTTGCGCTGGGGAGCTTCACTGCTGGAGGCGCACCCATCACATGAAGCCGAACTGGCGTTTAAGAACCTGTTGGCATCAGCTCAGATTCTGAGGCCGTCGTGATCAGAATCGAAAAGCGCTACCGCACCGGCGTTTCACTGGCCGGAGGCGCCAGCGAGGCAGCCGCGTGCAGCGCGTCGAAGACGCGTTGGGCCTGGTGGCGCGGAACTTCAGCCGAAAGATCTTCCAGGCTGAGCTGTTTCAGCCGGGCAATGCTGCCGAATTTGCGCAGGAGCCTATGGGCGGTGCGGTCGCCGACGCCGGGAATTTCGGTGAGCGACGTGCGGATGCGCCGGCTGGAGCGACGCTGGCGATGGAAGGTGACGGCGAAACGGTGGGTCTCGTCGCGGATCTGCTGGATCAGGTGCAGCACCGGCGAGTGATGGTCAAGCGCAATCGGTTCCTGCTCGCGGCCGAGCACGTAGAGAATTTCCTCTTTTTTCGCGATGCTGGCCATGGGCTGATTGATGATTTGCAGCTGGTCGAGAGCCTGCGCCGCTGCGTGCAGTTGTCCCAGGCCGCCATCGATGAGGATTAGGCTGGGCAGCGGCTTTCTCTCCCCTTGTAGGCGGCGGTAGCGGCGCTCGACGGCCTCGTGCATGCTCGCGAAATCGTCTCGCAGGCGGCCTTCCGTCTGGTCCGGACCGGGCGCCATGGCTTCGCCGCGAATGATGAACTTACGGTAGTCGGATTTTTTCATCTTGCCGTCTTTCCATACGACCATCGACGCGACCGTGTCCGATCCCTGAATGTGAGAGATGTCGAAGCTTTCGATCCGTCGCGGCGGCTCCGGAAGACCGAGAGCCGATTCCAATGCCTCGGCGATGGCTTTCGCGTTGGGCTTCAACACCCGGAAACGCTGGATGAACGAATGGTTTGCGTTTTTCTCGACCAGCTCGAGGAACTGGTGCTTTTGCCCGCGCTGCGGATTGAAGATTTCAACTTTGTGGCCGGCCTGCTCGGTCAAGACGTCTTCGAGCAATGCGCGGTCTTCAAAATCGATCGGCGTGTGGATGTAGCGGGGCATGTATCCGGCGTCGAGATACAGCTGTTTGATGAGGGAGGGCAGGAATTCCGCGGGATCGAACTCGGACTGATCTTCCCAGTAGAAATCGCGGCGATCGACCACGCGCCCGCCGCGCAGGTGAAATAAATTCACGGCCACCTGCGGCGGCTCGGCGTACCAGCCGATCACGTCGGTGTCATCGCCTTCAGCAGCGGCGATTTTCTGGCGCTCCTCCATTTCCGCGAGCGTGCGCAGAAGATCGCGGTAGCCGCCGGCCTCTTCGTAGCGCTGTTCTTCGGAGGCGCGCGCCATGCGTTCTTTTAGGCCGCGCGAGAGATCGTTGCGTCGGCCTTCGAGAAACAGGCGGACGTCGCGTGCGGCCTCACCGTAGCGCTCGTCGGTGACCAGATCGGCGCACGGGCCGAAACAGCGGTGAATGTAATACTGCAGGCAGGGCCGCGGATGGGTGCGGTCGAGATCGACGGTGCACGACGGCACTAGAAAATGTTTGTGGATAAGATTGACCAGCCGGTAGGCGAGGCTGGCGGGGAAGTAGGGCCCGAAATAGGTCGACCCGTCCTTATTCAGGCGGCGGGTGACGTAGACGCGCGGATACTTCTCAAACCCGGTAAAGCGGATATACGGATAGGTTTTGTCGTCGCGCAGCAGCACATTGAATTTCGGCATGTGCCGCTTGATCAGGTTGTTCTCGAGCGCGAGCGCCTCTTTCTCGTTGTCGACGACAATGTATTCCATGTCGGCGATTTCGCGGACCAGGGAGCCAGTCTTGGCGTCGATCCAGCGCGATTCGAGGAAATACGATTTCACGCGGCTGCGCAGCGAACGGGCCTTGCCCACGTAAAGAATCTTGCCAGCAGCGTCCTGGAACAAGTAGACGCCGGGCGACGGCGGCAGTTGGTCGACTTTTTCGCGAAGTTCCATGTGCGGCGCGCTACAATTAACCAGAAGGTAGCCCGTGCGACAGGTAGGCACATTTCGCGCGGGCCAACTTTAATGATAGCAAACGCAATCTAAGCATATCGAGTAACCCATGCGCTCTGTGATCATCGGATGTGCGCTCGTGGCCCTGTTTGCCAGCGCCGCGGCTGCGCAGCAGAAAAACCAGGCACCACCGGCAGGGAATTCGTCGGGCGAATCGTCGTCGACGCCCAATGGCCCGCCCGCGCCGCCTGCGGATACGCCGCCAGATTCGGGCGAATCGTCGCCGGCTGCGAAGCCCAAGGCTCCGCCCGCGCCACCGGCGGTCGAAGGCACCACTTACGATCCTGTGACCGCGGAGCAGGATGTGGAAGTCGGGCAATTCTATATGCGCAAAGGCGATATCGACGCGGCCATCGGCCGATTTCAGGATGCGATCCGGCTGCGGTCGAACTTCGCAAAGCCGCGCTTGCTGGCCGCAGAGGCGTTTGAGAAGAAAGGCGAGAAGCGCGAGGCGGTGAAGTATTACAAGGAATATTTGCTGGTTTTTCCGCACGCGCCGGACGCGAAGAAGGTGCAGGCCAAGATCGAAAAGCTTTCCGCCGAGTAGGTTTTCCCGCGGGAATGCGCAGACAGCAGCAAGCTGCCGCGCTCCACATATCCCAGTGAGCCGTTACTTTCCTTGAAGAACCCAGTCGGAAGTGGTGGCCTCGAACTGGAAGCCAAAGCGGCTGAATGACGAGCCCGTGGATTCCTTGCGGACCACCTTGGCGCGACCGGCATGGCGCTCGTTGCCGCCGGACGTAAGGAAGACGTCCACAGCGGTGCCCTTCACCAAAGGCATGGTGCAGTTGCAGAGGAAGCCTCCGGCGCTGACGTTGTCGGTGGTGGTCTGTTCGTCGAACGTATTGCCATTCGCGTCCGTCCCACGGAGCTTCAACAGCACTCGCATCTGCACGCGCTTGTGCGCGCGGCGCTCGGGCTGTTTGCCCTTGAGCTCTTCAGTCAGCGCAGCCTTCAACGCCGTGAAGTCCACCGGCTTGTGGAAGTAGCCCCTCGCTCCGAGGCTCTCGCAATGTTCCTTGTATTTCGTGCCCGCCTCGCCTGTGATCACGAAAATCGGGATGCGCGAGGTGTAGCTGAGTGAGTGGAGACTCTGGCAAAGCTCGAAGCCCGAGAATCCAGGCATCATCAGGTCGAGAAGGATGGCGTCGGGCTTGTTCTCGAGCGCGAGTCCGAGCGCTTGCTCCGGATCGCCGGTCTCCACGATCTGGTAGGAGCCCGAAAGACGCATGCGAAGTAGCCCGCGTACCGCTTCGTCGTCGTCCACGATCAGAAGCTTGGCCATCTTGGTCGCCGCTGGATTTCCTGCGCCTGCGTTTGGTTCCTTGGTGAGTGTCGACATTAGATCCTCTCCGTTACCACCACGCGTCGGTCAAGAGCCTCGCGGATCTTGCGCGTCAAAAGTTCGCGCGTGAAAGGCTTCAGCAAAAAAACGCTGCCGGGATCGACGGGGCCCTGTGAACCAACCGACTGGCCGGTGTAGCCGGACATGTACGCCAAGCGGATTTCCGGGCGGCGGCGCGTGAGCTCCTGGGCCAGGGCGTGCCCGCCCATGCCGGGCATGACCATGTCCGTGAGCAGCAGATCGATCGGGCCCTTGTAACGATCGCTCACCTCCAGAGCTTCAACGCCGTCCTTGGCTTCGAGGACCTTATAACCGCAGAGCTCCAGCGTGTTGCGCGTGAGCGTGCGCAGGGATGTTTCGTCCTCGGCGAGAAGAATTGTCTCGGTGCCGGTGAAAGAAGTGGCTGCGCCGACCGGCGCTTCCGCTTTAATAGCTTCATCGACGCGCGGCAGGTAAATCTTGAATGTGGTGCCGGCGCCGGGAGCGCTGTAAATGTCGATATAGCCACCACTTTGTTTCACGACGCCGTACACGGTCGAAAGGCCCAGGCCGGTTCCTTTGCCTTTTTCCTTTGTGGTAAAAAAAGGCTCGAATGCCCGCGCTTTCGTTTCCGCGTCCATGCCGACGCCGCTGTCGGTGACGGTGAGGCACACATACGGCCCGGTCTGCACTGGGTAGGGATAGCGGCGCACAAATGCTTCGTCCATGACCATGTTTTGCGTGTCGATCAGCAACTTCCCGCCCTCCGGCATGGCGTCGCGGGCGTTGACGACGAGATTCAGCAGCACCTGCTCAAGCTGGCCCTGATCCGCCTTGATGCGGCCGAGGTCGGGGCCGAGAACGGTCGAAAGCTCGATGTCTTCGCCGATCAAGCGCCGGAGCATCTTGTCCATGTCGAGCACCACTACGTTGAAATCGATGACCTTGGGATCAAGCACTTGCTGACGGCTGAAGGCGAGTAGCTGGCGCGTTAGCGAGGCGGCGCGCTTTCCGGCCTTCAAGATTTCGTCCACACTGCCGCGCAGCGAGTTTTCCGGTTCCAGGCCTTCCTGCAGGAACTCGGCGTAGCCGATGATCACACCCAGAAGATTGTTGAAATCGTGGGCCACCCCGCCAGAGAGTCTTCCCACGGCTTCCATTTTCTGTGCCTGCCGGAATTTTTCTTCGAGTTGCCGCTGCTCGCTGACGTCGCGATTGACGATGACGAATTTTTCGACCTTGCCCTGCTGATTCAGAATCGCACTAGCGCCTGACTCGATGACGTGCCAATTGCCGTCCTTGTGGCGCATGCGATACTGCACGGTGCCGCCGGGATTCGTCGCGGTCGCGGCCTTCACGGCTTGTTGCGCCGTGTAAACATCATCCGGGTGCACGTGATCGTAGAATGAGGTGCCAGCGAGCTCTTCGTCGCTGAATCCCAGAATGCGCGCATAGGCCGGGCTGTTATAAAGACGGCGTCCATCGGGATGGACGACCGCGATCATGTCCATGGCGTTCTCGCTGATCAGGCGGAAAAGCTCCTCGCGCTGCACGAGCTGGTGGCGAATGCGATAGATCTGGAATTGTTGGTAGATGGTGTAAATGTCGAACAAAAGAACGAGTCCGACCAGGCCGCGCATGGCCAAGCTCATGTGCAGCGTGTCAAATTCGCCTATGGTGCGCGGCCGCAGCATGGGAAAGCTGAAAGAAAGAATGCCAAGCGTAAGCAGGAGCGTGACGAGAATGGCCGAGGACCACAGGACCCATTCACGCCGCTCGATACGGCGCATGCCGGTCTGAATACTGCTGTGCGAAGGCAGTTTCATATTGAATTATCCTCAGTATGTACGGGTACTAGACCGGTCCGATTTAGCACGGTTAATGCTTATATTGCCGCGCAAAAGTACTGAGTTTCAATGGGACTCGATGTAAGGTGCTGATACCACACTGTTTAGTTAGATTGATGCGCTGGCAGGCGGGCCAGGAAACGCATGGCGCGTGCGTAATCCGTAAACCCTTTCTCGTCATTCCGGAAGCGTCGAGAGTGCGATTCGCGGCGGCAGCGAACGAAACGGATAGGGTGTTTGACGTGCAGCATCTCGTGAAAGAGCACGTAGGCCACTACATACGTCGGCACTCTGGGGTGGTCGAGCCGGCAGTTCAAGACGATTTGATTGAGCGCGGGGTCGAAACAGCCCAGCTGTGTGCGCCAGATGCGGCGGCTCCAGCCGAGGCGCGGGCGCGGGAGTGAATTCTGAAAGTAGCTTTGGTTCAACTGATCGAACAGGGGCGCCAGATCATGGTGCGTCCCGGCGGGGCGGTGTTCGGTGCGGCGAGCGCGGCGCCGGCGATTGAGCGAAATCTTGCGGCGAGTGGACGAATCGGCGGAAAACAGGCGATACGCGTCAAGCAGGTCGGCGGGAGGTCGCTTGCGATAGAGGCGCCCGAGAAGAATTGCGGCGATGGCTTCGATGATGGTCTGCGGAGCGTCGCGGAGCACATCGGAGAGGCGGGCGTATGCGATATCCTCGCGAAGCCGAATCGTGTGCGAGAGGTCCGCGTAGGGATGATAGGTGACGACGAATTGCGGCGGGCGACCGGCGCAGCCCAAGCGCGTGTAAATGCGCTGAAAGGTACGTTCGCCGCCCGGGACGAGTCGACTTTCCATGAGCGCCGCGGCGCGGCGCGAGGTCGTCACTGCTTCCTCCGCACGGGAGGAGCCTGGGATTCCTTTTGTGCTTCGGTGATATCGTCGAGGGCGTCTTTCGTTCCCTGGATGGCATCCTCCAGCGTCTCGCGATACGTATCGAGCTCGGGACCGTCTTTATCCCATTTCTGGAGCATTTCCAGGAACGCGGTGTCTTTCGTGCGCATCAGCTTCAGCGCTTCGTGGATGTCGGCGTGTTTTTCCCGGGCCAGCTCGATCTGGTCCGCGGCGTCGTCAATGCAGCCGCTATATCCGTTGAGCAGGCCGTTGAGGATTTCGTCGCGGCGGCGCTCCTGCACGTTGCGGTTCAGCTCATACTGGAATTTAGTGAGGCGATCTTCCGCGAACGTCATATAGAGCTTGATGCGCTCGGCCGGTTCGCGGACGTCGCGGATTTTGTCGGCTTCCAGATCGCTCAAATAATCCTTCAGTTCCGGAGCGGTTCTTTGTGCCGCGCGGGCGCCCACCGCCATCCCGGCGAGAGGCAATACGACTGCGGCGATGGCGAGAAGTGCGACTCGGTTCCTCATTGCGTGGTCCCAGCTTAAATTCATCACGCCCAAAAAACAAACCGGCCGAAATGCCTATAAATGCGGCGCAGTGTCGCCGGCGCCTGCGGGATGTTCCGGCTTCGCCCGCGGCTCGTGCGGGAACAGCTGTTCGATCAGATGCACGTTCATCTCGCCGAGTTCCTTACGAATGTCGAGGAATGGCCCCTGCTCGTCGCTAGTCATGTTGACCATCACCGCGTCCAGCCGGCGAAGGGAATCGCGAAGCGAAAATTGCAGCTGTTTGTAACCGCTCGGATGCTTCTCCGCGTCCTGGCCCAGAGCGTCGAGAGCCTTGTCACAAGATGCGACTTCGTCGCGATACAACCGAAGAGTCGCCAGCGCTTCGGGCCATTTCCCGCGCATCACGTCCGCATCGATTGAGGCGAACTCCGCGTCGCCGAGCTGCGGCATCAGTTTCGCGCGGCTGACCGCATTAGGCTCATGCGCGAGCCGGTTGCGGAGGTCGGCGACTCGATCCTGAGCCGCAGTCGCGCCCAAGATCGACGCGGCGCCTAGGACGATCGCCGCTCTGCGAACCTTCGCGGACATCGCTACCTCTTCTTGTTCTGCAATTCGCGGATTAGGACGCGCACGCGGGCTGTGGATACAAAATACATATCGCTGTTTTGATCTTTGTTCAACTGAAGAAATTTCCGGTAAGCGTCGAGCGCCGGCTCGAGCTGGCCCAGGTTATCGTAGCAGGAGGCGCGCACATACCAGCTGGCTGGCGGGAGGTCCTGGCGCTTTGCCAGCTGGTCGAGCGCGGCGAGCGCCTGCGTGTAATTCTTGGTGCCGTATTCCGCGTCGACCAGGGAAACGAGCACGTCCGTGGCATTGGAATTCGCCGTGTAGGCCGCGGCGAGCCAGTGCACGGCGTTGGGATAATCCTTCGCCAGAAGGTACGCCTCGCCGAGCCGCGCCGCGATATCCGGATCCTTCGGGGCGATCGCCACTGCCTTATTGAGTGCCACGACGGCATCGCCATAGCGCTTCTGTTTCCAGAGAACGTCCGATCGCAGTTTCAGCGCGCGCAGATCCTCCGGCCCAGACTTCGCGGCGCGGTCGAGCTCGGCCAATGAGTCCTCATATTTGCCGAGATCAAACAACATCGAAGCGTGATCCACGCGCGCTTTGATGTCGTTCGGGTGCGATTCAAGGTACAGCTCCAATTCGGAGGCTGCGTCGGGCGATTTCTTTTCCGCCAGCAACGTTTCTTCAAGCCCGCGATGAGCTTGCGCCATCTCCGCGGGCGTGCCCTGCAGACCGAGCGCGCCGCGGTATTCGGCTTCCGCGTCGGCGGGCCGATTCGAAGCGAGCAACGCGTGCCCGAGCGAAAGGCGGATCTTGATATCGGCGTCGTCGAGTTTTCGCGCGGCCTGCAACTGTTCGATAGCTTCAGTTTGTTTCCCCGAGCGATCGAGCGCGGAGCCAAGGAGCCATTTCGTGCGGGCATCATCCGGTTTCAGCTCGTCAGCTTTTTTCAGCGGATCTACGGCAGCGGCCGCGTCGGAAACGAGCAGGGTTATACCCAAATTCAGGTAAGCCGCCGCCATTTTAGGGTCAAGCTCGATGGCGCGCTGATACTCGCTCTTGGCGTCGTCGGGACGGTTCAGCGCGGAATAGATGTATCCCAAATCGTAGTGAACGATCGCGTCGTTGGGCTTTTTCGCCAGATAATCGCGATAGTTTTGCGCCGCTCCTTCGAAATCCTGCTTGTCGAGTGCCGCTTGTGCCGCGGTCAACAGGTCGTTCAGGGCCTTCGCGTCGGGATCGGTGATGACATGTCTCCGCGCAGGCGGCGAAGACTGCGCAGACGACCGGGGAACGCCGCCGACGAGTGCGCACAGAGCGCACACTGCCAGCGGAGCCACGTGCCGGTTCATGCGGGTGAGCGACTTTCGCTGGCGAGGAGCGGTTTTACCGGCGCCGTAGTGTGGTTGTCGTGATTATTGTTATTGCGGCCGTTCAATGCACGAGCGAGATATTTTCCGGTATGCGATTGCGAATTACGCGCCACTTGCTCGGGCGTTCCCGCGGCAATCACCTGTCCGCCGGCGTCGCCGCCCTCCGGACCGAGATCGATGATCCAGTCCGCCGATTTGATCACGTCGAGATTGTGTTCAATGATCAGCACGGAAGCGCCGCCTTCCAGCAGCTTGCGGAACGACGTCAGCAGTTTTTGAATGTCGTCAAAGTGCAAGCCGGTCGTGGGCTCGTCAAATATGTAAAGCAAACCGGAGTTGTCCTGCCGCGTGAGATGCGCCGCCAACTTCAGGCGTTGCGCCTCGCCTCCGGAGAGCGTCGTGCCCGATTGGCCCAGACGAAGATAGCCCAGCCCAACTTCATCGAGCAGCGCCAAACGCGCGGTCACTTTCGGATAGGGCGCGAAAAACGCCAGCGCCTCGCGCACCGTCATCTGCAGCACATCATGGATATTCTTGCCGCGGTGCAGCACCTCGAGCACGCTACTCTTATAACGCGTGCCCCGGCATTCCTCGCAGACCAGCTCTACGTCGGCCAAAAAACGCATTTCGACCGTCACGGTGCCGTCGCCCTGGCACGCTTCGCAGCGCCCGCCCGGAATGTTGAACGAAAAATGCCCGGCGCCAAGCCCGCGCTTCTTCGCTTCGGGCGTGGCCGCGAAAAGCTCCCGAATGGCGTCGAACGCCTTCATATAAGTCGCTGGATTCGACCGGGGCGTTCGCCCGATCGGTGACTGGTCCACCATCTCCACGGCCTGAATTGCAGCGTCGCCGTCAATCCGGTCGCAGAACTCGCGCCAGTTGCCTCCGGTGCGCTTGGCTTCGAGGGCTTTGAAGATCACGTCGTAAACGAGCGTCGACTTCCCCGAGCCGGAAACTCCGGTGACCGCCACGAGAATTCCCAGCGGCACCGCTACGTCGACTCCTCGCAAATTATGGCTGTGTGCGCCGGTGATTTTCAGGAATTTGCCCTGCGGTTTCCGCCGTCGGGCCGGCACGGCGATTTTCAGTTCGCCGCGAAGGTAGCGACCCGTTAGCGATTGCGCGCTTTTCAGCAATTCGTCGCGCGTCCCGGCGAATATCAGCTCACCGCCGTGCTCGCCCGCGCCGGGTCCAAGATCGAGAATGCGGTCCGCCGCCAACATCGTGTCGGGATCGTGTTCCACTACGAGCAGCGTGTTGCCTAGATCGCGCAAGCCTTTCAGGATTTCGATCAGTCTGTTCGTGTCGCGCGGATGCAGTCCTATCGAAGGCTCGTCCAGCACATACAGCGCGCCCACCAGATGCGATCCCAGCGACGTGGCCAGCTGAATGCGCTGCGATTCGCCGCCGGAAAGCGTCGATGTCAAGCGATCGAGCGATAGATAGTCGAGCCCGACTTCATCCAGAAAGCGAAGCCGCTGTTCGATTTCCTCCAGCACTTTGTCGGCGATCACGGTCTCAGCCGGACTGAGCTGCAAGCCCGAGAAGAAAGGCCGCGCCTCCTTCACCGTCATCTGGCAGACCTCGGTGATGGAACGCCCGGCAATTTTCACCGCGCGCGCCTCGGCCCGTAGCCGCGTGCCTTTGCAATCGGGACAGGTGGCATAGCCGCGATAGCGGCTCAGAAACACGCGCACGTGCAGTTTGTATTTCTTGCGCTCCAGCCACGCGAAAAATCCCTTTACGCCGGGAAAGTCTTCCTTCTTGTCGCCGTCCAGAATCGCATTGCGCTGCGCGGAAGTTAGATCGCGGAAGGGAACATCGAACGGAATCCCTTTCGTGCGCGCATAACGCTTCATGTCTAACGTCAGCTGGCGGTATCGCGGCTTGGTCCAGGGTTCGATTGCGCCATCCGCGAGCGATTTACCTTTGTCCGGCACCACGCGGTGGAGATCGAAATCGATAGTGTTGCCGAAACCCTGGCACCGCGGGCACGCGCCGTACGGATTGTTGAATGAGAAAAGCCGCGGTTCCGGTTCCTGATACACAGCGCCGCATTTCTTGCAGTCGAAGTGCTCGTTGAAGACGAGGCGCTCCGGCGGCGCCGCGTCGCCCTCATCCGCGACGAACTGCAGAATCGCCTCGCCCCGGCCCTCGCGGTAGCAAATCTCGATCGAATCCACCAGCCGCGAACGAATGTCCGGAGAAATCGAAAGCCGGTCGACCAGCACCCACACGGGCTTCGCGAAATCGACGTCGAGCAAATCCTCCGGCGTCGAAAATTCAAAAACGCGCCCGCCCTGATACAGCCGGTTGAACCCGCGCTTGCGCAGACTCGTGAGCGCCTGGCGAATTACTTCGGGCGCGGGCTTGGAAATCTTTCGCGGCCGGGCGGATGCTTCCTTTTGCGACCAGCCCGCCGCGGACTCTGGCGCCAGCGCCAGCTCGTAAAGGACGTAGAAGCGTTTGCCTTCCGGAAGCGCCATCACCCGCGCGGCGATTTCGTCGAGCGTGTCCTTGCGAACCTCTTCGCCGCAATTCAGGCAGAAAGTGTGCCCCGCGCGCGCAAAGAGCAACCGCAGGTAGTCGTAAATTTCCGTGGCGGTCGCAACGGTGGAGCGCGGATTGCGCGTGGAATTCTTCTGGCGGATCGAAATGGCCGGCGCGATGCCGGTAATCTCGTCGACGTCCGGCTTCTCGATCCGTTCCAGGAACTGTCGTGCGTAAGCCGAGAGCGATTCGATATAGCGCCGCTGTCCCTCGGCATAGAGGGTGTCGAACGCAAGACTGGATTTGCCGGATCCGGATACGCCGGTGACGACGGTAATCTGGTTGTGGGGAATCGCGAAGTCGATGTTCTTCAGGTTGTGAACTCGTGCGCCCCGGACGCGAATCTCCTCGGCGTCAAGCGCGGCAGGACTGGCAGGCGCATGCGGCAACGGCCCATTCACGACGGCGGCCTTCTCTGTGGGTTCCGTTGGCATCGGCCTAAATAGAAAATTATACGCCCGCGCGCAAGGGGTCGCAAACGGGCCCGAAGGCAATTCCGGTTTGCGCAGGATTGTAAATAATGCTCCGGCAAGCGCGTTCATTCGGCTTAAGGACGCGTGTCGGAACAGAGGCCGCGGAAGCACTGTCCTGGCGCACTCACCTGCCCGCGGATTTGTGGCCTACGAAGATCGTGTGACGAGGACCGCCCTTTTTCAGGCGAGCGCGTACAGGCTCCACCTCGACGGTGAACCTCCCATGGCGCAGGCGCTGCTCGAATTTTCGATCCGCCCGCGCTGACCAGACGGCCAGGACTCCGTCCATCTTGAGCGCCCTGAACGCCATGGCGATTCCGCGATCATCGTAGAGACCGTCGTTGTTCGATGCGGTAAAAGCGATGGGGCCATTGTCCACGTCGAGCAGCACGGCGTCGAATGGTCCGGCGCGTGAACCGAGCACGACGGCAACGTCTTCAGTCTCGACCCGCACGCGCGGATCCTGTAGCGGCTCTCCGGCGAGCTGCGCCAGCGGCCCGCGATTCCACTCGACGACCGCAGGAACCAACTCGGCCACGACCACGGTCGCCTCCGGCGGCAGCAGGTCGAGCGCCGCGCGCAGCGTGAAACCCATGCCGAGCCCGCCGATTAGCACGCTGGGCCGCGCGAGCATTCGCGCCTTTCGGCATCCGAGCGTCGCCAGCGCCTCCTCCGATCCGTGCATGCGGCTCGACATGAGGCTCTTGCCATTGGCGAGGATGATGTACTCGTCGCTGCGTCGCATCAGCTTCAGAATGCTGCCGTCTTGAGCGCGCGCTTGGCCAAGCAGCTCCAGAATCTTCACCGTGGGGATGTTACAGGAAGGGAAAAGACAATCACAAATGAACCGCTTGCCCTTGAACCTTGGGCGTCAATCGCCGTTCGAGGTGGACTTCGGCGCGAAATATCCTGTCCGCGTGCGCACGTTCAGCTTTCCGCGGCCGTTCGGCGGAATCACTTTCACGGCCACCTGCCGGAACGTGCCGTCCTTCGCCGTATTCGTCGGATAGTAGCCCAGCGTGTACTGGTTCCGTATTTCCTGCGCGATCTGCTCGCACACCGGCGTTACCTGCGAAAGATTGTCGGGGAAATACGCCAGCCCGCCCGTGGCCTCGGCGAGCTTCTGCAGGATTACCTTCGATTTCCGGACGGTCTTCTTGTCGTGCTCCAGATCGTCTTCGCTGTAGACGCCGATAGCGTAAATCGTCGCGTTCGATTCCTGCGCGGCTTTGTACGCGTCCTCGAAAGTCTTTTCGCTCGCCGTATCGTCGCCGTCCGTCACCAGCAGTAGCACGCGCTTGTCCTTGTGCCCTTTTTTCAGGTGCTGCAGCGAGCCGATCACTGCATCGAACAGCGCCGTGCTGCCGTGCGTCTCGATCCGTGAAAGCGCGTCATGCAAGTTCGCCTGGTCGTTCGTGAAATCGCCGTCGGTATCGAGGTAATACTCGTCGTTGAAGTTCACCACGAACGCTTCATCCTGCGGATTGCTGGTGCGCACGAAGGTCATCGCGGCAGCGTTCACCTGATCGCGCTTCTCGCGCATGCTGCCGCTGTTATCGATCACCAGCCCCATCGTCACAGGAATGTCTTCGCGCGAAAAAAACGAAAGATTCTGCTCCACGCCGGCTTCGGACACCTTGAAGTTGCCCTGGTGCAGGTCGGCGACGAACTGGCCGCGATCGTCGGCCACCGTCACGTGGAGCACCACCAGCTCTGTCGTCTGGCTGAGTTTTTTGGGTCCGTTTTCCTGCCCGGGTGTCGGCGGAGGCGGCGGCAGGGGACTGGGCGTCAGGATCGGCGGCGGATTCTGTGCAAACGCGCCCGCGCCGGCGACAAGCGCCGCGAGCAAGGTCAAAAACAAAATTCGATGTATAAGGACGGGAAAAGCGCTAATGCCCCGGCGCGAAATATCCGCTTTTCGCGGAAACAGTGAGCGGAGGCATTCCTTTGGGCGGGTTGAGCCGGACTTTGATCTTGCGCCATTTGCCGTCGTGGGCGCGCTGGCTTGGCCGATATCCGAGAACATATTGATTCCGCAACTCCATGCTGATTTTCGTCGCGATGTCCGGCAGCTGGTTGACGTTTTTTACGACGAACGTTCGCCCGCCGGTCATCATCGTCAAGTCGCCCAGAAGCCCGGGGCCTTCCCGTTCCTCCGGCGTGGGGCCTCCATCGGGATCGAACAATCCGATGGCATAAATCTGTACGTCCGCTTCTCGCACGAACTTGCGGACTTCCGTTTCGCTGTACCGACTGTGATTATCGCCCCCGTCGGATAAGATGAGCAAAGCTTTCTTTGTGTTGTGTGCTCCCCGCATTTGGCTCAGGCCCAGATAAACTCCGTCGAAAAGCGCGGTCAATCCGTGCGCGCCGGTGTACATCAGCCGGTCTTGCAAATCGTCCACGCTCGCCGTGAACGGGCTGATCAATTGCGCGCGATCGTTGAAATTCACCAGGAAAAACTCGTCCGCCGGGTTCGCCGTGCGGAAGAATTGCACCGCCGCCTCGCGCGATTTGTCGATTTTGTCCGCCATGCTGCCGCTCATGTCGAAGATGACGCCGATTGAAACCGGCACGTCTTCGCTCGAAAAGCGCACGACTTCCTGTTCCACGCCATCTTCGAAGATGCGAAAATTTTCCTGCTGTAGTCCGGTGACTAGCCGGCCCAGCGGATCGGTCACCGACGCGCCCACCAGCGTAATCTGCGTCTCCGTGCGGATCGGTTGGCCTTGCTTGATTTTGAAAGAATCTGAAGGGGGAGGAGCGGCTGGACCCGGCTGCGGTTCCTGTTGTGCCTGGGAAATCGGAGCGCCGAAGGACGCGAGGGAGATTATTACTGCGCAGGCGGCCGCCAGACCCCAGTTTCGAGCTGGCTGAACGGCGCGGTGTTTCATGGTACCCCCGGGCTCGCTGAGGACGATAGTAGCACCTTATCCCCTCAAATCAAGCGCCAGCCCATTTTCATCCCTCGGCCTGCCCGCCCGGGAGCATCGACCGCTCCATGCTAAGATGCGGCCCGGGCCAAAGCAGGAACGGAGAGCGACTGGGACTCATGGCGCATTCGGGGGCAACGAAAGTTTTGGCGGTAATCCCGGCAAGATATGCGTCCGTGCGGTTCCCTGGAAAACCGCTCGCGCCGATTGCAGGCAAGCCCATGATTCAGCATGTTGTCGAGCGGGTTCGCCAAGCCGAACGAGTCTCCCAGGTAGTCGTTGCGACGGAGGACGCCCGCATTAAGACCGCGGTGGAAGCCTTCGGCGGGGAAGCGCTCATGACCCGCTCCGACCACCGCACGGGAACCGACCGCGTAGCGGAAGTCGCAACGCACATCACCGCGGCGGTTTACGTCAACGTCCAGGGCGACGAACCTCTAATCGATCCCGGCACGATCGACGCGCTCGTGGAAGCCATGCTGGACGACGATTCCATCCAGCTCGCCACGCCCTGCACCGCGATTGCGCAGCCGAACGACATCATGGACCCCAATATCGTGAAAGTCGTCCGCGATTTCGACGGCAACGCCCTCTACTTTTCCCGCGCTCCAGTGCCGTGGGTGCGCGACAGCGCTCAAACCGTCACCGCGCGCCACTGGAAGCACCTCGGCCTCTACGGTTTCCGCCGCGACGCCCTGCTCGAATTTCCTACGCTTCCGCCGGGCGAGCTCGAACACCTCGAACACCTCGAACAGCTCCGCTGGCTCGAAAACGGCTTCCGCATCCGAGTTGTGGAGACGTACTACGACGCGGTCAGCGTCGACGTCCCAACGGACGTTCCCCGAGTCGAAAAGCTCCTCGCCGAATCGTCAGAATAATCCTGCGCTCCCGGCACATTCTGGGTCTTAGCATGAGGGTCAATGATGTAGCCAGGTTAGCCGCGGAGCGGCGATTGGAACTAGCCCGGCACGAAGCGCTGCGAAAGCTGAACAACGACGCGATAGTCCCGGAGGGAAGATTCATCCTATCGCGCCGACTTTATGAAGGCCCGCCGCGCACGCTTCAATTCGCGTGCAGGTGAAAACCCACCGTGACCTGCATGCGTACGGAAACCGGCATCCCGTCGAGATAGGTCGGCTCGTACTTCCATTTCAGAACCGCCTGCAACGCCGCCGCAATCAAAAGGCCCGGCCCGGAAACCGCCCGCGCCTGCACCACATTTCCTTGCTCGTCGATCACCGCCTCAATCACCACATTGCCTTCCGTCTTGGCCGTTCTCGCGATCACGGGATACACCGGCTCCTCGCGGTGAATCTCCCGCGGCGGCTTTACATCCCCGCCCACCTGATGAATCCCTTTTTTCACTACCGCCGGCGGAGGCGGCGGCGCCGGCCCGTTCCCAACTCCTCCCAACACGCCACCCAACACTCCTCCGGCCTCGCCTCCTGGAGTGCCGCCAATCACGCCGCCCACATTCACCTCCGGCGCGCTCTCATCCTTCACCTCAACAATCTTCTTCGGAATGGCCGTCGGCATCGTAATTGTCGCAGCGTGAAAGTGAGGAACTGCCCGCTTCACCGGCAGATCGGGCGCGCTCGGCGGTGGCGGCGCCGGCGCGGGCGGGCGGGGCATGGTCAGATACATCGCTTGCATATTTTCCGAATCGATCCTTTGCAGGAAGGCCAGCGGAATCAGAACCAGCGCGGCCACGATCACGACGTGAATCACCGCCGCCACCACCCACTCTCGGGGACTGCGCCGGTGTCTCTCCAACGGCGTGTCCAGCAATCCGGCCAGCACGGTCGCCCGCGCCTCTTCAGCCGACACCTGCCGCATGGGCGCGCCCGATCCGCCGATCGCGCCCCAGTTTCTCGCCGCCAGGCTTCGCCTCTTGTAGAATTCCGCCGTCTGCGTGGGTGAAGGAATTTTGCCGGCCTTCGCGGCATCAATCGGCGCGAATCCAACACCAGCGGACGTAGCGGGGGAAGACGCGTCTTCGCGCTGAACGGGATCAGGCATTATCCGGCTGGGGCTCCTTCAATCTTCGCTGGCCAAGGAGAGATATGGTCATATGTACTACGCAACCGCTCCCGCAGCAAGAACTCGCGCGATAATTGCCCGTTGACGAAAAATCTCTAGCTTCGATAAAAATTTTCTTCGTTTATAAAATTGACAGCCGCCCGCGTTGACTCCATAATCAGTTGTACGCCGACTCCACCGGAGGGATTCGAGCGCCTTGCATAGCGGCCCGAAGTATATCTTCGTTACGGGCGGCGTGGTTTCTTCCCTCGGTAAAGGCGTGGCAGCAGCTTCCATGGGCTGCCTGCTCGAAAGTCGCGGCCTTCGCGTTACCCTCCAGAAGTGCGATCCCTACTTAAACGTTGATCCCGGAACGATGTCGCCGTATCAGCACGGCGAGGTCTTCGTCACTGATGACGGCGCCGAAACCGACCTCGACCTCGGCCATTACGAGCGCTTCGTTTCCGTAAAGCTCTCCAAAGCCAATAATTGGACTACCGGCCGTATCTACGAGTCGATTATCGCCAAGGAACGCCGCGGTGATTACCTGGGCAAGACCGTGCAGGTCATCCCGCACGTTACAGACGAAATTAAGGCCGCCTTCCGCAAAGTTGCTGACGGAGTCGACGTCGTTATCGTCGAAATCGGCGGCACCGTGGGCGACATTGAATCGCTCCCGTTCATGGAAGCGATCCGCCAGATGCGCCTCGAGCTCGGCGCCGAAAACGTCGTCTTCGCCCATCTCACGCTGGTTCCGTTCATCGCTACCGCCGGCGAGTTGAAAACGAAACCCACGCAGCATAGCGTGAAAGAAATGCTCAGCATCGGCATCCAGCCCGACATTCTTATTTGCCGAAGCGACCGTCCGCTGGGCGCCGGCCTGAAAGCCAAAATCGCGCTCTTCTGCAACGTCGCGGAAGGCTGCGTGATCTCAGCGCCCGATGTTGGCAACATCTACGAAGTTCCAATGACGCTCGCCGCCGAAGGCCTCGACGAGCAGGTGCTGCGTTTGCTGAAGCTCGAGGCGCCCGCGCGCGACCTCAGTAAATGGCTCGCGATGCTGGAAAATCTCGAGCAGCCGCAGGGCGAAGTCCGCATCGGCGTCGTCGGCAAATACGTGCAGCTCGAGGACGCCTACAAAAGCTTGCGCGAAGCGCTCGTCCATGGCGGCCTTGCCAGCCGGCAGCGCGTGGTTATCGAATGGATCGAAGCGGAAGACATCGACTCCGCTGCCACCGCCGAGCGCATGCTCCGCCACGTCGACGGCATTCTGGTTCCCGGCGGCTTCGGCAAGCGCGGAATTCAAGGTATGGTTCACGCCATCACCTACGCGCGCGAGAAAAAAGTCCCGTTCTTTGGAATTTGTCTCGGCATGCAGTGCGCCACCATCGAATATGCGCGCCAGGTTTCAAAACTCGACCACGCCGATTCCACCGAGTTCGATCCCTCCACTCCCAATCGCGTGATTTACAAACTCCGCGAGCTGCTCGGAGTCGACGAAATGGGCGGGACCATGCGCCTCGGCGCGTGGCCTTGTGTGCTCGAGCCCGGCTCCTTCGCCGCGAAAGCCTACGGCACGCTCGAAATTTCCGAGCGCCATCGCCATCGCTACGAATTCAATTGCGAATACGAACCCACGCTCACCGCCGCGGGTTTCAAGATCACCGGCCGCACGCCCGACGGCACCTACGTGGAAATCGTCGAGGTGCCCGACCATCCCTGGTTCGTCGGCTGCCAGTTCCACCCTGAATTCAAATCCAAGCCGCTCGCGCCGCACCCGCTCTTTGCGGCCTTCGTTCGCGCCAGCCTGGAAAATCGCCACCTGCGCCTCAACAAGCCCGCGGACGCGGTATCCGCCGCAAGCTCCGCCCCCGATCATCACGGTCTCCGCAGCCCCGACACCGACCCCGACACTCGCGCCTCGGCCGCCGCATCCTGACCCGGGATCGTCAATCTCCGGATTGGCGTCTTTGCCTTCGCCGTTGAATTTCCGGGCCGTGCGTCATACCCTCTCATCGCGCATTCCGGGGGGAATGCAACATGCCCGATCTCGAAGTTCCGGTCCTCATCGTGGGCGGAAGCCTGGTTGGAATGTCCACGGCCATGCTGCTCGGATATCACGGAATCAAGCCACTGGTTGTCGAACATCATCGCGGCACCGCCATCCACCCGAGGGCCGCGATGATCACCCAGCGGACCATGGAAATCCTGCGCACCGTCGGCATCGAGCAGATCGTCATGAAAAAATCTGACGAACAGTTCGTGCAGGACGGCGCCATCATGGCCGTCGAGTCGCTCGCCGGGAAAGAGCTCACCTACTTCATTGCCAACCTCAACGAAGGGGTGCGCGACGTCAGCCCCACCGTCCGCATTTTCATCACTCAAAGCCTGCTCGAGCCGCTGCTGAAGCAGCGCGCCGAAGAGCTGGGCGCCGATCTCCGTTTCGCGACCGAGATGATTTCGTTCGAAGAGGACCGCGACGGCGTTACTGCCCGCATCCGCCATCGCGACACCGGCAAGGAAGAAACCGTTCGTGCGCGTTACATGGTCGCCGCCGATGGCGCCCACAGCAAAATCCGCAGTCTGCTCGGCATCCGCATGCTCGGGCACGGCGTTTTCTCCAAAAGCATCACGATCTATTTCCGGGGAGACGTCGCTCCACTCATCCGCGAGCGCAGCCTGAGCGTGATGTACGTCGTGAATTCCACGCTCAGCGGATTTTTCCGCATTGAAAAACCCTTCGCGTCCGGGTTCCTGGTGGTCCACTGGCTCGGCGACGAGAAAAATCCGATCACCGACGTTTCAAAGGACCTGACGCCAGAGCGCGCTCTTGAATATCTTCGTTGCGGACTCGGCGATGAAAAAACTCCGGTCACCATCGACAGCATCATGCACTGGGACGCTACCGCGGACACTGCCGAGCGCTTTCAGCGCGGCCGCATCTTTCTGGCGGGCGACGCCGCGCACGTGATGCCGCCCAGCGGCGGCTTTGGCGGCAATACCGGCGTGCAGGACGCTCACAACATCGCCTGGAAACTTGCCATGGTCCTAAAAGGGCAGGCGGGACCGGATTTGCTCTCGACCTATGACGTGGAACGCCATCCCGCCGCCGCATTCACCGTCGAGCAGGCTTATTCGCGCTACGTGTTGCGCTCCGCTCCGTATCTGAAGAGCGACGACATGCAGCCAATCGCCAGCGATTTGAATATTGAGTTCGGCTACATCTACGACTCGCGTGGCATCGTCAAGGACAGGACGGCCGCGGAGACAAGCGTGAAGCAATCCGCGGAAGAGGAAGGCAACGCATCACCCGCAAACGAAAATCCGCGCGACTCAAGAGGGCGCCCGGGCACGCGCGCGCCGCACCTCTGGCTCCAGCGTGACGGCCAGCAAATTTCGACACTCGACCTGTTCGGCCAGAATTTCACCCTGCTTGCTGGCCCCGAAGCCGAAGGCTGGTGCCACAGCGCTCGCGCTGCCTCACAACGACTCGGCATCGCCGTCGACATCCACCGCATCGGCGCTGACAGTCTGGCCGATCCGTCGGGAGCGTTTCCCGACGCGTACGGGATCTCTCCGAGCGGCGCCGTGCTTGTCCGCCCCGACGGCTTCGTAGCCTGGCGCGGCAAGACCGGTGAAGCCGCCAGCGCGGAGGAAATCTCCACCGCCCTGGCGTCGGTGCTCTGCCGCCAAGTCAGCCGAAGCGCCTGACGATATCGAACGAAGTTGCTCCAGTCGACCCGCACAGTGGGCGACCGGCCCGCACACTGTTCCGAAGGGAACAGCTTTTCACTCGAATTTGTCGCAGATTGTTCGGGTGACCTTCACTCCGCGCCCTACATTGATTGGCGAATCGCCGCAGCCGAGGCGATTGAAACGAAGAGAACTCCGCGTGTCACCAACGCGAATGACATTTAGCGAAATCCGAGGTGCTATTTCATGGAGGCCAAAATGCCAAGTACGAAAGAGCTTCGCAACAGTCCCGTCATTCTAAAAATGACGGGAGCGAACCGAGCGTTTACGACCAATGTTGTTGCGGAGGAGACGGAGGGCCTGTGGTTTTGCGGAGGCGGGCTAGTCGGTGAACTCGTGCAAGCGGGACTGCATTTGGGGATGAAGTCGCCCACCGTTTTTCTTCCGTTTTCACAGATCCAGTGGCTGATGACTGAAAATGCCTAGTTGCCCGGACGTTGCGGCCGTGCCGCAGCCTATGGGGATTCCGTTAACGTCAGTGGGGAATTATCGATCACCCAGCGGGCGCGGGTTCCGGCTTCGGTGATGGCCGTATTTTCCGTGGCAAAGACGACATTGCGGTCTCGTGGAGTCCACGTCTGGCTCTGATCCTTGCCGTTGATCCAATAGATGGGACGCCATACTTCGTTCGGCGCCTGATTTATCTGACACGCTGAGGTAACCACTGCGAAGCCTTTATAGTTGTAGTCCATGTGTTTGTCTTGGGAGCCTGATGCCCGGCCGCTGCGCTGGTTTCCCGGGAACGTGACAATCTTACAGCCGGGGAGGCGATCCGTCTGTCCGTTAAAGTACAAGAGTCGCTTGTGACTCGTGACTGGTGATTTGTGATGGGCGGCAAATTGTTTTCCGAATACCCCTGGAAAAAATTGTCGATTAGACTGTGCACCCGTCGTTTGTTTTCATCGAGATATAACGATTTCTATTCATTCTCATTGTCGATTAGAAATGTCTTTCTGCGTGCGTTGAACTTCAGCCGGGCGGGTGCTTGCCTAGGGTCGGCGCAGCGATTTCGCGTCGGGTTGCGCGCGAGTTTCCTTCGCAAGACCACAGACATGAGTGTCTGTGCCACTTAAGGCGTATTCAGTTGTCAAAGAGCATTCGGACCCTGGCCACAGGGTCGCCCGCGTTGACCTTCCGTCTTCGTCGCTGGAGTTGGCGAGACAGGCGGCGGGTGCCGCGAGCGCAGCCCGCATAGAGAGGCGCCGATACGGGCCGCGATAGCGCGTTCCATCTACGTTAACATATAAGTAACTAGTTGTAAAGCGGAGATACAGTCTACTTGAGCTCGACTGTGGCGCTCCGAGGCCGCGGCTAAGGCCGCTGACTTCCTAGCGATTTTTTCATGGGCCTAAAGGCCCGCGCTCTTTCCTGGCATCCGTCGCCTCCCCTTGGCGCCTAAAGTACGCTCGTCTTGACAGGATTGCCTCGAAAACGCATCTTAGGGCGCGGCTTTTGGGGCGGCGGATTCGCGGCGAGGAATAACATGATGGGGACTGCGAGCAAGATTGTTTTGGCGGACCTGGTTGGGGCCGCGATTGGAGCGGTGGCGATGCATGCACAGCAGACGAAGGTGGCGCCGGGGTATGTGGTGGCACATCAAGGATAAACGCAAAATCGAATTCAATAGCAAAAGCGCCCGCCCGAAGGCGGCCGCTACGAGGGCAAAACGAAATTCAGGAGCAAAGGCTGCCGTACCCGGCGCTACATTTACGTCAAGAGCGCAAAGCAAAATCAAATTCAACGGCATGCCAATCGGGAGATTGGCGGTCCCAGGGAACTTCAAAACCAAATGACGCTTATACCTACTTCGCTTGTTGGTTCTTATCCGCAGCCGGAATGGTTGATTGACCGGCAGAAGTTGGGGCACCGCATGCCTCCGCGGACGCGTGCGGCGGAACTGTGGCGCGTGGCGCCGGAATTTCTGGAGCAGGCGCAGGACGACGCGACGCTGCTGGCGATCCGCGCGCAGGAGCAGGCCGGGCTCGACATCCTTACCGACGGCGAGATGCGTCGCGAAAGCGATTCGAACCGGTTTGCCACGGCGCTGAGCGGAGTCGATCTGGATAATCCGGGAAAAATCGTGAGCCGCACGGGCAACGAGGCGCTGGTGCCGCGCGTGACCGGGAAAATTCAGCGGCTGCGTCCGGTGGAAGTGCGCGATTTGAAATTCCTGCGCGCGAATACGGACCGCAAAATCAAGATCACGCTGCCGGGACCGTTCACGATGTCGCAGCAGGCGCAGAATGATTTCTACAAGACGGAAGAAGAGATGGTTCTGGATTACGCCGCGGCGGTGAACGAAGAGATGAAGGATTTATTCGCCGCGGGCGCGGACGTGGTGCAGCTGGACGAGCCGTGGATGGAAGCGCACGCGGACAAGGCGCGGAAATTCGGATTGCTGGGGCTGAAGCGGGCGCTCGAAGGCGTGAAGGGAACCACGGCGCTGCATATTTGTTTTGGATATGCGGCGATGGTGCCGGGGCGGCCGGCGAAGTATTCGTTTCTGGAGGAGCTTGGCGGATTCGCCGGTGCAGCAGATTTCGATCGAGACGGCGCAGGCGTCGCTGGATACAGCGGTGCTGGCGAAGCTGCCGACGAAGACGATTATTTTGGGTGTGATTGATCTTTCGAAGACCGACGTGGAGACGCCGGAGATGGTGGCGGCGCGGATTCGGCGGGCGCTGCCGTATGTGTCGCCCGAGCGGCTGGTGGCGGCGCCGGATTGCGGTATGAAGTATCTGCCGATGGAGTCGGCGTTTGGGAAGTTGAAGGCGCTGGCGGCGGGAGCGGCGATTGTGCGGCGGGAGACTAGTGGCAAGGCAGCAGCGAATTGAGGCAATGGAAAAAGACTTAACACAGAGGGCACTGAGAAGGCGCAGAGGACATGGAGAAGGCGACGGCAAGAAACAGGAGAATTCACTGCAGAGACGCAGAACGCCGCGCGGAGTCAAACGAACGAGTGCAGCGAGCCTGTTCGTCCATGTGGCCGGCGCGGAGATCGTCAGACCACAGACAAGAGTGTCTGTGCCACCCGATTCAAAGCCAAAACTAATGCGCGGATTTGCCCAGGATTTGGGCTGGGTCCGCGCCCACGCGGCCGGACATTTTGTCTTTCGCGGCGGCTAGCTTGAAGTCGTAGCGCAGGCCGGCGAGATGCGGCAGCGGCGACTTGTCGTCCTTCTTGTTCACTGAGACGACGAGTGACTGGTTCACGCCGAAGACGGTGTCGGAATCGATGTGTGGGTCGCCGGCGATATAGAGCGCGGTGACGAGTTCGCGATAGCCGGGCGCGCCGATCACGAAATGAATGTGCGCGGGGCGAAAGCCGTGGCGCTTCTGCGCGCGGATCATGTCGCCGACAGGGCCGTCCATCGGGATCATGTAGCCGGTGGGACACAGACCGCGGAAATAGTAGCGGCCTTCGGAATCGCAATTAAAGCAGCCGCGCAAGATCCATTTCCGATGGATCGTGCAGCTGCAGATCGTAGTTGCCGGTTTCGTCCGGCTCCCAGATCTGGACGAGCGCGTTGGGAATGCCTTTGCCGTGGTCGTCGACCACCTGCCCGTAGAAACACGATCTCCGTGCCTTTGGATTTCGAGATGATCGAATCGCCGAGCTTCATCATGGGCGCGTCATGGCGATAGAACGGGCCGAGCAGGCTCGACTTGGTGGCGGATTCGGTGCCGCGCTTGTCGTGGAGAGCGTTGGTCGAGCGCGCTGAGGCCGAGCGTGTCCGAGAGGAGAATGAATTCCTGGCGGTGCTCGGTGCATTTCTGGCCGACGGCGGTGAGGAACTTGATGCCTTCGAGCCATTCTTCGGGCGTGAGGTCGACTTCGCGGGCGAAATCGTGGAGGTGTTTCACGAGCGAGGCCATGATTTGCTTCAGGCGCGGATCGGCGTGCCGGACATTTGGTCGAGCGCGACGCCGGTGATGGTCTTTTCGTCGATGACTTGCATGTGGCCTCCCGTTTCTGCATTCCCCGAAATTGGGGAATGATAGTCCTGAGATGCGGTGAGGCAAGGAAGCGCATAACAGTAGGCAGGGAAACAAGGAGCTACAAGAGAGGAACAAAATCCTCGCCGCGACACTGGCGATGCTCGTTGCGGTGATCGCTGATCGCAAGAGCACAGACAGGATTGTCTGCGCCACAGAGGACGGTGCTACGCGGCAGACTTCTACGCGCGGGCAGAATTGCGGCTATGGATTTTGCGGTTCGCGAATTAGGCTGCTGCCAGGTATTGCCAGACTTTGCCGGTCGACTTGACCTGGAAGACGCCGCCCTCATCCGCGTGGAGAAAATAATTTCCTTCGGGGATTCGATTGGCGTTCGCGGACTTCACCGAGCAACGAGTCCAGCGAGCCGGACGAATGCCGCGGCCGTGCTGCTTGACCTCGGCAACGATATGGAGTCCGTAATTTACGCGGTATTCGACGCCAGTCGGTCGAGTGGGTACTAGGCGCCCCGATCCTTTTCGTTTTGTGCTCATGACGGTTTCGATGCTCTTTCCGTACTTATAGTTTCTTGTATATGGAAAAAACTTCCAGCTATAAGGGTCCCCTACTGCGCGGGTAGTATACATCAAAATCGAGATTATTTTGGTGCGCATTTAAGGACTTATTTATGTGCTAGATGGAGGCGTGAATGGCCTAGACGCGATGAAAGCTAGCGAGGGAAGGGAAGGCCCGGCCCAGCCGAAGAGCTCCTGGTTTAGGGCTTCGATGAGGTCCGGTCGGTCCTCGCCCGCGAGCGTGCATCGATCTGGTACCCCTGAGTTTTGAGGTAGTACGAGAGCAGCCGATATGTTGGGCGAAGTCCTTCAAGTTCCTTTGGATCGATCGAGATGACTTGGCCGGGAATGGATGGGATGAGTTCGTCGCGCATGTAGATGGCGTCGAAGCCGAAGAGTCGCCCAGCGGTCGGCGCGTTTTTCGGCGCGATAGAGAAAGCGAGCGTAGGTTGACAGCGTGCCACTTACGCCGCCGATGATTACGGGCAGGTCGACGATTCCTGTGAGAGTCGCGATGGCGCGATCCCACTCAGCGAGACGAGGATCGGGCCGAGGCGATGTTTGGCGGGACGCCGCGGCGGAACATGTCGATGGAGCCAGTGACGAAATCGGGGCCGGTGCCGCGGAACCAGCTGACGCGTACGAGCGAATCGGGCCAAAAACAAGTGCGCATGCGTTCCCAGAGGGCGAGGTCGCGGCTTTCGCGTTCGCGAAGAATCAATTGCGTGACAGCGGTGATGTCCGCGGATTCGAGGACGGATTGGGGGATGGTGGACATGTGAGCGTGAGAGGATAACAGGAGGAAGCCAAGCGGGAAGCAAAGAGGCGAGTAGCCACAACGGCGATGCAAAACCAAAATCAAAAGCAAAGGCTGCCGGACTAAAGACCCCGGCGCTACGTTTAGTTCAAAAGCGCGAGGCGCGGTTGGAGATGAAATGGCGAAGAGTGGTACCGGGCTATGATCCTGAGTGTTACGAGTACTACTCGCGGCAACCGCTTGCAGAACCAAGCCTTAGCGCGATATTTTCGCGGAGCGATGGAACTTGAGGCAGAATTGCACATTGAAAACTACTGGAAACGCCCCTACGCTCGGAACAATTAGCAGGGATTGAGAGGACGTAAGCTTTTGATGGACTCCGCAGGGACCAAGCCGCCGGTGAGCTTTGCTGCCGGCAACGTACAGTTCGGCAGCGGGGCGCCGCTTTTCCTGATCGCGGGACCTTGCGTGATCGAAAGCGAGGCGCACGCGTCGTCGATGGCTGAACAACTGGCGAAGATCGCAAGCGCGGTGAAGGTGCCGCTGGTCTTCAAGGCGTCGTACGACAAGGCGAACCGGTCGTCGGCTGCGTCATTTCGCGGGCCGGGGCTGAAGGAAGGGCTGCGAATTCTGGGAGCAATTAAGAAGCGGACCGGGTTGCCGGTCCTGACGGATGTGCACGAGGTCTCGCACGTCGGGCCGGCGGCCGAAGTTTGCGACGTGCTGCAGATTCCTGCGTTTCTTTCGCGGCAGACGGATTTGCTGGTGGCGGTGGGGAAGTCCGGCCGCGTGGCGAATATCAAGAAAGGGCAGTTTCTTTCTCCGTGGGATATCGGGAACGCGGCGGAAAAAGTGGCCGGCGACCGGAAATCACAAGATTATTTTGACGGAGCGCGGGAATTCGTTCGGCTATCAGAACCTGGTGGTTGATATGCGCGGATTTCCGGTGATGCGCAAGCTGGGTTATCCGGTGGTTTTCGACGTGACGCACTCGGTGCAACTGCCGGGTGGCGAAGGGAAGTCGAGCGGGGGCCAGCCGGAGTTCATCGAGCCGCTGGCGAGGGCGGGTACGGCAATTGGGGCGGATGGGTTGTTCCTGGAGGTGCACGACGATCCCGCGAAGGCGCTTTCGGACGGCACGAATGCGCTCGCGTTGGGGAAGCTTCAGCCGATGCTGGAACGAATCCTGCGGATCGCGGCCCTGGCGCGAGAATTGGACAACGGGAAATGAGCAAAGAAGAACGAACGAAGATGGCGATCGAAGGGGCGAAGCGCGTGTTCGCGATGGAGGCGAGGCGATCTCGTCGCTGAGCGAACGGCTGGACTGGCATTTCGAGAAAGCCGTCGATTTGCTGTATCGGTGCAAAGGGCGCGTGGTGGTGACGGGGCTCGGGAAATCGGGATTGATCGGGCGGAAGGTGTCAGCGACGTTTTCGAGCATGGGGACGCCGTCGGTTTTCCTGCACTCGGCGGATGCGCTGCATGGGGATCTGGGGATGTTGGCGGCGGGGGACGTGATGGTCGCGATCTCGTCCAGCGGTGAAACGCAGGAGCTGGTCGATTTGATCGAGCCGGCGAAGCGGCTGGGAATTGCGCTGATCGCTCTGACGGCAAAGCCGAATTCGCCGCTGGGCGGAGCGGCGGACGTGGTGCTGGATATCGGCGTGAGCGAAGAAGCCTGCACGCTGAATCTCGCGCCCACCTCTTCCACGGCGGCGGCGCTGGCGATGGGGGACGCGCTGGCGGTGGTGGTGGCGGAGCGGCGCGATTTTCAGGAGCACGATTTTGCGGCCCTGCATCCCGGCGGCAGGCTGGGCAAGAAACTGCGGCGCATCGATTCATTAATGCATACGGGAGAGGACATCCCGCGCGTGCTGCCGACGACCAAAATGCCGGACGTGATTTACGAAATGAGCCGCAAGGGATTGGGCCTGACAGTGGTGACCAAGCCGGACGGTCGCGTGATGGGGGTGATCACCGACGGCGACTTACGGCGCGTGATGCAGCGGCGGAAGCAGAATATTCTGGACTTGGCGGCGATTGACTGCATGACGAAGAAGCCGGTAACGCTGCCGCGGACGGAATTGGCGGCTTCGGCGCTGCGGTTGATGGAAGAGAAGAAGATTACTTCCGTGATCGTGGTAGATAATGCCGGGCGGCTCGAGGGCATTGTGCACATCCATGATTTGTGGACTCTGCAGCTATTCTAGAGCGTAGGGACGCAGCGATCAGCGTCCCTACAAGAGTCCTGTCGTAATCGGCCGGCAAGATCCTGCTGGCTGAACCTCGAGGCTGACCTGATGGCGATTCGCGAAATAAAATTCCCTGCACAGGCGATGAGGCGCGCGAAGAAGATTCGTGTGCTGCTGATGGACGTCGATGGGACGATGACGCCGGGCGTGGTGTGCCTGCAATCGTTTCCGGACGGCAGCGTGGCGGAAATGAAAGTGTTCAGCGCGCACGATGGCGCGGGGATCAAGCTGGCGAGCATCATGGGGATTCGCACCGGGCTGATTACGGGGCGGGACTCGACGGCGACGGCGCGGCGGGCGCGCGAGGCGTCCATGGAGTTCGTAATTCAGGGGCAGCCGAAGAAACTCGAATCGTATAAGGCGATCCTGGTTCGTGCTGGAGTGACGGATGAAGAGGTCGCGTATGTAGGTGACGATCTGCCGGACCTGCCGATACTGGAACGCGTGGGGTTGGCAGTGGCGGTGGGCGACGCGCGAGTGGAGGTGAAGCGCGCGGCGCACTACGTCACGACCGTGGACGGAGGAAAAGGCGCGATCCGTGAAGTGGTGGAGCTGATTCTGAAAGCGCAGGGCAAGTGGAAGAAGGCCATTCCGCAGGCCATCGCGTGAAACACTAGGGCGCCGACGGCGGTTGTTTACTGGCGGGCGCGAGATTGTGCCGATGAGTGCCGAACTAAACTATGGAGCGGGCGATGGGAATCGAACCCACGTCCGAAGCTTGGGAAGCTTCTATACTGCCATTGTACGACGCCCGCTCGGACTGCTAGCCATTATTTTCCAAGTAGCCGCTTTTTGCAATGCCGCCTGTTTAAGGGCCGCGGAGGAATTCTTCGACTGCGGGATCCGACGACCCGGCGGAGCGGGTCGAACTGCCAAAACGTCGGGTACACTCCGCTCAGAATGACGGCGCAATGAAGAAGCGAAAAGCAGGCACCGAAGGCGGACGGCCAATCAATGGCAGCGCGACGGCCGCCAAGCACTCGGTTTTTGCCTACAGCAAGTCCGTGGACTCGTCTAACGCATCGGCTGTATTTGGTTTCGTTCGCTCATACAGCAAAATCTCTCCCCGTGTGTGCGTTTATGCCCAAGTTGGGAATTCGCGCATTGGACAAGGAGAGAGACATGCAAAAAATAATCATACGTTCCTTATTCGTGGCTATCGCGATATTTGCGGTATCGGCGGTGGCCGTTCCTCCGGCATTTTCGCAGGTGGCGGTGGGAATCTCGGTGGGTTTCGGTCCGCCGGCGATACCGGTGTACGACCAGCCCGAATGCCCCGGCGACGGATACATCTGGACACCGGGCTACTGGGCCTGGGACGCGGATGTGGACGACTATTATTGGGTTCCGGGCACGTGGGTTGAGCCGCCCGACGCGGGCTTGCTCTGGACACCGGGCTACTGGGCCTGGGGCGGCAACGGATTCGTGTTCACCGACGGCTATTGGGGGCCAGTGGTCGGGTTCTATGGCGGCATCAATTACGGGTTCGGATATTTCGGCGACGGATTCTACGGCGGGCGATGGGACGGCGGACACTTTTACTACAACACGGCGGTGTGGCACGTGAACCGCACGGTGGTTCACAACGTCTATGAGAATCGCGTGACGATCGTAAACAACAGCCACGTGAGCTACAACGGCGGGAACGGTGGCCTGACGGCGCGGGCATCGGCACAGGATGAGGCCGCGCGGAATGAGCGGCACGTGGAAGCCGTGGCGGCGCAGAGGCAGCAGCGGGACGACGCTCGCGGCAATCAGCAGTTGCGCGCTTCGGCGAATCACGGCAAGCCTCCGATCGCGGCCACCGATAAGCCCGGCGAGTTCAACGATCACGCGGTGAAGGCCAAGGAAGCAGGCGGCGCATACAATCCGCCGGCGAACCGGGGCAACGCCGCGGCGAACGCAGGAGCGGCGAACACTGCAGACCGAAACGAGACTCGCACGAACAACGACGCGGCGCGGGCGAACAACGAAACCAAGGGGATGACCGCGAACCGTCCGTCGCAATCGAATAACACGTACGTGCATCCGAAGGATCTGCCGGCGTATCAGAAGCCGGCCGCTCCGAGCACGGGTAACCCGAAAATGGACCAGAAATATCAGCAACAGCAGGACAAACTAGCGCAGCAGCAGGACAAGCAGCGCCAGCAGCTCGAAACGCGACAGGACAAGGAGCATCAGCAGTATCAAAAGCAGAAAGCTGATGACGCCCGGAACCAGGCGCTCGAGCAGAAACATACACAGCAGACGCAGCAGCTGCAGCAGCGGCAGCAGGCCGCGCAGCAGCATATGCAGCAGCGGCAGGCACCGCCGGCGCACGCCGAGGCGCCGTCCGGCCATGGTGGTGCTCCTGCGGATAAAGACAAAAAGTAGCTGGTCAACCACAAAGCCCGGCGCCAGGGCGGAATTTGTTCCGCCTGCGCGCCGGGCTTTTTTATGCGGAGGGCGGGATTACTTGATCTCGGAGTAGTCCAGGTAGTAGCGATGGAGGTCGGCGACGGTCATCTGACCCTTGCGGACTTTCAGCGCCACGGTGCCGTCGGAGCCCTTACCTGACGTAAGCCAGACCGTGTCTCCCGCGCGCAAGTCGGCGAGCTTCATCGCCTTTCCGAAGCCATCGACGAGATTCGTTTGATCCGTGGCCTTCACCAGAAGTGTGACTTCGGTTGGATACTTTAGCAGCAGCTGCTGCTTTTGAAGATCAATTGAGGCGACGATGAAAAATTGCTCGCCCGATTCTGTTTTCTTTACCGGGACCGTCGAGTAGGCGCTGGTCGGCTGCGGAACGCCTGTAGCGGCAGGCGGTTTACCGGCCATGGTTGTTCCAGGTACGGCGCCGGGTGTTGCTCCGTTCTGCGGCGCGCCGCTGGGAGGCGCGCCATTCGTGTGCGCTCCGTGTTGCCTGGGATGTCCGCTGGAGGGAGTTTGCGCGGCAGCAGATAAAGCCGACGCACTGAACAGTGCGAGCGTGATGGTCGAGATCTTGAAAGTGCTATTCATATCGAAGGGCCTCAATGGGATCCAGCCGCGCCGCCCGGCGCGCCGGATAGTAGCCAAACACGATGCCGACGCCGGCGGAGAACACCACGGCGACGACGACGGAAAGCGGTGAGACGACAGTGCTCCAGTGCAACACGTTGGAAATGATTGCGGATGCCACCGTGCCGAGAACAATTCCCGCAAGGCCGCCGAGTGAACTCAAGACCAGCGCCTCGCTCAAGAACTGCGCCTGCACATCCTGCTCCGTGGCGCCGACGGCCATGCGCACGCCGATCTCGCGCGTTCGCTCGGTGACGGAAACGAGCATGATGTTCATGATGCCAATCCCGCCTACCAGCAGCGAAATCGATGCGATGCCTCCGAGCAAAATCGTCATGACCAGGGATGTGGCCTCGGCAGCCTGGGCCATTTCGGTGGGGCTGCGAATGATGAAATCGTCGTCTTCGCCGGGCCGCAGGTGATGGCGCTGGCGGAGTAAAGCGGCGATGCTGGTCTGCACCTGACTCATCGCGTCGCGCGATGAGGTGGCGACCATAATCATTTGCAGCCAGCTGATTCCCGAAATTTTTTTCTGCACGGTGGTGTAGGGCATGATCAGCATGTCGTCCTGGTCTTGACCATTGCTGTTCTGTCCCTTAGCGACCAGCACTCCCAGCACGCGGAATGGAAGATTCTGAACGCGAATCACCTGGCCGACCGGATCCTGGTCGCCGAAAAGTTGTTGGGCCACGGTATTGCCGAGGACGCAGACGTTTGCGGCCATGTTCACGTCGCGCTCGGAAAACATGCTGCCCTGAGCCACCGGCCAGTTGCGAATCTGGGTGATGTCCTGTGAGACGCCATTGGCGCGCGTGAGCCAATTCTGGTTTCCGTTTACAACCTGCACGGAGGCTCCAGCGGTCGGGGAAATCATGGTGACGTTGGGGACGTGCTGAAGGATGGCGTCGGCGTCGTCGTTGACCAGCGTCTTGGTGGCGCCGTTGCCCATGCGCACGCCACCGGTGTTCACACTGCCGGCAAAAACCATGATGATATTGTCCCCGAGCGATTGAATCTGCGCCTGCACTTGCGCGCTGGCGCCCTGCCCAATGGCCACGGTGCAAATCACGGCGCCTACGCCGATGATGATGCCGAGCATTGTGAGCACCGTGCGCATTTTGTTACGCGCCAGGGCGCGAAGGGCGACGCGGATAATTTCTCTCGGGTTCATGCTTCGTTCCTGTTCCCGATCATGTTTCGCATCATCCTGGGCGTCATCGCGGTCCGCCGCCACCGCCGAATCCCGGTGGCCGCTGGCCGCCCCCGGTCTGTCCGGGCGTCGTCGCGGCTATCACCAGCGTGTCGCCCTCGTTTATGTTGCCCGCAAGCAGCTGCGAGTTATTGTAATCGGTGATTCCGATTTGAATTTCCACCGGAACCAGCTGCTTCTTGTCGTCCAATTTCCAGACGACTTGTTTGCCGCCCAAGTGGGTCGAGGAAGCGGCGCGCGAAATGTTGTACTGCTTGTAGAGCGCCTGCAGGTCTTTCGCCGGCATGGGCGGTTTGAAGGTCAGCGCCGGGTTGGGAATCTCGAGCGTGCTGGCGGCGTGACCCGTTGGAATCGTGACATAGGCCGTCTCGCCCGGCAGAAGCTTTTCGTCTGGATTGCTGAAGTCGATCACGGTGTTGTAGGTGACTACGTTCTGCACGGTGGTTGGATTCAGGCGAACAGTGCTGACGCGCCCAGTGAACAGTTCGGTTGGAAACGCATCAACGGCGAACGTTACCGGCGCGCCGACTCTGATATTGCCCGTGTCGGATTCATCCGTCGCGGCGTAGACCTGCATGCGGGTCAAATCCTGCGCCACCGTAAAAACGTTGGGGGCTTGCAAGGTGGCGGCGACGGATTGGCCCACGTCGATGTTGCGCGCGACGACCGTCCCGTCAATAGGCGAAATGATGGTTGTGTATTTCAAGCTGGTTTCAGCGGCCTTCAAACCACCTTCCATGGAGACTACCTGCGAATGCGCCTGCTGGAGCGTCGCTTTCGCCTGATCGAGCGCAGCCTGCGCCGATTGCACGTCGGCCTGTGCTTGGCCCATCGTGGATTGTGTCAACTCATTCGCATCGGCTGAAACGACGCCGGCGGTGAACAGATCCTGCGAGCGTTTCGCCGTGGCCTGCTGGTATTTCACATTGGCCTGCGCTTTCGCCAGGTTCGCCTGATCGACCTGCACGTTGGCCGCCAGCGTGACCAAATTGCCCTGCGCGTTTTCCAGTTGCCCGCGCGCCTGCGTCACCTGCGCTTCATAAATCGCGGGATCGAGCTGCGCCAGAACCTGTCCGCTTTTTACCCGCGTGTTGAAGTCCGCGAAGATGTATTGCACGGTGCCAGAGACGTAGGAGCCGACCGAAACCGTGGTGAGAGCGTTGATCGTGCCCGTGGCCTGCACGGCGGCAGTGATATCCCCGCGACGCACAGCTGCTGTGGTGTACTTGGGATCTTTGGATTTTGCGTGTGCATAGGCCCAGTAGCAGAGGATGAGGACCAGAAGACCTGCGCCGATCCAATAGGCCTTCCTATGCTTCGAATAAGACTCTTTCAGCGACATGATTCTCCGATTGAATGGTAGTTATTTCCGACAAGCGCGAGGCGCTGTGGTGGGCTGCCTGTGTTGCCCCCTATGTAGTAAAGACGCGTCCTCGAGGTCTCCGGTTACTCGCGAAGGATCATAATTTTAGCGACGCCGATGCGCTGGCGATTCCGTCGTTCGTCGCTCATCCGGCTCCGTGCTAAAGTGGGCGGCTCACAAGCGCATGGGGAGGGGAAGTGGCGTATCGGAATCTGCGTGAGTTCGTGAAAAAACTGGAGAAAGAGGACGATCTCCAACGCATTTCCACGGAGGTCGATCCGGTCCTAGAAATCACGGAGATTTCCGACCGCGCCGTAAAGGCCGGTGGACCCGCACTGCTATTCGAGCGTCCCACGGGATCGCGCATTCCCGCTCTTACGAACCTTGTCGGCACTGAGCGCCGCATGAACCTCGCGCTTGAGGTCGATTCGTTGGACGAAATTTCGGGCCGTATCTCTTCGATTTTGGACATGCAATCGCCGCAGGGACTGCTCGACCGCGTGAAGATGCTCCCCAAGCTGGCGGAGCTCGGCAACGTGTTTCCGAAGACCGTCCGGAGCGGCGATTGCCAGGAGGTCGTGCGGACCGAAGGATTCTCGCTGCTCGATTTTCCGATTCTCCAATGCTGGCCGCAGGATGGCGGACGCTACATCACCTGGCCGATGGTAATCACCAAAAATCCCGAAACGGGGAAGCGGAACGTCGGATGCTATCGCATGCAGGTGTTCGATGAACGCACCACGGGAATGCACTGGCAGACCCAGAAGCATGGCGCTGAACACTTCCGGAGCGCTCGCGCCAAGAATAAAGGTGGCCGACTGGAGGTCGCCGTGGCGATCGGCTCCGATCCGGCGACGGCGCTCGCCGGAATTCTGCCGGTCCCGCCGGACATGGACGAATTTCTGTTTTCGGGTTTCTTGCGCCGCGAACCTGTCGAGCTCGTCTCCTGCAAGACAGTCGATCTGGAAGTTCCCGCGAACGCCGAGATCGTGCTCGAAGGCCACGTCGACCTGGGAGAAATGCGAACCGAAGGTCCGTTCGGCGACCACACCGGGTTCTATTCGTTAGAGGGGCAGTACCCGGTGTTTCACGTCGACTGTATCACGCACCGAAAAGACCCGGTCTATCTCACCACAATCGTCGGGCCGCCGCCGCAAGAGGACTATTTCATTGGCCACATGATCGAGCGCGTCTTCCTGCCGGTGATGAAAATGCAGCATCCCGAAATCGTGGACGTGGCGATGCCCGCGGAAGGTATCTTCCAGAACTTGATGATTGTCTCGATTCGCAAGAGCTATCCCGGCCACGCGCGCAAGACGATGAACGCGATCTGGTCGCTGGGCCAGGCCATGTTCACGAAAGTTGTGGTAATCGTCGACCACGACGTGAATGTGCAGGACTCGCGCGAAGTCGTGTGGAAGGCGCTGTGCGCCATCGATCCGGAACGCGATATTTCGTTCACACTCGGTCCGGTGGATACGCTCGACCATGCGGCCCGGCACCAGGATTACGGATCGAAAATGGGCATCGACGCGACCCGGAAATGGCCTGAAGAAGGCTTCACTGGTCGCTGGCCTGACGAAATCAAAATGGACGACGCCACGAAGCGACGCATAGACTCCATGTGGTCGCAGCTGAAAATAGCCACTAGCAAAAATAAAGCGTAACGCCCTCGAACGGCCCGCATGGTCGCATATCCCTTAATTACAGGCCTTTTCCGGCCCTTCCTGTCCTTCGGGACGGGTTTTACCAAAAGCACACGCGGGCAAAAGGTTGGTTGACAGTCTGTTTGGTGGATGCAATAAACGAATCACGGGGAGCGTACCGGTTCTATCAGTACTATCGGTTTGCGTTCACCAAGTTCGCCCAAGGGGTTGAGGCGAACGGCGACCAAAGGGCAGCGGGTTCTTTACCAGTAATTGCGCGAATCAAGCAAGTCATGTGGGGTCCTCCCTGCGAAGCGGGGTGGATGGAGATGCGAGAGGCCACGCGATGTTCAATCTGGGTAAAACGAAATCTTTAATTGGCCTGGATATCGGCTCGAGCGCCGTAAAGGCCGTGGAGTTGAAAAAGGCCAAGGACGGCTACGAGCTGGTGAGCTACGGAATGGAACCGTTGTCGCAGGATACCGTGGTTGATGGCGCGATTATGGACGCTCCCTCCGTCGCCGAAAAGATCATTTCGATCTTCGACGGCCAGAAGATCAAAGTGAAAGACGTGGCCACGTCCGTCTCCGGACATTCCGTGATCGTCAAGCGCGTGAGCATGCCGCTGATGACCGAAGAAGAGCTCTACGATCGAATTCAGGCCGAGGCCAGCCAGCACATCCCGTTCGACATCTCGGACGTTCACTTGAGCTATCAACTGCTCGAAGCGACGGAGAACCAGATGGACGTCCTGCTGGTCGCCGTCAAGAAAGACAAGATTCTGAATCACACGAACGTTCTCGCGCAGGCGGGCAAGACTCCGGTGGTGGTTGACATCGACGCCTTCGCTCTGCAGAACTCGTTCGAAGTGAACTACGAGCCCGATCCTTCACAGGTCGTCGCTTTGCTCAACATCGGCGCCAGCGTGATGAACATCAACATCATCCGCGGCTGGACACCGCTCTTCACCCGCGACGTTTCGGTCGGTGGCAACCAGTACACCGACGCGCTGCAGAAGGAGCTGGACCTGAGCTTTGAGGACGCCGAGAAGCTAAAGATGGGCGGCACTCTGGCGGGCGTGAGCGAAGAGCAGCGCACCGCGATCCTGCGCTCGGTTTCCGACATTCTGATTCTCGAAATTCAGAAGACGTTCGACTTCTTCCGCGCCACGGCCAGCGGCGAGAACATTCGCCGGATCGTCGTCGCCGGAGGAACGGCGCGCGTCCCCGGCTTGCTCGACCTGTTAAAGGAAGAGTTTGCGATGCCGGTCGAAGAGCTCTACCCGTTCCGCAAGGTTTCAATAAATCCAGGGCGTCACGATGAATCTCAGCTTCGCGAGTTGGCGCCGCGTCTGGCGATTGCCATGGGCCTGGCGCTGAGGAGCTTTGACTAGCCATGATCCGGATTAACTTACTCGGCCAGGCTCGTCCCAAGGCCGCCAAGCAAGCCGTACCGCTCGAAGCGACGGTGCAAATTCTGTTCGCGTGTGTGGCCGTCGGCCTGGCTGTAGTGATCCTTGGCATTAGCTATTACCAACAGAAACGTCAGCTCGACGAAACAATGCGCCGCATCGACGCTCTGAAGGCTGAGAAGGCCAGCCTCCAGCAGGTCAAGGCGGACGTAGACAAGTTCGAAAGCGAAAAGAGCGTGCTGCAGCAGCGCATCGACGTGATCGAGACGCTGCAGAAAAACCGCAGCGGCGCGCAGGACATGATGCAGATGGTGGCCAACACCGTCGTGCGCGTCGATTCGCTCTGGCTTACGACCCTGGACCGCAAGGGTGACTCGATCGTGCTGGACGGCGAGGCAGGGTCGATCAATGCCGTCGCCAACTTTATTACCGAGCTCAAGAAATCCGGATATTTCGGGCAGGTGGAGATCAAGAACGCCAAAGAAAACGACCTGCTGCCGGGCGTGGAAACGTATGGATTCGAAATGACCGTCAATGTGGCACCTCCGGCCACCGGTCAACCCTCGAATCAGCCCACCAGCACGACGCAACCGCCTCCGGCGCCGGCGAAGGGAAGGAGCTAAGTCATGGCGACATCATTCAGAGACTGGCCCTGGCCCCTGCAAGCCCTGCTCTATGTGGCTTTGACGATCGTTCTGGTATTGGCCGGATTCTACGTTCCCGGTTCGCCGCTTCAATCGACGCGGACGCAACTGGAGGACGCTCAGAATCAAGTAAAGCCCCTGGAAGCCGACGTCGAAAACTTGCGCGTTTACAAACAGCGCCGCGCCGAGTTGCAGACGGAAATGGACGCGCTGCAGAAACAGTTGGCTACGCTTCAGACGATCGTTCCTGAAGATAAGGAAACCGATCAGTTCATCTTGATGGTTCAACGCGCGGCAGTCAGCTCCGGGGTTTCGCTCCGGTCGTTGGTCGCCAATCCGATCGCGCAGAAGCCGTACTACTTCGAGATGCCCTTCGCCGTGGAAGCCGATGGGCCGTATTACTCGGTACTCGATTTCTTCGCGCGCATGGGACGCCTTTCGCGAATCATCAACGTGGGCGACCTGAAGCTCACATCTCTCGGCGGTCCCAACAGTACCGCGAAGTTTCACCTGGCGGCCGGGACGACCGTGAGCGGCACCTTCACCATCACGACTTTCTTTACGAACCCAGCGGAGGCCGGCGCAGCCGCCACTCCTCCTCCGACGGCGAAAAAGTAAGGCGACGACGATGAAAATTGCAAATATCTCGGCAAAGATTCTGGCGGTGCTGGTCTTCGCGCTTCCTTTCGCGATTTCGGCATGGGCCCAGGGTCAAACCGCCAACGGGCCTGCAATGAAGGCCAAGCCAGTACCTGCGCACACAGGGAAGCCGGCGCACCACGCAGGAGCAGTGGCAGGCGCGAAACGTCCCGCAAAGACAAACCCAGATGCCTCCACCGCGCCCGCGGCGCCCTCGGATGGAGCCGCTGGTCCGGACGCTACGAAAACAGAAATGGTCGGCAAGCGCGATCCGTTTGCGGCGCTGATTAACGATAAGAAAGACACGGTCCATCTGCCGCCGGGCAAGGCCGGCCTGGTGATCGCCACGGTGCGGGTCGATGGCGCCGTGCGCTCGGGGAACTCGATGATCGCAATGGTCTCCAATCCGGAGCAGAGCGTTTATTTCATCCGGGAAGGCGACAAGTTGTACGACGGAGACGTGGAAAAGATTGGGCTGGACGGGGTCACGTTCAAAGAGAACTCGAAAGACGCATTCGGTAAGCCGGTCGAAAGAATGGTCACTAAGCGAATCTACGCGAGTGCAGGAGAGCAGCAATGAGGATCCTAAGTCGGGCATTGGGACTGAGCGCGCTGCTGGCGGCCGGTCTAATTTTGACGAATGGAGCGCTGCGTGCGGCTGACGCGCCGGTGGTCCACGTGAAGGCTGAGGTCAGAGACGGCGCTGTCCGGCTGCAAGCGGATGCGAACGCGCCGTTCGAATACACGACCTATCGCCCCAGCGAGAGTCTTTATGTGCTCGACCTGAGCGGCGTGTCGGCCGGGGATCCGGCGGGCGCGCGGGTGGTGGCCTCCGATCTGGTGAAGAGCTATCGCCTGATCACCTACGCCTCGGGAGCGAAGCCGGTTGTCCGGCTTGAAATCCTGTTGGCTCAGGGCCTTGAACCGAAGCTCGAGCGCCAGGGCACGGAGGATCTGACGCTGCTGGTCGCTCGCGCCGCGATTGCAGCGAAATCCACTGCGGCTGCTCCGGCCAAGGCTGCGCTGGTGCCTGCCTCGGCTAAATCGGCTGTGCTCGCGCCCGCGTCTCATCCCGCAATCCGCCAGGTCCACCTGCAGCAGAATGGCGATGCCACCGAAGTCAGCATCACGGGTTCGGGACCGCTGACGTACAAGTCGACGCATCTTCAGAATCCCGATCGCTTGGTGCTCGATTTCGCGGGTTCACATCTGACCACCACCGAAAAGCAGATCGCCAGCAATCTCGATCCGGTCCGCGAGATCCGCTTGGCTCAGTTCACACCGGAAATTTCCCGCGTGGTGATCGATCTCCGCCAGCCCGCGCGCTACAACATCACGGGCGAGGGCAACATTGTGACCGTGGCGTTCGAGGCTGTTTCTGATTTGGCGCCGACGACAGATTCCGCAAAGTCGATCGCTCCGAAAACCGAAGCCACCGCGCCCGCTCTGACTGCTGTCAACGCAGCCGCCAAGCCAGCCGATATTCCGGCGCCAGTGGCAGCGCTTCCTGCGTCTCTGACGCAGAATACCGCATCTCTAGCAACTCCTGCGCCGCAGTCCGCGCAGCAGACGATTACCGCCGCCAATGCAGCAGTGGAATCCGCAGCCAAAGCCGAGCCGGTTGCGCTCCCCGCTCCTGAGGCGGCGCCAATACCGGCACCTGCCGCTGCGCAGCCCCTGACGTCGGCTTCCTCGTCATCGTCTCAGGCTCCTTCTACAGCGCCTTCCGGGAAGTATTCGGGCGAGCCGATTTCGGTGAACCTGAAAGACGTCGACCTGCGCGACTTCTTTCGCCTGATTCACGAAATTAGCGGACTCAACGTCGTCGTCGATCCGGGCGTGAAGGGCAGCCTGACGATCGTTCTCGACGATGTTCCGTGGGATCAGGCTCTGGACATCGTCTTGAAGAACAACGACCTCGACAAGCAGCTCGACGGTAACGTCTTGCGGCTGGCGACCAAAGACACCTTACGCAAGGAAGCGGAAGAGAATCGCGACCTGGCCAAGGCACAGGCTGAAGCAGCGGATGTGATCACCACTACCCGCGTGCTCAGCTATGCCAAGTCGACGGACATGGCCACGACGCTCAAGAAGTTCCTGTCGTCCCGCGGCGATATCATCGCGGACGACCGCTCGAACACGCTAATCATTCGCGATATTCCTTCAACGCTGCCGGTCATGGACAATCTGATCCGCCAGCTCGACCGGAAATCGCAGCAAGTCGAAATCGAAGCGCGCGTGGTTGCTGCCAACCGCTCGTTCTCGCGTGAAATCGGCACGCAGTTCGGTTTCGCAGGCGCTCCCGAAAGCAGTGGCAATGCGCAGGTTTTCGGCGGCGCGAGCTCGGCGGGACAAAGCCCGCTGGTTCAGCCCGTCGCCTTTCCGCCACCGCTGATCTTTAACAACGGCGGCGGCTCGTCATCGAGCTCGGGCGGATCTTCGATTCCGCTAAACTCGAATTTGCCCGCAAGCGTTCCGACCAGCGGCTTCTCGTATGGCTTCGCGTCCAAGAACTTTGCCCTGGATTTGATCATCACCGCGGCGGAAGAAAAGGGCGTGGGCAAGCTGCTCTCGAAGCCCAAGGTCATCACTCAGAACAACGAGAAAGCGACCGTCAAGCAGGGAACGAAGATCCCGGTGCAGACCATCGTCAATAATACGGTTTCGGTTCAGTTCGTGGACGCCGTGCTTGAGCTGGACGTGACACCGCAAATCACCGCAGACGGCACGATCTACATGGACGTCAACGTCGAGAACGACCAGATCGACGGCTCGATTCCGCGAGTTCAGGGGATTCCGGCCATCGATACCCAGGAAGCCGAAACCAAGGTCACCGTTAACGACGGCGCAACCGTTGTCATCGGCGGCATCATCGTCACCCAGCAGACCACGGACGTCCAGCAGGTTCCGCTAATCGGCAGCGTGCCGGTGCTCGGCAACTTGTTCAAGCACACAACGGTGAAGTCCACCTCTCAGGAACTTCTGTTCTTCCTGACGCCTCGCATTCTGCCGAGCTAACAGCTATTCTGGCGGCGTGGCGATAAAGTCGGAAGCATCGAAATCGAGCCGGAGCGGGCCCGCAGAACGACTGGGCCGGCTCCGGCTTAGTTTTTCCGCCCTTGGGGTCGACGCGATTCTGGTCTCGCACCTCCCGAATATTCGCTATCTTTCGGGCTTCACCGGGAGCGCAGGTTTGGTGCTGGTGGATCCATCCAGCGCGATGCTCTACACGGACAGCCGCTACACCTTTCAGGCCCGCCAAGAGGTTTCTGCCGCGCGCGTCCAGATTTGCAAGAATGGGCTTATCCGCGCTTGCGCGGAGGCTCTGCGCGCCCGCAAAGGCCGCCTGCGCGTGGCCTATTCGGCATCGACCATGACCGTGGCTCACAAACGGGCGCTCGACGCGGCGGTAGGGAGCCGGGTACGGTGGGTCGAAGATCAGAGCGCCGTTGAGAAGCTGCGCGCCGTAAAAGACCCGGCAGAGCTGGCGACGATTCGCGAAGCGTGTGAGATGACTAGCGCGGTTTTCCAGCGCACCCTGAGCGACATCCGGCCCGGGACGCCCGAGCTGGCACTTGCTGCCCGCATCGAGAATGAAATCAAACGGCGCGGCGGCTCTGGACCGTCGTTTGAAACGATCGTGGCGAGTGGCGTGCGGTCCGCGTGGGCGCATGCGCGTCCTACGGACAAGCGGCTTGGGAAAAACGAATTGGTCGTCCTCGACCAGGGTGCTATACTTCGCGGCTACTGCAGCGATATGACCCGCACGGTTTTCGTCGGTAAGGCGTCTGCAAAGGTTCGCAGCCTCTACACCGCGGTCCTGGAGGCGCAGACGGCGGGCAAGCAAGCCATTCAACCCGGTGTCACAGCTGGCGAAGTGGATAGAGCGGCGCGAAACACCCTCAAACGAGCAAAATTGGATCGCCACTTCACGCATAGCCTCGGCCACGGTCTAGGTCTCGAAGTCCATGAGATGCCCCGACTGGGCAAAAACGAACAGACCGTGCTTCGGGAAGGCATGGTCCTGACGGTCGAGCCTGGCGTCTACGTCGAAGGACTCGGTGGCATCCGGATCGAAGACGATGTGGTGGTCACGAAGCAGGGGGCCGTCGATCTGACGACCGCGACGCGGGACTTTCTCGAACTCTAAATGGCAAAGAAACCAAAATCGAAATCCGGCGACATTGGCGGAGTGGACCTCGCCGACGTCGAGCGCCTACTTGCCTTCATGGACAAGCACGGCTTAGAAGAATTCGAATACGCCCGCGGAGGTGTTCACATCCGCCTGAAGAAACCCGGCGTCGCCACCGTTTCGATCCCGCGCGTCACGATGGCGCCCGAGCTTTCCCACGGGCAGCGCGAAACGGCTCCGCGACCGGTTGGAGGTCATGCACCGGCAGCGCCACCTCGCAGCGACCTGCATGTGATCAAGTCTCCCATCGTCGGTACCTTCTATGGCTCCCCCAGCCCCGGCGCCGACCAGTTCGTCACTGTGGGCGCCAAGGTCGATGCCGGGCAGGTGCTCTGCATCATCGAAGCCATGAAGCTGATGAACGAAATCGAATCGGACGTCGCCGGCGAGGTGGTTGAAATCTACGCCGAAAACGGCAAGCCGGTGGAGTACGGCGAGCCGCTCTTCGGAATCCGCGCAAGCGGCAAGAAATAGCCCGCTCGCGCGTCCGAAAGTCATTTTCTCGAAAATGTTCCGGAAAATCCTGATCGCCAACCGAGGAGAAATCGCACTGCGCGTCCTTGCAGCGTGCAAGGAACTCGGCATCGCCACTGTTGCGGTCTATTCCGAGGCGGACCGTCACGCTCTTCACGTCCGTTTTGCCGACGAAGCCATATGCATCGGCCCGCCCCGCAGCAGCGAAAGCTACCTGAACATTCCGCAAGTGATCAGTGCAGCCGAAATCACCAACGTGGACGCGATTCATCCGGGCTACGGTTTTCTCTCCGAAAACGCGAACTTCGCCGAAGTCTGCGAAGCCTCGCACATCACATTCATCGGTCCTTCGCCGGCCCTGATCCGCATGATGGGCGAAAAAGATCGCGCACGAACCGAAATGAAGGCCGCAGGCCTTCCGATTATTCCCGGCAGCGACGGGGCCGTGCCCGACGAAGACGCCGCCAGGCGCGTGGCCGCTGAAATCGGTTTGCCGGTGATGATCAAAGCTGTCGACGGCGGCGGCGGACGCGGCATGCGCATGGTGCGCACAAAAAAGGAATTGATTCCCATGTTTCAGACCGCGCGCAGCGAGGCTCAGCAGGCTTTCGGCAGCGCGAATGTCTACATGGAAAAACTGATCGAGCATCCGCGCCACATCGAATTCCAGGTACTGGGCGACAAGCACGGCCAAGTGATTCACCTCGGTGAACGCGAGTGCTCGCTGCAGCGCCGGCACCAGAAAGTGCTCGAGGAGTCTCCCTCGCCCGCGCTGGATTCCGCCACGCGCCAGAAAATCGGCAAGCAGGTCGTGGCGGCGCTGGCGAAAATCGGCTATTCAAACGCCGGCACGGTCGAGTTCCTGCGCGACGCCAATGGCGATCTCTACTTCATCGAGATGAACGCCCGCATTCAGGTTGAGCATCCCGTGACCGAAATGGTCACCCAAGTGGATTTGGTCAAGGCCCAGATTCGCATCGCCGCCGGAGAAACGCTTGACAGCGCTGTAGGCAATTTCGATTTCCGCGGCCACGCCATCGAGTGTCGCATCAACGCCGAGGATCCCGACACCTTCGTTCCGTCGCCCGGCCACATCACCGCGTTTCGCGTCCCGGGCGGTCCCGGAATCCGCATCGACACCTTCGCCCACGCCGACGCCAACATTCCGCCGTACTACGATTCACTGATCGCCAAGCTCGTCGCTCACGGCCGCGACCGCAATGAAGCCATCGCCCGCATGCACCGCGCCCTGGACGGATTTATAGTCGAAGGCATCAAGACGACGATTCCGCTTCAAAAGCGGATCCTCGCCGAACCCGACTTCATCGCCGGAAAATTCGACACACACTTCCTTGATCGCCTCACCGCGAAAGGGAAGTAGCGTGACGTTCCCGCCGCTCTACGCAATCCTCGACCCAGAGTTCTGCACGACTCCGATCGCTAACCTGGCCTCAGCACTTGCGGCTGCGGGCGTCAAGCTGATCCAGCTTCGCGACAAGCGCAACCCCTCATCGCGAATCCTCGCCACCGCAAGAGAATTGAATGAGATGCTTGCGCCGAAAAATGTTCGCTTCATCCTGAACGACCGCCCCGACATCGCAGCCATCCTTAACTGTGGTGTCCACGTCGGCCAGGAAGATCTGCCGCCCGAAGACGCCCGCAAGATTGTAGGTCCCTCGCGCTGGGTAGGTGTTTCGACACATAATCTCGACCAATTGCGGCGGGCCGACCGCACTTCGGCGGACTATATAGCCATAGGCCCGATCTTCCCAACGTCGACGAAGGAGAATCCCGACCCGGTCGTCGGTCTTGAATTCATCCGTGCGGCGCGAGCCATCACGCGGAAGCCGTTGATTGCGATCGGCGGCATTACGCTGGAAAAAGCCGAAGATGCATTTCGGGCAGGCGCGGATTCGGTAGCCGTCATTCGCGATGTCGGCGGCGCCACGAATCCCCCTGAGCAAGCGAAAGAATTCCTGGCGATTGCGGAAAAATCGCGAACGCCGCGCGGTTAGGCGCCGCTATAGCCGCTCACAAAACAAAATGGCAAACGCCGCACCTACCGTCGAGCCGCCCGCGCACCACGAAGGCGAGCTCGTAAAAGGCCTCGGCCTCTTCGACTCGACGATGATCGTCGTCGGCTCGATGATCGGCTCCGGCATCTTCATCGTTTCCGCCGATATCGCGCATCAGGTCCAAAGCCCCGGCCTGCTGCTGCTCGTCTGGCTTGCGTCGGGCCTTATCACGCTCATCGGCGCGCTCAGCTTCGGCGAGCTCGCCGCCGCCATGCCGCACGCCGGCGGGCAGTACGTCTACCTGCGCGAATCCTGCGGCCCGGTCTTCGGCTTCCTTTACGGCTGGTCGATGCTTCTTGTAATCGAAACCGCCACCATTGCCGCCGTAGCCATCGCCTTTGCGAAATTCTCCGGGGTACTCGCCCCGTGGTTCTCGCCAACAATCTGGATCTGGAAAATCGGCACCTTCGGCCCCTGGAATCTCTGGTTCGGCCCGCTCGGCCCGTACAGCGTAGGCCTGAACCGCCAGAATCTTCTCGCGATTCTTTCCATCGTCCTGCTCACTTGGATCAACACGCGCGGCCTGCGCATGGGAAAAATTGTCCAGAACATTTTCACGGTCGCCAAGACGATCTCGCTGGCGGGTCTGGTTCTCCTCGGCATTCTATTTTCAACCGTCGCGGCCCGCAGCGCAAATTTCACAGGCTTCTGGCGTAACGCCGGCTGGTCCACGCTTCACCCGTATCCGCCGGATCACTCCACCTGGATGATCGCGACGATCACGCTGATCGGCGTGGCCATGGTGGGTTCGCTATTCGCGATGGACGCATGGAACAGCGTCACTTTCACTGCTGCCGAGGTAAAAAATCCGGGCCGAAATCTCCCGCTCTCGCTGGCACTGGGAACCGCCATCGTTGTGGCGTTGTATACGCTCGCCAACGTCGCCTATCTTCGGGTTCTGCCTCTTTCTGGGGATCCCAACGGCATCACGGCCATCTCGCGCGGCATCGAATTCGCTGCTGAAGGCCGCGTGGCGACCGCCGTCACGCAGGTGATTTTCGGCCCGCCCGGCGCGGTGCTAATGGCAATTGCCATCCTGATCTCGACTTTCGGTTGCAACAATGGCCTCATCCTCGCCGGTGCCCGCATCTATTACGCCATGGCCAAAGACGGCCTCTTTTTCCGGTCAGTCGGCACCGTCAATCGCAACCGCGTGCCGGCTGTAGCTCTCGTCGCCCAATGCGTCTGGGCCAGCGTTCTCTGCCTTTCCGGCACCTACGGACAGCTCTTGGATTTCCTGATCTTCGCCCAACTCTTGTTTTATATCCTCACGCTCGGCGGCCTGTTTATCCTCCGCGCCCGGCGTCCGGACATGCCTCGCCCCTACCGAGCATTCGGATATCCCGTCCTCCCGGCGCTCTATATCGTCATGGCAGGATTTCTCGAAATCCAGTTGTTGCGGTATAAACCACAGTACACTTGGCCCGGCCTGATCATCGTGCTGCTCGGTCTGCCGGTGTACGCGCTTTGGAAGCTGGCGGGGAAGTCGACCGCTAAAGCCTAGCTTCGCCGCGAAAGAGTTCGCGGCCAGTCTTTTCACGGAGAAACGACGAATGGGCAGTCCACTGCTCGCAAAGAAGCCGATGGATTGGCTGTTGAATGAGGCCCACGACTCCGGCGAGCACACTCTGAAACGCTCGCTGGGTCCCGTCTCGCTCACCGCTCTGGGCGTGGGGGCCATCATCGGCGCCGGCATTTTCGTAATGTCCGGCCTCGGCGCGCACTACGCCGGTCCTGGGCTCATGCTATCGTTTGTAATATCCGGGCTCGGCTGCGCATTTGCCGGCCTCTGCTACGCGGAATTCGCCGCGTTGATTCCACTCGCTGGGAGCGCCTACACCTACTCGTACGCCGCGTTGGGTGAACTCTTCGCGTGGATCATCGGATGGGATCTAACTCTTGAATACGCCATGGGCGCGAGCACGGTTTCTTCCGGCTGGTCGAACCACTTTATCGAATTCCTGAACATTTTCGGCGTAAGGATGCCTCTCTGGCTCGCATACGACCATTGGACGGGCCTCCGAACCGCGGAAGGCATGATCGCACGGCAGATGGCCCACGCATCGGATCCGTCATTGGTTATGGGCAGCCAGGCGTTCCTCAATAAGGTTGGCGATATCATCACCGCGCAGCCGCCGGAACTGGTGCAGCGCGCTCATGACTTGGTAGGCGCCCCGCATCTATTCGGTTTTGAGATCGGTTTCAACCTTCCCGCGTTTCTGATTGCGCTGATCATCACAGCGGTGCTTGTGGTCGGGATCACGGAAAGCGCCAGGTTCAACGCCTCGATCGTCATCATCAAAGTGGCCGTGGTGCTTTTCGTCATTGCTCTCGGCGCACATTACGTTCACCCCTCCAATTGGGGACACGACTGGCAGTCGTTCGCGCCGATGGGCTTTTCCGGCATCGGGGCCGGGGCCGCGTATATATTCTTCGCCTATATTGGATTCGATGCTGTCTCGACTACCGCGCAGGAAGCGAAAAACCCGCAGCGCGACCTTCCCATCGGCATCCTGGCGTCGTTGGTCGTGTGCACGATTCTTTACATTCTAGTTGCTGCGGTGCTCACCGGCATGGTGCCGTGGAAGGAAATCAACGTGGAGGCGCCTCTGGCGGTTGCTTTTTTGGATCGCGGCCTGACGAAAGCGTCTTATCTGATTACCGCCGGCGCGTTGGCCGGATTGACCAGCGTGATGCTTGTGATGTTGCTCGGCCAGACCCGCGTGCTCTATTCCATGGCGTGCGACGGTCTTCTTCCGCGCAGCTTTTTCGCCAAGATTCACCCGAAATTCCGCACGCCGTATAAGACCACGATTCTCGTCGGCCTGCTCGCCGCAATCGTGGGCAGCTTGGTCCCAATTGACGACATCGGAAAGATGGTCAATATCGGCACGCTGTTTGCCTTCGTCCTCGTGTGCATCTCGGTGATGGTCCTGCGGAACACCAACCCGGGCCAAGCCCGCCCGTTCCGCACTCCGCTGGTTCCGCTCGTGCCGATCCTCGGAATCCTATTCAACGGATACATGATCTACAAGCTGGGCTGGATCAATTGGGCTCGCTTATTCATCTGGCTCGGCATCGGCTTGGTTGTTTACTTCACCTATAGCCGCCACCACAGCCGGGTCCAAAAAAACGATCGCTACGCCCAGTAGCTCCGTCGTCTCGGCGAACGCATAGACTTTACCCGTACGAAAAGAGCGGGCGCTATCCGTACATAATCATCCGTCCCACCCGCGGTCCGTGCTAAATTTCGGTTTCTGGGACGGAGCGCCCTAACGCGTCGCCCGGTCCCATACCTCCGATGAGCAGACTTTCCTGGCGGCGTTTCATGCTCTTTCTCAGGCGAACTTCGCCGCTCGATCGCATCGCTCTGGTCTTGATCGTGCTTTACGCCCTGCTGCGGCTGGCGGGTCTGTTGGGCGCCCCTGTTCCGCACGCCTTATTGTTCGGCTTTCTCTGCTTCGCCGCCATCGTCTACTTCGCCATTCGCCTGATCCCGTGGTTCCGCTCACGCTTTCTGTGGAGCCTTCGAAATCGCCTTATCGTTGCCTACCTGTTCATGGCCATTGTTCCGATCGTGCTGCTGGTCGTCATGATGGGCGTGGCCACGTATCTCTTCTATCTTCAGCTTGGCGCCCACCTGCTAAACGACGCTGTCCAGCAGCGAGCCAACATCATCGACACCGACGCCGAAACGATCGCCGCAGCCATCGAACGGCAGGCTTCCCACTCGAGCGCTGCTGTCGGATCGAGTGTCATGTCCGATCCGGTAATTGCGGGGATCATCGCGGACGAGCAGCGCGAGTGGCCCGGAATGGCGGTATGGGTGAATCGCGGCGGCCCTCTTTTGGCTATGACGGACGGAAAGCGCTATGCCGGTCTGATGGCTTATCGGGACCGGCTTTCGTTTGTGGCGGCGCAGCGCCGCACCGTACCCGCAGGGGAGTTCACGGTGCTTGTCGTTGCGCCGGTCACTCCGGAAATCCTCGACAAATTTCCGCAGGAGCTCGGCCCTATCCAGATGATTCTGATGCGTCCGGCGGAATCAAACTCGCCCCGCGCGTTCTCGCTCGAAATCGACGGCAAAACCTACATCACCAGCGAGCAGATCGCCAGCTCGCGGCGAGTTTTGCCGAGTTCGCAAAACTGGCTTGATCCTCACCTTCAGGGTGGTTCGACTCTGGATGTTCTCGATATCCAGGAGTTCGGCAAAGACACTCCAAAGGAGCCGGTGCTGGTCTCCTTCTGGCTGCGTCCGATGATGGTCAATCAGGCTCTATTCAAATCTACGGGCGCGATCGGGCCCTACCTGCTGGTGATTCTGGCCGCGGCCGGATTCATTTTTGTAATCCTCGAGGTCGGAGCCCTGGCGACGGGCACGATTCTCACCCGTACGATAACGCGCTCCATTGGCGACCTCTATCAAGCCACCCTTCACGTTCGCCGCGGCGATTTCAGCCATCGCGTTCGCGTGGCCAACCGCGACCAGCTAGGCTCGCTGGGCGACTCCTTCAACGAAATGACCGGCTCGATCTCCGAGCTGATCGATAGCCAGCGCGTTCGGCAGCGCCTGGAAAACGAAGTCGAAATCGCGCGTGGCGTCCAGCAACAGCTTTTCCCGCAGACCATCCCGTCTCTGCCGGGACTCGAGCTCGCCGCCGTCTGTCGCCCTGCGCGCACCGTCAGCGGCGATTACTATGATTTCATCCAGCTCAGCAAGACTCGCGTGGGGATCATTCTTGCCGACATCAGCGGCAAAGGCATTTTCGCCGCACTGCTGATGGCCAGCCTCCAGGCCGCTCTTCGCAGCACTTCCGCGCTCGAGGAATTTGCCGGCACAGCTGAAATCGTCTCGCGGCTCAATAAGCACTTGTTCCGCAACACGTCCGACGATCGCTATGCCACGCTTTTCTACGCCATCTACGATTCCGAGGCCAAAACGCTTACGTACACCAATGCTGGCCATCTTGCCCCGATTTTCATGAACAACGGCTCGGTACAGGCGCTCGTCGAAGGGGGAACCGTCGTTGGCCTGTTTGAGGAAGCCGAGTTCGTCGAGCGCACGCTGAGAATTATTCCTGGTGCGCTGCTCGTGATCTTCACGGACGGGCTGACCGAACCCGAGAGCGCCTTCGGCGAGGAATTCGGCACCCAGCGGCTCAACGCCGAGGTGATGCGCCAGCGCGACGCCGCGCCGGAGCGCATCGCCGAAAATCTGGTATCCGCCGCCGAGCAATGGGCGGGCACCGCCGACCAAGCCGACGACATGACAGTCGTGGTCGCCCGCATGGGCTAGCCGCCGTCGTCCTGAAAGCCCCGGACGGACGATTACAATTAGCCCGGCACAAGGCGCCGGGAACGTTGGACCATTTTGACGATCCGGCCGCCAACTTAGCAGCTTTATACTGAACCCATAAATGAAGATTCTGACTGCCGCTGAAATGAAGGAAGTCGACCGGCTGACAACCGCTCGCTATCGAGTGCCCAGCCTGACGCTGATGGAAAACGCGGGCCGCAGCGTCGCAGAATTTATTCACTCGCGGTTTCCGAATCTGGCGCCGCGCCGCGTCGTCGTTCTGTGTGGCAAAGGCAATAACGGCGGCGACGGCTTTGTCGTCGCGCGCCAGCTCCACAAGTTAGGTGCGAAGCCCGAGGTCTACTTCATCGGCAATCCGCGCGAATCGAAAGGCGATGCCGCAACCAACCTGAAGCGCTGGAAAAAAATCGGCAAGCTGAACTCCAGCGCGGCGCTGAACCGCAGGTTCTTCGAAACTCTGCCAAGCGGCACGATCATTGTCGACGCGCTTCTCGGCACGGGCGTTCGCGGCACGATCGGCGGGCGCCTGCGTGAAATCATCGACGCCGTCAACGAACGCGAGCCCTGGACAAATCTGGTTGCGGTGGACATCCCGTCCGGCCTGCACGCCGACACCGGCGCTGTGGAGGGTGCCGCAGTCGTCGCGAGCTCTACGATTACGTTTACGGCGCCGAAAGTCGGCATGGTCACCGGCGAAGGATCTCGCCGCGTGGGCACGGTCCGAGTTGCGAAGATCGGTTCGCCGTCCGAGCTTGTGGTCGATGTGGGGAAAGGGCCTCTCCACTGGAACGACGCTGACGAGTCGCTCTGTTTTTCCATGCCCAGGCACGTCGAAGGCAACAAAGGCGACTACGGCCATGCGCTCATCGTCGCGGGTGCCCTAGGCAAGACCGGGGCCGCCGTGCTCGCTTCCTGGGCGGCCTATCGCGCGGGCGCGGGCCTCGTGACCGTGGCCACGCCCGAGCCGGCGCTGCCGGTGGTCGCGGCCCATACGCCGGAAGTGATGACCGAGCCGCTCGCGGCCACGCGCACCGGCACCGTCTCGGAAAAATCGCTGGAAGGCGGCTTGTTCGCGAAAATATTGAACGGAAAACGCGCGCTCGCCATCGGTCCGGGACTTTCCACGCAAGAGGAAACGCAGAATTTTGTTCGCAAGGTCGTTGCCGATCGCTCGGTGCCCATCGTGCTTGACGCCGATGGCCTCAACGCGTTTGCCGGCCGGGCGTCTGAACTGAAAAACTCGTCCGGCTTGCTGTGCATTACTCCGCATCCCGGAGAAATGGCCCGGCTGCTTGGTTCAAGCGTGAAAGAAGTGCAGGCCAAGCGAATTGAAATCGCCCAGCAGGCGGCGCGCGAGTGGAACGCAGTGGTGGTGCTAAAGGGAAATCAAACCGTCGTTGCCCAACCGGGAGGGATGACCTACATCAACTCCACCGGAAATCCGGGCATGGCCACCGGCGGAACCGGAGATGTCCTCACCGGAATCCTGGCAGGGCTCGTGGCGCAATTTGCGCGCGGCGTGAACATCAATGGTTTCACCTATATCGTCGCATTTGGAGTTTACCTGCACGGGCTTGCGGCGGACATCGCCTACGCCGACCATGCCGAGGCGCCGCTGATGGCGTCCGATCTGATTCGTGCCATTCCTCGGGCCTACAAACAGTTCTATTCCGAGTGCGGCCGTGGCTAGCCGCCAGATCGTGACGCACTCATCCGACGAGACGATTCGCGCCGGGCGCGAAATCGGGGCGCAGATCAAAGCGCCGGCTTTGATTTTGCTTTCCGGCGATCTGGGAGCGGGGAAGACCACCATCACCAAAGGCATCGCCAGCGGTCTGGGCGCCGCCGAGGAAGACGAAGTGACCAGCCCCACTTTCACGCTGGTTCACAAATACGCCCGCGGCTCGCCTGTTTACCACGTCGATCTCTATCGCATCGGCGATTTTCACGATCTGGAAACGCTGGGGCTGGAAGACGTGTTCGCCGAAAACGCCGTGGTGATCGTGGAATGGCCCGACAGGTTCACGCTGCGCACGGAATGGCCTGTGATGAAGATCAAACTGGAGCATATGGATGAAGACTCGCGCCGAATCACGATCGAAGATCCCGCGCGCGTCGACAACGCGAATGTCACAACCCCATAATCTGAAATCCGGCATCCACGTAAATCACGTTGCCGGTAACCCCACGACCTAGGTCGCTGCCTAGGAAAACCGCGGTATCGGCTACTTCCGCGGTTTCGGTGTTCCGCCGCAGCGGCGCCCGCTGCGCCGAAATCTCGAGCATCTTCGAAAGGTCTTTCACGCCGCGCGCGGAAATCGTCTTGATCGCGCCGGCCGAAATCGCGTTGACGCGAATTTTGTGCGGACCCAGCTCGCTCGCAAGGTATTTTACTTCCGCTTCTAGCGCCGCTTTCGCGACGCCCATGATGTTGTAGTTGGTCACCACGCGCTGCGAACCCAGATAGGTCAGCGTCATGATCGATCCGCCATCGGTCATCAGAGGCGAGAGCGCCTTGGAAATCGCCACCAGCGAATAGGCGCTGATGTCCAACGCCAGCTGAAAACCCTCACGCGATGTCTGCAGGAAGGGCTGGTTCAGTTCTTCGTGTTTCGCAGCCGCCAGGCTGTGGACTACCACGTCCAGCGTATGCCCCGCCGAGCGCAGCCCCTCCGCCAAATGATCAATCTCATCCTGCTCCTGCACTTCGCACGGGAAAAAGCCGCTTGCCCCGAGCTCGCGCCCCAGTTCCTCGACCGCCGGCTTCGCCCGTTCATTCTGGTAGGTCAGCAGCAGCTTCGCACCTTCGCGCGAAAATGCCTGCGCGATCGCGTAGGCGATGCTCCATTTGTTCCAGACTCCTAATACAATGGCGGTCTTCCCTTGCATCAGCTTGGACATGGCGGATATTTTACCCGCAATTGTTCCGTTCGGAATCATCTTCTGTTGTGACAAAGATTCAAGGACAGGTGTCAGCCGGTGCGCGCGCCATGGGGCACCGCACACTTAACTGGCGTTAAATCTGTTATTTGCAGTGTGGTCGATAGGCGGCGATTGCGTCGGGAGTCAAACGCCACGTGAGTTTCGCGGTGGGACAGTATCACTTTCGCGCCGTTCCATTGCGCCCGCGTTTCATCGTTCGCTAAAGTAAAAGCTTACTCTCGATAGGCCCTTCATGCCGGAAACACATATCGCGGCACCACCCGCTCATCCACCGCGGATGAAGCTCGAGCCTTATATCGCCGAAATCCGGCTCGCGCAGTTGACGCTTGGCGTCGACAACATCCATTACGACGTCTTTTTGAGCCCGCGCTTCGTGGAATTTACCCGCAAGTACCTCGGAGACCTCGTTCGGCAGGCCGTTAACGTCAACCTGCTCTACGGCAAGGAAAAAGAGCGCGACCGCAGGCAATCGGGCTCGCCCGAGCACGCGGCATTTCGCAAGCTGCTCACGGAGATCCTGCAGGAATCCATCACGCGCGGGAAATTCGTGCAGTCGGTCGAAACCGACGTGCTGCATCATCTCGCACTTCTGAAGTTCATCGGTCAGGAAACCGGCAACCAGTTCTCCAGCATTCTGGTGGAGTGCAAAGATTGGATTCGCGGACGGGGAGAGCTTTTCGAGCACAGCGAACAGGCGCACGTGATGCGCTCGAAAATCGCCGATCTGCAGGCGGACCGTAAGAACGTGATTCGCCAAGTGGGCGAGACGCTTTGCCGCATCTGGCGTGAAGTGGAAGATGGCACAATCGCCAAGACGCGCCGGGCGCTTTTCGGCGAGGACAACCAGGAAGCTTACTCGCTTTTGCAAAACCGCTTTCTTTTCGTCGAAGGCGGCAACGACGATCAGTTTTTTCTCGAGCACTACGTGCTGCTCGGTAATTTCGTCAATGACCCGGACCGCTTCGAGACCTTTGACGCGCTGCTGCTGGAATTCGTCCGGGATTACGTCCTAGCCGGCGACAGCTCCGAAGACCTTTCCAAAGCACGCAACAACCATGAACGCCTGCTCGAACAAGCGCGCGTGCTGCGCTCGGAAATGGCGCGCATGGAAGCCGAAATCGAGGAAGCAGCCTCACGCGCGGGAGATAGCGACAGTGGTTTCCCTTCACTCTTCAAGCGCAAGCCCACGGCGGCTGCCGAAACGCGCGCACAACTCGAGGAGCTTCGTGCGAAATCATTGGAGCTTGAGAAAAAGTTGGAAGAACTCGACCCCCAGCTCGTGTCTGCGCGACAGCGGCTTGAATTTCTGACCGAAGACTTGCAGAACCGCGTGGGAGACTATCTCAGCCAGCCCGCCAACGTTCAGCGCCTCTTCGATCCGCACCCCCTGCCTGGCGAAGCTCCGGGACCTGGCGGTGAAACTCCCGCTGAAACGCGCTCGAAGATGCTTGAGGAATGGGTTCACCGCCTGGAGGAACGCGATCTGCTATTCCACGTACTGGCCAGCTACGAAATGCGCAAGATTTCCGCAGATTACTGCCCGCCCGTTCACCTGCAGCAATTGAAGAAGGCGCTGGTACAGCGCGAAGAGGCCAAGCGCGTCGCTCAAATTTTAGAGAAATTCCCCGCCCGCAAAGTCTCCATGAAGAAGCTCGAGGAGGCCTCGCGCGCCATTCGGCGCCGCACCCATGAAGAAACCTTGAGCGTCGGGCTTCAGTTCGCCGAAGACCTGATGCGCATGCGGCGCGACCGCCGCAATTACCAGCAGGTTGCCGGATGGATCGAGCGCATTACGCTGGTCCATTCCGAGCGCGCCCGCGAACTTTCACGCGCCAACAAGAGCCTCTACGAATTCCTGCACCCGGAAGAAAACCGCCCGGCCGACGATCCCGTGATCAACCACGTGGTCATCAAGGCGGACGTACGCGGATCGACCAGCATGACGAAAGATCTGCTTTCGCGGGGCCTGAACCCGGCGTCGCATTTCAGCATCAACTTGCACGAGCCGGTGAAGCGCATGCTCGAGCGGTTCGGCGCGGCGAAAGTGTTCATCGAAGGCGATGCCATTATCTTGGCAATCTATGAGACGGAATCGACACGCGCGACGCGCCGCGCCGTCGCTCGCGCCTGCGTTCTGGCCCGCGAGATTCTAGCCGTCACGGCGGCCTATAACGCTCGCGCCAAGAGCGCCGACTTGCCCCCGCTCGAGTTGGGTGTTGGCGTGGCGTTTCAGGATTCCGCGCCGTCGCTTTGGGAAGATGCCGATTCGAAAATTATGATCTCGCGCGCTTTGAACCTTTCCGACAGACTGTCGAGCTGCGCGAAGATGGCCAAGCGGCTGTTCCAATCGAATGTCTCGCCCTTCAACGTCTTCAACCTGCAATCGCTTATGGATGACGCCGCGGACGACGAAAGCGAAGAGCTGCTGATCCGCTACAACCTGAATGGGATTGTCCTGAACGAGGAAGGCTTCCACAAGCTCAACGCGGAGATCTCGCTTTCGCCCATGGGCGGGAATTTCCCGATGCCGTGGGGCAAGGAACGTGCACAGCTCTATTTCGGGGAAGTGCCGATCGGGGAATCGCTCGAGCCCATCGTGATCCGCAAAGGCTTCGTTCGCCAGCTTCTGCCGGGTGCCAAGATTGGCGAACAGGGCAAGCGCGAATACTACGAAATCGTCACCGACACCAAGCTGCTCGACCTGGCCCGCAAAAAGTACGCCGCCGTCTCCCCAAAGAGCTGAACCCGCCTCTCCAAAGGCTGTCCGCTTTCAATCCAGGCCGCCTGGTCTATAATCAGCCAGCTTCCGATTCCCAAGAACCAAGAGACTAAATGCGATCCGCTTTCCGACTGCCGTTCCTTATTGCCCTCGTCGTGGTCCTCGGCTTCTCGGGAACTCCTGCCGTGGCACATCACTCGCGTTCAATGTTCGACCAGAACAAGCAGATCACGCTCGTCGGCACGGTGAAGGAATTCCAGTGGACGAATCCGCACTGCTGGATTCAGGTGCTCGTGCCGGACCCCGCAAATCCTGGCGCGGATCCTATGGAATGGGGCGTTGAAATGGGCGCGCCGGTCGAGTTGATGCGCAAGGGATGGAAGCCAAAGAGCCTGAATCCCGGAGACAAGGTCACCATCCTCATCAATCCGCTGCACGACGGCCAGCACGGCGGGCTGGTTCTCTCCGTCACGGGGCCCGACGGTAATATTATTGGCCACCCTGCGGTGACACCGCCATGATCGCTCACTTCATCCCTCGAACCTCGTGGCCGCGCGTGCTGACGGCGATCGCCCTGATGATCGTCGTCGGCTGCTTCTGCCCGGCACGCGCGCAGGTTTCGTCCAAAGATCGCGCGAAAGCTTTCGCCAAGCTGCCGGATTGGTCGGGCATCTGGGAGCTGGATGCCTTCGTCGGGCAATCGGACGGCCAGCAATTCAGCGCCGAAGGCCAGCGCGAATTGAAGGCCTACGCGGCGGCATTGAAGCCGTCGTTCACGCCGCAGTATCAGGCCCAGTTTGACGAGATCCGAAAGAAGGTCGCGGCCGCAGTCGCTGCCGACCCGGACCATCCTCCTGCCACGCACGATCCGCTGTGCGCCCAGCCTCCTTTTCCGGGGACGATGTCGCCGGGGATGTACGAATGGCTAGTGACACCCGAAGAGGTCACATACGTCAGCACCGTCGGCACGGTGCGCCATATCTATACGGACGGCCGGAAGCATCCTCCGAGCGGCGAGCTGTGGCCCACGCTGATGGGCGACTCGATCGGGCGTTGGGAAGGCGACACGTTGGTCGTCGACACGATCGCGACCAGAAAACGGCTCTACACCGGTGAGCTTTCGGGATTCTTCGTGCCCATGAGCGATCAGCTTCACTTCACCGAGCGAGTCCATATGGCGGACCGTAATCACATGCATATCGATTACACGGTCGAGGATCCGGTAGCGCTGACCAAGCCGGTTCACGCCACGATCACGCATACCCGGGTTACCGATTTCAACCGCATGGTCGAGGAAACCGATTGCGAGCAGAACGAGCGCGATCCGATAGTCAACGGCAGGTTTACGACCACGGTGAAGTAGTATGGCCCGGAAGAAGAAATCGCGATTCAAGGCTTCGACCGAGGCGCGGCGACAGGCCCGCCTAAGCGCTGGAACACCGCCATCTGCGCGAGTGATTCCAAACAAGCGGGATAAACCTGTGAAGCATAAGAAACCGTTGAAGGAATTGCTCGACCAGGGATGAATCTCACGACCAGCTAGTGGATGTTGCGAGTCTTGCGGCCAACGTAATCCATCAGCAGGTACTGCCCAAGGGTATACGGGGTGGTGAAGTACGCTTTGCCCCGGCAGAGCTCGGTGACTTTCTGCACGAAATGCACGAGGCTGTAATCGCTTGCCAGCATGAACGTGTTGATCAAGATGCCGGCGCGCTTGCACTTGGCAACTTCTTCCATGGTCTGGGTGACCACCAGCGGATCCAGGCCGAAAGCGTTTTTGTAGATGCGTCCGTCTTCTAGGGTTAGAGCCGAAGGCTTCCCGTCGGTGATCATTACGATTTGACGCATGTCTTTTTTCTGGCGTGACAAAATCCGTTGCGCGAGCCGCAGGCCTTCACGCGTGTTCGTGTAGTACGGCCCCACCTGCACGCGAGCCAGTTTGCCGAGCGGAATTTCCTCTGCGCTATCGTGAAACAGGACGCAGTGCAGGGAATCGCCGGGATACTGGGTGCGGATCAGATGCGAGAGCGCCAGAGCCACTCGCTTCGCCGGCGTGAAGCGGTCCTCGCCATACAAAATCATGCTGTGGCTGCAGTCGAGCATCAGGACCGTGGCGCACGAGCTTTGATATTCGCACTGGTGCACCATCAGGTCGGGATAGTCGAGCTCGATGGGAATTCCGGTGCCGGTGCGGCGGACGGCATTGAAGAGCGTGCCGCTGATGTCCATGTTCAGCGTGTCGCCGAATTCGTAGGGCTTCGAGCTGCCTCCGGATTCGACTCCGGTAGCCAGATCGCGCGTGTCATGACGGCCGAAACTGCTCTTGCCGAGCGAGGCCAGCAGATCCTTCAGAGTTTTGAAGCCGAGAAAATCCAGGGCCTTATCGGTGATTTCAAATCGTGCTTCCACGTTCGGCTGGTCCTGGCCGATCTGGCCGCCCGGAGTTTCCGACGGTGGCGGCGTAACGCGAGCGGAATTCTGCTGAGTGATAAGCCCTTCTTCCTCCATGCGCTCGATGATCTGGTCGATCAGCTCGCTCAGCTCTTGATTCTGCGAAAGATCCGGATTTTCCATCAGCTTCTGCATCAATTCTGGCGGAATCAGTTCGCCTTCCTGCAAGGCGCGGAGGATGGCTCGGCGCAGCGCTTCCATGTGCTGCTCGCGGGCCTGCTCCATGTCCAGTTCATGGAAGCCGTACTGACCCTCGAAGCCGCTCTGGAGGAAAAAATCGGAGAGGCGATTCATCAGCTCCTGCAGGTCGAGGTCGTCTGCGGCGCCCGGCGCGTATTTCGAGTACTTCGTGTATTTCATTTCGTCGCCAAAATCCTTCCGCTGCCGGACTATCGCTACGCTAAACCGCTCAATTGAACTGGCGGCGTGGCATCCGTCCCGAAGGCTCGCGTGGTTCGCGGGGTTCGGGCGGGGTCTTGCGAGCGTCGGCGAAATAGCCGCGCTCCTCGCTGCGATTCACGCGCTTGTGGGCCCACAGGCCTTCCAGGATGAATTCCGCCGCGCTGGCCTGAATTGCGGCGTCGTCCTTCGAGCGTACGTTTAGCGGCTCGAGACTTTCGAAGAGGCAGGGAATTTTCTTCAGCTGAGTCAGCAGATCAGCGCTCGAAGCGTTGGCCGGAACCTTTAGCTCGCCGCCCGCTTCGAACCATTGCACGACGGGCTGGAAATTCACGTCCTTGAAATAGCGGGTGAACGTCTTGCCGACCGCCGCGCGGATCAGCTCACGGGCGATATTGTCCGCTCCGCGCATTTCGCCTTCATATTCGAGCTCGAACTTGCCGGTCATCGAAGGAATGGCCGAATAGACATCGGCGACGCGCGCGACAATGGCGGAATCGTGTCCCCGCACGGAGCGCTGCTCGGCGCTGCTCAGCACGTTTTCGAGCGTGCTGATCGGCAGTCGCTGGCTGACGCCGGAGCGTTTGTCGACACGCTTGTCCTCGCGGGCCTGAAACGCCACTTCCTCGACCACTTCGCGCACGTAGTCGGGGACTTGAACGTGGCGCTTCGAGCGCGCGATTGGTCCAAGCCTCCTGAGCGGTGATGGCCATGCCTTCAGCCACCGTCGCTGGATAGTGCGTGCGGATTTCGGAGCCGACGCGGTCTTTCAACGGCGTAATGATTTTTCCGCGCGCAGTGTAGTCCTCGGGGTTCGCAGTGAAGACGAGCAGGACGTCGAGCGCCATACGAATGGGATAGCCCTTAATCTGAATATCGCCTTCCTGCATGATGTTGAAAAGGCCCACTTGAATCTTACCCGCCAGATCGGGCAGCTCGTTGATGGCGAAAATGCCGCGATTGGCTCGGGGCAGCAAGCCGTAGTGAATGGTCATCTCGTCGGAGAGGTTGTGGCCGTGGCGAGCGGCTTTGATCGGATCGACGTCGCCGATCATGTCCGCAATCGTCACGTCGGGCGTGGCGAGCTTTTCCACGTAGCGCTGTTCGCGGCCCATCCAGGCGATTGGAGTGGCGTCACCTTCGGTGGCGATTTTTTCGCGGCAGGAGCGGCAGATGGGCGCGTAGGGGTTGTCGTTGATTTCGCAGCCGGCTACGACGGGAATCTGCGCGTCGAGAAAATTCACCAGGCCGCGAAGAATGCGCGACTTCGCCTGCCCGCGCAGTCCCAGAAGAATGAAGTGGTGCCGCGAGAGCAGGGCATTGACGATCTGGGGCGTGACGGTGTCCTCGTAGCCGTGCACACCGGGGAACACAGCGTCGCCCTTTTCGAGTTTCTGAAGAAGATTCTCGCGAAGCTCGTGACGCACGGAACGATGCGCGGTCTTTTCCTCCGACCAGGCACTGCGGCGCAACTCACCCAAGTTCTTCGGTTGTGGACTCATTCCTCACCAATCCCTTTGGAAGGGCGAAACTCGATCTGAATTCGGCTGACCGGCACATTATAGTGGAACAAAACGCGCAGGCATAATTTGGATTAGCCGACGGGGCTGGCGGTTGCCCTTCGACCCGCAACGTTTCGTTAATTCAGTTCAGGAAGGCTCGCTGGCGTGCTTTTTGCTGGGCGATCAATTTGGGCAAAAAGCGCTCCATCCATCGCAGCACCAGCTCGCGTCGCTCGCGTTCGGAGCGGGATTCAAGCAGGGCCTGCCGTTTTTCGAGCTCGACTGGCAGCATCGCGGCCATTCGATAGGCCAGCATTTGGGGATCGAAGTCGGTGGAATTCGTCCACGGCCTGCCGAACATCTGGGCGTGGCAGCGGTCGAATAGCTGGACGAGCTGGACTTCCTGTTCCGCGTCGTGCGAGGCGGTATCGTCGACGGCGTATTCAACCGTCCCCTCATAGTACTCCTTCTCTTCGATCAGATCGACGAGATGGAAGACGGCGCGTCCGGCGGCAAGGATGTCCATTCGTCCGTCGGGATACTCGCGGATCTTCTGGACCACTTCGGCGGTGCAGCCCATGGTGGCGACAGATTGATTCGCCGCGAGAATCATGCCGAATTCGAGCTTTTCGTCCAGGCAGCGGGCGATCATTACTCGGTAGCGGGGTTCGAATATGTGAAGAGGAAGTTCAGCGCCCGGCATTAGGACGAGATCCAGAGGAAATAGCGGGATGCGTTTGGGTCTGGCCATGGACTGCGGTCGCGCCGCGATGCGGACCTAGCGCAGGAGCGTCAAAGCCGCCTGCATTTCGTCCCGCGCGTGCATATCTCCCGCTTTTTGGGCGACGATAATTCCGTCGGAAAGGAGTTTGCGTGCCTCGTCAAGCCGCCCGAGGCGCGAAAGAAGTTGGCCGAACTGGAAGTATCCCGCGGAATAGGCGGGATTGGATTCGAGAAGTTTCTGAAAGTGGCCAGCGGCGGCATCATTGTCACCCAGCTTGACGCATTCGAGGGCCAGGCCGTAGCGCGCGAACGCGTCGGTAGGTTTCTGGGCGACGAATTGCTCCAGTTGCTCGCGTCGCGATTTCTTTACATCAGGCATGGGTATTATACGGCGAGTCATTATAACGGTGGCTACCGCGAGCGCCAAGAGAGAAGAGGCAGGAGGCTGGGAAGAGGAAAACGCGATAAGCGCGGCGAAGCGCCACGCGACCTTGTGGCGGGTTAGGGCTTGCTCGAAGCGCGAAGGTGCTCGCGAATGGATTCCGCGGTTTGGGTGCCACGCTCGATGCACTTGCCGATGGAGGGGCCCTCGAGGTAGTTGCCGACGAAATAGAGACCGGGAGTCGAGCGCTCGGCGGCGCGAATGGCTTCTACCGAGTGGCCGTGGCCGAGATTATATTGTGGCAAAGCCTTCGTGTGACGCCACAGGTGGGACATGATGGGCTGGCCGGTGATTTTCAGCAGCTTCGCGCTGTCGTCCTGGACTGTTGCGAGAATTGCGTCGTCCGACTTTTCGAGTATCTCCCGGTCCGTGGCACCACCCACGAAGCTGGAGAGCTGAACCCGGCCTTCGGCGCAGCGATCGGGGAAGAGAGACGAGTTCCACACAATGCCGAGAGTACGAATTTTCTCCGCGCGCGGGATCAGCACGCCGAAGCCGTCGAGCTCGATTCCGATTTGCTTTGCGTAATAGGCCGCGCCGACCACTCCGACTCCGGTGTACTCGATTCCGGAGAGGGTGCGGGAGAGAGGCGCGGAGATCTGTTGCAGCACGTGCGCGGCGATGTAGGCAGGAGTTGCCAGGACTATGGAACTAGCATCGAGGGTTTCCGCGTGACCGTTGCCACCGAGCTGAATCCGGTAGCGCGCGCCGGGATCGTTGGTTTTAAGGACGGAATTCACACGCGCACGCGTCCGAACGCTTTCGCCGAGTTTCGCGGCCAGTTGACCAGGCAGCATGGCCATGCCGCGATCGAAGGAGCAGAGCGGCGACGGACCTTGCGACGCCACTTTTGCGGTGCGGGACTTCTTTGCCCCGCGCAGGACGCTGCCGTAGGTGCGTTCCCATTCGTCGATTGTGGGGAACGCGGCACGCAGGCTAAGCTTTTCCGGGTCGCCGGCATAAACGCCGGAAACGAATGGCGAGACGAGGTACTCGAGAATTTCGTGGCCGAATTTCCGGCGGACGAATTGCGCGACGGATTCTTCTTCGCTCGGCGGTGTGGTGCGCCGCAGGGCTTCCGTAGCGACGCGCCAGCGTGTACCGAGGCCGAGCAGCGAACTGCCTAGAATCGCCTGCGGTGACATGGGGATTGCTTCCAGTTTTCCGCGACGTACGACGTAGCGGGGTGCGCGGGGATTGGCTTGTTCGAGATGATTTTCAAGACCGATGTCGCGGACCACGTCGAGGACGGAGTCGATCCCTTGGAAACTCTGTGGTCCCGTTTCGAAGAAAAAGCCGCCCTGCTCGACCGTGTTGATCAGGCCGCCGACGCGTTCCTCGGATTCGAGGACGGTAACCGGGATGCTGAGCTGGAAAAGTCGATAGGCGCAGGCGAGGCCGGAAATTCCTCCGCCTATGACGACGACCGGCGCGTTCATGGAATCGGTTGGACGCTCACAGAGTCTTCGAGAACAGAGGCTTCTGGTCCATTTTTTGAGCCTCGAGGTAGGCGTCGAACACCATGGCAGCGTTGCGTATGAAGATTCGCCCGAGAGCGGTAACGCGGATTTCGTCGCGATCGAGAATCACCAGGCCGTCGGCGACGAGCTCCGAGAGACGCGTGAGTTCGGGTGCAAAGTACTCGTCGAATGCGATGCCGAATTCGCGTTCCACTTCGCGCTTCGGTATGACCGTGTGGCACAGCAGGCGGCCGATCACCGCGCGGCGCAGGCGATCGTCATCCGAAAGCTTATAGCCTCTCATGGTGGCGATGCCCCGCTCGGCCACGGCGGATTCGTACGCGGGAACTTCGCGACGGTTTTGCGCGTAGGCATCCCCGACGGAGCTGATGGCGCTTACGCCCATTCCGTAGAGATCCGCGCCGGCCTTGGTGGTATAGCCCTGAAAATTCCGATGCAGCGTGCGATTCCGCTGTGCCGTGGCGAGTTCGTCTCCAGGCAACGAGAAATGGTCCATGCCGATATAGAGGTAGCCGGCGGCGAGAAAGCGTGCGAGGCCGGCGCGGAAGATCTGGAATTTTTCGCGGCCTTCGGGCAGGTGGGCGCCAAAAGCGCCCTGCTGTTTGCGAAGCCACGGGACGTGGGCGTAGCTGAACATCGCGACGCGGTCCGGTTCCAGCGTGAGAACCTGATCGATTGTGGTTTTGAATGTCTCCGCCGACTGGTAAGGCAGGCCGTAGATCAGGTCGACGCTCAGGCTTTCGAATCCTAGCTCGCGGGCGGCGACGATAAGGTCTCGCGTCAATTCGTAAGGCTGGACACGGCGAATCGTTTCCTGCACCTTGGGCTCGAAATCCTGGATGCCCATGCTCAGGCGATTGAATCCGAGCTTGCGCAGGGATTCGAGATGGGCGCGGCTGGTAACGCGCGGATCGACTTCAAGGCCGATTTCCGCGTCTCGAGCGAACGTGAATCGTTCGCGCGCGTGCGCGAACAGATCCTCCATCTGCGCGGGGGAAAGGTACGTCGGCGTGCCGCCGCCCCAATGGAACTGTATGACCGGCCTTTTCCTCGAGACCTGATCCGCCACGTGGTCGATTTCCTGCTTCAGGGACTTGAGGTATGGAATTGCGACGCTTTTGTCTTTTTGAATCGAGACGTTGCAAGCGCAGAACAGGCACAGGCTTTCGCAGAAGGGGAGGTGCATGTAGAGCGAAAGCGGAGTGTGGAGCGCGTCGGCGCGCGTATAGGATTCTTCGAGGTCTACGGGACCGAAATCATCCTTCCAGACGGGGGCTGTGGGATAGCTGGTGTAGCGTGGACCCGGGCGATTATATTTTTCGACCAGCAGCTCGGAGACGGCGCCGATTTCAATCCTGTCGGTCGAATTTGCCTTCGTTTCGCTCATCCGCGTGCCGCCGCCATCGCGGTTTTTCCTGCCTCGACGAATGCGCGGGCGTTTTCCACCGGCGTTGTCGGCAGGATCCCGTGGCCGAGATTCAGGATATGGCCGGTGCCACCGGTTTTCTCGATCGCTTCGCGAGTGGCACGGCGGATTTCATCAACAGGCCCGAGGAGCGTCGAGGGATCGATGTTGCCCTGTAGCGCGATGCGAGAGCCGATCCTGCGCCGGGCGTCCGCCAGATCGGTGTTCCAGTCGACGCTTAAGACGTCGGCGCCGCATTTGGCCATGCTCTCGAGATGGCGGTTCGAGCCTTTCGCGTAGAGAATTTTAGGAGCACTTTCGCCCGTCAGGGCTTCGAGAATCTGCTTTGTGGCCGGAAGCTCGAACGAATCGTATTCGTCCTGCGAAAGCTCGAGTGCCCAAGTATCGAAGAGCTGCACGACGGACGCACCAGCTGCGATTTGCATTTTCAGATAGTGCGCGGTGGCGGTCGCGATTCGCGCCAGCAGTTCGCGCATCAGTTCCGGATCTTCACGGAGCATCTGCTTGGCGCGTGAAATATCGCCGCGAGTGCGGCCCTCGATCATGTAACACGCCAGGGTCCAAGGTGCGGCGGCGAAACCAATCACAGGTACGCCGGGGCCTGCTTCCTTGCAGATGGCGCGGATGGAATCCCCCACGAATTTTGTTTCGCGCTCGGGATCAAAATCGTGCAGGGCGCGCACGGCGGCGGCATCGCGGATAGGATTGCCCAGGACGGGTCCTGAATCCGGCACGTCGAGCGGCAAGCCCATGGCTTCGGCGACGATCAGAATGTCGGAAAAAACGATGATCGCGTCGACGCCGATCACTCGATGAGGTTGGATCGAGACCTCGGCGGCCAGTTCGGGCGTTTTGCAGATTTCAAGAAACGAGTGATGAGCCCGGACAGCGTGGTACTCGGGAAGATAGCGACCGGCCTGACGCATGATCCAAACGGGAACGCGCTCGGTAGGCTCGCAACGACAGGCGCGCAGGAACAGTTGCTTCGTGTTTTCGGGGCCTGGACTCATTTGTCGAGCGGTCCTATACATCATAGCAGAAGCCACGTTGCGAGGGTATCAGGCCGCGGGCTGGACCGTCCGGGGGTATAATCGTTCGACCCGGACCGGACCGATCGATGCCGAATCACATCGGATACTTTAGTCTTGCGCTCTACGCCGCGAGCTTCGTTTGCTACGCGCGGCTGCTCTACGTACCCAACTTGTGGTTGGGCCGGCTGGCGACTTTGCTGCTGGCCGGCGGTATCGCTCTGCATTACTTCGCTTTACTGGCCCGCACGGCTGGAACGCACGCAGTGCCCTACGACGATCTTTACGGGTCGATGTCACTGTTCGCGTGGCTGTTGGGGGTTACCTATCTCGGCCTGGAACAGTTTCACCGGCAGCGCTCCGTCGGCTCGCTCGTTTCGCTGTTGATGTTGGTATGGATGGCTGTGCTGGATTGGCTGGTGCCGCATGAAACGCCCGCGCCTCCGCCGGCGCACGGGCCGCTGTTCGCGTTTCACGTGACGCTGAATATCTGGGCCTATGCGGCGTTCGCGCTGTCGTTCGTTTTGAGCGGCGTCTACCTTGTGCAGGCCCGGATGCTGCGCTCGCGGAAGCCGGCCGCGCCATTCTGGCGTTTTCCCGCGCTCGATGTGCTGGAGAGGATGTCCCGCAGTAGCGTTTTCGTCGGGCTCGCGGCACTGGCATTTGGAGTGGGCAGCGGGCTGGTGTGGGAACATCGGCTGACAGGCGCCTACGCCTGGGGCGATCCGAAGGTGGTGGTGACGCTGCTGATCGTGGGCGTCTACGCTGCGTATCTTTGGCTTTCACGGACTTCGGGATGGCGCGGATCGCGCGCGGCACTGGTGTGTGCGCTGAATTTTGCGATCGTGCTATTCAGCTACACGCTCGTGAACTTGTATCTGACGAGGATTCACCGGTTTTTCTGATGGCAATCGCTTCGAACACGAAGACTCCGGATCGAGTGCGCGCAGGCGGCATCCGCGTCGCCTTGATCGGCTGCAACCATCGCACGGCGCCGGTTGAGGTGCGCGAGCGCGTGGCGTTCACCGCAGAACAGGCGCTGGACGCGGCGGGGGAACTGCGCCGGCGCGGGATTCTGGAAGAGGCGGTGGTGCTCTCGACGTGCAATCGCAGCGAACTTTACGGCGTGGCGTCAACGAACAGCGCCCCTGTGACTGACGAGATGGAGGAGTTTCTGACATCGTTCCACCGCATCCCGCGGAAGGAACTCGACGGCATCCTTTATCGCTGGGAAGGAACTGACGCGGTGCGGCATTTGTACCGCGTGGCTGCGGGGCTCGACTCGATGCTGCTGGGCGAGGCGGAAATACTGGGACAGCTGCGCACAGCGTATGGCGCGGCGCTCGATCACGGTTCGACCGGCCCCGTGCTGAATCGTGCGTTTCAGGGTGCACTGGAAGTGGGCAAGCGCGTACGCGCGGAAACGGAAGTAGGCGCGCGGCCAATGTCGGTTTCGCTGGCGGGCATCAAGCTCGCCGAGCGTGTGTTCGGGAATTTGAAGGGCCACTCGGCGCTCATCGTGGGCGCGGGCGCGGTGGCCGAGCAAGTCGTGGAGCACCTGCGCAGCCGGTCAATCGGAACGTTGCGCGTTGTGAATCGTTCGCACGACCGCGCGGCGGACTTGGCGGATCGGATGGGCGGCGAAGCGGTGCACTGGGAATCGCTTCAGACGGTGCTGAGCGCCCCCGATATTATCGTGACCTCTGTGGGGAACGCGGGCCACGTCCTGACGCGGGCGATGCTCGAGCGGGCGCTCGAAGCGCGCGGCGGGCGGCCGGTGTTTGTAGTCGATCTCGGCGTGCCGCGAAACGTGGAAGCAGAGGCAGCCGGGCTCTACAATTTGTATCTTTATAACATCGACGACCTCGGCGAGATCGTGGAACAAAACAAGCGTGCGCGCGAGGCGGAAATTCCGCGCGCCGAGGCACTGATTACCGAGCACGTGGCGAAATTCGAGAACTGGCGCACGGCGCTGGAGGCGGGCTCGATCGTGGAGGACTTGCGCGGCCGATTCCGGAAGCATCGCGAGGAGTTGCTGCGCGAGCGCCTGGCGGAAATGAAGGACCTTGGGCCGGAAGAGCGGGCGCGCCTTTCGGCCATCACCGAGGAGCTGATCGAGCGCGTGCTGGATGAGCCCTCGGAACGCCTGCGCAATGCGCGCGAAATGCGCGGCCGATTGGGCGCGATCGAGGCGCTGCGGCATCTTTTCGGCATCGATCGCGACTCTGGCAAGGACCGCGAGTGACACGGCTTCGAATCGGGACGCGCGGCAGCGCTCTTGCGCTCTGGCAAGCGCATCACATTGCAGACCGCCTGGCGCAAATCCACGGAGTGGAAATCGAACTCATTCGCATTCGCACCTCGGGCGACCGAATGCAGTTTGCGCCGGTGGCGCAAATCCACGAACAGAACGTTAGTCAGATCAATGACCAGATCGGGGCGGAATCGAGTGGGAAGGGAATTTTCATCAAGGAGCTGGAGGACGCGTTGTTGGAGGGTCGAATCGACCTCGCGGTTCACAGCATGAAGGACGTGCCCACGGAAATTCCCGGTGGCTTGACGTTTCCTGCAATCACACGGCGCGAAGATCCCCGCGATTGCCTGATTTCTCGCACCGGGCGCAGTTTGAAAGGCTTTCCGCGGGGGCGCGCGTCGGCACGAGTAGCTTGCGGCGGCAGGCCCAGCTTCGGCACAACCGCGGAGATCTGCAAGTGACGGACCTGCGCGGAAATGTGGACACGCGGATAAGAAAACTTGAGGCCGGTGAATTCGACGCGATCGTGCTGGCTGTCGCGGGCGTAAACCGGCTCGGCGCGACGTCGAGGGTGACACAGGTGATGAATGCGGACGTGATGCTCCCGGCGGTCGGGCAGGGCGCGCTCGGAATCGAAACGCGCGAGAGCGATACGCGGACCTGCGAGCTTGTGGCCGCTCTGGATGATGCCGATTCTCGTGCGTGCGTAACAGCCGAACGGGCGCTGCTGCACGAACTGCAGGGCGGTTGCCAGGTGCCGCTGGGTGCTTGGGCGCAGTTGCGCGAGTGGCGCGTTGCAAATTGAAGCAGGGGTGTTCTCGGCCGACGGGCGAGAATTCGTGCGGCGCGAGGAGCACGGTGGCGCAAATGATCCGGCTGCGGCAGGGAAGCGCTTGGGGCAAATCTTGATCGAGAACGGTGCGGACCGGATTTTGAAGCTCGCCGGAAGGTCCGTCGGAAGATCCTAATGGACGCCGCCCCGAAGCCGCTCGAAGGAAAGCGCGTGATCGTTACGCGTGCGCTCGATCAAGCCGGCGAGCTGGTCCGCGCTCTGGAACATCTTGGCGCCGACGTAATCTTGCTGCCGCCGTTGCCTTCGCTCCCGTCGAGGATTCCGGTCCGCTCGACCGTGCGCTTTGCGAACTGCGGCAGTTTGGGTGGGTACTGTTCACCAGTCAGAATGCGGTACGATTTACGGCGGCGCGGCTGAAACAGCTCGGACTGGCGCCGGCGATTCAACGGATTGCGACAGTTGGGCCCGCGACGGCGGAAGCCGCCAGGCAAGAGGGATTTTACGTGGATTACGTGGCCACAAATCATACAGCTCATTCGCTGGCGGAGGAGCTGCGGGATTCGATTGCGGCACATAGCGTGTTTCTTCCTCGCAGCGACCGCTCCGATCCCGAGCTGGTCGTGGCGCTGGGCGAAAGCGGAGCCCGCGTGACGGATGTAATCGCGTATCGCACGATCGGCGCCCGAGAGTGCTCGAGGCCGCGATCGTGGAACGCGTTCGCGCCGCGGATTTCGACGTGGCGATTTTTTCGAGTCCGTCGGCCTTTCACAACACCGATTCGCTGCTAGGGGATGGCACGTTGCGAAGTCTCGCCGAGCGCGTGCGCTATGCTGCGATCGGGCCGACCACCGCGAAAGCCATGCGTGCGGCCGGCGTGCGCGTGCACATCGAAGCGGAAGAAACATCCGCGGCTGGGCTCATTGACGGCATCATGAAATATTTCCACGAGCATTCGGCAGAATCGAGGCATTCGTAATGTTTCCTGTTCAACGTCCTCGGCGGTTGCGGCGAACGGAAGCTCTTCGCGGAATGGTCCGCGAGACGAAGCTTTCAACCGACGGGCTGGTATATCCGATGTTCACCTGCCCCGGCAAGGGCGTGCGGACGGAAGTCAGCTCCATGCCAGGGGTTTTTCAGCAGTCGCCGGATCAGATCGTCGAGGAGTGCCGCGAGGTCGCCGATCTGGGGATACCTGCAGTAATTTTATTCGGACTTCCGGAGACGAAAGACGAAACCGGCAGCGAGGCCGCCTCGCCCTCCGGAGCAGTGCAGTTGTCAATCGAGGCGATTCGAAAAGCCAAGCTCAACCTGCTGGTGATCACCGATGTTTGCCTGTGTGAATACACGAACCATGGGCACTGCGGCGTGATCAAGAACGGCGAAGTGCTCAACGATCCCAGCCTCGAGCTGTTGGCCAACGCCGCGCTCTCGCACGCGCGAGCGGGCGCGGATATCGTGGGACCGTCGGACATGATGGACGGGCGCGTAGGGGCGATCCGCAAGAAGCTCGACGAGAATAAATTCTCCGACGTGGCCATCCTGGCGTACGCGGCGAAATACTGCTCCGCATTTTACGGACCGTTCCGCGAGGCTGCAGGCTCGACGCCTCAGTTTGGCGACCGCCGCAGCTATCAGATGGATCCGGCGAACGCGCGCGAGGCGTTACTGGAGGTCGCCGCCGATCTGGAAGAAGGCGCGGATATGATCATGGTGAAACCCGCGCTGGCATATCTGGACGTGATCGCACGCGTGCGCGAGCGGTTCGATGTGCCGGTGGCCGCGTACAACGTGAGCGCGGAGTTTGCCATGGTGAAAGCCGCGGCGCGGAACGGATGGATTGACGAACAGCGCATTGTGCTCGAAATCATGACCGGCATCCAGCGCGCGGGGGCTTCCATCGTGCTGACCTACCACGCGAAAGACGTCGCGCGTTGGCTGAAGCACTGCTGAGCCTGAATCCCTCCGTGACCGCACGTACTGCTCGTAATATGATTTCAGCGTGAGCCATTCTTCCGAGCTGTTCAATCGGGCGCAGAAAATTCTGGTGGGCGGCGTGAATAGTCCCGTGCGCGCGTTTCGCGCCGTGGGCGGTGAGCCGCTGATCGTGGAACGCGCCGCGGGATCGCGCGTTTGGGATGCCGATGGCCGAGAATACATCGACTATCTCTGCTCCTGGGGCGCGCTGATTTTGGGACACACCGATCCTGACGTCGTTTCGGCGATCGCCGATCAAGCCGCCAACGGCACTAGCTACGGCATGACCTCGCCGTTGGAAATTGAGCTCGCCGAGCGTATTGCCGCCGCGATTCCTTCCATCGAAAGGCTTCGATTTGTCAGCTCGGGCACCGAGGCGACCATGTCCGCCGTACGCGCCGCCCGAGCCTTCACAAAGCGCGAGCTGATCCTGAAATTCGAAGGCGCGTACCACGGTCACGCGGACAGTTTTCTCGTCGAAGCGGGGTCCGGGCTGGCGACGTTGGGCATTTCCTCGAGCCCGGGCGTGCCGGAGACGTTGGCCCAGCTGACACTAAACGCGCCTTACAACGATCTTCGCGCCGTCGAACAAATCTTCGAGCAGCACCCGGGGAAAATCGCGGCGGTAATTGTCGAACCGGTGGCTGCGAATATGGGCGTGGTGCCGCCGGCGCCGGATTTCCTGAAAGGGTTGAAAACAATTGCGGAGAACGATGGCGCGCTGCTGATCTTCGATGAGGTAATCACCGGGTTTCGAGTGACCTACGGCAGCTCACAGGAGCTCTTCGACGTGCGGCCGGATCTGACCGTCTTGGGTAAGGTTATCGGCGGCGGACTGCCGGTGGCAGCTTACGGCGGGCGTCGTGAAATTATGGAGCAGATTGCTCCCCTAGGCCCCGTGTATCAGGCCGGGACGCTGTCCGGCAATCCGCTGGCGATGCGCGCGGGATTGGCGACGCTCGCTAAGCTCGACGTTCCGGGATTTACGTTTTATCCCCAACTCATGCAAAAAACGGTCCGGCTCGCCGACGGTCTGCGCGCGGAGCTGGCGGCGTCGGGAGTGTCGGGGCAAGTCAATCTATGCGGGTCGCTTCTAACGCTATTTTTCGCGGATGCGCCAGTGCGGAATTATTCGGATGCGAAGCGCTCGGACACCGCCCGTTTCGCCGCGTTTCATCGCGCCATGCTGGGGAAGGGAATCCTCCTGCCGCCGTCGCAGTTCGAGGCGTGGTTCATCTCCGCCGCGCATTCGGAGGCTGATTTGGACGCCACACTCGACGCCGCAGGGGCAAGCCTGAGAACGATGTAGGCCAACGCCGCTGTCGCGCACAGGAGCTCATCGGACTTCATTATTGCGTTCATGCGGCGGGCGGCCGCAATCAGACTGTATGCCTCATAAGATAAACACAATAAGAGGTTTAGAAGCCCCGTTTTGAGGATGTTCCATTCCGGCTCAGTCGGGACTTAGTGGAAAACTCCTTCCACTCGACTAGTACTTGGTCAGCCCTTTTCCCTCCGCGCATCCCGTCCCGAAAACTAACCTTCTGAATCCACGCCATTTGCAGACCGGGAAACTTGGTCAGTACCGTGCATTTCTTCTGTGCGTACGGACAAAGGAGCCCCTTCCATGGTCCTGGCAATAGCGGCGCTATTCCTACAGTTTGCGCCGACAGTTCACGCATACCCTGACGTCCAGTCCACGATTCCCATCGTCAAGTCCGCCACGGCGGATGCAAAGTCGGGTGCGACCAAGCCCGCGACGCTCGGCTCGTCAACTGACTCCGCAACCGGCAACGCCGTACCCGCCGCGTTCACGCTGGCAAAGCTCGAAAGTGCGTCGCAGAACGGGCAGGCTCTCGATACGATTCGCGTGCCCGATCCCACGCCGTCTAAACCCGTGAGGATCTTCCTGCCAGAGACCCATCCGCGGAAAGCGTGGCTAATTCTTTCGATCGCGGAGCACAGCGCGGCGACATTTGACGCTTATTCCACGCGCGTAGCGGTCTCCAAAGGTGCGAATGAAGCGGACCCCATGATGCGGCCGTTCGCGCACTCGCCTGCCATCTACGGCGCGATTCAGGTCGGCCCGCTGGTGCTGGACTACGTAGCGCGGCGGATGGAACGCAGCCAGATCGGGTTTCTGCGGAAGACGTGGTGGGTGCCGCAGACGGCCGCCACCGGCCTTTTCCTCTTCTCCGGCGCACACAACATGAACGTCGCAAACTCGATACACTAACGAATTCTCCTAGCGGTGGATTTTCTCCCTGGCGGGAGTAAGACAGTCAAGACACCCGGGCGCTCCTCCCGGGTGTCTTGTTGTTCAGTGCATTTTTTCCGCAATTCCGAAAAATTCAAAGATTCCGCTTTTCTTCTCCGTGTATCCGCGTATGCTGTGCGACTTAAGTTCGGGGGAGTTCGCTTCGCGACTGCGTGATTCGCGAAGCGGCGGTTCGGGGCTCGGTCGCAATTACTCAGAAGCGGAGTCTCTGACGAAGTGGAAGACCTACCAAACGGACTTTCGGCGCAAGTTCTCCAACGCAACTCGTTAATGGGCAAGATTTGGTCATGCGCGTTCGTCATGGTGTGCGCGGTAACGCTATTCGCGGCAACGGCCGCCGCGCAGACGACCGGCGCCATTCGCGGGGAAGTTCGCGATCCTTCGGGTGCTCTGGTTCCGGGAGCGACGGTGACCGCGACGCTGGTTGGAACGGATACCGCTCGCAGCGCGACAACCGGTGATGACGGCACCTATGAAATTCCCGAGCTCGCCGTGGGCACTTACACCCTCACGGTGCGTGCCACCGGTTTCAAGACCTCGACCGAGAACAACGTGGTCGTGACGATCGGCCACGTGGAAGTGGTCGACGTAGCCATGTCGGTCGGCGGCGCACAGGAAACCGTCGAAGTCCAGGCTTCAGCCACACAGGTCGAGACCACGAGCACGCAAATAGGCGCCGTGATGGACGAAACAGCCGTCCGCGAGTTGCCGCTCAGTACGCGCGACACCTACCAACTGCTGCAACTGCAGCCCGGTGTTCAATCGCAGGTCGGCGCGGATCTTTTCTACGGCAGCGACAACGCCGGAGTGGTTTCCGTGAACGGCGGGCGCGGCCGATCAAACAACTACACCGTGAACGGCGGCGACGGAAACGACATCTTCGCCAACGGTCCAGCGATTCAGCCTTCGCCTGATGCGGTGCAGGAGTTTCGAGTCCTGACGAATACATTCGACGCGGAGTATGGCCGCAATTCCGGCTCGGTTGTAAACGTAGTGACGAAGTCGGGCACCAATGACGTGCACGGCGATTTCTACGAATTCATTCGCAACGACGCGCTAAACACACAGGGCTATTTCGATCCCACAATCCTGCCCTACAAGCAAAACCAGTTTGGCGCCACGCTCGGCGCTCCTATAAAGAAAGACCGCACCTATATTTTCGGCTCCTACGAAGGCGACCGCCTGGGGAAGGGAATCGACGCCGGAACGGTGTTGTTCCCTACCGCCGATGAAGTGGCCGGCAACTTCAATAACGTGGGTCCCGCCTTCGTCGGCACGCTAACCGATGCGAATTTCGCCTCCATCCTTGCCGCCCGCACTAGCGACCCCGCTCATCCTGCCACAACCTGCCAACAAGAAGTCACCGGCATCGGCGGCGCTGCCATCGCTCCCGGTACGCTGTTCGCCAGCATCTTTCCGAACAATCAGATTCCCGTGGCCTGCTTCGACCCGACGGCCCTGGCTGTCTACAACCAGTGGGTCGCGCCTTTCGCCGACAATTGCGAAGATGATTGCAATATCGCCCAGATCGGCAATCAGAACCAGCGCACCGATCAATTCACTATCCGCCTCGATCACAAAATCAACAACTCGCAACAATTCAGCGCCTACTACTATTTCGAGGATGATAAGACTACCGACCCCTTCTCCACGTTTCAGGCGGCGGGCGCCACTGTCCCCGGCTTCGGCGCCTTGTTCAAGACGCGCACGCAGCAATGGAATCTGAGCCACACCTGGACACTCGGCTCCAACGCCGTCAACGAATTTCGCTTCAATTATTTTCGTGAAGGCCAGGGCGACCTGAATCACCCGCTCAATATTCTCTCCAGCGTGCATGATGCCTGCGGCCCGTTCGAATCGGCCGATTTCTGCTTCACCGACCCCGGCAATCCCAGCGCCGGCATAACCTCGAACATTCCCGGCCGACAGGGTGTGCCCAGCGTTCTGGTCGACGGCGGTTTTTCGATCGGCAACAACAACGAAGGCGAACTCCCCCAGGTTGGCAACACATTCCAGTGGACCGACAACTACACCCGTCAGGCCGGCACGCACACCATGAAATTCGGCATCGACGTGCGCCGCCAGCGCTTCGATCAATTCCTGTACTTCAATATCAACGGTTTCTACACCTTCCTGAGCGACTCGAATCTTTGCGCGCCGACGAACGCGAATCTGCCGCCGCCGCTGAATTCGCCCACGGGGATGAATTGCGATACTCCCACCACGAACGATGTGGGCTTCGCTGATTCTTACCCCGATTATTTTCTCGGCACCACCAGCAGCTACACGCAGGGCGCCGGCCAGGCGCAGGACGATCGCAATACCGCGCTGTATCTCTTCGCGCAGGACAGCTGGAAGGTTCGCCCCAACCTCACGCTCAATTACGGCCTGCGCTGGGAATTGAACACGCCCTACTACGACACCGGCAATCGGTTGCAGACGTTCCGCGCCGGGCAGGCCACCACGCAATATCCGTGCTGGATGTCGCAGGAAAGCGCGGACGAAACCGGGCTCGCGCCGGGAGATTGCGGTCCGGGAAGCGGCAACGATTCGATTTTTCCGTACGGCCTCGTGTTCCCCGGCGACAAAGGCGTGCCGCGTGGTCTTACGACTACCTATTACAAAGCCTTCGCGCCACGCATTGGCCTCGCGTGGAGCCCGTCCGCCACCACCGGCTGGCTTGCAAAACTTACTGGTGGCCCAGGGAAATCGAGTATCCGCGCAGGCTACGGAATTTTCTACAATCCGATCGAACAACTCGTCATGGAGCAGTTCAGCGCTGAGCCGCCCTTCGGTGGCAGCACCTCGCTTTCAAACGATCTCTTCAATTTGCCCTTCGAAGCGCAATCCGGCGGCAATTTCCCGAATCCGTATTCCGGCGTGCTGCACCAGACTCCCACCACTCCCTGCGCGTCCGATACTCCGGGCGGTCCAGCGGGTTGCGTCGACTGGTCGCAATTCCGGCCGATCCTGCTCGCAGGTGAATTTCAGCCGCATCTGAAATCGCAATACGCCGAGCAGTACAACCTGACCATCGAGCGCCAGATTTCCAGCGATACGATTCTGCGCATTTCATACGTCGGCACACAGGATCATCACTTGCTCGCCATCCATGACCTGAATCCCGGCAATGCGCAAACCTGTCTGGACCTGCAGGCCGTCTCCACATTTTATTCGCCGCTTTTGCCCAACGGCTCACCGAACCCGGTTGGCGACGCGACCCTGAGCTCGGACTACAACTGCGGCCCGTTCGATTCCGATTCTGCTTACAATCTGCCCGCAGGTTCGCTACCTGCCGGATTCACGCTGCACTTGCCGTACGGTTCAGTTTCGTCGGTTACCGGAGGCCCCGCGTCGCCCGCAATCACCCTCGTCGGCCTGCGGCCCCATTCCTCCCCAATCTGCCAGCCCACAACCGGCGATGGCTGCCCGCCGGACGGCATCCCTGTCTTCAGCAACATTTTTGCCGAGGACACCATCGCGAATTCGAATTACAACGGCTTGCAAATCGGCCTCGAGCGCAGTCTCTCGCACGGATTGATGTTTCAGGCGTCCTACACGTTCAGCAAGGCCATCGATCAGGGCGCGTCTTTCGAAAATGAATTGAATCCGCTGAATTTCAATGCCACGCGCGGCCTTTCGCTGCTCGACGCGAAGCACCGCTTCGTTTTCAGTCCTTATTGGGAGCTTCCGATCCCGAAATACGGCGGCATCACCGGTAAGCTGCTCGATGGGTGGGCCGCGTCTGCGATCATTACCTGGCAGAGCGGGTTCCCGATTCGCGTGCAAACGCAGGACGACCTCGAGCTCGAAAGCAGTTTTTTCTTTGAGGATGCCAATACGCCCCAGGTCGACGGCAAAGTCCAGTTCGTGAATCCGAAGACCAACGGCAATCTCTGGTTCACGTCGGACAACATTAGCGACCCGGCCGCCGGCACATTCGGCAACATGCCGCATTCGCTTTGCTGCGGCCCGCCACTCAGCAATACCGACATCGCGCTCGAGAAGCACACCCCCATCAACGAGCGTTGGAACACGGAGTTTCGCGCGGAATTCTTTAATGCGTGGAATCACACGCAGTTCGCAAGTCCCGATGGCAATTTCAGCGATACCACGTTTGGACAGATTCAGAGGACGCGCGAGGATCCCCGCGTAATCCAATTCGCGCTAAAATTTCTGTTCTAGAAGCATCGGGGCCCGCGCGGATACGGTCGCGACGCCACGTTCACAAACGGCAGAAGCTCATGTGGACCGTGGCCGCTCGCCGCCGCTGTTCGCCGTCCCGGCTTGCCGGGACGTGCCCCTCGCGCTCGTCAAACACCTCTCGGTTCAAGGCGCCTGCGTCTCACGCCGAAGCACCTAAGGCACAAAGATCGTAATCTTTGCGCTGTGCACAAACCCATTCCCGGTCGCGTTCACAATAACGCTGTACGTCGCCGCCGGAGGCGGGGGCGGCGGCGGAGGCGGGGGATTCGAACTGGACCCGCCCCCGCCGCAGCTCGCGATCAGCAGGATTGCTGCCGCCACTCCCATCGCCCCCAGCAGGGCAGGGCGTCGTCTGCGAATCGCCGCCGTCGTCAACAGGATTGCAGCCAGCAGCAGCGCGGCTCCGGTCGCCGGCCCACCCGTCATCGGTCGGCTCGCTGGTTCGGAGGCCGGGACGCCGGCATCCGACGATGCGCTCACCATTAAGGAGGGCGTAGCAGCGACGCTTAGCATCGTCGAAGCCGGCACGCTGCACGTGATTTTCGGCGACGACGTCGTGCAACTCATCGTAACCGCTCCGCTGAAATTTCCAGTGGAGGCCAAACCCAGCCCGACGCTCGTCGAACCTCCTGGCTGCAAGGTAACTTCCGATAGGGCTGGCGTAAAAGTGAAATTGCCCACCACCTGCGTCACCGTGATGCTCGTGGAATTGCTCGTTGACGGTAGATAGTGCGTATCGCCTTGGTAGATCGACGTGATCTGATTAGCTCCATTGGTCAGAAACTCTCCGGTGCCGAGCAGGAACATGGCATTCGCTGATTGCGGGCCCGTAGCCGTCAATTGAGACTCGGTCATGAGCAGCCCGTTGTCGTAGTAAGCCACGAAGCCGCTGGGTGCAATGCCGGAGTTGCCCGAGCCTGTGATCGTCGTGATTACTTGGGCCCGTTGAGTGCCCGAGACGCTCGACGGCGTAACGCTCAATACGTTTGTTGACGCAGCGAGGGATGCCGGAGCCTGCACGTTTATGAAATCGCCGTCTAGAAACGATGACGCGGCCCAGTTCGAATCGCCGCTGTAGCTAAATGAAAACACGTATTGGCCTGCGGCAAGGTTCGGGAATGTCACCGTAGCCGTTGAAATCTGAGCGAAGATTCCGTTCGGTGCCGCCAGCGTGCCGCCTTGCGTATACACGGGATTCAGGCAGACCGTGTTGGGATTGATGCCCAGGCACGCCATGATGGTCCCGGTCGGAGCTACGGTGCCGCTCGCATTGGTATTCACCGCAACTTGAACCGCCACCGTCAAGCTCGCTCCGGTGGACACCACGAAAACGGGAGCCGGACCTGGAATGGGCGCAAAAACGTTGTCGTTCAGGGCAGGAGTTCCTTTGCTTACGTTAATGGTGATCGGGGTGGCCGTCGAAGCATTGAAGCTGGCGTCGCCGGCGTAGGATGCGCTCACCGTGTGTGTGCCCACCGAAAGTATCGGCGGGATAAAGTCCGCGAGGCCCGCCGAGTCCAGCGGCACCGTGGAGCTGGTCGAGTCGACTTTGAACGCGACCGAACCGGTGGCAATGCCGTCAGTGCTGCTGCCTCCGGCTGCCGCTACGCTGACAGGTTCGGCAATCAGAGAAACGGGAGAATCGTATGGGACGTTCACCGTAGAGGCGAATGCCGAGCCGTTGTTCGAGACTTCAAACTCGAGCGCCGAGTTTTCCGGAGTTACGGTCAGGCTCACCGCCGGCGAGGTGCTACTTCCGAAAGTGCTGTCGCCGGAGTATGTCGCAGTAACTGAATAGGTCCCACCCGGGAAAAAAGTGACCGTTCCGGAGGTCGTGCCCCTGGCCAAGTTTGCGAAGGTCAGCGATTGGTTCGCCGGCTCCGGAGAGGTCGTAAGCAGAGAAATGTCCCCGGTCGGTGTTCCGCTGGCTCCGCCAGAGACCGTCGCGGTCACCGTCACCGGTGATCCGTGCGTAATCGTCGTGGGAGAGAGCTGCAGAGTCGTGGTCGTCGATTTGAAAGTGATTGCACTCCAATTCGTTACCAGCTGATTGGCGTCGATCGAACCTAGACCCGTTGCTGGATCGTAGCCGGTCCCGGCGGAATAAACCGTCGTCTCGAACACGCCGAAATTCGTGTTTTCCGAGCAATCCGGTTCGCCGCTTTGGCAGAGCACGTCGATATTTCCCATCGTGATGTCGTGAAATGCCGCCGGCTTCTGCTGGGCCAGCGCATATAGAGTGAAGTTTGCCTGCCCCTGCCGCCCGAACTTCTGATCCACCAGGGCCATCACGCCCGCCATCAGCGGCGCCGATGCGGAAGTTCCTCCCACGAACGTGATCTCCGCATCTGTCGCCGGCTCAGTCGCGCAATCTCCTTCAAAGGCGCAAATCGCATAGGAACTCAGGTTCGCGCCGTTCGATGCAAAGAGCGATAGATCGGGAATATCCCGCACGCCATCGGCCGGAACGCCTGCTCCCGCTTGCCAGCTCGGTTTGGGGTATCCCGCAGCGCAAGCACCTGTGTTCGCGTTGGACGTCGCGCAGCTGCTCGCGCCGCCGCCGCCGGCTCCATCCTCGCCGAATTCAAACCCGTTCGGGATCACGTCCAGCCCGAAGCCGTCGTTCCATGACTGTTCCTGAATCGGCGCCTTGAGCGAGCCCAGATTGGCGTCATTGGTCGCGTTCCAAAAGCTTGGCGCGCTTGCCCCACCCGTGGCGTAATCCGAGTAAAAGAAATCGGTGCCGCCCACCGCAACGTTCCACGGAGTAGAAGCCACGCCACTGACCGAGACTCCCAGAGCCGGATTGCAGACCGATCCGTTGTCGCCAGTCGAAACGACCACCGTCTGCCCCTGCGCAGCCGCCTGCTCCCACAGGCTGCCCCAAAACTGATTTCCGGAATCGCCGAGGATGGCTTCGCATTGCCCGAAACTGGCGCTTAGCACCGAGGCGGCATTGTCTTCCACCGCCCGGATAGCCGCGAACTCGACGGGGTCGGCCAGCGAACCACCATCGGCGATATACAAGTTCACCGTACTCTTCGGCGCGATGGCTCCGCTCAATTCCACGTCCAGATACGTTTCGACGTCCGCGCCTTGCACGTCGCCCGGATCGTCGCCGTCAATGATCACCACCGGCGGATTTGTCGTGACGCCAAAGATCTGCATATAGTCGGCAACCAGCGTCAAATCGATGTTCGATCCATCGAGTATGCCGATGGTCTGTCCTGTACCGTTGGTGCCAGCTTGATATAGCGGGGTAATGTCGTATTGCGTGGCTAGGTCTTCCGGACCCACGAGGAAGCCTAGAGGATTCGAACTGCCGAAGGGATTAGGAACGGTCCAATCCGGAGTAACGCCGTGCGTCGACCTCGAATACCGGCCCGCGCCCGCCACGTGGACGTAGTGCGATACCTTAAAGTTGTTGAGTGGGGCTAGTCCCCGCACCACTTGCGCCAGTGCCGACGGAATACTTAGCTCGCGCGAATTGGCCAGGTGCGTCTCACCATTCACATTGTACTGATGGATATCGGCTTGGAACGCATCTCGGAGTTGGCCCGCCGTGCCCGAAAACTCGATGAACTGCTTGCTCTGCGAAATCCTCGCGACGCGGAAACCCTTCGAGCCGAGCCAGGTCGTCACGGCCTGGATGTCCGTACCCGCCAGACCAAATTGCTCGCCGAAAGTCTGCGGCGTCAGCCAATGATGGTAATTGGCGGAGTCTTGGTTGTGAACGTCCGCCAGGTATTTCTGTAACGCGAATTCTCGCTCGACAGGGCGGCTCAGCATCAAGATCACGCGTGACGCGGCAAGGGAATCGGCCACGGTGCCTTGATCGAAACGTGGCTGCGCCAGCGCGCTAACGTTGCCGTGAAGTGTCGTGCGCTGTTTCTCGTCGATTTGCCGGGTAATCAGCGACCGAGCGGGATTCTGGGCAGCGAGCGGCGCTGCCAGGAAGAGACCGACCACAACCGTCCAAAGCGTCTGCTTCACGGGAGACTCCTCAATGGTTGTAAAGGGCGGGCGCGATCATACCGTACTTCTGCTGTTACCGCGTGCGCCAGCTACGAAGGAATTAACCCACCCCTACGCGTAATTGATTCACGATGCCTGCAAACGGATGTTTGGGACGCTGAGGCGAAACCGTTGAACCGTTCAAGACCACTTCGCCTCGGGTTCGCTTACCGGAAGGGAACTGCCCGGCCCGTTCTATGCGGTGCCTCTTGTACGGCGCTTCCCGGCTGGCCATGCCAGGCTCGCCGCGACTGTCAAAGCCACGATCCCGGCGATCACTCCGAGAGACACGCCATTCGATAGATGGATCCAATCGCTCGCGAGCATTTTTGAGCCTGTGAATAGCAGGATCGCCGCGAGCCCGGGTCGCAGGAATCGAAAGCGTGGCAGCAGATCAGCTAGTGCGAAATACAGCGCCCGAAGTCCAAGAATCGCAAACACGTTTGAAGAGTATGCAATAAACGTATCTCGCGTGATCGCGAGAACGGCGGGAACCGAGTCGACCGCGAACACGATGTCCGCTGTTTCTACCGCAACCAGCGCCAGCAGAAGAGGTGTCGCACTCCACCGGCCGGATTGGCGCACAAAAAATTGCTGTTCTGAGTAGCTGGTCGTGACTGGCAAGAATCTTCGGAGCCCTCGAAGCAGCCAATGCCCTTGGGGTTCGATGCGGTACTCCTCGCCGACCAACATCCTCACTGCGGTGATTAAGAGGATTCCGCCGAAAACAAACAGGACCCAATGGACGCGGTTCAACAAAGCGATACCGCCAAACACGAACACGCCTCGCATCACCAATGCGCCTGCGACCCCATAATAGAGGACGCGATGCTGCAAATGCGCCGGAACCTTAAGCCCCTCGAATATCAGCAGAAAAAGGAAGATATTGTCGATACTCAGCGACTTTTCGACGATGTAGCCGGTGAAATACTGCAAGCCCGCAGGCGCACCCATCTCCCAGTAGACCCAGCAGTTAAATGCCAGCGCCAAGCCGATCCATGCCGCACTCTCGATAAGCGCGTTTCGAAAAGTCACGCGCCGCGCCCGACGATGCAACACCCCAAGGTCAATCCCAATCGCCGTTGCAACGGCAACTCCAAACCCCACCCAAAGATGCACGCGTGAACCCAAAATAATCCTCACCCCCAATTTAAACACCCCTACCAACAAACTCGCATCAAAAGCCCGTTCGCGACAAGACATAATATTCATTCGCGGAAGTCAACCTAAGCTTGCCAAGGCGCGCTTGTGGCGCGTGTTAACAGTGCCGGGCGTTGTGCGTTATGGAGTGGCACGGCTTATCAGTTACGGGAGATAGAAAGGGCGGTGAGTGTGTGCCGGCGATGGCTTTGAGTTTGCAGCTTACCTGAATTGCTTGTTTCCAGCGCTGGCGTTGAGCGTGAGGCCATCGAGTAGAAGGAAGCGGCAAGTGCGCTGGCGGGGCATGCTGCGAGAGGGGGGCTGGGCGCTAGTGGTGGGAGACGCGGTAGGTGGCGGCGCTGGCCGCAGCGCCGACGGCGAACCAGAGGGCGTTGCGGCGGAGGCGGCGAAGGAACGTTCCTCCTTTTGAGGCTGTCAGAGCTGCGTCGCGTGCGGATGTGAGGGCGGCTATCTTGGAGGCATCGTCGGTGGCGTTTTGCTTCGCGGCCGCTAACTGGGCTTGGCAGGCGCGGCAGTCCTGGATGTAGTCGAAGAGGGGCTTGAGGTCGGCCGTCGGGATTTGGGCGCTAGGTCCTGAGGGCAGCGTTGTTGGCGAAGACGCTCCTGGAGACGGGACATTGCCCGGCTGATTTCGCGTGCCTGATGCGCCTGGACCTAGCTCAGCGAGGTCGGCGTTACTGTTGTCGATTCCCTGCCCGGCCGGCGTCAGCGTGATCGGTTGCGGCAGCGAAAGGAATTGCGGAATGGAGCTGACGATCTGCTGCGGAGTTTGCGTGGCGCGCTTGAGGTTTTCGATTTGCGCGAGCGTCTGATCCAAGGCGGATTGGCGCGTGCGTTCGCGAGTGTCAGCGGCGTCCAGCAGCTGCTTCTGCTGTGCGAGTGTGGTGGCGAGGCGCTGTTGTTCGTCGCGCGAGGCGAGCCAGGCGTGAATCGCCATCACGGCGATGAGGAGTGCGAGAGAGCAGGCAGCAAGTTCGATGATGCGGCGAAGAGTCATGGGAGGACCAGGAGCAGTTGAGGATTAACGAGTGACGGCAAGCTAGCGATTAAGATTTCGACGTCGAAGCCCCGGTCAGAGCAGGTCGCCGAAATTGGTGAGGTCACGGCTTGACGTGAGACGAAGGGCACGGATCCAGCGCCGGCGCGCGGCAGTTCCCCACCAGCGGCGGAAATCCGCGAGCGACCAGGTTAGGTTCGTGCGGACGCGGATGGCGGTCATTGGTCAGCGGTACAGTGCGAGACGAGCGAGGACTTGCGGCGCGTAGTCGGGATTGACACCGCCGTTCCATAGTTCGAGCGCGCGCGTCGTGTTGCCGTTCGCGCTGAATATCTTGGCTGCCAGGATCGCGCAGCCGATGTCGATGCCGATTGCCGGATCGCACAGGGCGCTGAGAAATTTCCCGGTGTACCCGTGTTCGCGGGCGACCTGCCCCATCACCTGCATCAAGCCCCAGGAAATTGAACGCGCGACTTCTTCCGTGGTCGGCAGGGAGAGCGGCGCGACGTAGCGAGTCCGGAAGGCAGGCTCGTAGCGGATGGCGTGCGTGTCCCACGCGGACTCCTGCTCGATCACCGCGCACACGAGGGCGGTCCCTGAAAAAATGATCGATGACCCGGAAAACGCGGAATCGAGCTCGTGTGCCGAGGCAGCAGCACGTGCGAGGGCGAGAAGATCGGAGGAGGGATTCATGGAGGTTCACTGACGCTGCGGATCGCTGCTTCCCCTCTTCGCGGCGTAGCTCGCGCGAGCGTGGCTCGTCGCCTGTCCGGTGATACTATGCGCGGCGGCAACTACGGAGGGGCGGGGATGACAAACGGATCGGGGCGAACGTTCGGCCGCTGGGTGGTCACTTTGCTGGCGTGGGTGGTGACGCTAATAGTCACGCTGATTGTGGTGGGTGCGCTCTTCCCACCCGTTCGGCTGATCGCGGTGATTGGGAGCGTGTTCGAATCGTTTTTGACTCTGCACGTGTTTCTAGCGGGGCTTGTGGCGATCGCGTTGTCGATTTGGGCGCTGCGCCTTGGTGGGCGGCGCGCGACCACCGTCCTAGTGTGGCTGGCGATTCTCGCGACCATCGGCGCAGCGGTTCCGCTGATCGCCCTGGTGCGCATGGCGCATCGCTACGACGCGCCGATATCTTGGACAGAACATCTGCGCGTGGTTGCGCCGCGAGTCAGGCCGGATCAGACCAAACTTTTCGCCAAGGTGGACGGCACAAACCTCTACTTGGACGTCTATTTGCCGGGGAGCGCGGCGAGCAGTTCGGCATCGGGTACTGCGAGTGCGACGGCACCGGTGCTGATGATTCACGGCGGCGGCTTCTCGCTGGGCGAACGCAGCGACGGCATCCAATGGGACCGCTGGTTCGCGGCGCGCGGCTACACCGTGTTCGACGTTGACTATCGCCTCGATCCGCCCGTGTCGTGGAATTTCGCCGCGCCGGATGTGGCTTGCGCGATGGCGTGGGTGGCTGCGCACGCGAAGGAGTATGACGTGGCGCCGGATCGCATGCTGATCACCGGACAATCGGCGGGCGGCTCGCTGGCGGTGCAGGTGGCTTACGGCCTTGGCGATGGAACGATTGTGTCGAGCTGCGGAGGCGCCGTACCTCAGCCCAAGGCGGTCTTCGCGCTCTATCCTCCCGAAGATTTCGTGATGGCGTGGAATCTCGATACCGGCATCTCGATGCTCAGTTCGCACACTTTGAATACCGGGTACCTCGGCGGATCGCCTGAACAATTTCCGGATCGGTATCGCTACACGTCGGCGGTTTATCACGTGCGGCCGGGATTGCCGCCTACGCTGATCGCGGCGGGCGCGCTGGATCATCTGGTGCCATTCGCCGGGCACACCGAAATCGTTGGGAAGCTCGATGCCGCGGGCGTGCCGAACGAATTGCTAAGTGTTCCGTACGGCGAACATGGTTACGATTTGATGTGGGGCGGAATCGGCGGGCAGGTCACGCGCAAGGTCGCCGCCGATTTCCTGGCAAAATATTTGCCCGCGCGGGAATGACGCAAAGCGCCAAGGAAACAGGCCAGTTTCTCTCGGCGGAGTGGCGTGATCTGGTGATGCTGAATTACGAGGTGGCGCCGGACCTGCTGCGCGCTTTTGTGCCGAGGGGGACCGAGCTCGACACGTTCGACGGCAAGACACTCGTCAGTCTGGTTGGTTTTCGATTTCTGCGTACGAAGATCTTCGGGGCGGTGCCAGTTCCCTTCCATTCAAACTTTGATGAAGTGAATTTGCGTTTCTATGTGCGACGACTTTACGAGGGCGGTGAGATGCGGCGCGGAGTGGTTTTCATCCGCGAGATCGTACCGCGGCGAGCCATCGCGGTGATTGCACGAATCGTCTACAACGAAAACTACACCTGCTATCCGATGCGGCATCGCGTGACCGCGAGTGGTGCGCGTGTCCGCGCGGGATACGAATGGAGACTCCACGGGAAATGGATCGGCTTGCGCGCTGAGGCTGATGGCATGCCTTGGCTCCCGGCGGAGCGCAGTCTGGCGCAGTTCATTTCCGAACACTATTGGGGCTACTCTCGCCAACGTGACGGAGGCACGGTCGAATACAAGGTGAAGCATCCGCAGTGGCGCGTTTCGCGCAGTGCGAATGCGGGATTCCAGGGCGACGGTGCTGCGATGTACGGCGCGGCTTTCGGTGAAGTGCTCGCGCGACGACCGGACTCGGCGATTATTGCCGATGGGTCGGCGGTAAGCGTGTATGCCGGAAGGCGGATTGCCTGAAAGCTTCGGGCTAGCGATCTTGGGATTTGCCGTTCAGGTTGAGCCAGAGGATGGGGGGCGGGGGCTTGGAGCGTTCAATTCCCTGCTGCTCGCAGATTTTTTCCAGGCGATCGTAAATGTGCGGCAAGTGGTTGGTGGCCATGTCGCGGACGAAAGCGCGATTAAGCTCGTCGTTACGTATGCGGCGATAGAGCCAGCGAACGAACAGCACGAATTGGATGGCAAACGTGAGCGCGAACGTCGGCCAGCTGGCGTAGAGGAATGTGTGCATGCGGCTCACTAGGAACAAGAGCAGAACCCTCGCGCCACGAACGGCCAATCAGCCGAAGAGTCCGGCGAGGCTGGCGCCTAATCCGAACATGCTGCCGAGGCCGCTGCCGCCGGAACTGGCGGAGGCGCGCTGGCGGACGCCGAGCAGTTCCGAGGGAACGCCCATGGCTTTGCCGAGCAGGTTTGTGTCGACTCCGTAGGTTTGGCCGAGGGCGTTGAGTCCGGCCATCTGTTCCTTGAGCTGCTGATTGGCGAAGGTGATTTGATTCTGCTGGGCCTGGCTGGCGTCGGTCTGCGCCTGTTCCCGGCCGAGCTGAGCGAGCGTGTCGCCATAGCCGGCGGAATTGTTCGTCGCGGCCATGCGATTGGCGGCGCGCTCACGCAGTGCGTCGAAGGCAGTGTTAGCGGCGCCCATGCTCTGCTGCGTGATGGCGGACTGCTGCTGCGGCGTATAGCCCTGGCTGTTGAGCAGGCTGTTGATCGTGGGCATCAGCAAGGAGCGGTCCTGCTGGCCCTGTTGATTCGATTGCGAGATGAGCTGGTTTTGCTGCGCGAGTTGCTGGTCGGTCAGGTTGCGGGTGTGCTGCTGTGCGGCGCGGCCCATGGAAACCTCCGGAGAGTCAGTAGAAAAGTTCAGAGTCGAGAGTTCAGGATTGGAGTCTAGCGGCTGGCGACGGCCGAGCATGCCGTCGATTGGATTCGTAGGTAGAATGGAGCTGCGAGGGCGGCAATGCGGGTGGTGATTCCAGTAGCGATTGCGGCGGCTTTGTTGGTATTGGGCGCCGGACTTCGGACTGGCGCGGTGGCGAAGGCGCCGCCTGTATTCAACGTGAAGGGACCGACCGTCGTCGCCTTTTTCCCGCCGGCATCCGATTCCGAATTGGATAACGACGCCGACTTGAACGAAACGCTCTCAGACTTTCAATATTACGACGAGGAAGTGCGAGCGCCTTTCAAGAAAGCCGGTATTGAACTTCACGAGACGTACACGCGATCGTTTTCGATTCGCCTGAAGAGCCGGGTGATCACGTTTCGCACGACGCAAAAGAACGACGTCGGCTATTACTTCGTCGCGCCGGGCAAGAAGCCGCACGTCGAATACGACGTGATGACGGACGAGGACCTGCTCGGCGTCGCGCACGATTATTTCGGGATTCCACTGCCAGATGATTCGCAGGACGTCGCTCTGGCGCCGCCGCTAGGGTTTCAAGAGCTTGCAATATGGCGTCCAGCGGTCGTCACGCTGCCAGCCGAGAGTGGCGAGCCGGCGGCCGAATCGCTTCGCGATCGCAGGCGGTAGCCACGCGTGGGCGTCGTCCAGGCCACGTGCCAGCAGGTCGCGTTCGCCGGCCGCGTGCAGCGCCAGGAGCTGCGACCAGCGCTGGCTCGGATTCGCCGCGCGGTTCTCGCGATCCACGAGCAAATACATCTCGCAGGTCAGGCGGGCGAGCGAAGCCATTGCGATATGGGCGTCATCGTCTTCGAGCACAAGCTTGGAGACAAAAATCGGGTCGGCGAGTTCGGGAAACGCATAATCGAAGCCCTGCGACGCGTGCATGCGGCGCAGCGCCTCGAAGTCGGAGTCGGTGTAGGCGCGAACCAGCATGGCGTCGTCAAAATACTCTGTGTTTCAGCAGCGGGTGAAGGCGGGCGAGAACTTCGGCAGCGTCGAATGTGGTGGCGCTGGGTGGGACTCCGTGCGACGCGAGCGCGGATTGCGCGGCGGCCGAGATGGATTTTTGCGCGAGGGGATGCGGGAGAGCTTCGAACGCTGAATCGTCCTCGAGCGCGAGGTGCGCGCCTTCGTCTGCTTCGACGAGCAGCAGAATTTTCGACGATTCGCCGCCGGGTTCATCCAGAGCAAGCCAGTGCGACTGGGCTAAGCGATGCGCGTGACGCTGCCAGTCAGCGAGGGTCGTGATGTAGTAAGATTTTCCGGTCATCAATACACCTGAGGAGGCATGGAAAGCTCCATGAGCGAAAAAGAGATCGAGATCAAGATGGCGGACGGGGTTTGCGACGCGGTGCTTTACGAAGGCGACGGTAAGAAGCCAGGTGTGATTCACTACCCCGATATCATGGGGGTTCGCCCATCGCATCGCACGATGGCGAAGAGGCTCGCGGAGGCGGGCTACACGGTAGCGCTGGTGAATCCGTTTTATCGCACCGTGCGCGGAAAATGCTTCGACTTCACGCCGAATTTCGCGGGCGACGATAAGACCATGAAACGCTTCGGAGAGTTGGCGGGACCGCTGACGCCGGAAGCGATGGAAAAGGACGCGTCGACGTATGTGAATTATCTGGCCACGCTGCCCACGGTGAGCCCGGCGCGCATCGGCGCGGTGGGCTACTGCTTCACGGGACAGTTTGCGCTGCGCACGGCGGCGGCGCGGCCGGATCGCGTGGGCGCCATCGCTTCATTCCATGGTGGCGGCCTTTTCACCGACAAGCCGACGAGCCCGCATCTGGCGCTGCCGCGGATTCCGAAAAGCGATGGCGCAGCGCTCTATTTTGGCCACGCGTCCAACGATCATTCGATGCCGGCCGAGGCGATCGCGAAATTCGAAGGCGCGCTGAAGGCGTGGGGCGGAAAATACGAAAGCGAAACCTACAACGCGGCGCACGGTTGGACGGTATCCGACAGCCACGCCTACAACCAGCCGGAAGCCGACAAAGCATTCGGAAAGTTGACAGCACTGTACGCATCGGCGCTGAAGTAGCGCAGCCGCGTCAGTCCCACTTGCGCGTTTCGTCCTTGGCGCGGATACCTGCGCCACGCGATGAACCCATGCGCAGCAGCCACGGCGCGACGCGCTGAACCGCGACGATAACTTTTCCGTGACCGGTCACGACGCGCTCGCGCTTCCCTTTTGCGATCGCGGTAAGAATTTCGTGCGCCGCCTTGTCCGTGCTGACCACCAGCCATCGTGGAACCGGGTCCTTTGATTGCGGGTGGTGCAGGCCGCGGTTGTCGATGTGGCGAATTTCGCTGGCGACGAAGCCGGGGCTCAGCAGCGTCACTTTAACGCCGCTGGCGCGCAGCTCCGGGGTAATCGCGTCGGCGAAAGCGCGCAGGGCGAATTTGCTCATCGAATAGGGAGATGCGCCGGGCGTGGAGACCCAGCCGGCGACGCTTCCAATGATGGCCAGATTGCCGCGCGATTTTTCGAGCTCCGGCAGCGCGGCGTAGACCGTGCGCAGGACGCCGAAAACGTTGGTTTCGAATTGGCGCCGGTAGTCCGCAACGGAAAGCTTCTTGAGTGGCGCCGCCACGCCGAAGCCGGCATTGGCGATCGCTACGTCCAGCCTGCCCCACGCTTTCACGGCTTCCGCGACGGTGCTCTCGAGGTCGCCATCGCGCGTCACGTCACATTCCGATATCACCGGGCGCGCGGCGCCGGGCACGGCTGCGATTTTCTGCGCGAGCGACTCCAACCGGTCGCGGCGGCGAGCGCAGAGCGTCAGTTTCGCGCCGCTCTGGCCTAGCTGCCAGGCAAGTTCTTCGCCGATGCCGGACGAAGCGCCGGTGATCAGCACGGATTTGTCGCGGAAGAATCCTGGGGCCATGGGCATGCGCGACATAGTACATCACACACTACGAAGAGAAAGTGTAGTTGTGCGTAAGCACGCTCGCGGCGTGGTGGCCGGCGAAGAATTCGTGGTTAGGTTCGCAGCTGATCGTCACCTTGTGCGACATTTCGGCGATGGCTTCGATGCGACGCAGGGTGAGGCGGCCGAATCGGCCTACCAAAATGTCGCTTAGGCAGAGGCGCTCGGCCCGCATGGGCGAGCCGTCGGCGAGCGTGAAGATGTGGTGCGGCGTGACGTCGAGCGTTTCCGCGTTTGAAAAGTGCAGCCGAATGAATATGTCCGCGTCGCGGACTTCGAGCCGCACGATGCGCGTCCAGGATTCACCGCCGGCGCCGGCCGGGCAGCGCAGAAGTTCACCGACCTTGCAGGACTCGATCTCGACCGTGCCGCGCTCTTTGGTGAGCACTATCATGCCGGCACGCAGGCAGCTTCCGCTACCGCCTCCCGATCCCCCGCCCGTGCCGCTGCTGGTGGTGGCAGCGACCATCGCGCCTTGGGAAAGCGGAATCAGTCCCTGCAGCGATTGCTGCTGGGCCGCGGCATTTGTCTTCGCCGTGAGCGCATTCGCGGGAGAGCCGGCATTGCCAGCGACCCACTTGAGCGTGGAAGCGGTTTCGTCCCAGAAGGGATAGAAAAAATAGGTGGTGGCGGCGCTGAGCCCAGAAATGGCGAGCGAACTGTTGGCGACGGCGGTGGCTGTGCCGTCCGCGCGCAAAATGCTAAGGCCAGACCACGACCAGCTGATGCTGGATGAGGTTGAGGCATACGTGAACGAGCCGGACCAGGTGGGCGGGACGGAGCCACGCATCAACACCCCGGATTTCGTGGGGTCGATTTGATTCGACGTGAGCGCCGCGGAGCTGACGCGCGCGAAATTCGCACCGTCTGTGATCTGGCTGTCGAGGCTCCAGCCCTGGTTCGGCCCGAGCGACGCGCCCGCGAGACGCTTCAGCGTCTCGTAAAGCTGAGGATTCGTTTTACGCAGCGCTTCAATTTGGGGGATAGTGAGCATACCGTTTATACGACAACTCGTCTCCTTGAATATCTCCCTACTCGTCTGATACTCTATGAGGGCGGAGGAACAAGCGTGTCCACTCAAAGAAAGGCGACCCGGATCGGCAAGACCGCCAACGCTCGGTGGTCATCCGAACGTGCGCTTCGGAGGCCCGATACCAGGCGGAAAAAGATATCCACGACAGTAGCCGCGGAGGGCTACGCATTCCTACAGCGGCTGATTGACGAGGGGAAATCTGACAACTTGGCCGGAGCCTTGGATCTGGTTCTGCAGGAGGCTCGCCACCAGGACAATCGAGAGAGGTTGGAGCGCATGACGGCGGAGGCCTACGAGAGCATGTCCCCAGAAGCCGTCGCGGAGAGCAAGAAGATCGAGAAGGCTCTGTCACGCAGTACCGGTGAGATCAATCTTCGATGAGCGAAGTGAGCGTCAAACGCGGGGAGATATGGATCGTTAATTTGGGTGATCCGCCGCGGCGGCACTGGGCTGTTATCGTCTCCGTGGATGCGCGGAATCGCAGTCGATTCATGGACACCGTGTTGATCGTGCCGTTTGGGAGCAAGGCTGTGTCGATGCCGACGGCTGTTCCATTTGAGGCGGGCGAGACCGGATTGCCGGGACCATCGCACCTCCGCGGAGATCTGATGCAGCTTGTCCCAAAGGCTCGCTTGGTCAAACCGTTGCCGCGATCACTCTCCGATAGACGTATGCGCGAGGTGTGTCTCGCAATCAGACGCTCGTTCGATCCGGACGCTCCGGCTGACAACCTCAGAGTCTAGTTTCCCCCGCGGACAATGGCGAAGGGGTCGGGCTTGGCCCAGGGCGCGAGCTTCGTGATCGAGAACCACGCGCCGACTGCGTTGGTGCCCAACTGGTACGAGACGCGCTCGGCGAGGACGTTGGTGAACTGCTCCATGTCGCGAGACGCGGGTGCGGCGAGCGTCCAATTGCCGAGGACGATCGCGCTGGCGTCGCCGGGTGTGAGCGCGGTGAGCGCGAGCGTTCCCGCGCCTTGCACGTACGCGGTGAGGTAGCCGAAAAGATTTCTGCCGCTCAGGGCAGCACCGGTGGCGGCGAGAAATGCCGTCGAGTAAAACGAATTGATCGCGATGCCATCATCGGAGAGCGCCCCCACCGTCGGCGTATAGATTTTGCCGCTGGCGTTATTCGACCCGAAGAAAATGTCCGCGACGCCCGTCGAACGCTCGATCAAGCCGCAGGAATTCGCGCTCACGGTCCAGGGCGCCCATTTACGCGAACGCTCCGGTGCAGTGAGCATGGCAACCAGCGGATCGCCGAAGCCTTCGGTGTAATCCAGCATAAAGACCTGATTCGGCTGCGTCGCGGTTCCCATGGGCGCGCCGATGTAGACGCGTTTGCGCTGCGTGTCGATCTGCACCCACAACAAGTGCCCGAATTGCCAGTTGATCTGGTCCCAGGTCGGCTGAATTTCCTGCGAGATTTTCACCGGCTCGCTGCCGTCGAATAGATACACGCCCGACCGGCCCGCGATAATCGCCCATTCCTCGCCGAGCGCCACGCCGTGCGCCGAAGGCGTGCCCACTTTGTTCGACACTTCCTCAACCTGCCAGAGAGCAGGCTCGTTCACGCCGTCAGTTGCGGTGACGTACATGCTGCGCTCTTTTACGAAGTACAGATTGTTGCGCAGCGTGAACGCGGCGCGAATTCCCTGCCCATTGTTTTCGGCGATGCTCATGATGCCGCTCACGCCGTCGTACGCTTCGGGAGTCTCGGTGCCAGAGCAGCGCACCAGCGAGGGATTCTGCGACGCGTTCGTCTGGAACACTTCGATGCAGTCGACCAGAAAGGATTCGCCCGCGGGTAGGGGCAATCCGTCGACGTATACGCGCAGAGTCAGGTCGGTTGGCAGCGAAGTCTGTGGCGCGAAAAGATCCGCAGTGAATTCCTGGTAGACGGTACTGGTCTGCGTGATGTCCAGCGCCATTCCGGTGGCCAGCAGGCCCGCGGTGGGGCTGTAGGCGTTGATCCGGAAAATTCCCTGCGCCAGGGCCGAAGTGCGCTTCACGCGCGCGCGGACGGAATAGTCCGTGTTCGCGACGAAGAGCGGATCGCCGCTCGCGTCCGTGATCGCATTTTGCGAAATGTAGCCGCGGACGGACGTCGCTCCATCGGCGGTGATTTGGTACGCGTCGCCCCAGACGGAGTCGGCCGACTGACGGCTGCCGCCAGCGCCGAAGGATGGGTCCCGCAGCCAGCCGAGCGGCCGGCCGCTGCCGGAAGCGTCCCAACCGCCGTCGAACGTAAGGTTCCGCCAGTTGTCCATATTGGCGCGCTCGCCCCACCAGAAAAGGCGCTCGGCGTAATCGACTACTCCCAGCTGCTCGGGCAGCTCGATCTGGCTGAAGAGGTAATCCATGCTGACGCCGGAAAGCAAAATCGTATCGGTGAAATCGACCGTGAGCGAGGTGGTGGTGTTGTCGTTGATCACCATTGTGGCGGGCACGTGATAGAAACTCGCGCCGCCCGATGCAGTGAACGCGATCAGCCGCTGCACCACATTCGAGGGGCCGGTGGGAATGTTGGTCAGGCTGGCCGTCAGCGCACCTGCCGCGGTCCAGGAAACAGGCGGCGAGGGCGCGGTCCAGAACCCCTGGCGCGTGACGAATACGACCACCACCTGATGCACGCCTGGCGAGACGCTGCCTCCTGTGCCGTCGGCCACTGCGGGGCCTTCGGCTGGGCCGATTTGGCTGACGCGGTCGTAGTTGACGTTGTCATACTGGCGCGGGAGATCCTGGCCCACGAGCCCGTCGCCAAACGCCATGTACTCGCGGCCGAAATGCGTGGTGGAGGCGAGGTAGAGCTCCGGCTTCGCCGCGCCGGATACGAGCACCGAGACGACGCCCGGAGCGGTCTCGACGTAGAGATTGCCGAGCGCGTCAAAGATCAGCAGGTTGCGCGCGAGATTCGTGGTGATGTAGGTCTTCAGGCCGTTGATATTCGGGTTGCCGGCCAGCGCCGTGAATTGCGAGACCAGGCCCGGGCGCGTGCGCACCCCTCCCGGGAAAAAGTCGACGTCGCCAAGATTGGGCGACATCCCGATGGGCACGTCGGAAGGATCGAGCAGCGTGACCCAGGTGCTGAAGACGTTGAGCGGCAGCGGCGAGAAGGATTCGATGGACATGGGTTTCGTAGCGCCGGCATCTGGCCGGCGGTTTCTGTGTCGGCCGAGAAACGGATAAATTCTGCGGCGGACGGGTTGTAATCCGTGCAAGCGTTTCGGACAAACGGCGGCGGTGTTGCAGCGCTACAGAAGCTTTTTGAAGATGCCGTAAAACGTGATGGTGTCCCCGGTGATAGCGCCCGGGTAGGCGCCCGCGGCGAGTTCGGGGAATGCGCCGGCGCTCGCGCCCTGCTGGAAGATTTTTACCTTGCCGTTGTTCAGGGCCGAGCCGGGAAAGAAAACGTAATCGTAACCGGCCAGGCCATCCATCCACGCGGTGCCCTGCACGGGCGCGTGCGTGGTGGCTATCACTGGAAATTGCGAGAGGTCGAGCGTGTCGCCGCCGGTCGCATAGCTTCCCGACGCGACGACGGCGCCGCCGACGTGAATGCGCTGGCCGTCGTCCCAGGTGTCGACGAGGCTGAATGTGAGTGCCATGTTTCCTCCGATGGAAAATCAGGTGAAGTGCGGTGGTCTCAGGTGTGCGAGGCGGTTAGGTATTCACGTCCAGCTATCGCTAGGCACGGTTTGCCGGTCGCTGATATGATGGGCGACTTGCGACTACGGGGCGGGGCGGACCAAGACTGCTCGTGCACAACCCGGACGGCTGCAGGTGAATCCAAAGCGTCGAATCGATCGGTAATCAGGGGGACTTAGTGCGGCGATTGCTGGGAATTTGCGCGGTAGCGGTGGCTGTGTTTGCGGCGTTCGCCGTCGCGCAGAATTCCGCGCCGAATGGCACGATTGTGGTGACAGCTCAGGACTATCCACCGGCTCCCTTGAGCCCGGCCTATGCGATTCGTGGAGTCGAGACCGTGCCGCCCTCGATCATCGGCCAAGCGCTTGGCGTATCGGCGGGCCGTGAAGTTTTTGTGGAATCCGGAAATTCCGTTGGCACGACGCTATTGATCCTGAATTCCTTCAGCTTTCAGAGGATTGCGGGTAACGGTCACGTCGGATTCTCGGGCGACGGAGGGCTCGCGAATATCGCCGAGTTGGATTTAAGCGCGGTCTCGCAGGTAAAGCGCAGCGGCATTGCGATCGGCCCGGACGGAACGATCTATATCGCGGACACCAGGAATGGCACGATTCGCGCGGTTGCCGGAGCTTCGAGCAGCGAGCGCGGCATCATCCGCAGCCTCGCGGGAAAATGGGCGCCTGCGCAAAACGTGAAACTGGTCGAACCGATGGGGATCGCCGTCGATCGCGCCGGAAACCTCTACATTGCGGACCACGCGGCCGGAACCGTGAGCGTGTTGACGAAGGCTAGCGGAAACTTGACCGTGCTGGCGCACGTGGCGTCGCCGGCGAGCCTTGCCGTGACCACGGATGGCTCGAAAGTGTTTGTGGCGTCGACGGAAACCGGCGCTGTTTTCTCAATCTCGACTTTGACGCGCGCGGTCGCCACGGTTAGCGGCTTCGCGCCGGTCGCGGCGAATTCAGACGGTGCGAATTCGGACCCTTGTGCGGCGCTAGAATCGAATTCACCTGCGGCGCCCACGCCCGCAGCCGGCCTCGCAAATTCCGCTTCAGCGGCGGCGCGCGCCGTGTGCCCCGCGGGACTCGCCGTCGACGGCAGCGGAAATCTTTTCGTCGCGGATGCCAACAGCGGAAACATTCTTCGCGTCGACGCGGCAACGAACAGGACCACGGAAGCCGCTGTCGGCATGCTCGTGCCCGGCGACATCGCGTTCGATACCGAAGGCGATCTTTTCGTCAGCGAACAGGGCCGCAACCGCGTGATTGCCATGGGCGCAGTCGGCGATCCGGCCAGCAGCCTGACGTTGACGGCGCCGGCGCCTCCCGCCGGCTGCCCGCAGGGGGCGTCGTTCACCTATTGCAACGAACCGACCGCGGGGACGTCTTCGCCCGTCGCGTTTACCCTGCGCAACACTTCGGCGACCACGGTGAGCAACATCGTGATCGCGCCGGCATTCGTGCCGACGGGAACGAATCCGCCACCGGCCCCGACAAATTTCACGACTACAAGCACGAGCTGTACCGGAACGCTAACGGCGGGCTCGAGCTGCGTGATTAATGTGGCGTTCACGCCGCTGACGCCCGGTCCGCTGGTGGGTCAGCTGGTGGTGAGCGACGGAATTACGTCCGATACGGTATCGGTCAATTTGTCAGGCACGGGGGATGACTTTTCAATCGCGATCGCGCCGGGCGTCTCGCCGGAGGTGACCGTGGAACAGGGCAATACCGCGACCTGGAGCGCAGTGCTCACGTCCGATAGCGTATTTGGCGGGGAGGGCGAGAAAGTGACGCTCGCTTGCCCGACGAACCTGCCGCTTTTCACGACCTGCGAGTTCACGCCGTGCCCGCTGACTCCGACCGTTGGCGGAACAACGGCATTCAGCATCCTGGTGCATACATCGACGGCGACGAGCGAGACGCCGCCGATTTCGAACCCCTGCAATTCGACGCAGCCTTCGGGGCGCATGCACGCCGCGGCGCGCGCGGGCGTGTTGACCATCTCATCTTCGCAGGCGGGCGGAGGCGGTTCACGATTCCCTGCCCTGCTTTCGCTCATTGCGACGATAGCGCTGCCGGCGTTCGGCTACTTTGCGATGCGCAGCACCGCGAGGACCGCGACGCGGCGCGCGTTTGCCGCGCTGGTCCTCACCTTGATCGCCAGCGGGATCGTTGCCGCGTGCCACAAAGGCAACAACGTCAATTCCACCGCCACGCCCATCGCGGTGACCAGCATGAACGTAACGGCAAACGCCGTGGACTCCAGCGGCAATTCACTGCACGCGAGCCGCGGGCTGCAGATCACGCTCGATGTGATCAAGCAGGGGCCGACGGGGCCACTGCCGTAGTCGCCCCCCTACGCTTCGATTCCTGGCGCGAAGCACTTTTCACAAATAGACGACGCGGCGGTGATAACTATAGGGCATTCGCCGGCGTCCCTTGGTCTGCTCGGGGCGGACGTAGCGCTCGATGAGGTTCTCGGTCGCCAGCTGCGCGGTCCCAAGCAAGTCCTGCGCCAGCGCGCGCGCTCCGCGAGATCGAGCTGCCAGAGCCGCGGTGGCGAATGCCAGCGGATCGGTGGCGCTGCGAATCTGCACCGGATCGGTGCCAAGCGTCAGCAGCGGCAGAACTTTTTCGTAGCGGATCCGTACCGTAATCGGCTGCGTCGCGCCAATGAGATTGACTTTGTCCTCGCGCCATTCCCACAAACGCAAATAGGTGCTCGGCTGAAGATTCAGCATGGAGCCGCCGCTGGTGAATTTTTCCATGGGAATGAACACGTCCGTTGTATTCGGCGTGGCGCGTTCCCACAGCATGTGCGGGACCATGCAGTCGGTTGGAAGTTGCGGGCTCGAAACGTCGCTGATCTCCGTGGGCGTGAGGCCGCTGGTGGGATCGCTGGCGAGGTCCAGATCCTGCTGCTCCACGAGGACGCTGACGCCGTTTTCGGCCAGCTCGCGCTGCAGGCCGCGATAGGCGGAGTTGAGCAGCGGCATGAGCAGCGTGTCGGTGAAGACGGCGCCCGCCGTGTCATTCAGCAGCGCGCGCGCGAGCGAGAGCGCATCTTCGGCTTGCGAATACGCCGTGGTGGGTACGACGGGCATCTGAGCCTCCGGAACGAGCGGCTAGTGGTTTGCGGGTAGTGACTCTCGGCGGACGGCGAGGGATAATCCCGCGCGAGGTGGGGCGATGCGAAAGACGAATCGATGGTGGCGGTTGCTTTTGATGCGAACGCCGGTGCTGGCTGCGATGATCGCGCTGGCTGCGGCGGCAAGCGCTGTTGCGCGGGCGCAAGGGCCACCTTCGCTGATGCTGCCGGAAAATCAGGCCACCCACGTCTCCGATCATGTCTACGCGATCGTCGGATTTCCGAATGTCGCCATCGTAGTGGGCACTCGAGCGACGCTGGTGGTCGATACCGGCCTTGGCCCGCGCAACGGTGCGATTGTGGCCCGCGAGGCGCAGAAGCTGGCGAAAGGGCCGGTGCTTTACCTGACGACTACGCACTATCACGCCGAGCACGCCGCGGGCGACAACGGCTTCCCCGCGAATACCATCTTGGTCCGCGTGCTGGCACAGCAGAAGGAACTTGAGGAGCGCGGCGCGGCGTTCGTGCAGATGTTCAGCAGCCGGAATGCGCAGATGAAGGAGCTACTGGCGGACACGAAGTTCCGTACGCCAGACATCACGTTTGAAAAAGAACTGACGCTCGATTTGGGCGGCGTGAGCGCGCGGCTATTCTGGCTGGGCCAGGCGCATACGAAGGGCGACGAGATGGTCGACGTGAAGACGGATAGTACGCTGATCTCCGGAGATATCGTGCAGAACAAGATGGTCCCGAATCTTCCGGACGATAATTCCAGCATGAAAGGCTGGGTGGAGATTTTGTCCCAGCTGCGGCCCATGAAATTCAAATACATCGTGCCCGATCATGGCGCGTTGGGCGACGGGTCGCTGATCGAGCAGGATTTTCAATTCTTCTCGGAGCTGCAGAAACGCACGCTCGAGCTGAAGAAGCAAGGTAAGTCGGCGGACGAAGCCGGGCAGATGCTACTCGCCGAATATCAGAAGAAGTATTCGGATTGGCAGAGCCTCAATGCGATTCCGAATGTGGTGAAACACATCTACAGCGAAAATCCTTGAGCGGCAGACTTGTCAAACCGCCCGTTCGAGTCCTTGTATCACGATTGACATTTAATTCATCGCATTATATGCTCATCATGTGATCAAGTCGTTTGGATCGCCTGATACGCGACGCCTATTCGAACGCGAGCGCGTCAAGCGATTCGAGGCGTTTGAACAGCAAGCGCTGCGAAAGCTATTGGTGATCCACGCAGCCAAGACGCTGGCTGACCTCGCGGCACTACCGGGCAACCGGCTGGAAAAGCTCAGGGGCGACCGCAGGCAGCAGCATAGTGTTCGCATCAATGATCAGTGGCGGATTTGTTTCGTCTGGAAAGACAGCGACGCGTACGACGTCGAGATCGTCGATTACCATGATTGAGGTGAACCGAAATGGCTAAATTGAAGCCCGTGCACCCGGGCGAAATCTTGAAGGAAGAGTTCATGGCTCCCTTGGGCCTAAACCCGCACAAGCTGGCGATGGCGCTGCGCGTCCCTGCTCCGGGAATCTATGAGATCGTCAAAGAAGAGAGGGGCATCTCAACGGAGATGGCTCTGCGGCTGGCCCGCTATTTTCGCACCACTGCGGAATTGTGGGTCAACCTACAAGCGCACTACGATCTGGAAGTCGCTCGGGACAAGGATCAGCGCAAAGTGAATCAGGAAGTCCAGCCACTGCCAGTCTCTGCGTAACAACCTCGCTGTATTACTCCGTCGGCGACGGCGGGATTTCCTTTTGCAAGAATGGGACTTTAGCGGCGGCCCAGTCGATCATGCTGTCGCCGGACAGGCCGAACATGGCGGCCGTCGCGTGACCAGGCTCGATAGTCAGATTGAACGGAACGCCGAAGTTGTGGACCATCTGTGTGGCGACGTCGGGATGCGCGATCCAATAGGAAAAGCCTGCGGCGTTCACGAACAGCCTGATGGCCAGATTGAGCGCATTGGTGCGCAGCCATTGCGCGCGCGTGCGGGTACCGGAGAGTTTCGAGCCGACGGAGAGGCCGGCGCGTTTGAGCACGTGCAGGCCGTGTCCGGCGACGAAAAGCGCCCAGAGATGTGCGGATTCGGGTATGTGCATGACAAACCTTGGGTGCGCCGCGCGGAAATCCGGGGCTTCGAGCGCGAGCCGTTCTGATATGCTGCCGCAACACCTACCGACAGGTAGCGCTCTGCGATGAGCAAGTTCAAGAAGCGATTCGTGTGTTTTTCCGCGGCGCTGATTGCAGCGGGGATTCTTCGCCCGGCTTGACGCCCCGGGCCCAGAAGGCGGCGCCGGACGCGGGAGGCAGGACATTTCGATGAGCGTATTTGTGAAGCGATGCGCTTCGGCGTGTGCCGCCGTGTTCTCGACGGCGAAAGATGTGGTGAAATCGCTGCCGCTGTTTTTCTCGGCGCTTCTCGGCGTCGGCTTCCCGATTCGCGGGACCGATGCCGATCCCGATCCGCCAAAACCGCGAACTCCAGAATCGCCAGGTCGCGCCGCCCCGGATAACGGCGCAGCGCAGGCCGATCCAGATCGCCCCGCTGCGTCCCCCGAAAAACGCCTGCAAGATCCTGGCGCTACTAATGCAGGATGATGGCGGGGAGACCGTACCCGCTGTAGGTCACGCCAGCTGAAGGCACCCCGATGGGCGACGTCATCGCGCCGCTGGAACTGGTGGAGCTGGAGACGGCGCTCGAGAGAGCGAGCGGGGCTGTGCCGCTATAGGCGATCTTCGCGGTAGTGGCGTTGCCCGTGAATGCAAAGAGGTACGCGCCGGACGGGAGCGTGACGGTGCCCTGCGTGCAGGCCTGGTCGCTCGCGCCGCCGGCGGTCAAGTTCACGGCGGTAATCGAGCATTTCACGTTGCCGGAAAGATCCGTGACTGCCCAACCGTAGAAATCGCTGGTGCTGGCGTCGGTAGTGGAAACGTCGACGGTGAGATGCGAGAACTGGACGTTCGGCAGGTAGATCACCGAGACGTCGATCGCATTATTCGCGCTGGGCCCCTGCCCGGCGGAAAGAAATCCCATGGCGAATTTCGTGAAGAGCGCTGGGCAGGGCGAGCCGGAGTCCTGGACATTAGTCGTGGTGCCCGAAGTAAATGCCGCGCAATTCCCTGCCACGGGCGTGCCGCTTGTTAAGGCCGCGGGCAGCGCGGTTGGCCCTGCCGTTAGGCCGCCTGCGACCGTGAGATTGCCGTAGACCGTGGGGCTCACGCTGTCCGAAACGGCCGCGGTGAACGGGACGTTGGGGTTCACAGGGCCTTCGCTCAGCACCGCGTCGTCCACGAAGATTTGATTCGGATTCGCCGCGGTATTTTCCAGAATGAATACACGCATCGATTGCGCGACAGTAGTCGAGCTGCTGAAAGCGTTGGGCACGCGGAAGGTGACCGCGAAATTCCGCGTCGGCGTCCAGGTGCTCGCCGTACCGACCTGCCAATCCGCTCCGGTGACGTTGCAGTTGCAAGTGATGCCGTTGTTGTAGGTGAGCGAGGCGTTGCTGCTCTGCCAGTTGGGGCCGCTGCCGATGAGTGTCGATTGGCCGGCATAGTTCGCGGGCGTCAGCACGCGCGCATTGGTGGCGACCGTGGTGATCTTGTTTGCTTCGGTGCAATTGGGATCGGAGTAGAAGCGAAACCCCGGGCGGAAATTGATGCTGGTACTCGCTGCAGCGATGCGAAACGCGAGCGTGTAATTCATGGTCGCGTCGACTTGGATGCAGCCAGAGTTGACGCCGAGCCCGGCGGTGGCGTTGTCTCCGATTTTCACGTTGTAGGTGCCTTGCGTAGTCGAATCAGCGGGGGTGCCGGCGCTCGTATTCTGCGCGTAGATACCGCTGCCCGCGGAATTGATGGTCGTGCCAGTGACGCCGCCCCAATAGTAGAGCGACGTCGAGCCGGACCAGCCCTCGAACGCCGCGTTCCCAAGCAGATTCCTGCCGGCGAGATCGTTCAATCCGTAGTGCATCGACGGAAGCCAGTTGGGTCCGTTATTGTCGATGGCGACCTGCGAAGTGGAGGGCTCATTGGCCTTCACGACCGAGTTCGCAGAGACGGAAATGTACGGGTCGAGGATGTGAATTCCCACCGCGCTGCCATCGATCGGAAACTGGAAGCAGTTGTAGACGTTCTCGCAGCGGTTATTGGGGCCGATGGTGACGCTATCGGCGTTGATGATGTTGTAGCCGATCTGGCCGAACGACGTGGACGACCCTTCGCAATCGTTGCCGTAGAACTCGTCGTTGTTGGGATAGTTGCCGCTGGTGTCCTTGGCGAGCTCGAAGCAGACCGTGCCGGTATTCGCGGCGGGCAAGATGCAGGTGTTCTGCTCGATTTCGACCACATTGAAGACGCCTGCCAGGTGCAGGCAGCGGTCGTTTTGAAATTGGGGATCGAATTCGTTGTGCTTCAGCAGCGTGTTCGTGGAATCGAAGCCGCCCGTTGACGTGTCGCCAAAGACCCCATAGCTGCCGCCTCCGGTACCCATGACGAAGCGATTATTCTCGATATCGGCGTGGCCGACGCTGGTGAGGTTGAGGACCGTGGATGCCGCGCCGGTCGCTTTCAGATACATACCGGAAATGTGGACCCAGTCGACGTTGCGCGTGGCGGCGTTGGGATTCTTCACCGCCGTGCAGCCGGTTGGCTGGCAAGCGATGAATCCGCTCGTATCAGCGCGCGGGACCGTACCGGCGCCGCTTTCCTGATCGCCGACCAGGGCGCTGCCGTCGCCGAGCAGCTCGACGGCGTCGTTGTTCGTCGTGTCGTTGATGGTGAGCTGCGCCTGGCCCCAGCGCAGCGTGGTGCCGGCGGGAATCTGGATGTGCGTGGATGCGGTGAGTGTGCCGGTGAGCCCGTGCGCATCGCAGACGCCGCTCTTGGTGCTGGCAGCCGTCAGACAGGCGTTGATCTTGGCCGAGGCGTCCGCACCTGAAAAGCGCTCGGCCATCTGTACGCCGTTGAGCGAATTTACGGCCGCCGTGCCGTTTACGTCGAGATTGAACTGTGGATTCGTCGTGTCGATGCCGAGCGACGTAGGGGTAAAGCGGTGGAACGCCTGCATATGGTTGAATTCGACGCTGCTTCCGACCGTCGCAAAGTTCGAACCGGTGTCCGTGGCGGAGGTAGCCGTGGCGCCCGCCACATAGATGCCAGTCTGAATCGTGAAGGTGGTGGGGGTAGTGCTGCGGAACACGCAGAAGCCGGTCAGCGCTTGCGGAGTCGCCGGAGGAAGCGTCCACGCGATCGTCACCGCGTTATTTCCAGTTGTGGTGGTGGCGCCCGCGGAAATCAATGAGGGCGCGCCGACTACGTTGTTGGCGCAGGAGCCGCCTCCGAAGCTAGGCGCCACAAAGTAGTAGTAGGTCCCGTTGGCCAGCGTGCCGCCGCTGGCAGGAGTGGCCGTCACGCCGGTGGGCGGCAGCGTGGTGGAAAATCCGATGTCCAGAGTTTCCTGTGCGGTTTGCGTGGCCTGCGCCGTCCATCCGTATCCCGCGCCAGTGCCGAATAATATTCCCAGCGACGGATCGAGAGCCATGGACGCGAAACGCGAGCCACTGGCCGTGAAGCGCGCGGCCGGACCGCGATCCGATTCGTTGATATTCGTTCCCAGGCGATTGTTGTCGGTTGCTGGCGAAATGAAATCATAGCCATTCGTATTTTGGGTCACCGCCGGGCCGAGCGGATTGCCGCTGCCGTCAAATACGCCCGTGGCGCAGAAAATTTCGCACCCGATGATCGTCACATGGTCAAGGACTTGCAACCCAGGCGTTCCGCTCATCAGGATGGCTTTGCCAGTATTTCCGCTCGCGCCGCCAATGGCGTGGCTGATCGTTACGCCGCTGAGAGATCCGGGAGCGCTGTCGTTGATGATGGCCGCCGAGGGATTGGAAGTGTCGGAATCCTGGAAGTGATCGATGGTGATCTCACCCGCGCAGACGGTCGCGCCGGTCGAGGATATGTTGATGAAATCCGAAGACGACGCTTCGCGCAGGATATTGCGGAACACCCAGTCCACGGAGCAGCTCGGAGTGCTGGCCCGCTGGATGTACTGGATAGCGCCTCCGGCTAGGGTTACGTCCTGCATGCGGGAGATGTAGACATTGGCGCTGCCGCCGCTGCCGCTTGTTTCACCGCTCCAAATCGAAACGGGGAGGGCGCCATTCGTGACCGAACCGTTGAGGGTTTCCAGGCAGCCCTTGTTCATCCAGAAATTGAAAACGTCGGTTAGCTTGAGGGGCGTGTTGTCGGTCTGTCCCGTGGTTTGCACGCGCAGGCAGGTGTTAATCAGCGTGAGGCCGACGACGTTATTCGTGCCGATCGCCTGGTTGTAGCCGTCGATGGCGATGTCTTCGAAGGTCATCGAAGGATTGGACTGATTCAGAAGGTAGAACACGGGCGCGGCGCTTGGATTCGCTCCGCGGAATATGCCGATGTAAGCCTGCGCAGGCGTGGCGAAGGTCATGAGCGCGCCATTGCCAAGGCCGCGAATGCGCAAGCCCGAGCACGAAGGCAGATCGGGCGTGGTGGAGGATCCCTGCGTCTGGTCCACTTGGTAGCGTCCCGGAGGAAACACGACATCCGGGACGATCGCTGCGCCGCCGATGGTTGTCGCGCAGGCGGCGTTGATAGCGTTGGTGATTGCGGTTGTGTCGTCTGTGGTTCCGTCGCCGCGCGCGCCGTAGGGAGGGCAGGTCACGTCGATGTACGGACGCGGACCGCCGAAGCAGCCATTGCCGGTAACCTGCAGTGAGCTGGGCGCGAACGTCGACGGGCTGAAAGTCGAAGTGGTGAGCGTGCCGCTGATGGATGCGTTGCCCGCGACGCTGAGGTTACCGCCGAGAGTGAGGCCAAACGCGGAAATGTCGGAGCCGGAAAGCCCGGAGGAAGCGTCGGGCGCCAGAATCACATCCGGATTCGTGATCGTACCGGTGATACTGGGCGCGGAAATCTGAACCACGTAGCGGGCGGCAGGCGCGTAGAAATGGTAGTTCCCAATGCCGTCGGTTTGGAACGGATTCGCGGAGGTCGCGGTCATCGTCGCATCGGTGTAGATCGTCGCCAGCGGCGAGCACGGTGTGCCCGTCGCGCCGCTTTGGCAGACCCGTACGGTCGCGTTTGCTATGGGGTGGCCGCTGGGGCCGAAGACAATGTCGTCGTGCCGCGAGCCCTGGGCGTCCGCGAAGGGGCTCAAGCTCAGCATCACGGCGCCAGCCGCGAGCAATGCCAGGAGTCCGCGCGCGGCCCGGCAGGCCACTGCCGCGCGGCCAAAGAACGTCATGGTCTTCGTCCGAGTAGTCTCCGCCCTCATGATCTCCCGTGGAATCGCTGGTTGCATCGTCGCCTTCCCTTCTGATGGCTGGTGATGAAATGAGTGCCGCGGAAATTGTAAGTCCGCGACCGGTCGAGTGGCACGCCGAGATTTGTGGGTAGATATGCGGAGCGTCTACTTCGTGAGCTTCGGCGACGCCGCTGCCGCAGCGGTTTGATGCGCGTTCGTAAATCCGTGCTGCGCGGCTTTCTCGGGGTCGAGAACGGCGCGGCAGTGCTTGCAAACCGCGACGCCGGCTTTGATTTTTTCGCCGCAGACCGGGCAGTCGGCCAGGCGCATGGGAACGTAGGCCCACTCGCGCTCGACGCCGATGGAAAGCGCGGCGCGGCGGTGCAGATCGGAAATTTCGCGGAAGGAATGCCCGCGGGCCCAGAGCGTGTCGCCATCTGCGATCAGTCGATGGTAATAGGCGTCGCGACGCGCGGTACCCGCAGTAATCTCGTCGGCAGTGGGGCGCGCGCCGGCGCAGACGAAGACCCCGTGATCGTGCAGATCCTGGAGAAGATCGTCAGCGATCTCGCGCGCGGATATGGCGAATGGCAGGCGGCGGCCGTCGCCGATGTCGATCACGTCGCCGCGCGAAGTGATCAGCAGCAGCGAATATTGCTGGGATTTGGCGCACGCGGGAATGTGGTAGACGCCGTGCGTGCGCGAAACATACCAGTCCTGGTCGGAGATGGACGCAATGGTGACGGTGGCGGCGGTATCGCCCTTCGGTTGCGTATCGATCTGCATGGTGTCGCGTCCGAAGTGCGAGAGCGGGCGCGGGACATCGCTTTGTGCAAGTTGTGCGGCGGTGGCGAGGCGGTCGGCGGGCAAGGTGGATCCTTTCGATGGGAAGGCGTGGCTGCGGCCTGCGATTTGTGACTTACGGTCGAGCGGACTAATTTGTTTTCGGCGTGATCAGGCCAACGTGCTCGATGCCGGCGCCCCGCATGATATCGATCGCGCGAGCAATCTGCGCGAACGGGACTTCGCCGGCACCCTTGACGAACGCGACTTTGTCAGCGCGGATGCTGAAGACAACGGATAGGCGCTGGCCGAGCGCGTCCCAGCCGCTCGTTTCGTCGTTGATCTTCACCTTGTCCCCCGGCATCACCTGCACGACGATGACGGCCGGTTGAGCCGTTGCGTTCGGCGGGCTGGGCTGCGGGACGAGCGCCGGCAGCCCGGTGGGAATCCTCGGCGTGATCACCATGAAAATGATGATCAGTACCAGCAGCACGTCGATCAGCGGGACGATGTTCGGCTCCGCCACGGCCCCGCCATTTCGGGCGTCCAATGACATACCCATGAGTGCCTCCCTGGCGCGGCTATTTCGGTTCGCCCGTCTTGTGAGATGCCCATCGCTTGCGTCTGGAGAAATTGACACCGGAGGCCGGGTGTTTGTGCCTACCGAAAAATCGGGCGGAGCATCCTGGGCCTTCGGCCTGGGCGAGGAGCACGTCCCGGCAAGCCGGGCGAAAGTGCGACTACCGACTGGAAAATGTTCCGAGGACGAAAAAAGGGGCTAAAAAAGTTAAGGGCGCAACCGCCTTGCGACGCTTGCGCCCTCTAAATCGAGCCGTAAAGTTCGGCTTTTGATCCCCCGGTCTCGACTTGCGTCGAGCCGAGGGCCGCGCTTCTCAATCCGGCGACTCAACCGCCTTGCAGCGTGCTGCGTCTTCCAAACTGATGAGTGCAGCCAACGAGCCTTTCGATCCGGCCGGCGCCGCAAAAGCTTGCGCTCCCGCGACATCCGAACCGTGCCGTCCAGCCTCGGAGATCTGTTTATCTGGCCCGTCGCCGCCCCGGCCGTGAGGCCGTTGCGAACTCCGAACCAGACCGCTATCTCCCCGAGCTTCGCGAGCCAACCTCGCGTCACAAACGCCGTGAGGCGCCTGCGACTTCTAGGCTGAATCACGAAGTCTTTCGACCAGGTTCCACTCCGGATCGTGTTAGCGGTTCAACATTCACGACCGCGGGGCTAAACCTTTGTCGCTAGCTTCCCGGTTCAATCTGCCGCGCACAATAAAACTTCCGCGATTCGGCGTCAACTACACCACGCAAAAAAACCTGTGCAAATGTGTGGAAGATGTGGAAAACGCGCGGCGGTTGAATTCATGTGGAAATCTGTGTGCCAAGAACGCCGGCAACACGGCGCTGGGAATGTCGATCGAGGACCTTGGGTGGCGCGCTACGTTTCCAATATTTCGTCGGCGGCGCGGTCGAAATCGCGGGCGCGAGCCTCTTCGCGGGCGGCCAGCGCGCCGCAGCGTGACTGGCGCGGTTGGCGTCGCGACCATTCGATGGCGCGGACGATCCAGTCGCACGCGGTGGACGAAAGTGGCAGGAAGTCGCCCGCTGGGGATTCGAGTATGAAGCAGTGCTCGTATTCCCCGCGCCAAGGAAAGGGCCCGAGCGCCGGAACGCGGACGCCGTTTTCGTGTTCGGCGGTCTCGTCGTACCAGCGCCCGGGCGACCCGTAAGATTCCGGCGGAGTCCAGCGCTCGATGTGCCAGCGGTTGAGCGGCAGATACTTCGGAACCTGGCGCAACTCGATTGATTCGCGGATGGGATTGCCACTCGCGTCGTGGTCGCACCAGCGGCCCCCAATCCAGGTGAGCCGCGAGCCTCCCCAGACCACGCGGAAATTCGGCTCGTCGAAGCGGTTCGTGCCGCCGGCGCGTGTGACGCGCTGCTGCATGGCGGCGGGGGCCTCGTGTGTTTCGCGTAGCACTTGGATCACAGGACGATTGCGCGGCGAAGGATTCGTTAGACAATCAAGAAAAGCGGACGACAGGGAGGGATATCCAAATGCAGAAGCGGAATATTTCGGCAGCACGGGCCCGCGCGCGGTTCGCTGCGCCGATTCTGATCCTGGTTACCTGGACGATGTTGGCCGGTGCGGCCGTGGCGCAAACGCGGTTGCCGGCCGGGTCCGATCCTGGGACTTCGCGATTCGGCGGCTACATGCGCATGGTGTCCGCCAGCGGGCATGTGATCGCCGGCGAATCAACCGACCCGGCGTACAACCGCTGGATCCCCTTGCGGCAGACCACCATGCCGAGCCCGGCGCAGACGGAGGCGATTGCGGCGGAAGACCCGTCGGCCAAAGCAGTGCATCCGCCGGTGGTGGTCGTGAAGGACCGCGATAGCTCGTCACTGTGTGCTCTTGGGCGCCTTCACCAGCCGGCAGCGTTTTCCGGAAGTCCAGATCGCGCTAACTGACAACAGCGACAAGACTGCGCGGATCTATAAACTGACTGACGCGGTGATTGTAGCCGTGCGCGCGGGCGGCGCCGAAGGCACGGAGCCGATCGAGCAGCTACGGATCACTTACTCGAAGATTGAAGTGAAGTCAGCGAATTAGATCAGGATTAGTGCGCGGAATTTTGCGCCACGGCTTGCCGCGTAGGGGCTGACTGCGAGATCGATGGCGCAACAGCTTCCGAAGTCGCCGGATGAGCCTGCGCGTACTCGCCTTTGCCCTCAGCGGGATACTTCAGCGCGACCCATTTGTACCAGCCGCCGTCCATCACCTTGATGTTGAAGTAGCCGAATTCGGCGAGCTGCTTGATCATGTCGCCGGTGTCATTGGGGCAGGAGCCGTAGAGCACGAGCGTTTTGTTGCGAGGAAGCGCAATAGGAAATTTCGTGATGCGCATTACCCACGGGTAGCTCGCGGCGCCGGGCAAATGACCGTCCGCATAACCTTCGGCGGGTTGCACGTCCACCAACGCGATACTCGAGTCCTTGTCCTGGACCATTTTCAGGACGGCTTCGGGCGTTACGAGCTGTGGCGGGGGGGCGATCGCTTCGGTGATCGTCGGGTCGACCGAGGCGAGGTCCTGCTGCTGTGCTTGCGCGGGCGCGGCGACGGCGAGCGCCAGTAGAGCTGTGCCTGTGGCGAGCGCGAATAGAATCTTCATCCCAGCCTCCCTTAAACAAATGTTACGTCCACTTCCCTGCAGCGCTTCTCGGCTACCCTTTCGCACATCTCAGGGCCCATCGCGATGTTACGCCCGAGAACATTAGGTCGTCAACGTGACAAGAGCGCTGAAAATTGTGTACTGTGAGCCTATGGGAAATAAAGACGCAAAACGCCGCGAAGCCAAGAAACCGAAAAAGAAGAAACCGAGCGCGCACGAGCTGCGAATGGCCAGCCAACCGGTTTTCGCGAAGCCGAAGTAACGCCCACCGCTAACGTCAACTTTCGGTCCGGGCAGAATTAACCCGCGGCCGCGGATTTGGATTTTTCGGCTGCGGTCAAGGGTTGGTTCGCGCTATTGGCCTGCTGGAGGATCGAATTGATCTCGTCGTAGAGCTGCACGAGCTTCTGTGGGTCTTTCTCGATCGCCGCCTGCTTGCAGAGTTCGCGCCAACGTTCTTTGGTGACTGACATTGAATCACCCCTTCGTGGCGGCTAGGGACATTCAGTCTAACGCAAGCGAGGCCGAAAGCATAACGTGTCGTCCGGCGGCAAGCGGCGTCGCCGCCGCGGCGGGGATTTCGATGAATCTGCGATTCGTTTATGCAGCATTTATGTGCGCCGTGGCCAGCGTGGCCATGACGATTGTTCCCTGTGACGCGGTTGCGCAGCAGGGCTCGCCGGCGTCGCTCAAATCCCAGGTCAAAGCCGATTCGCACACTTCGCCGGATCCGACTTCTGATTTCGACGGCGTGATTCACAAAACGAAGCCGAGCGATGCCGATCCCTCGATCAAACGTTTTGACAAACTGAACCTGGCGCTCTTTCGCCGAAACGTGAGAACCGACGCGCCGCTCCTGGTATTTTTCCCCGGCACGGGCAGCGAGCCGACTGCGTCCTGGCCGTTTCTAGTCGCTGGCGCGAACGCGGGTTACCGCGTGATCGGGCTGATGTACGACAACGGCGTGTCCGATCCTCAGACCTGCGGTCCACAGCCTGATCCGGCGTGCTCCGATCGATTTCGCGAAAAACGCATCTTTGGCGATGGCGATTCGGCCGATATCGACGACCTGCCGAACGAATCTGTAGTGAGCCGTCTCAGGACCCTGCTTCACTACCTGGAACAGCAATATCCGCACGAGCATTGGGGCCGATATCTCAAGAGCGGCCTGCCGGATTGGTCGCGCATCGCCGTGTCGGGACATTCGCAGGGCGGCGGCGTGGCGGCCTACATCGGCAAGAAGCGCGAAGTGCTGCGCGTGATCAATCTTTCGGGCGCGTGGGATCGTACCGAGGTGACCAAGGAGTGGGCGCCGTGGATCACATCAGTAAGCGCGACGCCGCTCGATCGCTGGTACTGCGCGTATCACGCCAAGGAATCGCGCGCCGCCGCCATGAAGGCGGCGTATGCGGTGATGAAGATTCCGGCCGACCATATTCGCGTGCTGACGCTCGAGCCGAATCCAGCGAACAAGATGCCGGCGGGAGCAGACGTCTATCACGTGAGCATGTCGGCCTCCGGCGTGACGCCGCTCAGTCCGGACGGAACGCCCGCGTATTCGGCGGACTGGGCCTTCCTGCTGGGTTCGGGAAAATGAACCCAGAGGCCGGGGCGCAACTTCTTGCTACCTGTCGGGTTTAACCGATTGGAATACGCGGCGGGGGTATTGTGCTCGCCGAAGGAGCGGGTGCATCATAATTCATCATACGCAAGCGCGTTCCTGCCGCCGAACGTAGCTGCGGCGTCAGGACCATCCAAGTGGAGGAAATCATAATGAGAACGTTCTCGAAAGCTTGTGCAGTGCTGTTATTCGGTCTCTTTGTAGCAGCCATCGTCGCGATGCCGGCGACAGCCGCTCCGCAGGTTGCAGTGGGAGTCTCCATCACAACCGCTCCGCCACCGATTCCGGTGTACGAGCAGCCCCCTTGCCCAACCGAAGGCTACATGTGGACGCCGGGCTATTGGGCCTACGGTCCGGAAGGATATTACTGGGTGCCGGGAGTATGGGTGGCGCCCCCGCGCGTGGGATTGCTGTGGACCCCGGGTTACTGGGGTTTTGGAGGAGGCATCTACGGCTGGCACGCCGGATACTGGGGCCCGCACGTGGGATTCTACGGCGGAATTAATTACGGCTTCGGCTACGGCGGCGTCGGTTTTGTCGGCGGCGCCTGGCGCGGCGGAGTGTTCGCGTACAACACCGCAGTGTGGCACGTGGGCGGCGGGTTCCACAACGTCTACGAGGATCGCACCGTGATTCACGAGACCAATATCAACCGCGTGAGCTTCAACGGGCACGGCGGCGTCGAACGCATGCCGAGCGCCGAGGAGCGCGGTTACATGCACGAGGAACACGTGGCGCGCACGCAGGCGCAGGTTTCGCACCAGGGCGCCGCGCGCGTGGACCGCGGCAATTATGCGTCGGTGAACCATGGAACTCCGTCGCATCCCGAAGGCATGGGCGTGAACGCGCGGCAGGATCGCCAGCAGAACCGGATCAATCAGGGAGTGAAGTCCGGGCAGCTGACGCCGGGCGAGACCAGACACGTCGAAAACAACGAAAGCAAGATTCACCAGGAAGCGAAAACCGATCGTCAGGAAAATGGCGGGCACCTGACGGGCGCTGAACACCACCAGATCGAGCACCAGCAGAACAAGGAAAGCCGTCAGATCGCCAACGACAAGCACAACAATAAAACCGACGCGCATCCGCACGGCGGCGGTGGCGAAAACGAACACGAGCACAAGTAGGAGCGGTTACAACACAAAGTCACGACGGGGCGGCGAGGGGTCGCCCCGTTTTTTTGTTGCCCACCTGGTAGTTTTACGGTCTTGCGAGACTACGCTCGTTCTGTCAAAGAACTTGAGCCCGGACGTGGTCTCGGAGAGTGCTCCCAGCGGGGTACTGGACGCGTCTGAGAAGCGGAAGGCTGCTTGGCAGCCCTAGGAGTTCGAGTCTCCCACTCTCCGCTTGGCTTTTCGCGCGACCTGTTGACGACTGAGCAAATCGGATGGATACTTAGGTTGCTTCTCAGACGCGTTCAGATTTCGGGGCGGCTTAACGGCCGCCCCTTTTTTTGTGCACGCGCGGCGGTGCTACGGCAGGGCGCCGACGCTTTTCAGGTAGTTGTATTCGTCGAGCTCGCCGGCCCTCTGGAGCATGGGAGCCATTTCCGCGGGCGAGAGATGCGGGGCGAAGGGTTCGCGGCTGTCGGCGATGGCGTAGGCCGTGACGGTGACCATCGTCACGCCCTGCGTTAGATCTTTTTCGACCACGGTGTCGAACGTATCGTTCGCCTTGTGGTGCAGCGTGTTGTAAATGTTCTGGTCGTTCCACAACACAAGCGAAGGCACGCCGAGAACGTCGAACGCGGCGTGGTCCGTTTCGTAAATATACATCGCGTCGGACGAGATGCCGTTCGCGCCCAGGCCTTCGAGCAGCGGCGCGATTGCCGCGAGAGGCGCTCGTTCGTCCTCGCGCGCCATCACGTACCAACCCCGAGCGGGTTCCGCGCCGGAATCAGTGACGAGCACGGCGTCGATCTTCGCCATTTCGGCCACATGCTGCCTTGCGTAAGCTAACGAGCCGAGCAGCCCCTGCTCTTCCCCACCGAAAAGAATAAAGCGAATGGTGCGGCGCGGCGGCCGATGCAGCGCCATGATGGCGCGTGCCGCTTCGATCACGGTGGCGGCTCCCGTGCCATTGTCCTGCGCGCCGGTGCCGGGCTGCCAGGAATCGAGATGTCCGCCGACGATGACAACTTCGTCGGGATGTTCGGACCCGGGGATTTCCGCGATCACGTTCGGAACCTGAACGTTCTGCCGGATGCGATTCGTGACCGTGAATTGCATGGTCACGCGGTCGTGCGCCAGCAGCCGCTTGATCAGCAGCGAATCCTCCAGGCCGATCTGGACCTCCGGCATCGGCGCGATGTCAGCGGTGAATCCCAGAGAGCTTTCGGATTCCGCGCCTTTCGCGCCGCCGGTGCCGACTATTGCCAGCGGCTTGAGGGCCCGCAACGCGTCGAGACCGCGAAGCTGACTTTCCACGCTGGGCTTGGGGCCGAAACTGGATCGATCGAACAGAGCGATCTTGCCTGTGATCTGCATTTCCATCGCGCGAAGCGCGTTGGGCGCCACGTTTGGAATGTAGACCACGTCGCCGCTAATCCCGCCGGGGAGTCGACGGGCTCCATCCAATGGAATAAATGTGCAATTGGTGATCGACCGGGCCAGTGAGATGGCCGACGGCCGGTCCGTCAGGTTCCCAGGTGGCTGCGATCGTCCAGTTTTCGGTGTGAACGTTGGCCAGTCCCAGAGACTTGAACTGCTGCACCGCCCAATCGGCAGCGCGCATATAGTTCGCTGAACCGGTGAGGCGCGGACCGATGTGATCGGCGAGGTAGCCGTCATATTCGTAGGCCTTGCCGTTAAGGATCGAATCGCCGATCAGTTTCTTGACGGCGTCGCGCGTTTCGTCAGACACGCTGAAGGATCCCCCCGAGCCCTGCGCGAAAGCAGGCGCCGGGAGCAGGATCAGGACCAGCAGAACTGCCAAGCACGTAGAGAACAGCGAGCGCGTGGTAGCCATTAGTTTTGTGGCGCCGGTTTCGGAGCGGTGGACTTCGCCGAAGTAGCCTTTTTCTTCGGAGGTGGCGCCGGGGCTGGCGAGTCGTCCGCCGCGGGAGCCGTGCCGGGCGGTGGCGCCTCATAGGTCCACTCGGTGTCGATAAGCTCCTTGCCGCTCAGTGTGTCTTTCAGATCGCGGATGGCGTTCTGGCCGTTGAAAATCGTGTCCGTGTCGTTACAGTTCACCGAGCCTTTGTATTTGTACTTATCGACGAGCATTTTGATGAACGCGTTCACCCAGTCGTCCGGATTCTGCACGTCGGCGGTGTCGAAGGCGTCGCTGAAATAGATGGTCGGTTTTTTCTGGTCGGAAAAGCAGTAGGACGCGCGCGGCTGCGGACCCTGGTCCTGCGCGGGCGCGGCGTTTTGATTGTCCGCAGGCGGAGGAGCGTCCTTCCCGCCGGCCGGCTTTTGTTCCGCCGTGGCGTAAGGATTCGTGTTCGGATTGTCGCCGCCGGAATTCTGCTTTTGGCCGGGCGTCCAGTTGACGTTGACGAGCTGCATGCTGCCGCGAGAGGCGGCGCGCTGGTAAGCGTTCTGCACGCGTTGCTGCATCGCCGGATCGGAAGGCATCTGGCGGCAAACCGCGCTCGCCAGGTTCTGGACCTTGTACGCTGCTCTGACGAAGTCGCCCCACGCGGAGTTCATCGCCGCGCTCGGCGCTGCGCCGCCGCTGGGAATCATCTGGCTCAAATACATGGTGACGTGGCCGCCGTCGGTCGAGGTGGCCAGGCACTGGAATGGCCCGTCCATCTGCGCGGAGGCCAGCGGAGCGAAAAGCGCTACAGCGACTATGAAAGCAAACGCGTGGATTTTCATGGCGCCGAGATTTTACTGCAAAGCCGCCGACGCCGAAAGGGTCACCGCAGCGCCCATGGGCAGGAAGAACGAGCAGCTGTCAAGAACCGTCCAACATGCATTCGACGGGAGCGAAACTAGCGATATGGAAATGCGACGGACCGACTTGGCGTTGCTAGGCGGACTTTGGTTCACTGATAGAGTTAACCTCGGGTCGTCCGATCGAGACGGGCGACAGATCCGAAGTGCCCGCACAATAATGTCCGCGGCACATGCCGAAGGTACGCTGGCTCCTTGGAATGGGCTTCAGATTCCCAAGGAGCCAGCCGTTTAGAGTTAGTAGCCTGTCGGAATGGCCAGGTTGTTGATGTAAGCGCCGGAACGCGGAGATTCGTTCCAGACCTGGAAGCCGGTGACGAAGTAGAAGATATAGGCTGCCGCGAGTCCCCCACTGGTGCCGTAGATCGGGAACACGGTTTGGCCGCCGACATCGTAGAAGTCGATATCCTGCATGACAGCGCGACCCCAGTGCGAGAGATCGAGGAAGTCTACGCGGGACTGATTCGCGTTGATGCTCGATTTGATGGGGACGCCGGCCATGGTCTTGTCGCCGGTGAAGAGCAGGTCGAGATCGCTGGCGCGTCCGCCCGCACCTTCCTTGATGATCTGCGAAATCGTCACGCCGAGCTGTTCCCACTGATGCTCTTGCTCGAGCGACGTGTAAGCGATCAGCTTGCTCACCTGATTCGAGCCCAACGATTTGCGGACTTTGTTGATCGCCAGCCGGACGGCGCCGGGCGTGAGCGCGGAGTTATTGCCGTTGACGGCGGGCGTGGCCAGCTCGACCGGATACGTGGCGCGATTGAGGTTGAGCCAGGTGCCCGTGGTGGCGTTGGACTGGTGGTAGAGGATGCCGAAGAGCGAAGTGGGCTGGGCGCCGGTGAGGCCGTCGTGAACGATCAGGTCGTTGGCAGAAGTGCCAGCCGGAAGCGAATCGACCTGGATCAGCGAATTGAACGGATCGACAAGCAGTACGTTGGCCGAGCCGCGGTTGGTGGTGAGCGTGGGGTCGTACACCTGCACGGTCTGGTTGTAGTAGAAAAGCTGCGCGCCAGGGGGCTTGGCCATGGTGAACTGCGCGGCCACGCCGCCGGGCAGGCCGGTGGTGGTGATCGAGCCGATGGTGCCGAGCACTCCGTTGCCGTTGGTCTGCATCACTTTGTCGAGGAACGCGCGGAACTGCGCCATGGCGTTTTTCACTTCGCGCTTGGCGGCGTTCTCGATGGCTTTGTCGGGCGCATTGGAGGCGTACTCGACGAGCTTGGTGATTTCCACGGCGTCGCGGAAGAAAACGGGTGTGACCTGCGCGACGTCGTAGAGCGTGCCGGAGCCACGGCCCAGGTCGCCGCCGTCCATATTGGCGAGGCCGGCCTTGCCTCCGGGACGGATTTGCAACGGCAGGCGCATATTGCGGGAGCTGACGCGCTCGACGTCACCGCGCTGCTGGATCATGGTGAGTAATATGTCGTCGCGTTCGTAAAGAAGCGGAAGCTTGTCGCGGACTTTTTCAAGCTGGAGCGCGACGGATTGGGCATTTTGCATTTGTGCCATGGGGTCCCCTTTTGGAATGACGATCCGGCCGAGATCGTCATCCTGAGCGACCAACGAAGGTGGAAGCGTTGCGTTTGGCGAGCCGAAGAGAGATTCGTCGACTGCGTGACCGGACGCCCCGCAAGAGCGGGACGAAATGCAAAATCTGCCGGTCACTCCGCTCAGAATAACGGTTCGTAAACAAGGCCGGACGGCTGAAGTTTTGATCTGAAGCGTGGTGTCCGTGACGGACGTTGAGTCGGACGGTGTTTGAATGCAGGCGCTGACGCTTCATTAGAACGCCGCAACAATGCGACGTTACGAAGTGCAGGTTTTCAGGCTGGACGAAAACTGTTCGTATGGGCAGTAGCGGTTATCTTCGCCGCGGGAGATGATGCGCTCGCATCGTCGGTAGAACGTCCCGCGCATCCCCCCTCCCGGACGACCGACAATTCCAATTCGGGAGGATCCGCAACATGAATATCCAAAAGATTGCGACTGTCGGTGTGTTTCTAATCGGTACAGCGCTGGTGGCGCCCCCAGCGGCGCGCGCGCAAAACTGCGTGGCCAGCCAGGATGCAGCGGTCGACTGTTTCGTGGGCAATTCGGTGAGGACCGGCCTTACTTCCCTGCGCTACGGCATGAATATGAACCAGTTTAAGGCGTACGGCGTGGCGGTTTCCAGAATCCTGCAGGCACAGCAGGATTATCTGGCGCTCGCAGGAATGGCCAGCGCCGTTGCGGACGCCATGCCGCCGACCAACGTCGACGGAACGGCGAACAGCGCCGCACAGCAGACAGCGATGAACGCCATCGTGCACGCGGAAATTCTGTGCGGGATGACTCCCTTGCCCGCGGAAGTGAACGAGCAGCAAGCGAAATATTTCTCGCTGGATATGATCGCGTCGATGAACGAAACCCACGGGATCATGCTGTCGCCCGGATTCCTGCTGCGCGCCATCGATTCTTACGTCGTCACCGCGACGGTCAATGGCGTGGTGAACTGGACGCAGGTGAATTCGCAGCTGGCGACCATGGTGAGCGGGCTGTCGAGCGCTGGTTTGCTGAAACTGCCGGCGACGGTGACTTTGGCGAACGCGCAGTTGTTCACGCAGGATCTGGCGCAGGCGATTTACACCTACAGGCAGGCGACCCAAAAAGCGACATTGTGAAGAACTGCTATAAATTGAGGATGTCGGCGTCGGACATGCGGCGGTAGTCGACTTCTCGGGGTGCCATGCTGCGCGGACCATCGCTGCCTGTGCCGCTTGATCCGCCGATATCGACGCGGCGCTCGGCGGCCTGCTGGCGAGAGCGGCGATCGTTGTGCGCGGCGACGATAGTCGAAGTCCATTCGTTCAACACACGCTTGGCGACGCCCGGCAAAGCCTGGCGCGCGCGGCCGGTGACGAGCGAGACGACGGCGCGCTGGTGTTCCGCGTCGAGCGAGCCGCCGCGGAAAGCTTCGCGCATCTGCTGCGCGAGCTGGCGGTTGGAGCTTAAGTTCGCATCGAGCTCGCGGTAAATCTCGCCCACCACGCGGTTTCGGGCCGATTTCGAAATGTTTTCCGGGAGCAGCCGCTCGACCTGCGTTTCGATGGCGTCAAGGACGCTTTGGACTGCGGCAGCGTTCGTGGAGTGGAAGAAATCAGATTGGGCTGCCGATGGCTCTGACGCTCGCGGCGGTTGCAGGGGCGTAGCACTGCTACGCCCGGTGTCGTTGCTGGGCAAGGCCGCGGAATTCGATGAGATGTAATCGCTCGCTGGCGGCGCGGAATGGCTTTCATCTCGCCGAGCATCTGCGCTGGGCGCGGCATGCTGTCCCCCGGCGAAAGCACTCATCGCTTCAGCGAGCGAGGCGAACGCGGCCGGGTCGAGGGAAGCTATGGCGCGGGCAAGTTCCGTATGGTCCTCGGGACGGCGCGAGAAGAAGAGCGCGTCCAAGCGGTCGAGGTCGGCTAGTTGGGCCGTGGCGGCGCGGGCGTCCTCGGGCGTGACGAAAGTTTCGCGGTAGGCCTGAGCGTCGTCCCAGGCGCGGCGGAGGTCGGGATTGGCGTCGAGCGCTGCGCGGATGGGCTCGGGTACGCTTGCGTCGATGGAGGAGCGGTCATCGGCGTCAGCTGCAACTGGAGCGTCCAATATGTCGTCAGCTGTCCCGGCGAGTTTCAAGCGCTCTCGTGCGGCGTTCGCGGTTGAGGACGACGACGGATCGAGCCCCAGGATTTCGTCGTCGGTGGCAGCGGGCACTCGGTGCGCCAATGATGGACGTCGCGGTGGAGCATGGCGGTCAGGTGCGGTCACCGGTGCTGTTTCGTGGATGGCCGCTGGTACGGTTACAGGTGCCATTTATATGCCTCCGAAATATACGGCGTCGAGCCGGGAAAAACGCTCGCAGGATGCCGACGTTATGGCGTTGCGGCAAATACTGCGTTGTAGTGCTGGAATTTCCACTACCAGGCGTGTTTCGCGGCTGGAAGATGCGATGCCTTAAGCAGTTACGAATCGGGGTGTGTACCCATTCGTTCCCATTTTGTAACCAACGTACTATTTCTCGCGTTGGAGCGCGCCGGTAAATTGATGTTAGCGGGGGAAGCCGTAAACGCGACGAGCAGAACCTAGACGGCCCGCTGTAAGCACTGAGGTGAAGTCATGAGTTCCACGATCTCCACGGTTGAAGAAAAAGCAAAGACTGGCGCGGCCTCCGCGGGGGCGAAAACGCCGGAGGTGGACCGCCGGCGGCGGCGGCGCGCGAAAATTTCCGCGCAAGTTCACGTCAAAGCCGTCAATTCTCCCGAACCCTTCGAAGAAATCTGCATGAGCGTGGACGTATCGCGCGATGGCTTGCTGTTCACCGCGAGCCGCTCTGGCTACTGGAAGGGTCAGCAACTCGCCGTGGTGTTCCCGTACTCCACGGCTGCGGCGGCGCTGAATACTGCGCAGATAGCCGACATCGTCCGCGTGTCCGAACGGCCGGGCGGCAAGTTTCAGGTGGCCGTGCAATTTCACGCGGCGCAGGCAGCGACCAAGGGCGATCAGAAAGCCGCTTCGCATTTGGGCGCGGCCAATGGCTCCGTGCCGGTCACGTCCAAGGAGCAGTCGGTGGTGCTGGCCGTGGAGCCCGACACGCGCACGGCGGAAACCATGCGCAACATGCTGCAGCAGGATGGCTACACAGTGGTGATCGTACCGTCGGCGCAGGAAGCTCTGGAAGTGCTGCGGACCACGGTGCCGGTGGTGTTCATCGCGGAAGTGGAAGCGACGGACATGTCAGGTCACGACCTGTGCCTGATCATCAAGCGCAACGAACGGTTGGCGCGAGTGCCGGTGATTTTGCTGACGCGCTCCGCGCAGCCAGCGGATTATTCCGCGAGCCATCAGCTGGGTGCGGTGGTCTGCATGGCGAAACCGTTCCAGCCGGAGCGATTGCAGCATGTGGTTCGCCTGGTGGCGCCGCCGCCGGCATTGAAGAGCGTGTACGGCGCATCCCGGGTCTCGACCAGCAACATCGAGCGCACGCTGTAAGCCGGAGTTTGAAGCGCAATTAGCGATTTCGCGAGTTCCCCTGCCCGATTCCCAAAGGCTGTCCGCGGCGGAACCAGTCCCCCGCCGCGAACGGAATCCCGCATATCAGATGTCGAACTGCAAAACCTGATTCGCTGCGCTCATGGTACGATGCAGCGGATGAGCGATAAATTTGTTGTGGGCTTGATTCAGATGCGCAGCACGAAGAATGCCGCGGAAAATCTGGATCGGGCGTGCACGAAAATCCGCGAGGCGGCCAAGCGCGGGGCGCAAATCGTGTGCATGGACGAGCTGTTTCACGGCGAATATTTCTGCCGCAGGGAAGACGCCGAGCTTTTCAATCTGGCCGAGCCTTTTCCCGGCGCGACCACGGACGTGCTGACGGCCGTGGCGCACGACAATAAAGTGGCGATCGTGGCTTCGCTTTTCGAGAGGCGCGCCGCGGGGCTTTACCACAACACCTGCGCGGTGATCGACGCGGACGGCGCGTTTCTGGGCAAATACCGCAAGATGCACATTCCCGACGATCCGCTTTACTACGAGAAATTCTATTTCACTCCGGGCGATCTCGGTTTCCCCACGTTTGAAACGAAGTTCGGGCGCATCGGCGTGCAGATCTGCTGGGACCAGTGGTATCCGGAAGGTTCGCGTGCCGTAGCGCTGGGCGGCGCGCAGGTGATTTTTTATCCCACGAGCATCGGCTGGCATCCGGCGGAAAAAGCGGAGTTCGGCGCGGGGCAGCTCGATGCCTGGAAGACGATCCAGCGCGGCCATGCGATTGCGAACGGAGTGTATGTCGCGGTTGTGAATCGCGTGGGATTCGAGGGCGATCCCGCGAATGGCGATGCCGGACTCGAGTTTTGGGGTAATTCGTTCGTGGCGGACCCGTTCGGAAAAATTGTCGCGGAATCGCCGAGTGATAAAGAAGATATTCTTGTCGTCGAATGCGATCCGGCAAAGAGCGAAGAGACGCGGCGGAATTGGCCGTTCCTGCGCGACCGGCGCATCGACGCGTACGAACCGATTTTGAATCGCTGGCTTGGGAAGTGACTTGAGTGAAGGCCCGTTTGCCCGTTTCACAATCTACCTACCGAATGCCCGCCGAATGGGAGCCGCATCAGGCTACCTGGCTTGGCTGGCCGCATGAGCTGACCGACTGGCCGGGCAAATTCGCGCCCATACCGTGGGCGTTTGCCGAGATCGTGCGGCATCTGACACTCATAGAACGAGTGAACCTGCTCGTCGAAAATCGTGCGGCTGAGTCGCGCGTGCGTGCGATTCTGAAAAAGTCCGGCGCGACGCTCGAAGCGATTACGTTCTTTCACGTCCCCACGGATCGCGGGTGGATGCGCGATTCGGGGCCCATCGCCGTGCGCGCCGATGGTGGAAGAGAAACGTTGCTGAACTTCGCATTCAACGGCTGGGCGAAGTACGACGATCACAAGAAGGACGCCAAGGTCGTCCTGCGCGCGAGTGCGAAACTCAAGCGGAGCGTTGTGCTGCCCGAACACAAAGGGCGGCGAGTGGTGCTCGAGGGCGGGTCGATTGATGTGAATGGGCGCGGGACGCTGTTGACCACGGAAGAGTGTCTGCTGAGCAAAGTACAGGAGCGCAACCCCGGTTTCACGCGCGAGGATTATGCGGAAATTTTCACGAGGTACCTGGGGGCGAAGAACGTCATCTGGCTCGGACGCGGCATTGCCGGTGACGACACGCACGGGCACGTGGATGACTTGGCGCGATTCGTGGATCCGACGACCGTAGTCACCGTGGTCGAGGACGATCGAGCCGAAGAAAATTACGAGGCGCTGCAGGAGAATTTGGCGCTATTGAAAAGCGCCACCGATCAAGCCGGTGCGCCGTTGCGCGTGGAGACATTGCCGATGCCTGAGCCTGTTTGGTTCGCGGGCCAGCGGTTGCCGGCGAGCTACGCGAATTTCTACATTGCGAACAAGATTGTCCTGGTGCCGACGTTTAACGATCCCGCCGACCGCATCGCGCTCGATCGGCTGGCAGTTCTCTTCCCCGATCGCGCGATCGTGCCGATCTATTGCCGCGACCTGGTCCTGGGGCTGGGCACGATTCACTGCATGACCCAGCAACTACCTGCTTCGCCGGGTGGATAGCGAGCCTTTAGAAACGGCCGTCCGCTGACTCAACCTCAACTAAAGCCCATTAACGCGTAGTAACTCTCATGGAAACCTGTACTTGCGGTCTATTGTATCCGGCGTCTTTGCTTCGCACGATAGAGGTGGGGATTTCTGTTCAGGCACGTGCATATGCCTGCTGGAGCAGAGGTTTCGTCGGGGGACGAAACGTACATGACACGAATTTCAGCGGACGGGGCGGCGGACCATGCCTGACGCGGCGCGGGTCGCACAAGCGGTTCCGCTCGAGGTCCCGGTCGTTCTGCGGGGCGCGAAAATTTCGCCGGAAACCGGTAAGCCCGAACTCTTTACCGAGACGGCGCGCACGATATTGGTGTTCGACAACGGCGTCGTCCTCAACGTCCACTCTCGGCTCGCCGTGGGCCAGACCGTCTACATCCACAACACTCAGAACGGGCGCGAGATGCTCTGTAAAGTCCTGGAGGCGCCACCGGACAACGAGCCGGGGTTCACCGACTTGGAATTCACCACCGCGGCGCCCGACTTCTGGGGCACGAATCTAGGTAACGACGCCCAACCAAGCGAACCGAATGCGTCGGCTGCGGCCCCAGAAACCTTTGCCGCGCCGACCGAATCTCCCGAACGGGCTGCCATGACCGAGCCTACGGGCCAGTCCGCCGATGATCCACTGGCGATGATGCTGGAGACCGCGAACAAGATCGACGTGCCGTCGATGACGGATCCCAGCAAAGAATCCGGAATGCCGCTGCGCGAGGAACTGATGTCGGCCCACGAGATGGCGCCCGATCCTAACGCGGTACCGGTTCGCGTCCCTGATTTCGAACCTGCGGCAACCACTGACCGTCCGTCCACGGAACCCACGGGAGAACAAATCGACGCCGCGCTGAAGCAAATGACCAGCGCCGGCACGCCACTGACGGGAGCGGAGGAGGAAGGCACGTCGGACGAGAAGCACATTGCGGCGCTCATGGCGCGCGACGCGCGGCTTGCAAAATTCGCGGCATTCAAAGAGCGGCAGCAGGCGGAAAAATCGCAGCGCCCGGCCGCATCGGACGAGGCGCCGGCGGCTCCGGCTACCGCTTCCAGAAAAGCTTCCGAGAGCAAGCCTGAAGCCGAACCCCACGATCGCGAGGTGAAGACCATCGCCTCGAAGCCGTCGATAGCGGAGCTGCTCACGACGGGGAAAAACGCCACGTATTCGACGATTGGCGCGTGCGCGCTAATTGCCGTCGCCCTGGTGTTTGTCTGGCGCGCGATGCATGTGCCCCTGATTCAGCTGCCAGATACGCCAGTGGCAGTAAGTGCTGTCCCCCCGCAACCAGACCCGGCGTCTTCGGCGGCAGTCGAAACCGTGCGACCGGTGAAGCCAGCCGGCGCTCTGCACGGATCCAATGCTGCCCGAGTAATGCCGAACTCCGGCGAGCCTCGGGACGGCGCTGGGACCGAGCCTCGAGCAGAGCGTAGAGGGAGCACGGCAAATCCAGCCGATTTCTTGCCCGCAAAAGTTTTGTCGCAGCCCCAGCCGACCTTGCCGCCATGGGCAGCGAATGTCGACGTGTATGGAACCATTACGTTAGAGGTCACGATCGACCAAAACGGAAACGTGGCTGAAACGAAGGCGTTGTCCGGCCCCCGTCTGCTCCAGCGCGAGGCAGAACGAGCGATTGGACTGTGGCAATTCGAGCCCGCACGAGCGAATGGCAAGCCTACCTCTTCACATCTGACGTTAGTCGTTCAGTTCCTGCCTCCGCCTCCCCCGAAAGTGAAATATCCGTACAATTAACGGTTCGCGTGCTCGTCTCCATGCCGCAATCGCATCGCGGCGCAAGCTTCACGGATTTTCTGGACGCCCTGCGGTTCCCTGCTGGGCTTGGCGCTGCTGCTTCAGCAGGTATTCGCGGTGAAACATGGCGTGGGCGCGGACGTTGGCGTAACCCGAAGGAGCCTCGATTTTCGCGACCTGGCCGGCGTCGGACGAGAACCAGCGCATGCAAATTTCGAGTTCCACAGCGTGATTGTCGGCAAATTCGTCGGGCATGACCGTGGGAAGGGTCAATTCGACTCCGCTAGTGTCGTCACGTTTTATCACCGGAGCCTCGCCCACCATCTGCCCGATTTCGCGGTATTGCTTGGTGCGAGACTCTTCGTCGGGGATGACGAATTCCTCGAGGCCGATCATGCGCTTGATTAGGGCCATATTTTCAGGGTGCGCGAGCACGGACTGAATTTGCGGATCGGCGCTGCCCATCAGCTGCATCAACACGGCGCGCTGCTGCGACCATAACGTTGGGTATTGTTCGTCGGTCTCCGGATAGCTGAACAGGTTCCCTTTCAGATCGGCCAGCCGAATCCACTTCGATTCAAACGCCGCGCCGGCTCCGAGCAATGTGACCTCCACATCATTCGGGCGATTCCTCCGAAAACAATCGACTGCGAGCAGCATGATATCGGCGTGAAAGAATTTCATGCGCCGCCAGACCAGGCCGATGCGGCCCATGGCCTGGTCGCGGGCCATGGAGTAACCGGAGGCCGTGCTGTTGTCGGGCATTGCGCCACCGAATAGCGCAGGGAAAGCGCCGGTGAGAAATTGCGCGACGGGTCCCATCAATCCCGCGGCGTGTTCCGCAAGATCAGGAGGAACTTGCGCGGGCTCAGGCTGGAAAAATCCCGAAGCGAGCGACTGGCCGGGCTTAGCGCGCGCGGGATAGTGCGAACCCGGCTCGGCGGTCTGCGATTGCAGCGAATCGAAATCGAGCACCTCGCTATCGGCGTAGATCGGCGGGATGCCGTACTCGTAAGTTTCCATCTGCAAATTCGAGAGAGTGTTGAAGCGCTCCTGCACGCTGATGAGCGAATCGCCCAGCGCGGGGCGGCCGCTCGAGCCGTCGCCGGGCAGCGCGTGGAGGACGCGCCAGTGGTCGTCCATGTTCTCGTTGCGCGATTCGCAGTAGGCGTCACCGGCGAAAGCGACGTAAGCACCGTCGGGAAACAGTTCGAGGAGCTGGTCGCGTAGGGATTTGTCCTCGAGTGCGAAGAACGCCCACGGACGCAGCCAGGTGCGCTGGAACGTGATCAGATTTGGATTGAAATCACCGCCCTCGGTGAGCGGGCCGCCTTGCGACTGCGCCAGGCGTGCGAGGCGTTCGTATTCCTGCATGCCGTTGGCTACGGGCGAGCCGATTTTGTCCGCGGCATGGGGATAGGCGGCTTTCAGACGGGCTTGATGGACCTCCATGTTCCATTGGAGGTAGGGATATTCATGGGAGTCATTGGCCCAGGGCGGAGTTTTCAGTTCCAGGCCGCCGACGATAGTGATCACTTCCTGGCCGTTCGGTACGCGCAGGCGGGTTTGCGCGGCGGGAACACTGATGGTTTCGGCGGCGACAAAATTTTCCTCGGTAAGGAGCGCGCCACATTCGTTGCACGACATTGGCGACGGTGCCGATATGGGAGGGGCCGGCGAGTTCGCCGTGGCCCCCGGGGCTTCCGCGCCGCAGTCGGGGCAGACGTAAACGTCGTCGCCCAGTTTTACTTCGCGGGCGCCGATTTCGGTTTCGGGGTGAAATCCAAAGCGCTGGCCGTCGACCACGAAGCGGACATACGCGCCGACTTTGCCGTCGGTCCACAGATTGAACGCTTCGTCGACGATCAGATTGCCGATGCGATTGTTGCGCTCCACGAGGCCGGCGACTTCGGTCGCGGCCTTCGCCGCGGCGACGTCCTCTTCGGCTTGCGCGGACGACGGAAAAAAGCGCACGCGCGGAACGTCCTGCGAGAGCACGGAGATGAGCGAGAGGCCGAACGCCTGGTAGATGTTGGTGACGAACTCGTAGCGCGGCATGCTGTCGATCGAGCTTTCGTTGACGAGCTTTTGCTCGAAGGGCAAGTGCCAGTTCTGGTCGCGCTCGTTCCACCATAAATATTGCAGGCCGCGCCAGAATTGATGCGCCTGCTTGATGCGGCGGATTTCCTGCCGGCGCGAAAGCTCGGACTCGGTCGAGAACTGAAAGACCAGCCGACGTAGGGCTTCTTGCAGGCGATCGGGCAACTGCTCGTTATTCAGCCCGTAAGGAGACGGCGCTTGCGCCGAACTGACAGCGCCTTCATTCGGCACGATAGCGGAGTTGACAGGCGAAACGCGAGAGGGTGTGGGCATGCGGGTCTCGATGAATGCGAGGATGTCGGATAAGATGAAAGCAATGTGCGGACGACGCCATGAATCGGAGATCCGACCCTTGGCGGCAAGAACTGGCGCTTACATGGCGGTCGTTGAAGTCGCGATTCTGACGCCCTGCCTGATGCCACCGAATTCGTCGGGGCGAGTGGCTCGCAGAAAGTAAGCACTTCCCCTGCAAGCGGAGAACTGATACATTTTCGCTCCCCCAGGTTGGGAATTACTTCGAAGAGGAGCGTCTAACGTGCTGAATTCAGTCTCGAGTCGGACAACCAGGTTGGCGATGGTATTGGCGGCGTCGCTGGCAGCGGCCGGATTTGCCGCGGCTCAGGGACCTGCCGGCGCGGGGACGAGCGGAACCATGACCGCGAGCGCATTGCCAGCGCAGCCGACGCCGAACGCAAGCGCCAAGGATCTGCCCACGGCGGCGAATGCGAGTCGCGCAGCACGGCCGGACTCGGGCGGAAGCTACTCCGACAACCCGGATGATATCTCCGGCGATCAGCGGGCGCTGTGGGTGATCCAGAGCACGGTCGGCTGGCAAAGCCTGGCTTACGGCGTGATTCCCGCGGGAGTGGGCACAGCGCTGAATCATCCGCGCGAATATGGCACGCACTGGGAAGGCTTTGGCGATCGCTACGGCATGCGCCTGGCGGGATTGGCCACGAGCAACATGATGGAAGCGAGCCTGGGCGCGATCTGGCACGAAAATCCGCGCTACAAGCCGGAGCCGGAAAAGTCGTTCGGCGGCAGGGTCGAAAGCGTGGTGTACCAGACTTTCTTCACGCGACGCGCTGACGGTAACTTCGAGCCGGCGTACGCGCGCTTCCTGGCGATTCCCGGGAGCAATTTCCTGTCGAACACGTGGCGCGCCAACAGCGAGGCCGATACGGCGCATGCACTCGAGCGCACGGGATATGGATTCGCCGGCGCGATGGGATCGAACGCCTTCCACGAATTCTGGCCCAGCGTGAAGTCGCATCTGCACATGTAGTGCCGGCAGGCCGCCGGCGCTACGGAATCTGAATTGAAGACTGGCCTTGCACGATGGCGGTGGCCAGGCGGGCGCCGTCTTCGGTGGTGACGAAGCCGAAACGGCAGCGCACGAATCGCACGTCCTGCAAATCGAGTTCCCCTCCCTCGTAGCGAAGACGGGTTCCCACAAAAGTCACGTGGCGCCAGTGAATGCCGTCCAAAGTCTGCGACGCGCCTTCCAGGACCAAATTGTCGACGAGGACGCCATCCTTGAACGCGCGCGAGGATGGCGGCTCCAAAATCTCGGACGTTGCGGGCATTAGCGTCGCATCGAGGATGCGTCCGCCAAATGAAGACGCGTCCAGCGATTCGCCTGCGGCGACCTGTCGCGGAACACCTATGGCGACGCGCTTGGCATCGGGTGGCTCGAGCGGCTCGGGGGTCAGCGACGATTGAAATTCCGCCAGTGAAATGCGGGCGAGCGTGACGTGCTCGAACAGCCGTGAGTCCGTGGGCTTCTTCTCCAACAGGCGGTCGAGCGCATTGAGAGCGGGTGCGAAAAAGTCCGGCCTAGCGTTTGCGTCAATCAATCGCTCGGTCGTCAGAATGGTTTCCGCGCGATCGATGGCGATTTCGCCGGCGCCGATCTGGCCATCAGCGACGTCTTGCGTAGCGCTATCGAGCGCCACTTTGAAATCATTTTGCCACGCGGTGTCGCGGTTGTCGGCGGCCGGTGACGCGCTTGCGGCAAGCGACGAATAGGAAGCCGCAAGATCGTCCGGCGGCGCACTTCTCGAAGACAGCGTCCAGCGAATTCCGCGCCACGTCAGCGTGATCGCAAGCACCGCCGCCAGCGCCATCGCGGCATAGCGGACCCACGGAGAATCGCGATGGTTATGGTGATGGTGACGGTGTTTCGTGCGGCGCCATCGGCGTGCACGCGGGTCCGGAGTGTTCCAGGTGCCCAAGGCTGGGTGCCCCCGCGGCCATTCTAGAACAACCGGGGGCGGCAGGCGAACAATGAGCGTCGAAGTTACTAGCCCAGGGCAGTTCGTAGCGGCCACGAAATCGGGTTCGGAAAACGGTCCGGAAGCCCGGCATCGGCGAATTACTTCTGAGCCAGAGTGCTCTGTAGAAAGCTCAGCAAGTCGCGGTGATCGGTGAAGACGTGGCTTTCGGGAGCGCACGCCGACGACGATGCGGAACTCGATCCGGACGAAGTTGGCGGCCGGGCGCTGGCGCGATGAATGCGGGCGACAAAACCTCGCGTGGCGTGGCCCGTGGCGTTAGGGACCACTTCTGTTGCGTCGATTTCGATGCGATGGATTGGGGCGCCCGCCTCCTCTGGTGAAGGCTCGGATGAAGTTTGCGGGTCGGAGTCGTCGAGCTGCGGATGGCCGTCGGCGCGGCGTTGCAGCGCGACCAGCGCAGCTTCGGCTTCGCGGGCGGCTTCGAGCGCGTGGCCCGTGGTCGGGTTCATGTGGTAACGGCCGTTGATGAATGGCATGGAAGCTCCTTCAGTGGCTAGTGGTTAGTAGCTAGTCGCTCGCCACTTCTTTTCGCGTTGATTGGATTTCCAGGAGACGGTTGATCTGATGCCAGGAGCGTCGGCGGTGCGGAGGCGTGCGAATTTGACGTGGCGAAGAAGCGGGCGCGGGGTGGGAGGAGCCATTCCGAGTCTCCGACTGGCGCAGCGGTGGCGTGCTCGGGACGTCCGCTGGCGAGGAGGAGGCGGTGGACGTAGAGAGCGGCCGGTCCGCGGCGCGGGACGGCGGCGAAGACTCGGAATGACCGGCTGCGGCGGGCGGGGTGTGGAAGCTCGCTGTTGCCGAAATTGGAAGCGGCGGGAGCGGCTTCATGCCCGCGATCCCAAGGATGGAATTCAGCAACGCGCGATTTTCGTCTCGAAGGCGTGAAATTTCAGATTGCAGGCTCGCGTTTTCGAGTCGAAGTGCGCGACCGTGTGGCGATGCAAGACGATGCCAAATTGTATGGAATGAAATCATATGCTGGCTTGGCGGCGGAGCCATGTGGAGGCGGCGGGTGATCCCGATGGATAGGAGCGATCACGCCAGGAACCTGCGTCGGGGCAGCGAGATGCTCGCGCTAAGCGTGTCGGCGGTGTGCGAAGCGGACTGGGCCGCTCGCGCGGCGTTCTTCGATGTCGAAGCGGCGGATCTGCAGCGCGCGGACGGTGGGGTCGGGCGAAACGGCGCGGCTGGCGATGCGGTCTGTGAGCGGCATGCGCGAGCGCCAGGCGTTGGGATCGCCGTGAAACGTGGCGTAGCGCGATTTCAGGCCGTAGCGGGCGGCGTCGGCGGTATCGTCGCCGTCCATTTTTTCGACGTCTTCTATGCGCGCCTGATCCCGGACGAGGTTGGGAAGCGTGCGAATCAGTTCGATGCAATTGTCCGTGAGCACCCATTCGCCGGAGTCGAGCATTTGGTACATCAGCATCCAACCGCCGATGCGGTCGTCGTCCGCGGGCGTGGGGCGCGGGAGGCCGGCGGCCACGAAGATATCGCCCATTTGTTCGGCAATCGAAGCTTCGTCGGTGCGGCGGGCGAACGCGTCAGGCGAAAGGTAGATGGCGTCGATGCGCTCGCGGGAATCCGGCGTATCTGACAACACGCTGCGGCGGACGATTTCGCGAGCGAGTTCGCGCGGCGGTGTGCGGCGCGTGACGAATTCGCGATACGTTACGACGCGCGTGCGGGATTTTTCGGTGCGCGCCGGCGGCTCGGCAAGAATTGGTGTGTCGGCAGACAGCGGCGGCACGCCGCCGTACTCCACAGGGGCGCAGGCGGCGGGCGATTCCGGCGGGTGGGACTCATCGCGCCATGAACTTGTGCCAGCCACAGCATGCTGTGCCCCCACGACTTCAGGCTCTGGCACGGCGGCATGCCAATAGACCGCCGAGGGATGTTCGAAACCCCAATCGATTGAGATCCAGCGCGGGTGCCAAGGCGTGAACGGGATTTGCTCGGCGCGCTTGACGTTCCGCGAGTAATCGAAGCGATCGAAATATTGCCCGGCGAAAACTTCCCAGTCGCCGTCGAGAAACGCGCGGCGCAGGTGCGTGGGCAGCCCGGCGCAGCGATTTCAGATAGCCTTCATCGCTGGCGTAGATGGGATTGTCGGAGACGCGCGCGCGAACGAAATCGTAATCGGCGGGATCGTATTCCGAGCAATTCTCCATGCCGGGCGCGGGTTTCTTGTCGATCCAAAGCGATTTCACCCAGGCGTGGCCGATGTTGCCGGGGTTGGTCGCGCCCGCCATGCAGGGAAACGATCCGGAGATGGGGCAGCGGTTGCGGCTGGTGAGGAATTGCCACTGCCGCAGGGTGAAGAGCGTGAGCTCGTCGATGCCGATGAAGAGAAATTCCGCGCCCTGGTATTGGTAAACGTCGGATTCGGATTGGCAATAGCCGAAGCGCGTGGTCGAGCCATTCTGCCACTCAACGACGTGCTTGGATTCGTTGAACGACTTGTAAAGCTCGCGCGGCACGTCGCGGCGGAAATAGTGCAGCAGTGACTGCTCGAGCTCGGGAAAGGTGCGCCGAAGAAGCAGCGTGTTGGAGCCGGGCGTGTCGTTGGCCTGCAGAATCGCTTCCATCAGCAGCGCTTTCGACTTGCCCGGGCCTGCGGCGCCGCCGAAAAGCCGATATTTCGCCGGCGAGGCGTGAAATTCCTGCTGCTTGGGGAAGGGCTGGTAGCCCAGCGCGATTTCCTGCCCGGTAGAGGTCCGCGCGGCGTGATCGGCAGCGAAGCGATCGAAGCCGGAAGTGGAAGTGGTGGACATGGGTGTTTGCGGCGCTCGGTTCCGCGGCCGTGCTACGAGAGGCTACGGATTTTCTTGCCGACGTAGAAGGCCGCGGCACCGCCGACGAAGGATGCACCGATGGACAGGTGGTGCAGGCTGAAAATCGCACCGAGAGCGAATGCGGCGATGCCGCCGAGTTGGACAATGTAACCGAGGGTGGTGCGGCTGATGGCGGCGGTGCTGGTTGGTGCGGGTGTGGTCATAGGGCCTCCGTGGGAGAAGCAATCGGTGCGGCAGGAACTGGCGAATCGGCGGCGCGCGGCGCGGCGATTTCGATCGCCGGTGTGGGATTCGCGCTAGCAAGCGCAGGTGCGGGGCGTGGCGGGCGCGAGACGGTGTGGACGAGCTGGACGATCACGGGGGCGTCGCCGGCACGATGGCCTGCCGAGTTATCGAGCTGGCGCGAACATTCTTTCAGCACGTCGACGAGCAGCTTTTTCGCCCCGCTGCGGTCCGTGGCGTCCGGATGCGCGAGCTGCAGTACGACTTGCATGAGTTCCCTGGCGACGGCGCGCTCGTCGAAACCCGCCTGCCAGAGCGCGGTACCGACGGAAACGCGCGGGCCGGGATTGGGAACGTATTCAAAGACCGACTCAACAGGAGCCTCGCTACTGGTTGAAGAATTCCGCGAGCGCGAGCTTGGAGATCTGCTTCGTTTGGAGTTTGCCCTTCCCTTTTCCTTGCCGGCGACCTTCGCGTGGACTTTCCCCGCCGGAAAGGACATCGATGCCGTGCTTGCGGGCGCTGGCGCGTGATTGGCAGACGCTTCTATGGCGGACCCGCAGGGCGGATTTTTTTCTGTAGAGCGTTTGGGCATTGCGGTATTCCTGGGTGTCGATGAAACCCATCACGGCACCGACCAGCGCCAGGCGATGTTCGCAGCAGAAGCGATCGTCGCGCATGGCGCGCGACTTGCAGTGTTTCCACACGCGCTTTGAGGCGGAGGATGGGACCAGGGCGATACAGAAAGGCGTTTCCATTGCGAATGGGACGCGGAGGCGTTCTGACGCGAGCATGACGACACGAGTCGGGACGGAAAATGAAACCGTCCTATGGCTCCGCTCAGAATGACAAGTTGGCGATAGTAGCCAACAACTAGGGGACGGTGATCCAGGTGGTGCAGAGGCTGCGCTGGGAGTGTGTGCCGTCGGGGCTCATCGCGGAGACGGCGATCAAATGCTTGCCGGACTCGAAATCAATCGGCGGCCCCGCTTTGGTGATTCCCTGCACCAGGCCGACGGGCTTCGCCGGAAGCGGAATCGGGAACAGCATAGGCGGATTCTTGGTGCCGCCCGAAATATCGTAGGCGATGAACTGCATCACACAGTGCTGTGGGGATTTCGAGGCACATGCCGGAGTTTTTCTAAAATCGTAATCGAACGTGACGGTAACGACGTGCGTGCCGTGCGAAGTCGCCGGAGGTGCACCCTGAACAGGCGGAGTCGCGCTGGACGTCGAAGAGGGTGATGAATTCGCGCCGGTCGCCGGAGCTACTGTCGCGCCTCCCTGTGCCTTGGCGGATTGCGCCGGAAAAGCGACGGCGAGCGCAACGAGCGTTGCCGCAGGGACGGCAAATCGGCGGATGAGGGCTCGGGCCATCGGTCCGAGGGGAAGTATACTCCCGGGAAATGGGCGGGCGAGCCAATTTTAATGCTCGCACCATAGAAGCGCCCCACCGATCCGCGCTTAACTACTCCTCGTCCTACACGATGTAGCGCCAGTTGCGGCTGGTGCAGCTGCAATCAACCCAAGATTTGCACGATGATGCCGGAGCCGCCGGTAATGCTGGAGATTTTGGCGCGAACGAAATTGGCGCGGACGCCGGTGACGGTGCGGGCTTCGCCGGCCGTGGCGGTGGTGGTGTCGATGGTCGAATACTGCGTGTCGACGTCGGACATAGAGGTTTGCAGGACGATGCTGACGGCCGAGGGCGCGGTGCCGTAGATGGTCTGCCATCGGATGGTGCGGCCGTTCTCCGGGAAGCCGGCATAGCTGGGCAAGGCGAACTGCTGGCTGGCCTGGCCGCCGGCAGGAGCTTCGCTATTGAAGGCGAGGGCGACGTCACCGGGGAAAATCGAATAGGGCGGTACCTGGGTGTTGTAGTTCGGCATGGGGACTCCGGAAGGAAGGGCTGACTACGCTGAAGACGACTGGCGACTAACCGGAAATGAGATGAAGATCACCGCAGAGAGGCGGACAAGGCGAGATGCGGCCGAGAGCGGCGTTCGTTATTGGGGACGTTCAGGCGGACAACGAGGATAACAAAAACATCTTAGCATTTTGTGCGTTAGTTTGTCAAGTACTTTCTGATGCAACGCAAAATCGTCTAAGGTGAAGCGCTGCTGAAGGGGTGAACAATCGCACGCTGTGAGCGGCGGGGCGATGCTCATTCGGAATGCCGGAGAGCGAGCCTTTGCGGATTGACTTGGCCGCCCCCCGCTATTGCTGCGGAGCAGCGGGCGCGGCAGGCCTGAGCGTGAAGCTGACTCCGGCGCGAGTGTTTTCGTCGACTGTGCGCTGCAGGTCGAGCTGGCCCATGTCGACGGTGGTCTCGCCGCCGTAGTTGGTGATGTAGTGGAGCTTGCCGGCATCGAGCCAGTAGCTCATGACTTCGTAGCTCGTGCCGTCCTTCAGGTAGATCACGGTTGCCGCAGGCGGAGCTGGCGCGGCGGCTGGCGAAGACTGATCAGTTCCCTGCTGAAGCGACGACGGCGCAGGGCTGTAGCCACCCGAATTGTCCGCGGGCGTGTCGTTTTCAAAATCGACTGGGGCATCGGTGCTTCCGACGTTGTACGAATTGTCGTAGCCGCTGCCGAAGTAGCCCGGGTAGCCGTAACCATAGCCGCCGTAACCGTAACCATAACCAAAACCGAAGCCGAATCCGAGGCCGCCACCGCAGCCGAAGCCCGGATCAAATCCCCAGTATGGGTCGCAGAAGCCGCCGCCGTAAAAACCAAGCGGATAGAAGCCGAACGCCGGGAAGAAAACCGGCTGCGCAAAGAACGGCGACGAGACGCGGTGCGGAGCGATCGGACGGCGCATTACCGACGGGGATTCACCGAATAGAGCTCGCTCGGATTCCGACGGCGGGCGCGACACGATCACGTTGCTACGCGCGGACGATGGCGCATTTTGCCAGATCGAGCGGCCCTGTCCCGAAAAGCTGAGCGCGCCGGACCCGCTCCGGAGAGACGAATCGACAGGGGCGACGTGCGATTCCGCGGGCGGGAAGCCGATCACGGACGTGCGCGGCGAAGCAGGCTGACCGTGCAGTACGAACATCGGCCGATGGCCTGAGGATGACGAATCCGAGGACGAGCCTCCGAAAGCGGGCGTGCGGACCACTGCATTGGACGAAGCCGAATTAGACGCGGGTGCGGATGAGGCTGCGGGCGGCGTCGCAGGACGCGAATTCCACGTGGGAGCTGAGTGAGCCGGAGCCGAATGAGAGGGCGCGGGAGCTGAATGAGAAGTGCCTCCACCGCCCCAGTGACCACCGCCTCCACCAAATCCGCCACCTGCATGTCCGCCACCGCCGCCTGAGTGCCCGCCTCCGCCATGTTGCCCGAAGGCAGAGCCCGGCGCGAACGCCAGAAGGGCAAGTGCGAAAGGCAGTGCGGCCCAGTTCCTCAGTGAAGAAGTCGAATGCGTCATGTGGCACCTCGCAATCCACCCGGTCGAGGCCAACAGCATGGTTGCGACGATCCTACAATATTAGACGCCCGGGTGCACGCCGCGGTTGCAGATGCGCTTGCATGTGCGATTGCGCCCCTGCGACGGCGTGCTGGGACAATCTGATATGCTGGCGCCGCATGATTCCATTTCTACATTTCGGGCCGGTGCTGGTGCCGACGTTCGGGTTGATGATCGCAGCGGCGATGGTGGTGGCGTACTACGTGCTGCGCGCGGACATGGCGCGGCGCGGGCTGGCGGCGAAGGACACTTCCACTGCGGAGATGTTCGTAGCCGTGCCGGCTCTGTGCGGCATCGTGGGGGCGAAGCTGTATCACGTGCTGGAGACGCCGCGCGATTTGCTGGCCGATCCGGTGGGACAGCTTTTCAGCCGGTACGGACTGGCCTGGTTTGGCGGGCTGATCGCGGGATTTGCGGCGTTCGTGTGGCTGGCGCGGCGCTACAAATATCCGCTACTGGAAGTCTTCGACGCCGGCTCGGCTGCCGCGGCGATCGGATATGGAGTCGGCCGCATCGGATGCCTGCTATCGGGCGACGGAGATTACGGCCTGCCCACTTCCCTGCCGTGGGGCATGAGTTTTCCGCACGGGCTGGTGCCGACCATGGAGCGTGTGCATCCGACGCCGATTTATGAACTGATCGCAGCTTGCGTGATTGCATGGATCCTGTGGCGAATGGGCAGCCGGACTTTGCGCCCCGGAGTCGTCTTCGCGGCGTATTTGATCCTGACTGGCGTGGCGCGGTTTCTGGTGGAGTTTATTCGCATTAACCCGCGGTCGTTTTTGGGGCTTACAAACGCACAAGCGGCGAGCGTCATGTCCGTTCTAGCGGGCGTGGTTTTGTGGGTGCTCGTCAGCCGCCGGGAGCTGCCGGAAAGTAAGACGTAAGGGCATTCCACAACCCGCAGCATGTGCGAATTCCAATAAAACGCCGCTGGAAGCCGGTGCTACGGGCGGGGCTGTACTTTCACCATGCGGATGCCGAGGACTCCGTCGGCAAGGACGGCGATGGAGCGCGATCCGTCGACGGACGCGGGCAGGCCGACGACGCAGACCGATCTGGCGCGGTGTTCGTCGCTAATCATCGAGGGATAAACTGGTTTGGAGCCGGCGGGGCGCGCCGCGGCAAACACGGAGGCAAGAGCGGGCGCGTCCGGCGAGGCGCTAGCTGTGACCACGGTTGCGGTGTCGCGAGCGGCGGAGTCGGCGTGAACGGAATGCTTGGGTTCCCGAACCAGGATCACGATCCAGCGGGATTCGATACCCACCGAAGTTCTGGATGCCGTGGCGCCGGGGACGCAGCTCAGTGCGTAGATAAACTCGTCGGTTTCGTGCAGATCGACCTTGCACCCGCGCAAAAGCTCGCGCTCGGCGTTTAACCAGTCCTCGAGCTCTCCGCCAGGGCGAGTTCCGTTGGCCAGGTAGTTCTCATAGGCGCGCATGGCGACGCAATCGTAGGCATCGAGCAGGCAGTCAGTCGGATCGTCCAGCGGCAGGCACTCGCGGACGATGTGGTCCGCCGTTTCCGGCGCGCGCCTGCGAAAGCGTCGGTGGGCAGTGAGATCGGCGCCGCGGAGTGGTCTCATCGATGCATTCCTTGCCGGTGGTTTGGCCCTGTCCCGGCTTTGCCTTCCGGCCTATAACTCGGCGTGTTCGGTATTGCGATCGCGAAACCTGCGGCGGATCGGGCCGGCGAGTTGAGGATCGAGACGCGGCGGCATGGCTCGGGCCGGTTGGGAGAATACCCGGACCCCGCTGCGAAGTTGCGGACCCGTTTGAAGCGCGAGCATTGAGTTCAACTCGACCGACAGCATTTCCGAGGTGAGCGAGCGTTTTCCGAGCACGTTCACTCCGCCATGGATCACCGGCAGCCACAGACAGCTTTCCGAAAGCGCCACGCCGACGATGAGGTATCGCGAATGGCGCGACACCGAATCGGCGAGATCATACCCGCGGCCATCGGCGAGCAACTCCGTGGCGAGAACAATGTGAAAGTCGAAAGCGTCGAGGACTTCACGAGCTTCGCGCAGCGTCCTCACATGACGTGAACTGTAACCCTGGTGATTCAATCGGTGCAGAATTTCACCGGTCCCAGGCAGGAGATTTCCAACCACCAGAATTCGCGATGAAGCGTGACACATGGCCCTTTTTCACCTCCGAAATATTGCTTGCGCGGTTGCAACACCGAACAGAGAAGAAGACCGCGCCGGGCCAACCACAGGAGAAAATCCGGGCCGAAGTACGTTCCGCGTCTCCAGCGTCTTTATCGGGTATAGCAGCGTGGAACGTTAGCAGGAAAATGATCGAGACGGCGGTCAAGGTAGCGTGTGGCGGGGAGCGGAGCAAGTTGAATTAGTACGGTACTCTGACTGCGGGGTCTGCCGACGACGTCGGTAGTTATTGTTCGCGCCCGGAACAGTAAGTCGCTTGACAGCCTATTATCACGCGGGTAAAGTTCGTGGCGTCGGCGCGACCCCGTGTGTACATGCCAAGAAGATTCCTCCCACGCAGTGCTGGCCGCGATGCGCAGATTGGGGCGTGAGCTATGAAGGACAAGAGCAAAGGCCCCACCGGCCCAGAAACCAACTCGTTTGATTCGCTCCCGCCTTCCCTCCAACCGAAATCTTCGAAGCCCTTTCGAGTTCTGGTGGTGGACGATCACCCGGTGGTCAGGCGCGGTATTCGCGCCATTCTCGAGTCACAGCCAGGCGTCGAGGTATGGGGTGAAGCGGCGACAGGCGCCGAAGCGCTGGACCTGGTGAAAGCCGCCAAGCCGGAGCTGGTGCTGGTCGACCTGACCATGCCGGAAATGAACGGGCTGGAAGTGACCGCCGCGATTCGGGACGCTTCGCCGGAAACCGAAGTGCTGGTGCTGAGCATGCATTTTTCCGAGGAGCTGGCGCGAGAAGTGCTCCGCTGCGGGGCGCTCGGCTACGTGCTGAAATCGGACGCCGATGACGAGCTGTTGGCAGCCGTCGACCACGCGCGCCGGCGCCAGCCGTTCTTCACCACCAGGCTGGCAAACACTATGGCGCAAAATTTCATAGCGGGCCGCCCGGGTGACGTGACGCTGGACGCGAGCGGACAGCCGACTTCGCCTCTTACGGAGCGCGAGATTCAAGTGGTACAGCTGCTGGCCGAGGGCAAAAGCAACAAGGAAGTGGCCGGGGCGCTCGGTGTTTCCACGCGCACGGTCGAGAGCCACCGAAACCACATCATGCACAAGATGAACTTCACAAGCTTCAGCGATCTGATTCGCTTCGCGGTGCGGAGCAATCTGGTCGAGCCGTAGATCCCGCCGACAAGCAGGCTCCAAAGAAAACGGCCCCCGCACTCATCGTGCTGGGGGCCGTGAGAGTAACCCGAAAAGGTCGTTGCCAGGCTGCTGCGTTAGGCTTTCTTCGTGGATTTGCGGCGGCCGCGGCGCTTCACCGGACGATCCGCCGGCGGTTCACCGATCAGCTCCGCAGTCCAGATTGAGGTGACAAACTTCTTCACTCCATGATTGTCGAAATCGATGGTGGTGCGCTCCACGGTCGATTCTGTCACCGTGCCGATTCCGTACTGATCATGCCGAATGGTCTGCCCCTCGGGGAGAGTCTGCACATTGCCTCCTAGGATTACGACGGGTACTTGAAATCGTGCGGTGTCTTAGAGGGCGGTGACGCGCTCGGCCTGTAAGCCCTTGGGACCCTGCTTGACTTCGAATTCGACGGCCTGTCCTTCGTTGAGGCTCTTGTAACCCTCGGACTGAATCGCCGAGAAGTGCACGAAGACGTCCTCACCGGACTGGCGTTGAATGAAACCGTACCCTTTTGCTGCGTTGAACCACTTGACGGTGCCTTGTTCTGTAGCCACTTTTACTGCTCCTAGTTAATTCATAAGGCGACGGTTAGTCGTCTAGAAGGCTATCTGTGCCCCCGCTGGCCTGGCCCGTTCAAAAAAAACGGCCGTCGGGTGGTGCCCGGCAGCCTTGTGAGACGCGTCAAAAGCGACACAAGAGCAACAAACGCAAACCATTTATACCACAAATTACAGGCGAAAACAATCCGCTGGGAGCACGTGCACCGGGCCTGCCGTCAGCGGTTTTCGGTTGCGGAAAAACGAGCCAAAACTTCAGTTTGGCACCCACCTCAGGCTAAGCCGAACGCCTCGGCGACCAGCTCGTACGAGCGGCGGCGGTCGGCGTGTTCGTGGGTCATGGTCGTGATCATGATTTCGTCGACGCCGGACGCGTTAGCCAGCGCCATCAGGCGGTCGCGGACGCGCGCGGGTGATCCCACGATCGAGCGATCCCGGTTCTGCTCGATGAGCGCCTGTTCTTCAGCCGAATACGGATAATTGGTAGCTTCCTCGATCGACGGAAGCCGACCCATCTTGCCAGTACGAAACCGCAAAAGTGTCAGGGCCAGCGGGCGGGCGATCTCTTCGGCGCGTTCGTCCGTTTCAGCACAGACGACGGACACGCCGATCAGCGCCTCGGGCTGCTTCAGGAACTCCGAGGGCTGAAAGTGCGCGTGGTACATCCGCAGCGCGGCGATCGCCGGCCAGGGCACGATGTGGTGCGCAAAGGCGAATCGCAAGCCCATCTGCGCCGAAAGCTCGGCGGAAAAGTCGCTCGAGCCCAGGATCCAGACTTCCGGCATGGGGACATCGTCCGGCATGGCGCGAATGCGCTCGAGCGGATGATTCGGCGGAAATCCGTGGTCGAGAAACGTGAGCAGATCTTGAAGCCGCGCGGGAAAGTCGTCAGCGCCAAGGGCCTCGCGCGAGCGGCGAAGGGCCAACGCGGTCAGGGGATCCGTGCCGGGCGCGCGGCCGATGCCCAGATCGACGCGGCCGGGATGCAGTGCTTCGAGGACACGAAACGTCTCCGCCACTTTCAGGGGCGTGTGGTTGGGCAACATCATGCCGCCGGAGCCCACGCGGATGTTCCTCGTGAGGCTGGCGACGTGGCCGATCATGATTTCGGGCGCGGAACTGGCGATCAGCGGCGTGTTGTGGTGCTCGGCCAACCAGTAACGCGTGAACCCCAGCTTGTCGGCCAGCTGCGCGAGGTCGAGCGTATTGCGCAGAGCCTCGGTGCTCGTTGAGCCGGTGGCAACGGGCGAAACGTCCAGCACCGAGAGCTTGAATTTCTTGTCGGCCGCCACGCGGTTCCCTTTCGAGCGTCACCCACCACGCCGCAAACGTCGCGAGCAGCGATTGTGTCACACGAATTCGATGCGAGCCACGTCCGCCAGGGTTCAAGCGAGCGGCGCTGAGGCTGCGGCGAAACTGGCGCGAGAGATTTTGAAGAGGACGTTTTCGCGACCCAGGTGATCGGAGCGGGTGCCGCTGCGGATGCCGCCGATTTTTTCCATGGCGCGCTGCGAGCGATAATTCGTCAGGCCCACGCGGAAGACAACCGTTTCCACGAACTGCAGGGCGTGGCGCAGCAGCAGGCGCTTCATGTCGCGGTTGTAGGAGCCTCCCCAGCGCGAGCGGACCAGGAACGTCCAGCCGATTTCGATCTCGCTCTCGGCTTCACGGTATTCGTAGAAGCGAGTCGAGCCGATCACTTCACCGGCCTTGGCATCCAGCACCAGAAACGCGCCGCCGGATTCCATGGCGCCGCGAAAATATTCGCGAAATACTTCTTCCTTGTAGCGATCCGGCTGCGGGTGCACTTCCCAGATGAGCGGGTCGGAGGCCACGGCGAAGAGAGCATCCCAGTCGCCGGCGCGGAGCGGGCGTAGCACCACGAGTTCGCCGCGAAGCGTCGGTTGAAGTTCGAACGTCATCGACGAAATTTTCGCACATGCCAACCAAATCTGCGCCAAACGAGCGGCAACCAGCGGTCGGTAGGGTCGGGCCACATTGGCCCGGTGCGGAATTCCATGCGCGGCGCAGCGTTGCAAACGCACATCGCGGCGGATAAGATGCGCGCTCGCGAAGGGCTGACGGTTGAACCGGAGGCGACGAGCCATGACACGGAGAACGATACGAAAGACGCTGCGCAAGTTGTTCGCGACAATCGCGGCAATGACGGCGGCAGGCCTGGGAGTCGCAGTGACAGCGCCACACACCCGTGCCGCGACCACGGACGCGCAGGAGGCGGCGAAATACAATTGCGATCGCGAATGTCTGAAAGGGATCGCGGACCTCTATTTCAAGGCGCTTGAGGGACACAATCCGTCGCTGCTGCCACTGGCGCCCGACGCGAAATACACCGAAACTGGCTCGATCGTGAAAATCGGTGAGGGCTTGTGGCGCACCGGCGGCGCGCCGACGTATCGCCTGGAAATCGATGATCCGGAGTCGGGCGGCATCGGTCTTGACGCCGTGGTCACGGACAACGGCGTGCCGGCGATCGTAGCCACGCGGCTGAAAGTGGAAAATCGCAAGGTAACGGAAATCGAGAGCATCCTGGTGCACAAAGGCGAGAAATCCGTCTTCTGCGCCCCCGAGAAGCTGGTGCAGCCCTCGGCGCGCTTCACGCGCAAAATCGCGCCGGCCGAGCAGAATTCCCGCCTCGAGCTGATGGCCGCTGCCGATGCTTATTTCCGCGCGTTTCAAACCGAAGGCACGCCGGACTACATCCGCGCCCCGCTGCTGCCCGAAACGCTGCGCGTGGAAAACGGCATACAGGCCACCAACGTGGCCACGCCGAATCACGGAGCCATTAGCGCCGGCCAGCAGTTCGACCTGGCGATCTTCAAAGGTACGACGATCTACGACCGCCGCTATCCCGTGGTGGACACCGAACACGGCGCAGCCATGGCTCTGGTGCGTTTTCGAAGCAGCCGCACACAGCCACCGCCGGGCTCCAAATCAGATCGCGGCGATACCGTGGTCTGCGAATTCTTTGCCGTGGAACAGGGCAAGATCGTCGAGATTCAGGCTACGTGGATCCAGCCTCCGGAGCAGGTGGCCACTCCCTGGTAACGCTAGTCGGGTACCACGAATCCCTTGGTACGGAAGTACCGCTGAAACGGGCGACCCCGGTACTGAGCGAATGAACCGTTGCCTCTACTGTGGAAGCGCGCCCTGCCCGCTAGAGTTGTGCTTCGGATAAGCACGCGAACACGAAGAGGCGAAGCCAGAATGAGCGATACGTTCAAATTCCCATTGCCCGAGCAGAATCCCGGCGGCAACCCGCCGTTCGGAATTCCAAATGCCGCCGAAGCCGCAGCGAACGCACAGCCCAAAGCTGAACCTCCAACCACGACGCGCGGCGAGCGCCGCTGCCGGCGCCGCGCGCTGATCTCGGCGCCAGTCCGCGTCCGCAGTATCGACGTAACCGATGGCGGCCCGGATGAAATCTCCACTACGCTCGACGTGTCGCGTGGCGGCGTGCTGTTCGCGACGAATTCTACCGCCTTTCAAGTTGCCATGATGGTGGCCGTAACCTTCCCGTACAGCAAATCGCCGGTCGCCGCGCAGGCTGAGCAAACGGGCCGAGTGGCTCGGGTTACGAAGATGCCCGACGGGCGCTATTCCGTGGCCGTGATGTTCAAGTCCGGCGCCGGAGAGATGATCGATTCCTGCGGGCGAAAGCTCCAGGACAAATCGCTCCCCGCGGCAGTGCAGCCGGACTATTCGCGGGATCTGGGTTCGAAGCGGCCGCTCGTGCTGGTGGTCGATAAAGCTCTGACGATGCGCGAATCGCTGAAAGCCTATCTGACCACCGAGGGTTACGATGTGATCGCGGTGTCGAGTGCGCCCGAGGCGCACCACGTACTGAACATGTTTACGCCGGCGTTGCTGATCGCGGAAATCGAAGGCGAAGATTTGCCCGGTTACGAGCTTTGCGCGCACGTGAAGGGTACGCCAAGGTTGAAGACGATTCCGGTGATGTTGCTGACCAGCTCCGCTTATCCCAGCGACTACGCCAACGCGCACTCGCTCGGCGCGGTGGTTTGCATGGCGAAGCCCTTCCGCCAGGAACGTCTGGGCCATATGGTACGTTTGCTGGCGCCGAATGCCCGGGCCGGTTGCGACGGGACCAGCAAGAAGCCATCGCGCTACACACCCAACGTACCCTACCGCCCGAGCAAGTAAGCGCGGGCAATCTATCAGCTGGCCCCCACGATGACTGCCTGCGAAGTATCAGTCATCACCGAGCCTAAAGACGCCGTCCGGGGGTAACGTTGAGGAAGCATGCTGCTTGATGCTGAGGCTTCACCCGCATCGTTCCCGCTAAAATGGAGCTATGAACTGCCCTAAATGCGGGGCCGAAGCTCGCGATGTCGCGCGATTCTGCCCGCGTTGCCACATGACGTTGCGCTTCGAATGCCCTTCGTGCCATCACGAGCAGCGGCACGGTGGCGCGTGCGACAAATGCGGCGTGGATTTTCTGAAGTACATCAATGCCGTCGTGTCGGCGAAAAAGAACGAATCCGACGTGGCGCGCGACCGCTTGGAGCAGCGCTCGAGTTTGTTAAAGCATCTTCTCTTCGTTCCATTCACTATGGGAATTCCCCTGATTCGCAGCTTGCTGGTCGGCACGCACAAAAATCGCTAAAACCTTTTTCCGCCCGGCGAACTCCACTAGCCGCCGCCGGTTCGCCTTCACCGCACGTTGAAATAGCGCCACGGCGGATACAGACCCGCGCGATCGAATTCCCTGCCCACCGCGCGCTTCGTTTCGCGATACCAGTAGTCGAACGTCGATTCGCCCACTCCCACCAGCCGGACCGCACGACGGTATTCCGCGCCGCGCACGAAATGCACGTTGAAAAGTTTCAGGCGCCCCTTCCACTCGGGCCGGCGCAAAGAGTGTCGCCCGATACGCTCGAAGTCCGCGATGTAATCGCAGGCGCGCGCGCGGTCTGGACGCCAGAGATAACCCGCCGAGCTCTTTTCGAAATCGAGCGAACGAATGGACCCCGTCGAGTCCGCCAACCACTCTCGCAGGCCGTGGTAACGACGGAAGCAGTCGTCGAAAATGTCGGAGGGTTTCATGTTCCGCGATCGTTCCCGTGGAAACGCACCATTCAGTTCTCCTTGGGCGGCCCGGTCGAGTCCGCCAGCAATGCACCGATTTCCCAGACGTCGCTCGACTGCGCGAGCTCTCCTTCCACCGCCGCCAGGCAGGCTTGAAAACACTCGCGCCAGCCTGCCAGGTAGCCTCGCGCGTACTCGTCGGCCAGGCGCTCACGGTCACGCTGTGCCCGCTGCATCTCGAAAATCTGCAGGCATTCGATCTCGGGCGAGCCGACCGCCGCGCGAATGCGATAAACAAATTCGCGCACGGCGCGTAGCAACCAGTGCAGCGGCGCAGGGTAGTACACGCCCACGCGACGGCGCGGCTCATACCACGCCATTCGCCAGCCCGCCGGAATTTTCCCGCCGTGACCTACTTCTTTCCGCAATCCACCGCGTGTGTTCATCGTTGATCTACCTCCGGTCCAGTGCCCACCGCGAGCTCGCGGCGCACGGCTTCTTCACGCTCGGCACGAAGCAACTGCAATCGCAGGCGCGCTTCATCGAGGAATTGGCGCTCCCGCTGAAAGTGCGGGCGGTTCGGCAAATCCGTTTCCGTACTTCGATTTCGAATCGAACTTAGGTGGGAAGGATTTTGGTTTCCGTTCAGCAGTCCTGTTGTATGGGGCTGATTTTGATTGTGGAAATCCTTGTGGGAATCCGGGTTCTTTGGCCTTTCTTTAGATCGTTCTACAGATGAACTACCTATCCCGGCTGCAGGCTCATGATTCCACAGCGGATCTCGCTTATTTGCCCCGCGAAATTGCGGGCAAGTCCCCGCAAAAGTGCGGGGAGGGGCCCCGGAGTTGCGGGCGCCCCATGGAAATTTCTTGGCCTTCGTGATTCGCACGATCACTCCCGCTGGAACCGATTGCGTCTGGACGTAGCCGTGGCGACGCAGCACGCCCATCCAACGCTCGAGCGTTCGCGGGTTGAAGCCGGTCTCTTCCTCAATCTCGCGATAGCTGATCGGCGACCCGCCCAGCACCCAGCCGACGCCGTCCTGCTGACGCGTCTGCCGCAGGACCAGCCAGCCATAGAGCCAAAGAGCCGCGCCCATGCGCTCGTAATGCCGCGCTTCAAAAAGCACGCCCCGCAACCCTGCGTTGTAATCCTTTCCTCTCATGGCTGGGACCGCATCACGCCGCGCTTTTTGAGGCCGACACGTGGAAATCTAGACTGCCGAAAGCTTCCAGAGCGCATGGTCAGCACTCACCGCAGTACGGAACGCGCACTTCCACGTACCCACGCGGCGCCAAATCGCGAATCTCGAGACGCCATACTTTGGTTACCGGCTGTTGCTTGCGGCAAAATCCGCAAACTGGATTCACTTTCTTGTCCGAATCCTCCGTGCGTTGCAGTGCTTCGCGCAGCTTCCGTTGGTAATGCCATCGCGCGCGATTCTGACGTTCGGCGGTAATATTCGCGGGATGTGTGCGCCAGGCGCGCATGTAGAGACGGTTATATCTGCGGCGTTTTTCGAGCGGCGCCCGCCGCGCGCGGTCCATACGATCGGCAGCGACCGCAGAATTGCAGATCGAAACCGCACCGTGCATCACCACCTCCCGACGCTCCAGGTCCGACTCAGCGCGACCGAACTCTCGACGCGTGTCGTCCGCGCCCCGCAAAGGCAAGTACCGCTACCGGGGTACCATTGCGCGACTTTTCTGTTGTGCTACGCTCCGCGCCTCGCGAATCAATCGTTTGCATTTTTTTCAGTGAACACACTTGGAGGAAATACCATGGGCGCAACGCGGCCACCGATGGACTACCTTGCGAACTGTTCGAAGGCGTCGCTCGAAAGCTTGGAGCTGTCGCGCTTGAACGTGGCGGCGAACCTGCGCAAACAATTTCACCAGATTCTGAATGAGCTGATCGACAGCGAAGTGGATGCCCGCCTCGCGCGGACGATACTTGAATGGAGGCGCGCCGCACATCACGCCGTCGAGCAGGATGCTTCTGTGCCTGCGTTGCCGCTTGAAGAATCCGTAGTGTCCAGTCTCCTTCCCGTTTCGAGGCAGCTATCGATTGCGTTCGAGATCGGCCAATCCGAAGCCTTTGAATGCCGAGGTACGGGGCCGAATTTGCAAACACCGCCGGCTCTTCAAGACGCGGCCACCTCTTCTGACGACGCGGATTTCGCCCGGCCACATCGGCCGGATCTGAGTCATTCGCCTCTGCTCGCACAAGCTGCTGCGGCCAGTGGAGCCGGCGTTGAGCCTCTCGGAGAGCGTCGCTGCGGAGAGAAAGGAGTTGGTCCGCCGGCCGCTGTCCGGAGGGTCGTGAGTCGAACGGCGCGTACGTCGCCTCGCGATGTAAATCCAGTTCGCGATGCTCGCACGCCAACGACGGCGGGTGCCTCTTTTGATGCGGAACCGATCCGCGCGCTGGGACTTCTTCTTCCGACTCACGTAGCAAGAGTGCTGTTCTACGCGACGGTTGCAGTTGCCAAGCAGCTCGCGTAGCGGTACTTCGCACGCCGCCGACAGAATCTCTCCGGTATCGTAGGACGACATATACGGCCTCATAATCGCCGGCGCCTCCGCGCCGCCCCGCTCCCGCGCATTGACCAGACTCATCAAATAAACAAGTCAAGTTAGCCTCCGCATGCAATTCCCGCTCCGCGCCACACTCAGCTTCAACTTCTCATCGCACGGCATACGCCTCCCGAGCGCGCACGTCGCCGATAAAGATCGCCGTCATTGCTCGGCTCGTTCAGCACCCCGAATGTCGTGGCCTAAACTGAATCGTCTTTTGCCCAGAGTAAGCTATTCATTCGGAGGGGTTATCGAGGCGGATCGATGGAGGGTGATGGCTGGATTGTCGCTGGGTTACGAAGACGTTTTGAGTTGAGAGGCGGGGTTATTTTGATGGGGAGACGCTTCGGCGGGTGGACCTGGGGACAATGGGGGTTTAGGGGAACGAGAAACTGATTCCGAGACGAGGAATCGGCAGGCGGGTGTGCGTTGTACGCGGTTCGGCTTCGGTGATGCGAAAGTTCTTTGAAGCGGCCCGTGACAGCACCGCAGACGAGCGCTAGGAGCGAGCTGCGTTATTACGCGGTGGCCAGGGTTCGAGAAGTTGGTCTTTGCGGTAGATCAGTGCGTTGATGTCGTACGGTGCAAGATCAATGCTATGACCGTGGGTGATGGCGTCCGTGGGGCACGCTTCGACGCAATAGCCGCAGAAGATGCAGCGGGAATAATCGATGTTGTAGACGCTGGCGTAGCGTTCTCCCGCGGACATTCGCTGCGTGTCGGTGTTCTCCGCGGCCTCGATGTAGATACAATTCGCCGGGCAAGCGGCAGCACAGAGAAAGCAACCTACGCATTTCTCCAAGCCGTTTTCGTCACGCTGCAGGACGTGGATTCCACGATAACGCGGTTGCACGCTGGCTGGAACGTCCGGGTAGGCTTCCGTGGTCGTCTTTTTGAACATGGTACGGAGGGTAACGCTGAAACCTTTGGCCAGCGTAACAAAGACTGCGCCGACTTCACCGACGATGGATGGCATCTGCACTCACTTTAGCAAAGTCGCCGATGGCTGGCAATTTGCAGTTTCGCGACGACTTCACTGAACAACCGTATTCGCGTTGGACGCTACTCACCGGGAGCCGCGACTGGAGCTGCCTCCGGTAGTTTTCCCTTGCCGGTCATGGCCGCGATGATCTGGCGGCCGTGGAAACGACCGTTCTCGATGAAAATATCGGATGTTTTCAGGCCGCCGACAACGACACCCGCCACGTAGATACCCGGCACGTTCGTTTCCAGAGAATCAGGATTGACCTCAGGCCGGCGCGTTTCGGGATCGAGTCGAATTCCCTGCTGCTCGAGGAATTCGAAGTCCGGGTGGTAGCCCGTCATGGCAAAGACCTGCGCTGCAGGAATACTTGTCTCGGGGCCGGAGGTTTTCACCCAGACTCTTTCGGGTTCGATGCGCGTGACAGACGTTGAAAAGAGGGCGTGGATTTCGCCGGCACGAATGCGGTTTTCAATGTCCGGCTTGACCCAATATTTCAGGGTCTTGCCCATGTCCGGCTGACGGTGCACAAGCGTGACGCGGGCACCGCCGCGGAAAAGCCCCAGTGCGGCTTCGGCTGCGGAGTTCTTTCCACCGATTACAACAACGTCCTGATTCCAGTACGGATGCGGATCCGTGAAGTAGTGCGAGACGTGCGGAAGATTCTCGCCGGGAATGTTGAGCGCGTTCGGTCGATCGTAGTATCCGGTGGCGATGATGATCTTTCGGCCCTGATATTCGTGGCGAACGCCCTGCTCGTCGCGGGTCTCAACGATGAAGGCATCGTCGTGTCCCTTAATTTCAGTGACGTGCTGATAGAGCTGTGTGTCGAGGCGGTAGTGCTCGACCGCCCGCCGGTAGTATTTCAGGGCCTCGGCGCGCGTGGGTTTACCACCAGTCGTGGTGAGCGGAAGATCGCCGATTTCCATTCGCTCTGGCGTGGTGAAGAAGAGCATGTTGACGGGGTAATGGTAGAGCGAGTTGCAGAGTGCACCCTTGTCGATGACGAGCGAGGTCATGCCCGCGCGCTTGGCTTCGATGGCGCAAGCGAGGCCGGTGGGCCCGGCACCTATACAGATAACATCGTAGGGATCGCGGTGAGGAGCAGCGGAGGGCAGGCTCATGGCTGCTGGGAGTCCCCTGGGTTTTGTGTCGAATAGAACTGACACCGATCGTGTCGATTCAACGAGTTACGGGAATTTCTATTCGACACGTGTGTCGAATAGAAATTCGGAAGAAATTGCCACCCAGACACGGGCGCGAGGGACAAATCAGTCCGCCCGCAGCGCTGACGCCTTACCAGACCAAGAGCACCCGAGAGGCGCGTGGCCCCGACCGCAGGTATGCGTGGCTGGCAGGCCGGGCCCGCCACGCCATCGCCCGATAGCAGACACTTTTGCATGGCTCAACCATCTTAGTACACAGGAGCGAGAGTGCAAGGGTGGATGCCTGTGGAGATTTTAAGGAGATTCGAGAAGTAAAAACTGGTCAAACCGGGCGCTCGGATCCGCTTCGCCCATTAGCAAGGCACCTCGCAGATGAATACCCGCCCTGACGGTAGCGGTTAGACGGCGACGCCTGGAAAACGCGGATTGCGACGCCGAGTTTTCCCGTAGAGCATGAGGCCTGTCAGTCCCATCACGGCCAAGAACCAAGAAGCCGGCTCAGGCACGGGCGTGGACCGAGGACCGCCGTCACCTTCGCGATGTGTGAAATGAGACGCGATCGGGAAACCCAGCGGACCGTCCGGATGGCGTGACAAATCTTTCTCCCACGCCGTGAGAGCATTCTTCGAAACCTCGACATGCCCCTTTGAAAGCAGCGTCAAGATTTCTCCTTCGTTTCCGAAGAAAACTGAATCGAGAATGCAGTTCACACCGCACAAATCCCCAGGGCGACCGGATGAATCGAGCTTGAGATCTTGCGAATGAATAGAATCGGCGCGAGCGCTACAAGCCGAGAACGCCAGAACAAGTGCGAGTGCAACCACCACTGTACTGACTGCGATAAACCTCTTCTGCATGGGACCCTCCCAGTGCCAGAGTAGGAGGTGTCAACGAGATGGGAAATTGGGGGAAGGCATTAGCAGTCTCAGGGGATTTTCTGTATTGCGGGCGAGAGTCATGGAACGACTAGTAAGAGCGATCGAAGCGCGACGAAGGGTCATGAATTGCGGGGACTGGCAGCGTTGAAGTGGAAAGTCAGATCGAGTCCGAATAGGTTGACGTGGGCGTCGTATTTTGTCGATAGAAAAATAGTGCCGTCCTTCCCTTCCCCGGTGCGCTCGACGCTGACCTGCTCCGGCTCGAGGTGAATTCCGTGGTCGGCGGCGTGCTCGATGACCAGGCGACGGATCTCGTCGACGGACCGCGATTCGACCAGGCCGATGCGCGTGCCAGTCAGCGACGAGAGATCCTTCAGGTCGGAGGCGAGCTCCATGTTCACGAGATAGAGCGAGCCGATTTGGTAGCCTCCGATAACGGCAGCGCCTGCGAGGACAAGGACCGCGATGATGAAGACGGTTTTCATCGGCTGACCGATTCAGGATAGCCGGACTCCCAGGGTCATGGTTGGCTACGTATCTTACTAGTTCACACCCTGCGCCAATGCTTCCAGCACAAAAGAGTCCCGAATCGGATGGAAGAGCTGTCGATCAGACCACGGGGAGAAGCGCGTCAGCAAGTTCGGCGGCGAAGGATTCGAGTTCGGCGGTGCGTTCGGGACTCGCGGCTAGTTTGTCCTTTTTGCGCACGAACCAGTGGCCGTCTGACTGGATTGTGCGGGCGCTGAGCCCTCCAGCGACCAGGTAAGACGGTTCGCCGTACAGGGTAAAGCCTTCGGAGCCAGCCGGAGCGAGGAGGGCGCCACAGTTCCCCTTCCGGACGCCAACGTAGGATTCGTACATGGGAAAGGCAACAATTTCGAAGCCGCGTTGTTGCAGGCGCGTGAGGACAGTCAGCTGCTGCGGCGTGAGTTCCATGGCTTGCCTAGGATAGCAGCTTCGAGTGAGGAAGAAAGTCGGATTGGCCACCGAGACGTGAAGGTGCAGCGAGAGGATAGCCGGCAGTAACTTCCATCCAGTGCAAGCGTGATAAGATGCCCGCACTTTTCAAAGGGGGTGAGGGTGTCGATGCGAACGCTTCTGGTTGCTATTCTTCTGTTCGTGCCTTGTGCCGCTTTGGCGCAGGCCCCGCAGGATTTTTCGAAGGTCGAGATTAAAATCAGCAAGGTCTCCGGAAATATTTACATGCTGCAGGGAGAGGGCGGGAACATTGCTGCCTCGCTCGGCGACGACGGAGTGCTGCTGGTGGACGTGGAGTTCGCGCCGCTGGCGGACAAGATTGCGGCGGCTTTGAAGGGGATCGGAATCACGGACAAGCCGGTGCGGTTTGCGATCGATACGCACTACCACTACGACCACTCCGACGGAAATCCAGCATGGGGCGCGCGCGGCGCGACGATCATTTCCAACGAGAATTTGCGGAAGCGGCTGGAAGGCGGCAGCTCGATCGGGAATGGTCCGGGCGGCGCGATTCACATACAGCAGCCGGCGATGGCCACGCTTGGCCTGCCAATGATCACCTACGGCGACACGCTTACAGTGCATTTTAACGGCGAGGCGGTGGAGTTGACGCACTTTCCGGCCGCGCATACAGACGGCGACAGCGTGGTTTATTTCACGAAGAACCATGTGCTGCACATGGGCGATGAATTCGTGCGGTACGGGTTCCCGTTTGTCGATTTGAACGGCGGCGGAAGCGTGCAGGGGATGATAGCGGCGTGCGAAAAAGCGGCCGCGACGGCACCGGCAGATACGAAAGTAATTCCGGGGCACGGAGATTTGTCGACCGTGGAGGATTTGCGGGCGTACACGAAAATGATGAAGGACACGATGGCGGTGGTGGAGGCGGCGGTGGGCCGGCACGAGACGCTGGAACAGATGAAGAGCGAGAAGCTCCTGGCGCAGTGGCAGAGGTATTCCGGGTCGTTCGTGAGCACCGACGCTTGGATTGAGACAATTTACAATTCGCTGAACGACGCGAAGGGAAAGTGAGCGATATGAAGCGCGCCATTTTGTTTAGCGCAGTTGTCTTGATGGGGGCGGCACTGGGGCGGGCGGTTGCGGGCGAGAAGACCGTCGATCAGCCGCGGGCGGAGTTTTCAGGCGACAAGCTGCTGCGGCCGGAGGGATACCGCGAGTGGATTTATCTTTCGTCGGGGCTGGGGATGAATTACAGCCCTGCGCCTGGCAGCCACGAGATGTTCACGAACGTGTTTGTGCCGCAGTGGGCGTACCACGCGTTTGTGGCTAGCGCTAAATGGCCGGATGGCACGTGGTTTGTGGTGGAGGATCGCGAGCAGCAAACCAAGGGCTCGATTAACAAGAGCGGGCACTTTCAAATCGACTTGATGGGGTTGGGTGTCGAGGTCAAGGACTCGAAGCGGTATCCCGACACGTGGGCCTATTTCAATTTCGGGGCCGATGACAAGACCGCGTCGGTGCACCTGAAGCAGGATTGTTTTGCGTGCCATGAGGCGAACGCGGCGGTGGAGCATAGTTTTGTGCAGTTTTATCCGACGCTGAAGCCGGTGGCGGAGAAGTTTGGGACGTATCGGGAGCATGGGGAGCGGGCAGCGCAGTAGAGTTCGACATTATGTCAGTCGTACCCGTCTCGATGTTGCAGTCGTCTCGATCGTTGGATCAATGCCCAGGGTTCAGCGGTATTCAACCGTCCCTGCGGGACTTGCTTGAATGGACGTAAGTTTGTCGCGCCTATGGCTTCTAAGGAGAAACACATCATGCGGCGACGGGACTTCATCGGCGGGTCTGTGGCGCTGGGTGGGATGGCGGCGTTGACGATGGGCGGTGCGGTGAATGCGAGGGCGCGCGCGGCTGGAGCGAGGTCTGCTGCCGGGGCGCTTGGGGTCAAGGCTCTGGTGTTCGATACGTTCGGGACCGTTGTTGATTGGCGGGGATCGATTGTCCGCGAAGGCGAGCGGTGGGGCAAAGAGAAAAATCTCAACATTGACTGGGGCAAGTTCGCGGATCAGTGGCGCGCCGGCTACGGGCCTTCCATGAATAGGGTGCGCAAGGGCGAGTTACCCTGGATGAAGCTCGACGGGCTGCACCGGATGATCCTGGAAGACTTGCTGAAGCAGTACAACATCACGCTGACCGAAGAGGAAAAAGTTCAATGGACGAATGTGTGGCACCGGCTGAGCGGATGGCCAGATGCGGTGGAAGGGCTGACACGGCTGAAGAAGAATTACATTATCGCGACGTTGTCGAACGGGAACGTATCGCTGCTGGTGGAGATGGCCAAGTTTGCCGGGCTGCCGTGGGACACGGTGTTTGGTTCGGATTTATTTCATCATTTCAAGCCTGACCCGGAGGTGTATTTGGGCGCGGTGGATTTGCTGAGTTGCAAGCCGGGTGAGGTGATGATGTGCGCGGCGCATCCGTTGGATTTGGACGCGGCGAAAGCGCTGGAATTGAAGACTGGTTATGTACCGCGGCCGCTTGAGGGCGGGCCCGATCGGAAGCCGGCGCCGGCTTCGGCGGAGGTCTTGGCTGGATTTGATGTGGTGGCGAAGGATTTCGTGGAGTTGGCCGCTAAGATGGAGGCGATGAAGGCCTAGACGAGTAGCCTAAAGCGTTTCATTGCAGCGAGCGTACGCGTGCCTTTGGCGACACTTTCTTCGCCGGAGCACAGACATGAGTGTCTTTGCCACTTAGAAGCGCTACGCGGCGGATGATGAGATTGAGCCGGACTCGATGCGGCGCAGAACGGCGCGCAGGGTGGCGGCCAATTCTTCGTCGCTGACGTGGCTTTTGCGAAATTGCAGTTTCAGGCGGTAGGAACCGTCTTCGGATTGGAAGTCGAAGGTGAAGGGCTGGGGCCGGGGAGCGGACTCGGTTTCGTCCTTTCGCGCGCGGCGGGCTTCATCTCGAGTCATTCCACCTTGAACGATTCGCTGCACCATCTCGCGCATTTTCTTTTCGGTGGGCTGGCGCGAGACCTGGAGCAGGAGCGATTTCGAAACGATTCCCTTCTCGACGCAGTCGCGGCGGACGTCGTCGGGAATCACGCGAATCGACATTGTTTCCGTGACGGACGAGCGTGCGCGGCCGATTTTCTTGGCAATGTCGTCGTGCGTGTAATCAAACTGATCCGCGAGACGCTGGAGGCCGTCGGCTTCCTCGAACGGCGTGAGATCCTTGCGCTGCAGGTTTTCGATCAGGGCGAGCTCGAGAGTTTCGGCGTCGTCGGCGATCTTCTCGATGCACGGCAGCTCGTGCAGGCCGGCGGCTTGCGAGGCGTGGAAGCGGCGTTCACCGGAGATGATGTGATACACGTCTTCGCGCGGCATATAGCGAACCAGCAGGGGTTCGAGGACGCCCTTTTGCCGGATCGAATCCGTAAGTTCGCGAACGTCACCGATGTGTTTGCGGGGCTGATCGGGGTTGGGCCGGATCTTGTCGATCGGGATCATACGCCCCACCGACGCGCCACTAAAACTGGTCAGCGTTTCGACATAATGCGCGTCATGCCGCATCTTGAGAGTGACGGGCAACCCGATCCTCTTCGACACGTTGTAATACCTCCTGAGCGAGCTTTTTGTATTCCTCGGCGCCGGAAGATTTCGGCGCGTAGGTAAAAACAGTTTCCTTGTAGGCTGGGCTTTCCTCCAAGCGAACGTTTTTACTGATGCGAGTCTTGAAGAGCGCGTTCCCGAATGTGGCGCGGATCTGTTCGTGCGTGTCGCGCGAGATGTTGGTGCGCTTGTCGAACAGCGTGATGACCACACCGAGAACTTTCAGATCCGGATTCGGCCGGGAGCGGATGCGGCCGTAGGTTTCGAGCAGGTCGTCCGTGCCCTCGATGGCGAAGTAGGCGGCCTGGATGGGAACGAGCAGATGAGTCGAGGCGACCAGCGCGTTGACGGTCAGAATACCGAGGGCGGGGGGCGTGTCGAGAACTATGTAATCGTAATTCTTCAGGACGGGGGCGAGAGCGTCCTTGAGCTTGAACGGAGCATCGAACTGGCCGGCGAGCTGCTGCTCGAGCCTGGCAAGTGCGAGCCGGGCGGGCGCGACGTGGAGATTCGGATCTTTCGTCGGGCGAATGATCTTCGCCATTTCCACGGGATGCTCGGCGAAGATGTCGTACATCGTGCCCTGGATTTCGTCGGACGAGAAAAATGCGATCGAGGCGTTGGATTGAGGATCGAGATCAATGAGCAGGGTGCGTTTTTTCTTGATTGCTAACGCGGCGGCAAGATTGATAGAGGTAGTGGTCTTCCCAACTCCGCCCTTTTGATTGGCAATGGATAGGACGCAGGTCAAACCGCCGCCCCCTCAGACCCGCGTGGCAACCCCGGAACTATATGTGGAGCCTGGCAGGCCCCTTCGCCACTACGAGTAGCGCCCACTCTACCTATTCTGGAGTAATGAACGCAAGCAAAATTTGACAAATGCCGGCCACTCGCCTGGAGGCATCGCGCTGGGTGTCTCTTTCAGTAAGAGTGATACACTGCGGCGCGGAGAAGCGTAAAACCATTGATGACCGAGAGTATCGATCAACCGCAACTGACGCCGGTGACATCGCCCTCCTTCCCACAGCCGAAAGCGATCGCACCGGTTTGGCACACCGTTGTATTGCTACTGGTGATCGTCGGATTCTCGATTTTGCCGCAGTTTGTGCACATGCCGGTGCAGCCGGGACAGACGGCGGGCGCGAGCCGTATGACGACGTACATTCTGACGATGTTTTACGAGCTAGCGATGCTGGCGTACATTTGGCTTTTCTGCCGCTTTCTCTATGGCGTGCCGCTGCGCGAGATTATTGGCGGGCGGTGGCTGCGATTCAGCGATTTCCTGATCGATATCGCGTGCGTTTTGCTGCTCTGGGCGGCAGTCGTTACATTGTTGGCGTTCGCGCATTTCGTGCTGCACTTCAGCGGAGTCGATGCGGCTAAGGCGATGTACCCGACCACGTTGCGGGAAACGTGTGTGTTCGTGGTGCTGGCGGTGCTCGCGGGGTTCTGCGAGGAGATTATTTTTCGCGGATATTTCATGCGGCAGTTTGCCGCCTGGAGCCAAAGCGTGCTTGCAGCCGTGGTGCTGCAAGCGATCGTCTTTGGACTCGCACATGGCTACCAGGGTTGGAAAGGAATGCTGGTTATTTCCGTGTACGGATCATTCTTTGGGATATTGGCGGTACTACGAAAGAGCCTGCGGCCCGGGATTATCCAGCACTGCGCGCAGGACGGATTTTCTGGAGCGCTGGTTTACGTGGCTCAGAAGCACGGCGTGGTTCTTCCACTTCTGCGATTCTGACATTCGGACGCTGCTGACTTGAACGCTGTGCTGCGGTTGGCGCGAAATCCGCAAATTACATCTTGTAGCGGCCGAGGTCGTCGTCGTTCAGGCCTTCGAGCCACTTGCGGAGCTCTTCGTTGGAGCTTTTTTCGGAGACGATTCCGGCTTTACTTGAGCTCTTGAGCACCTGATCTTCGACGAAGATCGGGCAGTCCAGGCGCAGGGCAAGCGCCAAGGCGTCGCTCGGGCGCGAATCCAGGGAAATGGTCTGGCCGTCGCGCTCCATCCAGATGAGCGCGTAGAAGGTGTCTTCCTTCAGGTCGGAGACCACGACTTTCTGGACGCGCACGTCGAGTCCGATGAGGACGTTTTTCAGCAGATCGTGCGTTTGCGGACGCGGAGCTTCGATTTTTTCGATTTCGCGGGCGATGGCCTGCGCTTCCGGAACGCCGACCCAGATCGGCAAGACGCCCGAGCCGTGCGTTTCCTGGAGGACCACCACGGGAGTGTTGGTCGCCGGATCCATCATCAGCCCCCGAATCTTAACTTCGAGTTCCATGCGGCCTCCGCTCGATCAATCGATCTGCTTGGCGACGTGCTCGCCGACGAGACTGAACGGCGCGGCGCGCGTGATGCGTGTCTGAACGTATTCTCCCAGAAGATTTTGATGCGGAGAACTGAAATTAACGATCAGATTGCTGGAAGTGCGGCCCGCCCATTGCGAACGCGCGGCGTGGTGGGTATCGACCATGACCTCGAATTCGGCGCCGACGAGTTTTTCATTCCGGGCGATTTGAATTTGACGCTGGCGGTCCTGCAAGATCGCCAGGCGGCGCGACTTCTCTTCTTCAGGAATCGCGTCCGGCATCGATTTCGCGGTGGTGTTCGGGCGAGGCGAGTAGGTAAAGGCGTAGACACCGTCATAGCCGACTTCGTCGAGCAGTGTGATCGATTCTTCAAAGTCCGACTCGGACTCGCCAGGAAAGCCGACGATGATGTCGGTGGTAACGCTGATGGGGCGGCTTCGCGGCGCGAATCCACGCAATTTTCTCAAGATACTCTTCGCGTGTGTACGTCCGGCGCATTTCGCGGAGGATGCGCGTGGAGCCGGATTGAACCGGCAAGTGGATGTGGTCGCAGAGAGCCGGGGTATCGTCGATGGCATCGACGATCTCGCGATGGAAATCGTTTGGATGCGACGTGGTGAAGCGGACGCGGCGGATGCCAGCGATGGCAGCGACTTCGTGAAGAATGCCTTCGAAGCCGAGTCCGCGGGGCGACGGATCACGATAAGAATTCACGGTCTGGCCCAGGAGCTGAAGTTCGGTGTAGCCGGCTTCGGCAAGGCGGCGCGCCTCGGCGAGGACAGCGTCGCTTGGACGGCTGCGCTCGGGACCGCGCGTGTGAGGCACGACGCAGTAGGAGCAGGCGTAGTCGCAGCCTTCGATAATCGTGATGTAGGCGCGGAGAGGGTTGTCGCGACGCGTAATTTCAGTCTCAAACGTTTCGTCGGTATCGAGATCGAGACCCATGACACGGCGACCGCCGGATTCGAGTTCGGCGACGAGCTCCGGCAGCTTGCGATAGCTCGCCGAACCGCACACGAGGCTAACCCAGGGAGCGCGTTCGAAAATTTCTTCGCCTTCCTGCTGGGCGAGGCACCCGATTACGCCGATGATTTTGCCGTCGGCAATTCCTCGCCAGGCGCCGAGACGCGAAAAGACCTTCTGCGCTGCTTTTTCGCGAATGGAGCAGGTGTTGTAGAGCATCACGTCCGCTTCGGCTATGGAAGGTGCGGGCGTGATAACCGCGGGCCAAGAGAACACCGGCGACTTTTTCGGCGTCGTGGACGTTCATCTGGCAGCCGAAAGTTTCGATGAAGAAGGTTTTGCCGTTGGGAATGGCGGCCGGGTTAGCCTTCACCAGAGCTTCGATTCCGATGTCGTATACGCTGCTCATCGCCTTTAGAGACGAGTTTAGCACATACGTTCATAGTCCAAAGGTTGGTGCCCCACAACGGTTTAAACACACGGGACACTGAGGAGGCACGGAGTCCACCAAGAACTCCCAGAAAAACTTTACCAGCCGAGAACGTAGGCGAACATTAGAGGCGCTACGATTGTGGCGTCGGATTCGATCACGAAGCGCGGCGTGTCGACGCTGAGCTTGCCCCAAGTGATTTTTTCGTTGGGTACGGCGCCGGAATAGGAGCCGTAGCTGGTGGTCGAATCGCTGATCTGGCAGAAGTAGCCCCAGAGCGGCACACCCTGGCGCTTCAGATCCTGGTGAAGCATGGGCACAACGCAGATCGGGAAATCGCCCGCGATGCCTCCGCCGATCTGGTAGAAGCCAAGCGAGTTCTTGGGCGCGACTTCGGTATACCAGCGAGCGAGCTCGATCATGTACTCGATGCCGCCGCGGATGGTCGTTGCATTCTTCACGTTGCCGCTGATCACTTGCGCGGCGAACATGTTGCCAAGAGTGGAATCCTCCCAACCGGGAACAAAGATCGGGAGGTTTTTTTCAGCCGCTGCCATCATCCAGCTGTCCTTGGGATCGATTTGGTAGTGCTGCTTGAGCTTTCCCTCGCGCAGAACTCTGAAGAGAAATTCGTGCGGGAAGTAGCGCTTCCCCGCCTTGTCCGCCGTCCACCAATCTTCCATGACGACGCGTTCGATTCGCCGCATGGCTTCCTCTTCGGGAATGCAGGTATCGGTGACGCGATTGAGATGATGCTCGAGGAGATCGACTTCGTCCTGCGGCGAAAGATGGCGGTAATGCGGGACGCGCTTGTAATGATCGTGCGCGACGAGGTTGTAGACGTCTTCCTCAAGATTGGCGCCCGTACAGCAGATGCCGTGGATTTTGTCGCGGCGAATCATTTCGGCGAGCGACAGGCCCAGTTCGGCCGTACTCATCGCGCCGGCGAGAGTTACGAACATCTTTCCGCCGGCGGCGAGGTGCTTCATGTAGGCTTCAGACGCGTCGATGACGACAGCAGCGTTGAAATGGCGGTAGTGATGCGTGACGAACTCCTTGATGGGACTTGCCGACCGTGCGGCGGGCTCGCTCATATAGCCTCCTTGGACTCAAATGGAAATGCGAAAACACCCGTATCGGGTGAATGATTGCGTGACGGAATTCGGCTAAAAGTAACTGGCCGTGTAATTCAAAAGCCGAAAAAACTTATACGGGGAAATATGAAAGGGAGATAAATGAAAGGGATTCGTCATTGCCACCGAACGTAAATAGCACAGATGCGCAGAAGTGAAAACGAAATAATCGCGCATGCCGGAACTATTTTTGTCGCGCTCAAGGTAGCCTAAGTGCTTTTAGATGCATCTGAATAATTGAAAGTACTCAGTGCGTGTGCTACGGTAGTTTTGCCCGGCAAATTTCTCGTTGAAGGGGGAAACAATTTCAGGCCTGGCGCTGCTCCTTTTTGCCAGCCCCCTCACTCTTCTGGAACAGACGAGTGGGGTGGCGAGAGTTATCCTCGGAATACTTCTGCTGCTTTCAATTTTTTCTTGGGCTTTGATTCTTCAAAAATATGCACAACTGGGCGGGTTGGACGGCAAGACGTCCAAGTTCCTGCAAATGTTCCGGGCCGGCCGCGGGCTTTCCGATCCAAATACGTTGCGGGCGGGCGCGGGCACTACCCCCATGATTTCGGTTTACGCCGCGGGGTATCGCGAGCTTGAATCGCAGATCGGCGGGCCAGGGACTCGCGGCGGCACCGGCGAACCGGGGAAATTGCGAAACGCCAGCGCCGTAGGCGTAGAGATGCAGGTCGCGGCGGGCGAGGAAGTGCGACGCCTGGAAAAAGGAATGTCCTCGCTGGCAACGATCGCGTCCGTTTCGCCATTCATCGGGCTTTTCGGCACGGTTTGGGGCGTGATGGATGCGTTCTCCGGTTTGGGAGATGCGGGCGCTGCCAGTTTGCGCGCCGTGGCACCCGGGATTTCGGAGGCGCTGGTGACCACTGCGGCGGGATTATTCGCCGCGATACCGGCGTTGATCGCTTACAACCACTTCCTGCACGGGATTCGCGGACTCGCGTCGCGGATGAATGACTTCGCGGCGGAGTTCGTTTCCAAGGTTGAGACCTTGTACCACTCGTAGAACATTTCAAAGAACGCCACCATGCCAAGCGTCGAGCGACAAAGCGGCACAACACTTTCGGATATCAACATGGTGCCGTTCATCGACGTGGTGCTGGTGCTGCTGATCATTTTCATGATCACGGCGCCGATTCTGCAGTCCGGCATCGACGTCAACGTGCCGAAAACGAAAACGGTTAAAGAACTGACCGAGGCGCGCATGGTGGTAACGATCGATCGCGGGCAGCGGGTCTACTTGAACGATAAGCCCGTGAACATCCACGAAGTCGGGCAGCAAGTGCTGGCGCAGTCGCACGACCCGAAAACGCAGGCGGTCTACGTACGGTGCGATGAGAGTGTACCGTTTGGCAGTTGGGCAACGGTTGTTGACGCTCTGCGACAGGCGGGCATCCAAAATGTGAGCGTGGTCACGCAACCGCTCAGCGACAGACCGCAGGCTCAGTAAGATGACAACGCTTGCCGCAAACCGTCCTGATGAATCCCTGAAACAGTTTCTTTATATATCGCTGATTTGCCACGTGACTTTCTGCATCCTGGCGGCGATTGGCTATTTTTTTTCCGATCACGGCTCGAACTGGGGAGGGCCGGGTGGCTCGATCACAGTAGGTTTGGTCGGAAATGTGCCGGCGATTCCGCTTCCCCGCCCCGACGTGGTGTCGGAGAATCGCGTCGTGGATGAATCGAAGGGGCTTTTCAAGTCTGAGCCTGTGGCGCCTCCGAAGCCTCCGCCGGATGCAGTGCCGATTCCGAAGTTCGAGAAGAACAAGCCTCCGGAAATACATTACCAAGCCCTCCAAGGTGCTTGAGAATCCCACGCCTCCTCCGCAGAACGCGATTCCCTACGGTGGCGGGGGCGCGCCGACGGTGCCGACGACCTCTTTCGCAATGGGCTCCGGAAATACGCAGGCGGGAATGGGATTCACGGGCACGAGCGGCGGCGATTTCGGTTCGCGGTTTTCTTGGTACGTCGAAGCCGTGCAACGCCGGATCAGCGGAAATTGGCTGCAATCGACGGTGGACCCGGGCCTTGCGTCAGCGCCGCGAGTGATCGTCGTCTTCACGATTTTGCGCAATGGAACGGTCACGAATGTACAGATCACGCAGTCCAGCAACAACTATTCAGTGGATAGTTCGGCTACGCGCGCAGTGAAGGAATCGAGCCCTCTCGCGCCGCTGCCTCCAGAATATTCCGGATCGAACGTAAACGTGGAATTCTGGTTTGATTATCACAGATGAGATAGAGACGCTATACATAAGAGGTGGCCATTGGCGGACAGGGATTTTACGCGAGGTTCAATTTGGACATTAATTCTGATTGCTTGGGTGTCGCTACTTGTAATCGGGCAGCCCGCGGCAGCGCAAGATTGGTTTAAGACCGGAACCGGGCTGGGCGTCACGAAAGTGCGGCTCGCATTGCCCGATACTCCGGCGCGGTCGACGTTTGCGCAACCCTTGCCGAAGACGTTTCACGACGTGGTCTGGTCGGATCTCGAATATTCCGGGATTCTGGAAATGGTCAGCCCGAGCTTTTATCCGACGTCGGTACCTGGACAACCGAGCGAGCTGAAAGCGCAGGACTGGGTAGCGGCACCCGCGAACGCGTATATGGTGGCGTACGGAAACCTCGCGACGGATGGTGCGGGAGTTGCTTTCAGCGGATATCTTTCCGACGTTCATAATCCCTCAGCGCCGCTCGCGCTGCAAAAAATCTATCGGGGCGCGGCCACCGACGCGGACGTGCGGAAGATGGCCCACCAGTTCGCGGACGACATCATTGGAGTGCTCAGCGGCGGCCAGACGGGCATTGCTCAAACACAGATCGCATACGTGAGCGCGCGTGGCGGAAACAAGGAAATCTGGGTGATGGATTACGACGGCGCGAACCAGCATCAGCTGACACACCTGAAGTCGATTTCTCTGACGCCACGCTGGTCGCCGGACTCGACGCGCATCGCCTTCACTTGCTTTGAGCCATACCGCGGCGTGACTTCGGCGCAGATCTGCCTGTATTCGACGGCGTCCGACCGGCTGCTGGCCTTTCCGCGGTTTCGCGGCACCAGCGGCTCGCCGGCATGGTCGCCGGACGGGTCGGAAATTGCGTTCATGTCGAGTCAAAGCGGAGATCCCGAGATTTACATTGCGGACGCGACGGGAGGGCACATGCGCCGCATCACGTTCGCGGCGGGTGTGAGCACGTCTCCGGCCTGGAATCCGAAAACGGGCAAGCAGATGGCGTTTGTGAGCGACCGAGGGGGCTCACCCGTCCTGTACGTCTCGAATTCCGACGGCTCGGATGTGCAAAAGCTGAATTTGCCAGACATGGGATACGTGATCGACCCTTCGTGGTCACCGAATGGACAATTGCTCGCGTTTAGTTGGAGACGGCCGAGCGGCAACTACGATATCTACGCCATGGACATTGTGAGCCAACAGCTTATCGAGCTAACGAAGGATGCGGGGCGCAACGAGCGGCCCAGTTGGGCGCCGGACGGGCGGCATATCGTATTCGAATCGACGCGGACCGGAACAAGGCAGATTTGGTCGATGTTGGCGGATGGCAGTCAGGCGCGTCAACTGACAACCCAGGGGCAGAACGAATCGCCGAGTTGGTCGACGAAGTGAACGGGCATCGAGCGCTACGGAATTTTTCAGGCAGTGCACACTTTCTATAAGAGTACGGAATAAAACATTTACGGCGTTGCAATGCCCTCTACGCAGCGCCGAAGGAGGCAATTCATGCAGCAAGTTGCGCTTCGCAGGATGACTTGGATGGTCGGCCTCGTAGTCCTCATCGCCATTGTCGGAGGTTGCAAGAAAAAGGTGGCGTCCGCTCCGCCGGCGTCCACCCCGGCTCCATCGCCGCTGCCGACGGTTACGCTAAACGCTTCGGCGACATCGGTAAATCCGGGACAAACGGTGACCCTGAGTTGGTCCTCTACAAATGCGACGGATCTGGATATTGAGCCAGGTATCGGGAAGGTAGCGCCACAGGGGTCTACGCCTACGAATCCAGCCCAATCGACCACTTATACGATCACGGCGACTGGGCCAGGCGGTACGGCGACCGCGACCGCAAGCGTTGTTGATGTGGCGTCGGCACAAGCTCCGGCTTCGCAAGCGCCGGCCGCGCAGCCTAGCCTGAGCGAGCTATTCGACCAAAACGTGAAGGATGCTTATTTCGAACTCGACAAATCCGATCTCAGCAGCGATGCACGGTCCGCGCTTACGAAAGATGCGGAGTTCTTGCGCTCGTATCCGCAGGTTCGCATTTCGATTGAGGGACATTGCGACGAGCGTGGCTCGACGGAATACAATCTGGGTCTCGGACAGCGACGCGCGGAAGCGGCGAAGAACTTTCTGATTTCGCTCGGCATTCCGGCGGGCCGCATGGAGACGACCAGCTGGGGTAAGGAGCGTCCGTTCTGCACGGAGCACGACGAAGCGTGCTGGCAGCAGAACCGGCGAGCGACACTTCGTTCTGTCAAAGTAGCGAGGATTGGTGAGCCGCGCCGGTGGCGATGCGCTTCCGGCGCGAGCTTTTTGATTTTGCGGCTCAGCGGGAGCTGCCGTAGATTCAGAGATGTCTCGAGGAGGAATTCCCTTGCGCACACGATGGGTGGTGCTCGTTTTTGTAGCGATGATTTGCGGCGCGCTGGGCGGAGCGATGTTTGCCCCGCAGCCAGCCGGCGCCGTGTCGAAAGAAATGATCGAACTGCAGCAACAGGTGAGCCAAATTCTGCAGGCGCAGCAGGACTTGCGCAGCGCCGTAGACAGGCAATAACGCCACGCTGCGAACGCTGGTGCAGCAGTCGCTCGACTCCGTGAGCAGACTCAGTGGCAGATGGGCGCGTGCAGAAGTCGGTGCAGGAGGTTCAGGCCAACACCGGCTCGCGCATCGACACGATGACGCAGCAAACACAGGGACTGTCGGACAATTTGCAGGACGTGCAAGCGCGAGTGGGAAAACTTTCGCAGCAGCTGACCGATATGCAGAATCTGCTGCAGAGCATCGACGCCAAGGTTTCCGGCGGGGCACCTGCGGTGGATTCATCGGCATCCTGCACCTGGCGGAGCTAGCGATGGGGCAGTGCCCCCACCAGCCGCGTCGGGACGTGCGCCCATTTCCGCCGATACCCTTTATCAAAATGGCCTGCGAGATTACACCGGCGGAAATCCGATCTCGCGCACCAGGAATTCTCCGATTACATCCAGAATTTTCCGTCGAACGATCTGGCGGGCAACGCGGAGTTTTATTTGGGCGAAATCGCGTACGCGCAGAGGGACTACAAGACTGCGATCACGTCTTACGACACCGTGCTGGCAAATTATCCGAAGAGTTTCAAGCTGGCGGCTTCCCTGCTCAAGAAAGCTTCCGCTGAAATCGAGCTTGGGATGAAGGCAAGTGGTATCCGCGACCTTCGCGAAGTCGAGCGCCGTTTCCCGGGATCGGACGAAGCGCGCCGGGCGCAGGCGAAGCTGCGCGAAGTGGGAGCCTCACCGACCACTCGACCGGCAACGCGCTAGGTCTCTCGAATTCGGCTACGCGCGCACGAAATCCGGCTTCCAGTCGCGGATCAGCCTCTTGATCGCGCTGCGGTCCGTGATTTTGTCTTGCAGCACCTTCCGCGCCAATTCCGGCAATTCCGCCTCGCTGGCAAAACGCAGTGAGACCAATTGACTCACTGTGAATTCTGGGATCCGCACCTGCATATCCGACGAAAGTAAGGTCATAAGCCGAAGCGTCATCTCGAGCCGGATGACGCGATCCTGAACCGTCAGCGCCATTAACCGGGCCGCAAATGCGAGCGCCACGACTCCAATCGCAAGAATCACCGCCTGCAGGTTGGATCCCGTAAAAGCCCGAACCAGCCGCACGATGGCCCATATCAGGTTTGCAAAAACAAGCGGGCCAGCGACGAAATGGAACAGGGGAAAGAACTTCGCGTGATTCCGAAAATTTTGAACCTTATCCATGATCGAACCTCCCCAAACTGAAACGCCGTCGTTGCGCGGATCATATCAGAAGCTACTGACTCGAGCCTGTGCGCCAGCACGGGAGGGCTCGCGCTGCCTGCTTAGCGGACCGCAATGAAGGTGGTATACTGCGCGCTATGTCCGTCAACAAAGCGATCCTAGTAGGACGACTGGGCCGTGATCCTGAAACCCGTTACACTTCCGGCGGCCAGGCGGTTGCCAACTTCACGCTGGCGACTGACGAAACCTTTAAGGACCGATCCGGCGAACGGCAAAAGCGCACGGAGTGGCACCGAGTGGTGCTGTGGGGGAAGCTAGCTGAAATCGCGCAGCAGTACCTGAAAAAGGGCCAGCTGGTCTATATCGAGGGCCGCATCCAGTCACGGCAGTGGGAAGACAAGCGCGACGGTCAAAAACGGACCACCACCGAGATCGTAGCGAACGTGATGCGCATGTTGGGTTCACGAGCGGATGGCGCAGCAGCAGGCGCGAGCGCAGGGCCCAGCGCGGGAGGCGGAATGGCTCATGCACGCTCGGCGGACGCCGATTTCGATGTTTCGGGGCCGCCGATGGAAGACTCGCCGGCTGGACCAGAAATTTCCGACGAGGATATTCCGTTTTAATCTCACCCTGACTTCGCTTTCCCCAAAAGTGTGACGAGTGCAGGAAAACCAAGTCCGATCCGTATCCACTAGGCGCACACGCCGGGTTACGTCTCCCCGGTGATGGCCTCGAGCCTGTCCTCATCCTCAACTGTAGGCAACGTGGGCAGGATTTCAGAGGCTATCGAACGACGCTGGATGAGAACGTCCCTCTTCATTTTTCCGTCGCGAAATTCGAGCGCGCGCTTCGCGTACTGGGCAATATCCGGTTCGTGCGTAACGATCACAACGGTCAGACCGTGCTCATTGTTGAGGTCCTGCAGAATTTCCATGATCTCAATGCTGGTGCGGCTGTCGAGGTTTCCGGTGGGCTCGTCCGCCAGCAAGAGCGAGGGACTATTGACCAAGGCGCGCGCGATCGCGACGCGCTGCTGCTGTCCGCCGGAAAGCTGCGATGGAAAATGTCCGGAGCGGTCGGCCAAGCCGACTCGTTTCAATGCTTCTTCGGCGCGGCGCTGGCGTTCGGCAATAGGAGTACCGGCATAGATCGTGGGAAGCTCGACATTTTCAAGAGCCGAGGTGCGCGACAAAAGGTTGAACTGCTGAAAGACGAAGCCGATTTTGTGGCTACGGATTCTCGCGAGCTCGTTCTTGCTGAGACCAGAGACATCTTTCCCGTCGAGGAGATAACGGCCGCGGCTGGGTTTGTCCAGGCATCCCAGGATGTTCATCAGCGTGGACTTTCCCGAACCTGATGAGCCCATCACGGCTACGAACTCGCCGGGATGAATTTCCAAAGAGACGCCTCGCAGGGCGTGAACCTGGACTTCACCCAGATCGTAGGTCTTGTGGACGTTCTCGAGGCGGATGGTAGCAACGCCACGGTCCGACGCTGAACCTGTCGAGTCCGGTAGCGGATTCGGGGTAGCGAGTTTCTCACTCATGGATGTGCGGCGTCCCGGCGGATCAACTTGGAGGAGCGAAGAGCTTCGAAGCGGCCCGCGTGATCCCTTTAGTGTCCTGCGGCCGCCGATTCTTTCTTTCGCTGCTCATCGAGCAGCTTCAGGAAATCGTCAAACTTCGCTTGCTGGTCGGGCGTGAGAACGGCGCGGATGTTGGCGCGCCCCTGCTGGCGGATTTGCTCCCGTGGCGCGTCCAGCGGCGCATAGAGAACCTGCCACTTCGAGCGGGTATCGTCGATCGATGCGGCGATTTTGTTTTGCTGGTCCGGTGTCAGCTGCAAGCGCTGGGTCAAATCGTCGAGCACTTGCTGGCGCGTGGGCTTCGTGTTCACCTGGTCCTGGCCATGGACACGCTCGTCCCACAGGTGATTGCCGACTCCGCCAAGCAGCAGCCCAAGCAGAAATACGACGAAGACGAGCACCGCCGCTTCCTTGCGTGCGTTTTTAGTTTCCATGGTTTGTGTCCGCCACCATCATTAATACTTCGTCTCGACTTGCCGGCGGATTCGCCGGGTCCGGCGCAAAAATATCATTCCCGCCCATGAGCCGCGTATTCGCGTGATTGTGCTGCGCGTGGCGGCCCCAGCCTGCGTCGTATGTCACGAGGACGCCGAGAAGCACCGTCGCGGTGGCCGCGAAGCGCCAGCCGACTTTGACAAGAGGCTGCCAGAAGCCGGCGCGCTCGGATGAATGCGAAAGATCCGATTCGGCGGCGCGAATCCGCGCCATCACCGTGCGGGCGAATGCCGGCCCCGGTCCCGCGGAAGGTCCCGCCAGTCGAAGCAAATGGACACTCGCTGAAGCTTGCTCCAGAGCCGCATGGCAGCCGGCGCAATCTCGCCAGTGCGTTTCCGCAGCACGCAATTTGGCTGAGTCGAGTGCGCCATCGAGATAATCTTCGAGAATCGCCTCATACTCGATACAGGCTCTATTTTTGAACCCAGCGTCGGTTGACATAGCCTACCTTTTCCTTTGAGCCGGAGAAGATCCGGTCAACTTACCGCCCGAATCCATCCGGCGCCGATAGACTTCCATAATCCGGCCGCGTGCGCGAAACAGCCGTACTTTCACCGTGTTCACATTGAGCTTTAGAATTTCAGCCAATTCCTGTACTGAAAACCCTTCCATTTCCTTGAGCACCAGAAGCTGCCGATCCTGCTCCGGTAGCGCCCCCAGCATGCGCTCCAGAACTTCGCGGGCCTCGGCGCGGGCATTCGGTCCTTCCGGCGGACGATCCGAAGATGCAATGCCATCGAGCCGTGAAACCTGTTCCTCCGACAAATCCGACTCGTATACCAGCGGCCGAACCTTTTTCTTCCTCAGATAATCCCAACACTCGTTGACCGCAATCTTGTAAAGCCAGGTCGAAAACGCGGCGCGCTGATCGAAGCGTTTGATACCAAGATACGCTTTCAGAAAAACTTGCTGCGCGACGTCCTCGACGTCCTCCGGCCGATGCAAAATGCCGCCAACCAAGGCAAAGACTCGCTGCTGATGGCGGCGAACGAGCTCCTCAAATGCCGATTCGGCCCCGTTTTGGGACAGGCGCACCAGCTCCCTGTCTTCCTCCTTCTTTCCCTTTCGATCCAGAGGAAGCGCTAGCGCGGTGGCGCTGGTTGCCATACTCTTTGGGACGTCCGTCATTGACATTAGGTTACGCCGAAAATTTGCGCGTGCGTTCCAGTTTTTTTCTTGCGGGCGCCACTGGTCCATGTGACAATACCCGCCATGATAATCGGTGATCGAATCAAACTTCTACGAGAAACAAAGAAACTTTCCCAGGGCGACGTCGAAAAGCGTACCGGTTTGCTTCGGTGCTACATCTCGCGCGTCGAAAACGGACACACAGTGCCGGCGATTGAAACGCTTGAGAAACTGGCCAGGGCTATGGAAGTGCCGCTCTACCAGCTTTTCTACGATGGCGAAGAGCCGCCCGTGCTGCCGAACCTTCCAAAGCGCAAGAGCGCGGACGACATCGCGTGGGGAAGCAGTGGCAAGGACGCTCGTTATCTGGGCCGTTTCCGCCGTTTGCTGGGCAAGATTGAAGAAGGCGACCGCCGCCTGCTTCTGTACATGGCCCAGAAGATGGCAAATCGCTAGTTAACTACTCCCGAATCCCACGTTTGTATCCGGGCCGTCCCCAGAGCATCACCACTCACATGCTCGAACTGTGTTCGGGCAGCGATTCCTACATCTCATTGCCTACGCCGCACATGCTCTACTCCCATTCGATCGTACTGGGCGGTTTTGAGCTGATGTCGTAAACCACGCGATTCACGCCTGGGACTTCGTTCACGATCCGAACCGATATTCGTTCCAGTACTTCCATTGGCAGACGAGTCCAATCCGCCGTCATGGCGTCTAGTGAATCAACCACTCTGACTGCGATCGTGTCGGCGTACGTGCGGTCGTCTCCCATTACTCCTACACTTCGCACGGGGAGCAGAACTGCAAAAGCTTGCCACGTTTTTTCATACAGCCCTGCGCGGCGGATTTCCTCGACGACGACCGCATCGGCCCCGCGAAGTGTCTCCAGTTTCTCTTTTGTTACGGCCCCGAGTAGCCGCACAGCGAGTCCCGGCCCGGGAAACGGTTGCTTAACGAGAATTTCTTCCGGCAAGCCGAGTTCGCGTCCGATCTGGCGCACTTCGTCCTTGAACAAATCGCGCAACGGTTCGATCAGAGAAAAGGGCATGTCCTTCGGCAGCCCCCCCACGTTATGGTGGGACTTGATGACCGCGGAGGGCCCTTTCACGGAAATGGATTCAATCACGTCCGGATAGAGAGTGCCCTGCACCAGGAATTTCACGGGCAGTCCGGAGGTTGCGCCTGCCACGAGCTTGCGCTCTTCTTCGGCAAAGACGGAGATGAATTCATTGCCGATGATTTTTCTCTTCTGTTCTGGGTCGGACACGCCACCCAGCTTGCCGAGGAACCTTTCGGAGGCGTCCGCACCGATTACGTTGAGCCCCAGGCGCGCGCGAAGCATCTCGAGCGTGTCGTGGAATTCATTTTTTCGCAGGAGGCCCGTATCGACGAAGACGTTCGTCAGGCGGTCACCCATCGCACGGTGAACGAGCGCGGCAGCCACGGTCGAATCGACACCGCCGCTCAGCGCGCAAATCGCCCTGGCGCCCTCAGTCTGCTTGCGAATGTTCTCCACGGTTTCAGCGATGAAAGCGGCGCGATTCCAATTCTGCTTGGCACCGCACACCTCGAAGACGAAATTACGAAGGATGTCCGTACCTCGATCCGTGTGATTCACTTCCGGATGGAATTCGACGCCGTAGAAGCGCGCCCCCGGGTTTTCGACCGCGGCGATGGCATTATTCGTTCGCGCCGTGACGTGAAATCCATCGGGAAGGCCCGCAACGTGGTCGCCGTGGCTGTTCCACACATTTAGTTTTCGCGGCACGCCGGTGAAAAGCCTGGAATCCCGCTCGACATCCAGCTGCGCGCGTCCATATTCACGGCGCTCGGCTCTTTCGACCTTGCCACCGAGCGAATGCGCCAGCCATTGCATGCCGTAGCAGATTCCGAGGACGGGTATGCCTAGTTCGAGCGTCTTGCGGTCGCAAACCGGAGCGTCTTCGTCGTACACCGAACTCGGACCGCCCGAGAGGACGATGCCAACCGGTTCCTGCGCGCGAATTTCCGCCACGCTGGCGGTGCACGGAAGGACTGCGGAAAAGACCTGCTGCTCTCGAATCCGGCGGGCGATCAGCTGCGTGTATTGGCCGCCAAAATCCAGCACGACGATTCCGTGTTTGGTGCTCACCGTGCCTCCGGGCTTTTTCGCGGGTGCCGCAGCTTCGCTATTTTGCGCCATTATCCCTCCAAGCTCGCGTCTTTCTGCTTGTCCTGCCAGCCTTGTGTGCGGCGCCATGCTGACGGCGTCGCTTAGCGCATCACTATATTCACCAGTTTCTTGGGGACTACGATTACCTTGACCATGTCTTTCCCGACGAGCAATGGCGCAATCCGCGGATCGCTCAGGGCACGCTCTTTGGTTTCGTCCTCGCCAAGGTTTTGGTCCACCAGCATCTTGCTTCGCAGACGTCCGTTGATTTGGATGATGATTTCGATCTGCTCTTCGCGCGTCAGATCCTCGCGATAGGCCGGCCATTTCTGCCGGGAGAGCGTGCCTGAGTTTCCAAGCATCTCCCACATCTCTTCGGCGATGTGCGGAGTGATCGGGGACATCATCAAGACCAGCATCGCTAACATGCGCTTTAGAATTGTCGGCGACATTTCCCGATCGAGCGGCTCTTGCGTGTACAGCTCGTTGACCAGTTCCATAATCAGCGCAATCGAAGTATTGAAGTGCCAGCGAACTTCAAAATCGTTTGTGACCCGCTTCAGCGTCTGGTGCGTGCGTCGGACAAGAAGTTTTTCTTTTGGCGTCGCAGTCGTCAAATCGGTGTTCGTCGACCAGTCGATTGGAACGTTCTTCACCCGATCGGCATGCCGCTCGACAAGCCGATATACGCGATTCAAGAATCGCGACGAGCCTTCGATGGCCTGTTCGCTCCATTCGAGGTCTTTCTCAGGAGGCGCAGCGAAGAGCGTGTACATGCGGCCGGTGTCGCAACCGTATTTGTCCGCCATGTCGATGGCGCCGACCACGTTGCCGCGCGATTTTGACATGGCCACGCCGCCCTTTTGCACCATCCCTTGCGTAAACAGCCTCGCAATCGGCTCGTCGTGCCGTACCAGACCCAGATCGCGCATCACCTTGCAGAAAAATCGGGAGTACAACAAATGCAGGATCGCATGCGTGATTCCGCCAACGTACTGGTCAATAGGGAACCAATATCCGGGTTTTCCGGTATCGAATGGCGCGCGAGCGTTGTGCGGGTCGGTGTAACGGTAGAAATACCATGACGAATCGACAAAGGTGTCCATCGTGTCTGTTTCACGGCGTGCCGCTCCTCCGCACTTTGGGCACGTCGTGTTGACGAATTCGGGAACGCTGGCCAGAGGCGATTGCCCGGAGGTGGCGATGGCCAGTTCGTCTGGCAACCGCACGGGAAGCTGATCATCCGGCACGGGAACGAGGCCGTCGCGTTCACAATAAATCACGGGAATCGGAGTGCCCCAATACCGCTGGCGAGATATGCCCCAGTCTTTAAGGCGATACGTCGTTTCTGCGGCACCGAAACCCTTGGCCGCCGCGTCGGCCGACATTTTGTCTATCGCCTGCTGGGACGTCAGTCCGGTGTACGCACCGGAATCGACTAGGCGCCCGTGTTCCGTGGAGGCTTCGGATATTCGATCGGCGCGAACGGGAGCACCCGTTAAGGGCTGGACCACCACCTTCACCGGCAGGCCGTACTTTTCGGCGAACTCGAAGTCGCGCTCATCGTGCGCGGGAACACACATCACGGCGCCGGTTCCGTACTCCGCGAGAACGAAATTCGCGACCCACACGGGCACTTGCTCGCCCGAAAACGGATTCACGGCGAATCGCCCCGTGAAAAATCCTTCCTTCTCAGCTGTGGCGATGTCCGCAGCGCGCATGCTTTTCTGGCGCATGGCGCGAAGCTGGGTTTCCATGCCGGCGCGCCCGGTCACACCTTCCAGTAATTCATCCAGTTGCGAATGACCTGCCGCCAGCACGATGGCGGAAGCACCGTATATCGTGTCGACGCGGGTGGTGAACACTTGCAGATTCGATCCGGGCTTTCCCGGGATATCGAATCGGACGCGCGTGCCCTTGGATTTTCCGATCCAGTTGCGCTGCATCGAAAGGACGCGTTCCGGCCAGCCAGAGGCGAGCTCCGCCATATCCTCAAGCAGCTCGTCGGAATACTGCGTGATTCGCAAGAACCACTGCTCGAGTTCTTTCTGTTCGACCTGCGTCGTTTCGTGGCGCCAGCAGAAGCCGTCGATCACCTGCTCGTTCGCAAGGACCGTCAGGCACTGGGGGCACCAATTGACTTTGCTTTCCTTACGGTAGGCGATTCCCTTTTCTAGCATGCGGAGAAAAAACCACTGATTCCACCGATAATATTCCGGCTCGCAAGTGGAAATTTCCCGGCTCCAGTCATAACTGAATCCGAAACGCTTTAGCACCCGGCGGAATTCCTGGATGTTGGCGTTTGTCCAGTCCCGCGGGTGCGTTCCGTTTTTGATCGCCGCATTTTCCGCCGGCAAACCAAACGCGTCCCAACCCATGGGATGAAGCACGTTGTAGCCAGACATCCATTTGTACCGCGCCACGGCGTCGCCGATGGCGTAGTTGCGCATGTGTCCCATGTGAAGTGTGCCGGATGGATATGGCAGCATTTCCAGAAGGTAATATTTCGGTCGAGTGGAATCGTTGTCGACGGCGTGAAAGGCGCCTTGACCGTCCCACGCCTTCTGCCATTTCGCTTCGATTCGCTGCGGATCGTAATCAGCCAACTTCACTTCCTCCGGGGACGCGCTTTTCCGCGCACGACGATCTTGATCTTGCGTAATTTGATGCGGCGTTTCGGCCGCGGCTTCATGCCCTGCCCTTTGGCGCGAACGATCCGTCCCCTGAGCTTCCACAGCGCGGCTACGTTACGGCGATCGTCACCGGGCTTGTCGATGGGCGTTTCCAGAATGAACGCGCATTTCGCCAGCAGCGGGTGGTTCAGGATGCGACCGAACGCTTCGAGGCCGATTAAACCCTTGCCGATGTGTTGATGGCGGTCGACGCGCGAGCCCATTGCCGTTTTCGAGTCGTTGACATGAATCACGGCGATATGGTCGAGCCCAATGACGCGATCGAGATCCTGCAGGGCGGCGTTCAGGCCCTGCTCGGTGTGAATGCTCCAGCCGGCCGCAAAGATGTGCGCGGTGTCGATGCAGACGCCCAGAGGCAGACCCGGGCTGGAATCAAGGATCGCCCTTAATTCCTCCAGCCGCGCGCCCAGCGAACTTCCCTGCCCTGCGGTATTTTCGAGCAAGATTCGGAGATCGCCCAGATTCAAGCCGCGCACGGACTGTTTCAGCGACTGTGCAACCAACCCGACGGAGGAATCGACACGGCCGCCCATTCCACAACCGGGATGTATCACCAAGAAATCGGCACCGAGCGCCAAAGCACGAACGATTTCCTGGTGAAACGCCTGAACCGAGCGGGCGCGCAATACCGGGTTCGGAGAAGCGAGGTTGATCAGGTAGTTGGCGTGAATAACCAGCGGTCCGAGCTTGAGTTCGCTGCGACGTGCGCGGAAACGCTGCGCGTCGGCTTCTGCAATGCGGGTTCCGGGCCGCGCCCACATCCGAGGGCTGGACGAAAAAATCTGCAAAGCGTTGGCACCGAGACCGTGCGCGAGGTCGAGCGAACCCGCGATGTCACCGGCAATGGATGTATGGATTCCGATGCGAACGCTGCCGTCTTTCCAGGCGGGAATTTCGGGTGGTGGCGGAGGTTCGGGACGATACTCGTCAGCAGCGTCGAAGGTCAGTCCAGTCCTGTAATTATCTTCCGCCATTCCCTCAGGTTATCCGTGTAAGGAACTCCATTTTAACGGAAAGCATGCGCACGCGCAAACACCGCGAAAATTCATGCTATGATTTGGATTCGCAGAACACCTCGCGTTTCGTGCGGCGGGGCGCGGTCGCCAAGTGGTAAGGCAAAGGTCTGCAAAACCTTTATCGGCGGTTCGATCCCGCCCCGCGCCTCCAAATTTTTCAGAGGACCGTCGGTCTTCCGCATACGTCTCCGCTTCTTTGCGCCACCGCGGCTCAGTACGCTAAACTTGCGGTTTCGTTCTTGCCCGGGAGACTCACCCATGCTGGTAGTCATGCAAACCAACGCGACCGAGGAACAAGTCCGCGCCGTCTGCGAGCGGATCGAGTCGCTCGGTTATCGCGCACATCCCATGCCCGGCGCGGGACGCACGGCCATAGGAATTACCGGTAATCAAGGTGCGATCGAGACGGGGTCGCTCGATTCGATGCCGGGCGTGGTCGAATGCATCGTCGTCAGCAAGCCCTACAAGCTCGTCAGCCGGGATATCAAGCCGGAAAATTCGGTCGTTCGGATTTCGACGCCATCCGGAGACGTGAGCTTCGGAGGTAAAGCGATTGGGATCGTGGGCGGCCCTTGCGCGATCGAGACCCGCGAACAAACTTTCACAATCGCGGAGAAGATTCGGGACGCGGGAGCGAAGCTTTTTCGCGGTGGAGCGTACAAGCCTCGAACTTCGCCTTACAGTTTTCAGGGCCTCGGCGAAGAGGGCCTTAAAATTCTGGCAGAGACGCGCGATCGATTCGGCTTGGGTATAATCACGGAGGCCATCGATAACGAATCGCTCGATCTGGTGGAGAAATATGCGGACGTGATCCAGATTGGCGCGCGGAACATGCAGAATTTCTCGCTTCTCAAGCGGGCGGGACGGGCGCGCAAACCAGTGCTGCTGAAGCGTGGCATGTCCGCCACGCTTGACGAATTTCTGATGGCCGCCGAGTACATCATGTCCGAAGGAAACTACAACGTCATCCTGTGCGAGCGCGGTGTGCGCACTTTCACCGACCATACGCGCAATACGCTGGACCTTAGTGTAGTTCCCGCGGTGCAGCGCCTGAGCCACCTGCCCATCGTGGTGGATCCCTCGCATGGCACCGGCCGGCGCAACAAAGTCCTGCCGCTTTCGCGCGCGTCGGTGGCGGTGGGCGCGGACGGCATCCTGGTCGAAGTGCACCACGATCCGGCACATGCTCTCTCCGACGGGCCGCAATCCATCCTGCCCGAAGAGTTCACGCAACTGATGCGCGAAGCGCGCGAGATTGCCGCTGTGCTGGGCCGCACATTGAATTGAAGCTGCGCATCAATTACCGGCTGATGTTCCTGTTGGTCCTGCTGCTAGGGCTGGCTGCCCGCGAAGTAGCGCTGGAGCTTCGCCCCTCGCTTCTGCGGCCGGGATTGCACCTCTTCGCATATGTGGGAAACACGGGCGACGGCACGGTTACCGCGGTCGATCTGGTGAAACTGTCGCCGGCCGCGACGATTGCCGTTGGCGCAGGACCCACTGGAATTCGCGCGCATCCGACGCGCAAGGAAATCTGGGGCCTGAGCTCGGTAGGCGGCTATGCCTGGGTGCTCGACGCGCCCTCGAACCGCGTGGTGGCGCGCATTGCCGTGGGTGTGTCGCCCTATGCGCTGGATTTTTCACCCGATGGGTCTCGCGCTTACGTCGCCGCATCGGGATCCAATAGCGTGGTCGCCGTCGATTGCGCTACTCGCGAGATCGTCGCGCGTGGGCGAGCAGGCCGGGGGCCATGGATCGCACGGGTTTCACCTGACGGCAGCCTTGTCGTGGTTTCGAATCGAGACGATTCGACAGTTTCAGTGCTTGACGCAGCGACGCTTCAATCGCGCGGGTCGATTCCCGTGGCGCCTGATCCGGAACAGATCGCGATTTTACCGGACAGCTCGAAGGCATTCGTAACGTCAGGCCTGAAGAACCAGATTTCGGTCGTGGACTTAAAACGCAACGCTCTGCTCGCGAATTTGGCTCTCGGCGGTACACCCGATTCTCTCTTATTGAAACCGGATGGCGGCGAACTCTACATTCCATCCCGCGACGCGCACGGCTTGCTTATCGTGAATACACAAACCAATGAAGTCAGCGGGGATTTCTTATTGCTGGGAATGTCTCCGGCGGCTGCAACCATGACCGCGGATGCTTCCACAATTTACGTGTCGGATTCAGCCGCCGGGCACGTGATACCGGTGGCGATCAATACCAGGCAAGTGGCTCATCCAATTTTCGTCGGGCAAGACCCGCACACGAGCCAGATGACTCCCGGAGACGACATTCTCGTGGTGGTCGATACGGCTTCCGACGAACTCGCTATCGTGCGCGCGAAGACCTCGGGCCTGATAACGTTGATTCCCACAGGGCCCCAGCCGCGAGACTTGGCGATCAAGGTCTTTTAGGAGTTTGTCCACATTTTCGCCCGCTAGTTGACGTCAACAACCAGCGGAATATCGAACTGCGACTGCACGTTCGGTTGCCCCATGGAGGAAACCGTCGCGGTGACTACCACCGTGTATTGGTAAACGCCCGCTTGGGTAGGCGGCGGATCCCCGGTACCGGCGCCTCCTCCGCCCCCGCACGCAGACACCATCAAACCACCTGCGATTAGCATCGCCACGGCCTGTACGACCCTGATTCGCGTGGAGCGTCCCGGCCCGTCTTTCAATGCTGCGAGTAGGAGCATCACGAGAACAATGGCCCATGTTCCCTCTCGCAGTCCTGATTCCGGCGGCGACGCGCGCGGCGGAGATATGCTCGACGCCACGGGGGTCGCGGACGTGTTGACGGTCACCTGAAAGGCCCCCGGATTGTTCGGTGCGACTTTCACGGTCGCGGGATTCACGTTGAACGAGCATCCGGTCAAATAGTCCGGCTCTTGTGCGCCTCCTTGCATTTGGGGAGCGCAAGAAAGTGCCGCCGAGCCCATGAATCCAGCATACGAGTCGACTTCGAGTGAATAAGTGGCAGGACTGCCGGCTGTTATCGGCCCTTGCACCGCTTGAGCCGGTGAGGTGGTGATGCAGAAGCTCATGGCTGTACCGCTAAGGGGAACCGTGTGGGGGCTGCCGGGCGCGTTGTCGGCCAAACTCAGCAGAGCCGATCGGGCGGCGCCAGCCGAACCGCACGTCGTCGAGGGAAGAGGCTTAAAAGACGCTTGGATGGTGCAGTTGTTCCCCGGCACGATGCTCGCGCCCGTACAGCTGTCCGAGGTAGTGACAAAGTCGCCCGCGTTGGCGCCGGTCTTGGTGACGGACGAAATTGCGAGCGTTCCGGCGAATGGTCCGGAGCTGCTATTCGTCACGACGATTGGTTGCGGCGAACTGCCTGCGCCGCCGGCGAGCTGGGCTCCGAAGCTCATGCTCATGGGAACAGAGATTCCGGCTTGCGTGGCGGTGCCCGTGAGGGTAATCGACGACGGCGTGACCGTCGGCAGGTTAAGAGTAGCCACGCGAGATCCCGGAGTCGTAGGGGCCGGGGTAAATATGACGTTGAGCTGGCAACTCTGTCCGGCAGGCACGGTGCACGAGGAGGGCGTTGAAAAATCGCTCGCGTTCGGTCCGGTGATGTTGACGTTGCCGACCTGCGCTGGTGAAGCGCCGGAATTTGCGATTGTGATGGTCTGGCCCGGGCTCGATGCGCCTTCACTCTGCGCGGCAAACGTGAGGCTCGCAGGAGAGGCCTGAAGTGACGGTGCCGTCGTCGCGGTCCCTGATAGGCTCACCTGTTGAGTGCCCGGCGACGCGTTGTCCGTGAAAACGACTGAAGCCGCTTCCGTGCCGACCGCTTGAGGAGTGAACTCCACTGCAACGGAGCATTTCGCAGACTGAGCGAGTGTGCCTCCCGCCAGTGGACAACTGGTGCCCGGCATCGACGGGACGATCGTAAAGTCGGAAATGTTTGCGCCTGTCAGCGCGATGCTGGAAATACTCAGCGCAGCGCTGCCCGAATTGGTCAATTTGACCGTCTGAGGTTGGCTGATCCCTCCCACGTTTTCGGGACCGAAGCCGATCGTGACCGCAGATGGAATTGCCAGTGGGGCCGCGGGCACCCCTGTTCCCGACAAACTCACGGTCTGCTCCACGGTCGCGCTCGGCACCGCGCTCTCAGAGAACTGCACTTGAGCGCTGAACGTACGCAATGCGTTCGGCTGAAATGTGATTCGGGCGACGCAGGACTCTCCAGGCGCGATTGACTGGTTCTTAACGCACGCGGGAACACCCGGAATACCGCCGCCTGCGAACAGGAACGCGCCCGTGTCGGCACCGCTAAAAAGAATGTTCGTGACCGTGACCGACTGGGTACCTGAATTCGTAAGGTTCAGAGCCATGGGCGCGCTCAGGATGTTTTCCGGTTGGTCGCCGAAATCCAGTGTTGCAGGAGAAACCAATACCAATGCCGCTTGACCGTTCGCCACAAGCTCCAGCTCTTGCGGGCTGCCAGGGGCATTGTCCGACACGAGTACGACGGCATTCTCTTCTCCGGAAACGGAGGGCGCAAACTCCACTTCGAAGGAACATTGCAAAGCTGATCCCGGGAGAACTGGCTGGCTCGTGCAGCTCGCGCCGCCGATGAGGGAAAAATCTGCCTGGTTCGCGCCCGATATCGAAATGCTGGAAATCGAAAGATTGGCATTGCCGCCGTTGTACAGGGCTACCGGAACAGGGACCGCGGAGGTTCCTACTGCCACCGCGCCGAAAATCGCACGGCCGATGTTGAAATACACGCTCGGCATCGGAGTGGCGCTCTCGACAATCTCCGCCGCGAAGGCATCGGTCGCGGGAGGCGAGAGGCCGCAACTCGCGCAACTTGGTTGAAGGCCGTTCAATTCCCCCTGTGTAGTAACAGCCGTTGGAAAGTCGCCCGAGGTTGTCGAGCCCGCCACGTAGACGTGCCCCGCGCCATCTGCTGCGATAGCGCTGGCCGATGCGCTAGCCGAAAGGCCTGGCTCGGACGTCCCGCCAACCGGAGTCGCGTATGTGAGGCTAGCGGCGCCGGGAACCGTGGTATCGAATTTCGCCACGAACGCATCCGAAGCGCCATTGAACGGCTGGAGGTTGTTCTGCCAAGGCATGTCCCAAGACGAAGTGGCCCCCGCGATATAGACAGCGTTCGGCGCCACGACTGCCAGCGCATTGCCTGCATCGGATTCCGATCCGCCAAAATAGGTCGAATATGCCAAATCAGGCTGGCCGGTTATGGCGTTTTGCGAAAATACAGCGAGAAACGAGTTCGCGGTGGCGCTCTGGTGCAGCGCTGGTTGGAAGCCCCGGACTTTGCCATTTGTCGGGAAATTCGACGACTGCGTCGAGCCTGTGACGTAAGCGTTCGGAGGATTTGACGAATCAAGCGCCACCGCAAGCGCGGAGTCTGCGCTCGATCCTCCCAAAAGCGTCGAGTAGACGAGGTCGCTCGCTCCCGCTCCCGACGGCGCGATTTTGAGCAGAAATCCGTCGCTCGCACCTCCACCGTAGGTGCCCTGGATTGCATTCTTTGTCGGGAACGGATTCGTGCCGATCGAAACGGTTCCCGCGATGTAGGCATTCCCTGACACGTCGACTGCCAATCCCCCCACGCTTGGCCCGGAAATCGAATTCGTGCCCAGGTACGTGCAGTATTTGACGACCGTCGGGCTGCCCACCGCGGCAGGTGGCGTGAGTATCGCGAAAAACGCGTCTCCCGACTGCCCATCCCAAGCGGTAAGGTACGCGCCGCTGGTTACCGGGAGATCGGCGGAGGCCGAATCGATCTGCGTTGTTTGCACGTCGGAGGCGATGTAGATGTCGCCCGAAGAATCCAACGCAATCCCACCGGGGCCGCTTTGAGATTGGAGTCCGCTGCCGCCGAATAGAGTGGAGTAAATCAGCGCGTTGCCCGCCGGGTTGATTTCGCTGACTACCAGATCGTTCCCAAGCGAGCTTGAAAGAGCATTCGTAGGCGTGCTTGTGTCTGTAACAGGATAGTCGGTCGCGGTCGTGGTGCCGGAAAGTGCGACATTGCCCGACTCGTCCACCGCAATCACGCCTCCACTTTGCGAGCCGCCAGCACCGAGAAAATCTAGATACACCAGTGAACTCGCACCGGGCAGCGCCGGGTTGATTTTGGCAATGAAGAAATTCGTCGGACCATCAGCGGGTCCCAGGCGCTTGATCGGCGAGCCGGAGAAGGAAACCGAGGCGGTCGTTCCGCCAATGAAAATATCGCCGGACGAATCTACCGCGATACTTTCCGCGGAATCCGCCCCGTCCCCACCGAGAAAAGTGGCGTACGAAACGGACAGCGACGGATCAATGACCAGCACTGCATCAGGATCGTGCGCACCGATTTGAAATCCGATCGATCCATCTGGTTCGATTACGTAGTTCGCAGCGATGTCTTTCTCGCGAATCGACGCCGGAGAATCTGGTAGCGCAGCAGGGGTCTTCGCGCATGGAAGACTCCGCGAATCCGCGGTTCCCGCCCCTGCGCCGGAATGTTGTGGCCCGCATGGATTCCTCGCACGTGTCGGCGGTCGCTTGGGCGCCTGAGCTGAGTTGCGCTGGCGAATGCTGGGCGGGTGGGTGTTGCTCCGAGGCGAGTATTTGCCGGCCCGGCGCGCGCCGACGGCCTGATGACGCCTGGTTCCGGACGCATGCCATCCGCCCCGCGGCGTCTGGTAAACATGCGGCTTTTTCATTCGCATTACGTTGCCGGAGACGTCGAGCAAGAGATCGCCGTTCGAATCGAGGTGCACCTTCTCCGCGCCACTCACTCGCAGGTGAAGTTTTGAAGCGTCCTGCCCGGGGGCTACCCGCAGGTCGTATTCGACGCCATCATCCGTGCCATACACCGCCAGGCCGACTCCTGCCACCGCGGTCGTCGTCTCCGCGCGCTCGAAATGAGGCACGCCCACATGCCATCGCTCTGGGTTGCTTCCGACGAAATAATTGCTTCGCCCGGATAACTGCCCCGCGCCCTTCCAGTCAAAGACGCTGCTTCCAACTACGCGCAAACTCACCAAACCCGCGTGCTGGCCGTCGATGGTCGCACTGCGGCGGGGGGATTTCGCGACCTCTACTAAGATCTCGTCGTGGGTAAGGAGGACATTCAGCCCCTTTCCCCTTCCGATGAACTGCACGGAGTCGTCGCTTTGTCCAACGTTCGGCTCAAAGGTCACCGGAATCGAGAGGCTTCCCACACTGGCGCTGCCGATGGAAGTTGCATTTGAGCTACGCCGCAGCATCGGAGCGAGAGGAATCGTAGCCCTCAGAGGACGACCAGGGACGCTCCAAGCGAGTGAGCGATCTGGCTTAGCCCGAGGCAGGATGGGGATCGAAGTGGGAGACTTGACCGAATCGGTCGTCAAGCCTCCCGACGTCACGAAAACAAGAAGGCCTGCAGAGAGCGCCGGAAGACACAGCCACTTCGTCGTGCTCATTAGGCCCTCCTCCGGAAATGGGCGGTATCGCTCGCTCCGGGTTGGGCGGCCCAGAAAATGGTGGGCCGACTTCTGTTAGTGCTTCCAGCGGGGATTCATCCCTTACAGGGGGGACGGGCCGACTATGCTGCGCACGTCACGACAAGTCAATCCGTGGAACTACGGTCAATCAGTTGACGCTTGGGCTTCGGGTTCCCAGGCGAAATTCTCTTCACCAAGTGTAACTTCGAGCATGCCCTCGACCGGAATGGCGTCGACTGGCAGCCCCCCGCGCCACAGGGCCACGCTAAGCAGCAGCTCGCGGCGTGCGCGGAGGTCGAAAAGTTCGCGCGCCAAGCCGACCTCGACAATCTTTCCATACGCGGCGGACATAACCGCTCCCGGGCGGAGCAGACAGATTCCATCATGCTCCACGATCGATCCCTGCAATTTGCCTTCTGCTACCGTGAGCGTGATTCGCGTCTCGCGAGAGTCCCAGACCGTCAGCCGGAGCTGAAAATCCGGGATGCTCGCGATCGCTTCGGCGATCGGATCGACGCGCAGCCAGAAATGGTCTGTGCCGAAACCGTATTGAAAATCGCCCAGTACGTATTGCTTACCGTGCATCGAACCACCGCGCCGGTCCGTGGCATACAGCCCAGCGCCGAGCCATTCGAAGTAATTGCTCTCGTAGCCATCGACTTGCACGTCTAGGAAAGCCGTGGGAGCCTCCCGGCGAGTCTGTTCCGGCGCATACTTGATCGGTTTTGCGACCGCATCCGGCGCCGATTCGCCGAGCGCATTGTAAATGTGGGTCAGATGCTTGCGGTAAAGCCGGTCGAAATCCGCATCGTTGGCCGAGCCGTGCTCGGGTCCGTACCACCAGCACCAATCACTTCCCTCCGCGGCGAGCACCGCTTCGTACGCACGACGGCCTTGTTCCGATAACTTTGAGGGATCGAACGGGTCTCGCAGCACCCCACGAGCCCGAGCACGTTCGAAAGCGTCGCGTGCGTCGCGAAGCAAATCCCACGCGCGGACGTCTTCCGCATCGCCGATCCACACATCAAAATTCGCGCTGATCCACGAAGCCGGGAAAATGCCTTCCAGACTCGGAGAACTCGTCGCAGCTTCGACGGCTTCGCTCATCGTCAGAGCCTGAATTTCGCCGTCGTTCGAGACCCGCTCGTAGAATCGGCGGAGGAATTCCCTGCCATTACCCGGATAGTATTCCCAGGCGTTCTCTCCGTCCAGGATCACGCTGACTGTGGCCGTGCTCCCGGGCGGCTCGCGGTCGCCGATCGCTCGAATCCGCCGATGAAGATCGTCCGCAGCCGCCTCCGCCCCCATACGGCTGTAAACAAAACCAACCAGGTCTGACAAATAATGATCGCGGAAGAATCCCGTCATCTCGCGCGCGCCCCGGCTGAATTTCCACGGCGTGTAAAGCTGCGGACCGTTTTCCGGATAACCGGACGCATCGCGCCAGAATCCAATGTTTCGAGTCCGACCTAGCACTCCTTCGTCCGTCGCGAACCAACGAAAACCCAGATCAGCCGCGATTTCAAGTGCTTGATCGGACACGGAACCTTCCGACGGCCAGATTCCAGCCGGCGGTTTTCCGAAACATCGTTCATGGAATTGCCGGGCACGCATCAACTGCTCGCGCGCATCCTCGGCGTATCGGAACGGCGGCTGCGGCAGAGGCGTGTGCGGATTCGAGACGCGGGCGATATCTGTATCGCACAATAGCGGCAGGATCGGATGGTAGTAAGGCGTCGTTGAGATTTCGATTTGTCCGCGCGCCGCAGCTTTCCGGTATTCCGGCAGCACCTTGGCTAGGAGATCGTGCTGCCGATCCAGCAGCAAGATTTTGTCTTCTTCGGTGAAATCCTTCCCTTTTTCAGACAATCCCCGAACGGCGGGATCGTGCGCCGATATTCTTCGTCCATCCACGCAAGCTGCGAAAGCACCTGTAAATCCCGCCATTCCCGCGGTCCCCAGTGCGCCACGCACGCTTCCGGACCGCCGGCGCGCAGCTCCGACTGCAATTCGGCGAACCGCCGCCAACGCCGCACAAGATTCTCGTTTACCTGAAATGCGCGTTCGAGCGCCTCGCGTTTCTTGTCGTGTCCGAGCGAGTCCACCGGTGCAAATGCAATCTCGAACCAGGACTCGCGAAATTCCCCTCCTGCGTATTCCTCGATCTGCTCGGCGAGCAAGGGCACGATGTTGAATGTGGCGTGAACTTTTGGGAATTCCTCCATGATTTTGACCATGCCCCAGTAGTCTTTCAGGGCGTGCAGGCGGGTCCACGGCAGCACATACTGGCCCGTGGAGGGATCTCGATATTGCGGCTGGTGCATATGCCAGAGGATGACCAGGTTTACTCGGCTCAATCGACTGTCCCGGATGCTAAGATAATCGCCGCGCAACCATGCGCCTTCTCGATCGATACATTGCCCGCGAAGTAGTTTCCCACGGCGTCCTTGGCCTTGCCGTCTTCACGTTCGTTTTTTTCGTTCCGCAGCTCGTGCGACTTATGGACTTGGTGGTACGTCATTCGGGCAGCATCTGGACCGTCGCGCTGCTCTTCCTCTGCACGATTCCCCCAGGGCTTTCCTTTACCCTGCCGATCGGCGTCCTGGTAGGAGTGCTGATTGGGCTCGGACGCTTGTCCGCAGATAGCGAGATCGTCGCTCTCCACGCGTCGGGGGTCAGCCTGCGGCGCTTGCTGCTCCCGATCGGGATTGTGGCCGCTCTCACAACCGTTGCGACGCTTTCGATCACTTTCTGGTTAAGCCCTCTCGCTCTCCGCACAGCTGCCGGGCTCGAGCGGCAGCTGATTTCGTCGCAAGCTCCATTTGCGGTGCAACCTCGCGTGTTCGACGAACGTTTCCCGAAGTTCATATTATACGTGCAAGATGTTGAAGCCGCTGCCACACGCTGGCGAGGAGTTTTCCTGGCGTCGCAGGCTGGCGCCACGGCGGGACTCTTTCCCCAATCGGCTCCGCAGAGGCGCCAGTCGTCCGTAACGATTGCCGAAGAAGCACAGATCGTCGCGAGTCCCGGGCAGCACCAAATTGACATTCATCTCGGCAGTGGCAGCACGCACGAATACGATCAATCCGCCCCGGATCAATACAACGTGACGACGTTTGGAGAGACAGATATACCCGTCGACATTTCCACCGGAGCTTCCCCGCTGAGAAACACCACGCTTTCCATTGTGGCGCAGCCCGCTCGAACGCTGTTGGCAGACCACGGTCCGACGTGGCTCGCGTCACGAATCGAATTGCAGCGCCGCATCGCGTTTCCCGCGGCCTGCATCGTGTTCGCGCTGGTGGGTGTGCCGATAGGCGTGCGTCCGCGTCGCGGCGGCCGCGCGGGCGGATTGATTCTCACGCTCGTCATGATCGGCGCTTACTATCTGCTGTTTGTGTCTGGGGACCACATGGCCGCCCAGGGCCGTATCGCACCGTTCATCGGAGTATGGGCCGGAAATATTGTCGCCTTGTTTGTGGGAGTCGTGATGCTGGGCCGCGTAGAAAATATCCGGCGACCCAACCCGGTACTGACGTGGCTGGAATCGACCTGGGCCCGGTCGCGGCAGGCCCTGAATCCCACGTTGCCCGACGGCACGCCCGCTGCCGCGATGCCAGCCGTGGGACTTCGGCAAGCGCTCTCCGCCGGCCGCGCCATGGCCTTCCCGATGATCATGGACGTCTATCTTCTGCAGCAGTTTTTCTATTTCTTCTTCGTACTGCTGGCAGGTTTCGTCATCATTTTCGACGCGTTCACGGTCTTTGATCTTCTGGGTGACATCGCGCGAAACCACGTCTCGACGCTCACTGTGCTGAGCTACTTTCGTTATCTGATTCCGCTGATGGTGTATCAGCTCGCCCCGCTCGCGACGCTTGTCGCCACCCTCGTCAGCCTCGCGATATTGGCGAAAAACAATGAAGTAATTGCACTCAAAGCGAGCGGAATTAGTCTTTATCGACTCGTGTTACCGCTGCTTCTTGCGGGACTTCTGGTATCAGGTGGCCTTTTCCTGCTCGACGACACGTACTTGCCGTACGCCAACCAGCGGCAGGACGCGCTCCGCAACGAAATCAAAGGACGCCCGGCACAGACGTATTTCGAACCCGCGCACCAGTGGATTTTTGGCGAGAATTCAAAAATTTATAACTACGAGCTTTTCGATTCCGATCGCCAACTCTTCGGCGGCCTTAATGTTTTCGAGCTCGATCCCGCCACATTCCAGATGAGGCGGCGGATTTTCGCCACCCGCGCCACATGGGAACCGACCGAAAACCTTTGGATCCTGACTGGTGGCTGGGTTCGCGATTTCGGCAGCGATGGACAAGTGGTTCGCTACGAGCCCTTCAAGGCGACCACGATGCCCGAACTCACCGAGCCTCCCAGCTACTTCCGGCGGGAGGTACGGCAATCTTTTCAGATGAACTGGCGCCAGCTTGACGAATACATCAAAAGTCTCAGCCAGGCTGGATTCGACACCGCGCGGCTTTCCGTGCAATGGCACAAGAAATTCGCATTTCCGCTGATCGCTGCGATTATCGTGTTCCTCGGCGCCCCTTCGCGTTCCTGGTCGGGAACGCGAGGCGCAGTGGCGGTCTTGCCGTAGCCGTGGGAATCGGCGTGATCTATTGGTCGTCGCGTGCGTTGCTGGAGGCCATGGGTTCGGCGGGACAATTGCCCCCGCAGCTCGCAGCCTGGGGGCCGGACGCTATTTTTGGTTCCTCGGCCTCTACTTCTATTTGAAGATGCCCACGTAGGCCACACTCGCTCGGTAGCCGACGGCGTATCCTGGTCCGCCTCCGGCCCCCGGCACTATTGAGGCAGCGCCAAAGGCCTTTCGTCTGGCGCGTTTGTCTGGTCATCTGCCAAGGGCTGAATCTGGGCGATCCGCGCCTCCAGATTCGCTTTCGCCTCGGACGGCGTATGCGTCATTTGGTCGGCTTGCAGTAAGAACATCCGCAAGATTCTCACTCCGGCGATTGCGGAATAGCCGGCGGCCGTAGCCAGCTTGACACCGCCCAGGTCAGCCGCGAAATCGCTGTCGTGACCATAAGAACCCATGAAAGGCTCGAGATCGAGAGATTTCACTCCGCCGATTTTCGTGTGTTGCTTAGCCAATTGCTCCGCCAACCGGTCGCGACATTGCCCCAGCGCCACATGCTCAATTTCGTGCCCGAGCACGATCGCAAGTTCGTCTTCCGTGTCCATGTACGTCAAAATTCCGCCGCCAACAAATATTTGGCCGCCAGGCAAACCGACGGCGCTCTTGAAACCCGGGTTCGGATCGAAATGAAACTGGTACGGGAGCTGCCGCTGAGCGTGCGCCGCCACACGCTCGCCCACCTGCTGCAAGTACGATTCGATCCGGTCAAGTTCAGGGGTGGAAGCAAGACCGCGCGTCGCTTTGTATTTCTGCGCGAGCGCGACGCTGGCACGAATTTCCTCAGCGTCCGTAATCGCGGGCGATGAATTTTGAGCCTGCGCGGGGCCAGCGCATAACAGCACCGCTAAAAGCAGCCTTTTCATGAGAGCCTCGAAAGCGCCCGACCAGGCGCGGTCTCTTAGACGTTCTTAAGGGCTTCGCGATAGCTGAGGCCCCTAAGGCGAGAGCGGTTCTTCTTGACGTAGTGCTTCACTTCCGCCGGATCGGTCCACGCGTATTGGCGCAGCGCCCAGCCGATCGCCTTCCTGAGAAAAAATTCCTTCGATGCAGGCGTAGAGCAGCCGGAAGTCCGTCTGCTCCTTGAATCCGAGTTGGCAAATGATCGACGTGCGGCGCTTCCAGATATTGTCTGACTTGCTCCACGCGAGCATCTTTCGCTTCATCGGCGCCGGATAATCGCGCAGGATCGCCCCCACCCGTGATGAGGCGACGCTGTCGACATAGTCCCACCACGCCCCCGTGACGATAATTTCTTCGTAAAGGGACATCGCAGCAGGCGTCTGAAAAGGTCTGGCGAGTTTGTGCCCGGTCAGTTCGATTGCCACATAACGCTCTTCGCGATATTTCGCGCCGCGCCAAAGTGAAAGCACGTGATCGCGCCAGATCTCGCGGGACGGCAATTCGAGGTCAGCGAAGATCCTCTGGCAGATAGTTCGCAGGAGCGGGGTGGAGACGCCGTGATACGGCATCACGGACTTCATGTATGCCTGCTGCCCGGCCGCGCGGTGCGGATCGCCCAAGCGACGCAACTCCCGGCGCACGCGAGCGGGAAACGAATTGAGGTTCGAGGGCATTTCGAGCAGATTCTAAACGACGAGGCTACTGCTTGAGGGATTTATCCCGTGCGGCCTTGAATTCCGACTTCGCGCTCCACTGCGGCATCGTCGCAGAATTCGCCACACTCAAGCCGACATTCATATACAGCTCGGTATCTTGCACGTCGCCGTCGGCCTTCCAGTACGGCTTCATGACGTCGGTCGGCTTGTGATAGTCGTTGGCCGTATAATCGTCGCGCATTTTCATTCCCCAACCGGCGGGCTGTCCGATGTAGTCGATTCCGGAGTCGAGATCAAGAGCCGGGACTCCCACTTTCGCGAAGCTAAAATGATCAGAGCGGTAGTAGTGGCCCTTTTCGGGTTCGGGATCGGCACGAACAACGCGGCCTTGCGCGCGAGCCGCCGCCTGTACGACGGTGTCGAGCGACGACTGGCCCAAGCCGATAATGGTGATGTCCCTTGTCTTGCCGAGCATGTTCATACCGTCCATATTTATTTCCGCGGCCGTGCTCGCAAGGGGATAGAGCGGGTGCACGGCGTAATATTCCGAGCCCAGCAGGCCCTGCTCCTCGGCCGTGACCGACAAGAACAGGACGCTGCGTTTCGGACGCGGTTTTATTCTTCCGAACGCGCGGCCCAATTCGAGCAGCGTGGCCGAGCCGGAGCCGTTGTCGAGCGCTCCGTGGTAGATATTCTGCCCGTTGATCATGGGACCGATTCCGAAGTGATCCCAGTGCGCTGTGTAGATCACGTATTGGTTCTTCAGCACTGGATCGCTCCCCGTGAGCTTCGCGATTACGTTGCGCGATTGGACGCGGCGCACAGCGTCGTGAATTTCCAGCTGAGCGCGCATTCCGAGCGGAACCGGCCGAAAATCACGTGACGCGGCATTGGCCTTCAGCGTCTCGTAGTCGAAGCCGGCTGCCTTGAAAAGCGCTTGCGCGACTTCGTGCGTGATCCACCCGCGCACTGCGAGATCTTCGTGCCGGCGTCAGCCGCTTCGAGCGAGAATTGTTCCCCGCCCCAGCTGTTTCGAACCACTTCCCAGGGGTACGCCGCTGGAACCGTTTCGTGCACGATCAGGCAGCCGGCCGCGCCCATTTCCGCGGCCTTTTCGTATTTGTAGGTCCAGCGGCCGTAGTAGGTCATGGCTTTGCCGCCGAACACGTTCGGGTCGACCTCCGCGCCTTTCTTCACGGGCGGGTCGTTGATAAGCACCACCAGCACTTTGCCTTTCACATCGACACCCTTGAAATCGTCCCAGGAATACTCGGGTGCCTGCACGCCATATCCGACGAAGATCATGTCGCCGTCCAGCTTCACGACGTCCGCCGTTCGCGTGCTCGTCGCGATGAAATCGTCCAGGAATTTTTCCCGAAGCGAGGCGCCGTGGCCTGAGATCGTCATTTCCATGCTCGGGTCCGGCCGAATGCCAACCAGCGGAACGCGCTGGATGTACGTGCCATCGGGATTTCCGGGATCAAGCCCTGCGTCGCGAAATTGTTTTTCGACGTATGCGACGCTGAGGCCTTCGCCCTTCGTGCCGGGACCACGGCCCTGAAACTCGTCGGATGAAAGAGTGCGAATGTCGGCCAGCATTCGATCACCGGAGATTGCCGGACGGGAGGTTTGCGCGGCGGACCAACCGCTGGACACTGCAAGAACAAGCACACCGAGACAGAGCGCCGCCAGGACGTCTCCTCGTGACCGGAATTGGCGGTGCGCTGGCGCCATGGTCGACCCCACTATCTATGCTTGCGTTGCTCGATCACGGCTTGCGCCGCGGCTAAGCGCGCGATGGGCACTCGGAACGGCGAAGCACTCACGTAATTCATCCCCACTGCGGCGCAGAACTTCACGCTTTCGGCATCGCCGCCATGCTCGCCGCAAATGCCGATCTTGAGTTTCGGCCGGGTCTTACGGCCGTTCTCGATCGCCCACTTGATCAGCATACCCACGCCCGCAGTATCCAGCGTCTGAAACGGGTCTTCCTTGAAGATCGCCGCCTTGCTTTGGTCGACATAGACGGGCAGAAATCGCCCGGCGTCGTCGCGCGACAAGCCCATGGTCGTCTGAGTGAGGTCGTTCGTACCGAACGAGAAGAATTCCGCGACCTCAGCGATTTCGCCTGCCAGTAACGCGGCGCGCGGGAGCTCGATCATCGTCCCGACCAGATATTCAAGCTTTACTTTATGCTGAGCTAGTATCTCGCTGGCCACGCGGCGCGTGAGCGTTTCGAGGATCTGAAGTTCCTTTTTGTCCAGCGTCAGCGGAATCATGATTTCAGGCAACACTTTAATGCCGCGCTTCTGGCAATCGATCGCCGCCTCGATAATCGCGCGGACCTGCATCTCCTGAATCTCGGGATAGGTGATGGCCAAACGACAGCCTCGATGCCCCAGCATCGGATTTGCCTCATGCAACTGTTCCACACGGCGGGCGACCTGGTCGAGTGGAATCCCGATCTTCCTGGCCAATTCCTCCTGCTTCGCCCGTTCATGGGGAACGAATTCGTGCAGCGGCGGATCGATCATCCGGATTGTGACCGGAAGGCCGTCCATGGCCTCGAAAATCCCGATAAAATCCCGTCGCTGGAAAGGCAGCAGCTTGGCCAGAGCCTTGCGCCGTGCTTCCGGAGTGTCCGCGATGATCATTTCCTGAATCGCGTCCTGCCGCTCAATGCTCTTCTCCGGATGCTCAAAATCCTTGAAGAACATATGCTCGGTGCGGCAAAGACCGATGCCCTCGGCACCCATTTCGCGGGCCACGCGAGCATCGCGCGGAGTATCGGCATTCGTGCGCACGCCGATTTTTCGTATCCGGTCCGCCCATTTCAGCAACGTTTCGTATGCCTTAGGCGGCTCCGGACGGATCAGATCGATCTGTCCCGAATAAACGGACCCATCTCCGCCATCCAGCGTGATCCATTCACCTTCACTGACGGTTTTCCCGCCGACGGTCAATTTCTTGCCGCGGCGTCGATGTCGATTTTCTCCGCGCCCACGATGCAGCACTTGCCCCATCCTCGTGCCACTACAGCCGCGTGGCTGGTCTTGCCCCCCGTCGCTGTAAGAATTCCCTGCGCCACGTACATGCCGCCGACATCCTCGGGGCTCGTCTCACGCCGCACCAAAATCACCTTCTCGCCCTTGAGTGCCCACGCCTCGGCTTCCTCGGCTGTAAACACTGCCTTGCCGACGGCCGCTCCGGGCACCGCATTGATTCCTTCGGCGAGCTTGCGGCTTGCCAGCTCGGTGCGCGCGAGCTTCGGATCAAGGACCGGGTAGAACAATCGTTCGATGTCTTCCGACTTGATGCGTTCAAGTGCTTCTTCAACTTTAACCAGCTTCTCATTCGTCATATCGACTGCCATCCGAAATGCTGCCGACGGAGACCGCTTGCCGGTGCGCGTCTGCAACATGTAGAGTTTCCCGCGCTCGACCGTGAACTCCATATCCTGCATGTCGCGATAATGGCGCTCGAGCTTTTCGCGCACCCGCTCGAGCTGCTGATAAACTTTCGGCATCAGCTTCTTGAGTTCGTTCAAGTGCAGCGGTGTGCGAATACCAGCCACAACGTCCTCACCCTGCGCGTTCAGCAGAAAATCGCCGAAGAACACCTTTTCACCGGTGGACGGATCGCGCGTGAAGCAAACACCGGTGCCGGAATCATCGCCCGTGTTGCCAAAAACCATCTGCACCACGTTGACGGCAGTGCCGAGCAAGCCGGTGATCTTCTCCACGCGCCTGTACGTCACGGCCTTGTCGCCCATCCACGATTCGAAAACAGCTCCGATCGCGCCCCATAGCTGCTCAATCGGATCTTCCGGGAAATCCTTACCGGTTTTCTCGCTGAAAGAACTTTTTGTACTCGCCCACCAGCTCGCGCCAGCCCTCGGCCGGCACCTGCGTGTCATCCTTTACATTCAATTGGCCTTCAGATTTCGCAGCCGGTGCTCCAGATCTTCTTTCGGCAGGCCGATTACGACGCTCGAATACATCTGCACAAGCGCCGGTAGGCATCCCATGCAAACCGCTCATTGCCTGTGGCTTTGGCAAGCCCATTGACCGACTTTTCGTTGAGTCCCAGGTTCAGAATCGTCTCCATCATCCCGGGCATTGAGCGCGCCGATCCCGAACGTACGCTGACCAGCAGCGGATCGTTTGCATCGCCGAGTTTTTTCTTCGTCAGCTTCTCAAGTTTCGCGACATTCTTCGCCACTTCCGCGCGAAGTTCCTTCGGGTATTTGTGGGAGTGCTTCAGATAATAGTCGCAAGTCTCCGTCGTGATCGTGAAACCCGCAGGCACTGGCAGCCCGATGCGAGTCATCTCCGCCAGGCCCGCGCCTTTTCCGCCCAGCAGATCGCGCATGTCGCCCTTGCCGTCCGCTTTGCCCGCCCCAAAGAAATATACGTATTTCATTTTGCTCCTAAGCTCGCGCCTGAAGTTCTTCGCGCGCTAGAATTCTCGCGAGATGTCGGTGTGCCGACTATTCAACCGTATTCCTCAAGCCCGATCATATTCGCATCTTCGCTGCCGAGTTCCGAAAAATCGGCGATGGTCGAAAACTCCTTCAACAGTCCTCCAAGCAAAGCAAGACGATTGCGCCTTACGTGCTCGTCCTCAACCATCACTAGAACTTTGTCGAAAAAGAAATCAACCGCCGGGCGCAGCTCCGAAATCTTCTCAAGCGCCTTGCGATACTTCTTCTCTTTCTTGAACCGCGTCGCTTCCTCGCCAATGCGCTGTGCCGCCGTGTGAAGTTGAAGTTCAGCCGCTTCTTTAAGCAGGTCCGGCCGCACCGCTCCCTGCCCCCGATCGCCCTTGCCCGCCGACTTCTCCAAAATATTCCGGATGCGCTTGAAACTCGCGGCGAGCGGCGCGAAATTCTTCGTGTCCCGGATCGCCTTCAACGCATCCACGCGCTCCACCGCGTCCACCAAGGTCATCAGCGCCGGCGGCGAACGACGCGTTGATTTCATCGTATGCATATCCGCGCCTCTCGCGCAGGATGTAGCGCGCCCTCTCGAGCAGAAACTCGAGCACTTGCTTTTCGACAGCCGAGGTCGCCTCGATGCGTGGGGCGTGTTCCCGCAGCGATTTTGCTGCCGCCGATATCGCGGCCGAAACAGAAAGTCGGAGATCCTTCTCGAGAATGATCTTTACGATCCCGAGCGCCGCCCGTCGCAAAGCGAAAGGATCGCTTGAACCCGTTGGGATCGCGCCCACCGCGAAGCACGCCACCAGCGAATCCAGCTTGTCCGCAATCGAGACGGCGCACCCGGTAAGGTTCCGCGGCAGCGGATCCTCAAGGCCGGCGGGCTTGTAATGATCGTAAACCGCCCAGGCGATTTCCTCGGGCTCGCCTTGCGCCCGCGCGTATAGCCCGCCCACGATCCCCTGCAGTTCCGAAAACTCGCCGCACCATTCCGGTCACCAGGTCGCATTTCGCCAGTTCCGCGGCGCGGTCGGATCCCGCCACGTCCCCATGAGCATTGCCCCCAGAAAACCACTGCTCGGAAAACCACCGCGCCAGAGCCCTCATCCGCTCGACTTTGTCACCGTAGCTTCCTAGCCGGCGTTCGTAGGTCACCGCTGCAAGCTTGGGCAGATACTCACCGAGCTTGATCTTCTGATCGCTTTCCCAGAAAAACTGCGCGTCCGCGAATCTCGCGCGCAGCACGCGCTCGTGCCCGCCGCGAATCATGCCCTTTGGATCGCGCGGAAGGTTAATGATGGCGAGAAAATGCGGCGCTAGGTCGCCCCCACGCGATCTCAACCGCAAAATACTTCTGATGCCCGCGCATCACCGTGATCAGGATTTCGTCCGGAAGCGCGAGGTACTCGGGATCGAATTCGCCCAGAATTCCACGCCGGGCACTCATTCAGATAGGTCACCATCTCCAGCAGACCTGCGTCGGCGCGGACTCTGAGGCTTTTCCTCGACGTAAGCGAATGAAGATCCGCCTCAATTTTTTTCCGACGCGCCTCCGGGCGGCACTATGACGAAGTTTCTCTTCAATTTCGACTCGTAATCGCGCGGGCCGGTCACCGGAATCTTGCGCCGGCCCAAAAACCGATGGCCGTCCGAGAGATTCCCAGCCTTCACACCCGCATATGTGAACGGAACGACTTTGCCATCCAGCAGCGCGACAATCCAGCGGATCGGCCGGATGAATCGCGGGCTTTGCGCTCCCGTCCAGATCATCGATCTTCGGCCAGGAAATCTCGCGAATCGCCTCTGGAAGAATTCCTTTAAGCACTTCGACGCCCAGCTGCCCCTTCACCAGCTGCCGCGCCACCAGGTACTCGCCCTTCGGCGTGGTCACAATCGATAGTTTCGAAAGAGGGATTCCCTGCTTCTCGGCAAAACTCAAAGCCGCGCGCGTGGGCTGCGCCGGCGGCATCAAATGCCACGGCCTTCGGTGGGCCGCTCACTTCGCGAGTCACATCTTCTTGTTTTAGTTTAATATTTCTCGCGATCGCCACGAGTCGCCGCGGCGCGCCGAAAGTTTCAATCGTTGCTTCAGCTGTCGGCTGGTCGACCAATCCGTGCGTCGAAAGCTGCGTAACAAGTATTGCTTTAAGTTCTTGAGAAGCTTTCAGAATCATTCCCGCCGGAATTTCCTCGCAGCCAATTTCAAAGAGCAGATCGCCGCGCGACTTCATGCCGAGACCTCAGCGGCCGCCTGCGCCGAAGTTCGCTGATCGAGCCACGCGCGCGCACATGAACCGCGAGCTTGCGCACGCGCGCGATCATTCCCGCGCGCTCCGTCACCGAAATCGCGCCACGCGCATCGAGGACGTTGAAAAAGTGCGAACATTTCAGGGTGAGGTCATACGCTTCGAGTACGGGAAAGCGAAGTCTCGCCGTCCCCTTGAGCGCGTCATACGCAGCCAGCAGCCGCGCCGCCTCGGCTTCCGTCAAATCGAACTGCTTGCGAGTTGAAACCACGTCCGCATGATCAAAGCTGTACGCCGAAAACTGCTGCTCTTCGGCCAGCCGCACCTGCCGGTAGGTCATGCTATTGGACCAGCGCACGTCGAAAACATTGTCGACGCCTTGCAGATACGCGGCGATGCGATCGAGCCCGTACGTGAGTTCCACAGAAATCGGATCGAGATCAATGCCGCCGCACTGCTGAAAATACGTGAACTGCGTAATCTCAAGACCGTCGAGCAACACCTGCCAACCGATGCCCCAGGCACCTAGCGTCGGAGATTCCCAGTTGTCTTCCTCGAAGCGAATGTCGTGTTCCCTTAAATCGATACCGACAGCAGCGAGGCTCGCCAAGTAAAGGTCCTGAATATCCGCGGGCGAAGGCTTCAGAATCACTTGAAGCTGTGTGTGTTTGTAAAGCCGGTTGGGATTTTCGCCGTAACGCCCATCCGCAGGCCTGCGGCTCGGCTGCGCGTAGACCACCCTATAGGGTTCGGGCCCAAGCACACGCAAGAAAGTCTCCGGATGCATCGTGCCTGCGCCGACCTCAACGTCATACGGCTGTTGAAGAATGCAATCGCGCGTCGTCCAATAATGCTCAAGTTTAAGTAGAAGATCCTGAAACGTGAGCCCACGAGGCTTTTTGGCAGCTTGATGTTTTACTTTCACGCGGGCGACTCCAGTAGTTCGCGCGACTTCAGCTTACGATCGATTTGATGTTCGATGACATCCAGCAGCGCATTGGTGAGATCGCGCGCGGCCCGGGCATCGATCGGGTTCGTCGTATTATCGCGTACCAGACGATCGAGCCGCTCGCCAAGCATGCGTCGCGCAGCTCTGATCGCACCGGGCGAAAGCATTCGCATCCCGGGCTTGCGGCACTTCGCGCACGCTACAGCGGACGCAGATGGTGCAATGTACGCAGCCGCATCAAAGTCCAAAACATTTCCGCAGAAAGCACAGCGGTCGAGAGCCGGCAGCCATCCGCCCAGTTTCACGGTCCACAAAGCAAAGTACGCCAGCGGCAGCTCCGCCTTCCCTGTGTGCTTCACGGTCTGTGTCGCTAGCAAAAGCAGCCGAAAATTCGCATCCGAGGCTTCCCGCTCGGGCAGCACGGCCTCGGTGATCTCCGAAAACAGCGCGAGAGCGACGCTCGAAGGGTAATCTCGAAAAACATCAAGAAAAGATTCAATCATCTCGCACTGACTGATCCGCACCAGGTCGCGCGATTCGCGCTCGAAATACCAGATCCGCACGTGCGAGAGCTTTTCGAGCGTCGAGCCGAACCGGCTTTTTGTTTTCCGCGACCCCGCGGCCACTCCGCGCACTCGGCCCATGCTCCGCGAGAGAAAACTTATCAGCCGGTCGGCTTCGCCAAGCGGGTATCGCTGCAGAACGATGGCTTCGGATTCATGAAGTGGCATCTGAAGTGTCGGCGTGACGACCGGCGGGCGGGCTGGCGTTCCGAATCGATCGGAGCTCGAACAGGCCGCGCGCGCCGCGCGCAGCGGGACAAATTTTTCTACCATAGCGGGACCAGGTTCGCAATTGTTAAAGGTGGTGGCCGCGAATTTTCGCCGCGCTCGTTTCAAATTTTGCGCGCGTCGGCTAAAGTATTCGTTCGATGCGCACTCCGAATCACCTCCCGCGCGTTGATGTCGTCGGAGTCGGCATCAACGCCACAGATACGATCATCCGCCTCCCGCACTTCCCCGCTCACGATTCCAAGGTCGAGCTGATTTCAACGGAAATAAAGCCCGGCGGGCAAGTCGCCAGTGCCATCGTTGCATGCTCCCGTTGGGGGCTTTCCACCAGGTATGTGGGCAAAATCGGTGACGATTCAGCCGCACAGCTCCAAATCGATGAAATGAAGCGCGAAGGAGTCGACGCCCGCTGGATACTCGCGCGCAATTCAATGAGCCAGTCGTCATACATACTCGTCGATGAGCGGTCCGGTGAACGCACCGTACTCTGGAAGCGCGATTCCAGAATCGCTCTACGCCCCGAAGATCTGCAACGCGATTGGTTCGCGAATGCCCGCGCGCTCCTAGTCGATGGTCACGACACGGAAGCCGCGGCCCAAGCGGCACGCTGGGCGAAAAACGAGCGAATTCCCGTCGTCGGCGATTTCGACAACAAGTACCCTCAAGTTGAAGAACTACTTGAATTCACCGATTTCCCCATCATGTCGAAGGATTTTCCGGGGTCGGCTCGCTGGCGAAAAGGATCTATTGAAGTCGCTCCCTGACATTTTTCGCCGCTTCAAGTGCCGTTTAGTGGCGGCGACTCTTGGTTCGCTCGGCGTGATTGCTTGGGACGGTAAAAAGTTCCTTCAAGTTCCCGGCTATCGAATTCACGCGGCAGACACAACCGGTGCCGGCGACGTCTTCCACGGAGCATTCGTCCATGGAGTCGTCCGCGGCACTCCGCTTAAAGAAATCCTTGAGTTCAGTTGCGCGGCTGCCGCGTTAAACTGCACCGCGCCGGGTGCGCGTGGACACATCGCGTCACTCGACGAGATTGCCGACCTCCGCAAGCGAGACGAGCGCTCCGTGCCTGCGTATCCTAAAGCGATACTCGAAGCTGCGGCACGCCAGGCCACCCCCGCGGCAGCTACCAGCCGATGATTCCTCTCACGGATCTGAATCCCCGCCGTCACTTCCCCGTGATCACGTTGCTGCTAATTATTGCCAACGTGCTGGTCTTTCTCTATCAGAACTCGCTTCCCCCCGCCGCGCAGATCACCTTTGTGAACACATGGGCGCTCACGCCGTCGCACATCAAGCTCGCGCTTGAAGGTCATCGGTACACGCCGATGGAAGCCTTTCTGCCGCTCTTCACGTGCATGTTCCTTCATGGCGGCTGGTGGCACCTCATCAGCAATATGTGGTTTTTCTGGATTTTCGGAGACAATGTAGAGGATCAGTTCGGCCCGATCGGTTATCTCGTCTTCTACATTATCTGTGGCCTCGGCTCTGGCATCGCCCAAGTTATCTTTTCATGGGGATCGAAGATTCCTTCCCTCGGTGCCAGTGGCGCCATCGCAGGAGTTCTGGGCGCGTACATCGTCTTCTTCCCCCGCGCCCGGATCCTCACGCTGGTTATTTTCTTCTTGGTGCGCATTCCGGCTATCGTTTTCATCGGCATCTGGTTCCTGATGAACTTTCTTAGCGGTGTCAGCTCCATCGGAGCGCTGAACACCGGCGGCGTCGCGTGGTGGGCGCACGTTGGCGGATTTCTCCTTGGCGTCGTGATCGCTGGCTTCACAAAACTCGTGCATCGCCAGCCCGCCTACTCATAGCCCATTTTTTTGCAACTTCAACGATCACTTGAGGCAATTTGGAGTTATAGTCTGTCCGGTTTTTCGGGGGAGGGATCATGAAATCAAAAGCATTCTTATCGATCGCCGCGTTGCTCGGGATTTCCCCATTCGCGTCGGCGCAAACGCAAGCGCCGCCCGCCGCGCCTCTGGCTCCAGATGCGCTGCACGCCCTGCAATCGAATCAAGATCCGAAAGAAGCTGCAATATGGAAGACATGCAAGAATCCGCCAACGACCCCGCTTCGTCCGCCCGGCCCTCCCGGACCACCGTCGAATGGGCCCGCGCCCGGTGTGCGCGATGTGAGAATCACCGCGATTCCCGGAGTGATCGCCGGTGAAGCGCAATGGAATTTCGTCTGGCAGCAGCTCGGAAACAACGGCGACGGAATCATCGGCACCAGCGACGGTGGATTGATGCTGGCGCAGAACGACAGCAGCGCCGTCGTGAAGCTCGACAAGGACGGCCATGCTTCCATCGTCTACAAAAACACCAATACAGGCGGTGCGCTTTCGATCAGCACGAAAGACGCGCTCTTCATCGTGGAACGCGGCGTGAATCCCACTGTCAGCGAACTAGCTCCCACGCCCAGGACCTTCGCCGAGAAATTCGACGGCGAGCCTCTGGATTGCCTGAATACTGTGATTAACGATCTCGCGGCTGACTCCAAGGGCGGCGTTTACTTCACCATGGGTGCGCTGTATTACGCCAATCCGAAAGGCGAAGTCTCCAAGTATGGAGCCGATCTTCACACCAATGGCATCGTCCTCAGCACCGACGAGAAGACTATCTACGTGACCGACAACACGCGGGTGGTGGCCTTCGACATCCAGCCCGATGGCACACTCACCAACGAGCACGAATTCGGCAAACTCGAAGGCGGCGGATACGGCGACGGCAGCACGATCGATTCGGAGGGGCGGCTCTACGTCACCACTGGGCCGGGCGTCCAAGTACTCGCGCCCGACGGAAAATATCTTGGATCTGATCCCCACCCCTCGTCCCGTGATCAGTGCCGCGTTTTCAGGCAAGGATAAGAAGACACTTTACATCCTGGCCCGCGGCGCAAGAGATCAAGCAGGAACTGAAGTCGCCAACGCAGCCCAGGTTTACTCCATTCAAATGGTCGCCCAGGGCTTCAAGAAACGCGCGAAATAGCCGGCGCGTTTGTTTCTGTCGACATGCCGACAGTTCGGTTTTAGGTTGAAGAATTCGGGGCCGGCAAATGTGAGACTGCGAATTCAAGTAAGAAATTCGGATCGCCGTCCTGCGCCGAGACGATCGATATCGGTTGCAGTCGCTACCGCAACAATTGCTTGAATTGTTTCAGATCGTCGGCGCTCACGTCAGAAACAGCGACCAGGTGCATGCCGTCCTGCGACCATTCGATCAGATTGTAGCCCTCTTGAGTTTCCTGCCTCACAGGGCCCGTCGCCGTTGCCACATCGCTCGATCCCTCCGGCCACACGAACACGTTGATCACGTGTTTCCGCCTCTGATAGACCAGCGCCGCGACGGTGCGGTGACCTATATAGTCCAACCGCCCGCCCACAAGAGGAAACCCTTCCGCGGCCAAGTCCCGCACGGGAGGCGCGAAGTCGAGCTTGCCGTCAAACCACGGCTTCACGGTGTGCTGGTCCGTCGACTCGACGTCGTACAAATGCCCCGGCTGCAATGAGCGAATATGGCTGGCGACCACTTCCTGCGCCACGAGGTCATCTTGTACCTGGTTCTGGATGCCCGGTAAAAAACGTAGCCCGACCAAAACCATGATCGCAATCGCGGCTGCCGCTGCTAGCCACGCAATCGGTCTTCCTCGCCGCGCCGATCGTAAGATTGCGCGGTCACCCGATCCGCGCGAATCCGCGGAAGTCGGCCCGTACTCCGCCGCTGCCAGAATCCTCGCTCGCAAAGACTGCGGAGCCCGCTGATACATCCCGGGCGCACGAAACGCCTCTTGCAGTGTCCGCAGTCGCTCGATCTCCGCCGAGCAGCCTGAGCAAATCTTCAAATGTTCTTCGAGTTCGAGGCTTCGAACGAGATCGAGTTCCCCGTCCGAATACGCGTGCAGCAAAAGTTTGTCGCTATCACAAGTCATGCCGCACCTCCTTGCTTCGCGTCGCCAACAGTCTCTCGCGCAGCCGCTCGCGCGCCCGCGCCAGGCTCGACATTACCGTACCAATCGGAATCTGCATCACATCCGAAATCTCTTTGTAGGACAATCCCTCCAGTTCACGGAGGATCAATACCTCGCGAAACTGCACCGGCAACACTTCAAGTGCCGCTCGAAGCAATTTATTGTCTTCGGCCCGCCCCAAATCCGCCTCAACGCCGCCACGCTCGAGCCCTTCGAATACGTGAAGTGTTTCATCAAATTCTTCCGCCAGCTCGGACGGGCGTTTCCTCTGCAGAAAATCGTAAGCGCTGTTTCGCACAATTCGCAGCAACCACGCTCGCGCCTCCCCTCCCCGATACCCTCCGATAAAACGGACCGCGCGCAAGCACGCATCCTGCACCACGTCCTCCGCATCCTCCTCATTTCGGACGAGCCAACGCGCCAGGTTGTACGCCGCATCAAGGTGCGGCAGTACAACCCGTTCCAGTTCAGCTCGGGAGACTGCGCCGGCTTCGCCTGCCATGGCGCTATTAGACACTCGATCGGCTCGCTTCGTTACGACAATCTCGCCACTATTGGACGATCACCCGCCCAATCATCACCGGATGCACCGAACAAAAATAGCTGAACGTCCCGGCGCTGGTAAATGTGAACGAGAACGATTCCTCCGTGTCGAGCGCCTTCGAACGAAACACGCCGCCATTGACAACTGTATGCGGCACGTCATCGTGATTCACCCAAGTCACCGTGGTTCCTTTGGCCACGGTGACTTCCTTGGGCGCAAAGCTGAAATTGTCGATATTGATGATGACTGTGGCTGGTTTTTCCTCGCCGGCCTTGGCAAAGTACGACGTCCGAGCTGACGATGCCAGGAGCGCCGAGACCAGGAACACGATACCCATGACAACTCGCACGAATGGGAGCTTCATCGCGTAATCTCCTTTGCCGGCGCCGTCAGCTTGGCGGAATTTTCTTCAAGTGAAGAGTCAATAATCGCAAGGGTATGTTTCCCTCGCACGAAATTGACGTCAGAAACTCCCAACACGCTGCGCAATCGCTCGGCCGGCACCTTCATCGGTCCGGGCGACGCCGCTTGTCCCGGCGCTGGCTGCGGAAACGCGGTCGACATTGCCGTATGAAACGTCACGTTCCCTTCGACCTTCTGCATCACCTGGTGAATGTGCCCGTTCAACACCGAAACCGAGCCGAATTTCTTCAGCAGTGCCAGCGCCTGCTCGCTGTCGTCGGTGCCCCAGCCCCACTGCGGATACACGGACCACAGCGGAATATGCGCGAACACCACGATCGGCGTGCTATGTTTCAGCTGTTTTACGTCCTGCTGAAGCCACTCCAGTTGCTCTGCTCCCAGGCTTCCCAACCCGCCGGCTTTCAGGTTCATCACGTTCACAAGCCCGATCAAGTGCACCCCCTTGTGATCGAAGCTCTGCCATCCGTCGCCCAAAGTTCCCTTCCCGTAACGCGCCCGATATTGCTCGCCGTTATCGTTGAGCACGTCGTGCTCTCCGGGAACAAAGAAAATCCGATCCGTGCGCACGCTCTTCAAGGCCTGATCCAGAGTGTCGAATTCCGAGGCCTTCGGAAAGCTGCGTCAGATCGCCGGTATGCAGCACAAAATCCGGCGCCCCAGGCAACGCATTCAGTTTCGCGATCGCCACCTGCAGCGTAGCGGTCACATCCGGATTCGCAGCTTTGTCGAATCCAATGTGCGAATCGCTGATCTGCGCGAACACGAAATCGCTTTTCATCGCGGCCCTATCGAGATGATTTGCGTGGCCGAAGGCGTATGATTTCAGCACCCCGCCCTGCATTAAACAAAAGGTTCCCGTCCCCGCCCACGCCATGCACTTCAGAAATCCGCGGCGATCGATGCCGTCCGGATTCAAGTTGTTCCTGATGATATCTCCCATTGAAATTGCGATCCTTTCTGTTGCGCCACTCCGGCGCTCTATTCCCTGCATCTGTCCAGACCGCCGTTTGGATCGTTTTATTCCCGGAAAACACGAAAATTTTGTTCGCAGGAGAGTGCTCAAACCTCCGGCGCGGGAGCGTCTGTGATAATCTATCTATCTTCGTTTGAGCAGATGCAGGCGCAGTCGCAATGAGTCTCAGACTGCATTTGGGGGTGGCAGCGGTCCATGAAGAGTTCCTACAATGGTGTCCCTGTTCCCGCGCACGGACAGGTCATCGAATTCGTTGGCGGCAAATTTCAGATTCCCGACCAGCCAATCATCCCCTTCATCGAGGGCGACGGCACCGGCCGCGACATCTGGAAAGCCTCGCGACGCGTGTTCGACGCGGCGGTAGAAAAAGCCTTCGGCGGAAAGAAGAAAATCGCCTGGCTCGAGGTCTATGCGGGCGAAAAGTCATACAACAAATTCCAGGATTGGCTCCCACAGGACACCGTTGACGCTATCCGCGATTTCCGCGTCAGCATCAAAGGCCCGCTCACCACTCCGGTCGGCGGCGGCATCCGCTCGCTCAACGTCACCCTTCGCCAGCTCCTCGATCTCTACGCCTGCGTCCGCCCGGTTCGCTACATCGACGGAGTGCCTTCTCCCGTCCGCAATCCGGAGCGCATGAACATCGTCGTTTTCCGCGAGAACACCGAGGACGTCTACGCCGGCATCGAGTGGAAGTCCGGTACGCCCGAAGTGAAAAAGCTCATCGACTTCTTGAACAACGAAATGCTCAAGGGCACCAAGAAATCCGTGCGCTTCGATTCCGGTGTTGGCATCAAGCCGATCTCGCCCTTCGGAACCAAGCGCCTGGTTCGCCGCGCCATCCAACACGCTATCGAAAAAGGCCGCACCGTCGTCACCCTGGTGCACAAGGGCAACATCATGAAGTTCACCGAGGGTGCCTTCCGCGATTGGGGCTACGAACTCGCGAAGGAAGAGTTCCGCTCCCACATCGTCACCGAGCGCGAAAGCTGGATCTTCGGCAACAAAGACAAAGACCCGACCCTGTCGGTCGAGCGCAACGCCGAAATGATCGAACCAGGCCTCGACCAGGCCACCGATGCGTTCAAGCAGCAGATCTACGGCGAAGTGAAAGACGTGCTCGCCAAGATCTCCGCCAGCCACGGCAACGGCCAGTGGAAGAAGAAGATCCTCATCAACGATCGCATTGCGGACTCCGTCTTCCAGCAGGTGCTCACGCGCGCCGACGAATATCAGGTCTTCGCCACGCCCAATCTGAACGGCGACTACGTGTCCGACGCCTGCGCCGCCCAGATCGGTGGCCTGGGCATGGCCCCCGGCGCCAACATCGGCGACGGCTTCGGCTGCTTCGAGGCCACACACGGCACAGCCCCGAAATATGCCGATAAGGACGTCATCAATCCGGCCTCGGTAATACTCTCGGGCTCGATGATGTTCGATTTCATGGGCTGGACCGAAGTAGCCGAAATGATCGAGGGAGGTATCCGCCGCACCGTGCAGCAAAAACGCGTCACCTACGATCTCGAGCGCCTTATGCCCGGTGCCACGAAACTCGGCACATCGGACTTCGCCAGCGCGATCATCGACAATATGAACGTGCCCGTCGCCCGATAGCTGTGGAAGCGCTGGACGTTAGCTCCGCGAATACGCGTCACAATTTCTCGGGCCTTTTGGCCCGGCTCGTGGTCAAAAACTCTCAGGAGATCCTTGAATGCGCAAGAAAGTCACGGTTGTAGGCGGCGGTTTTGTCGGCTCGACGACAGCTCAACGAATACATGACGCCGGCCTCGCCGACGTAGTCATCACCGACCTCGTCGAAGACATGCCCGCCGGCAAAGCTCTCGACATGGCCGAGTCCGCACCCATCATCGGCTCGAACTCCCGGGCCACGGGCATCTCCACCAAATCCGGCGATTACAGCGCCACCGCCAATAGCGACGTCATCGTCATCACCGCCGGCATTCCGCGCAAACCGGGCATGAGCCGCGACGATCTGCTGAAGACGAACTACGACATAATGAAAGCCGTCGTCGAGCCCCTCGCCAAGCTTTCGCCCAACGCAATCCTGATCATCGTCACCAATCCGCTCGACGCCATGGCTCAGGCCGCGTTCCGTATCAGCGGCTTCCCGAAGAATCGCGTCCTCGGGATGGCCGGCGTTCTCGACTCCGCCCGCATGTCCACATTCGTTGCGGCCGAGCTCAACGTCTCCGTCGAGAATGTCCACTCGTTCGTCCTCGGTGGCCACGGTGACGACATGGTCCCGCTCGTCCGCTACTCCACCGTCGCGGGTATTCCCCTCCCTGAATTGATTTCGAAAGAAAAACTTGAAGCCATAGTTGCGCGCACCCGCAAAGGCGGTGCCGAAATCGTGAACCTGTTGAAGACCGGTTCGGCCTACTACGCCCCTTCGGCCGCCGCAGTCGAAATGGTTGAAGCGATACTTAAAGACAAAAAGAAGATCCTCCCGTGCGCCGTCTACCTTGAAGGCGAATACGGCATCAAAGGCCTGTTCGTGGGAGTGCCAGTGAAACTAGGAGCCAAGGGAGCTGAACAGATAATTGAAGTAAAACTTTCGCCCGAAGACCAAGCCGCCCTAGACAAGTCCGCAGCCTCAGTCCGCGAGCTGGTCACAGTCTTGGGCGTATAGAGGCCCTCTCACCGTCATCCTGAGCGGAGCGACCGGACGGCTTGAGTTCTCGTCCGCCGCGGAGGCGGACTTCCGGGCTCGGAGTCGAAGGATTTCTCTGGGGTGTAACGCTGCGAGAAAGAGCGTGAGGATAGCTCCGGTTTGTTCTAGCGAATCCTCGCGTTTACACTGAAAACTTCTGTGCCAACGGAAACCGTCGTCCGACGCTGAACGCCTTCGAAGTCACCTTTAACCCCGGCGGCGCCTGCTTCCGTTTATACTCGGTGCGATCCACTTGCAGCGCCACGGCCCGCACCAGCTCCACGGGCAGCAAACACTCCTCCGCAATCTGCTCCGGCGATTCCACGTCCTCCACATATCCCTTCAAAATCCGGTCCAGATCCTCATAAGGCGGCAAAGTGTCCTGATCCGTCTGATTCGGCCGCAATTCCGCCGGTGGGCACTCTCTTCAGAATCTCTTCGGGAATCCGCTGGCGCACATGGTTCGCAAACCGCGCCAGGTCGTACACCATCGTCTTCGGCACATCCGAAATCACGGAAAGCCCGCCCGCCATATCGCCGTACAGCGTGCAATACCCCACCGCCAACTCCGACTTGTTCCCCGTGCTCAGCACCAGCGATCCGAATTTATTCGACAACGCCATCAACAGGTTCCCGCGAATCCGCGCCTGTAGATTCTCCTCCGTGGCATCTTCAGCCAGCCCGTCAAACGTCTCCCGCAACGTGCCTCGATAGCAGGCGAACGTATCCGAAATCGGCAGCACGGCCAGCTCGATCCCCAGGTTCCCTGCCAGCCGTTTGGCATCGCGCAGGCTCTCGTCGGACGAATACGGCCCCGGCATGGCCACGCCGAGCACGTTCTCTTTCCCCAACGCATCCACGGCAATCACCGCCACCAACGCCGAATCGATCCCGCCGCTCAGCCCGATCACCACCTTCTTGAATCCGCACTTCCGCACGTAATCCCGAGTCCCGATCACCAGCGCCTTGTAGGCCGCCTCGTACTCGTCGTCCATTCCATCGTGAATGTCGCCTTTGCCAGTCTCGCTGTCGAAAAAGACCAAATCCTCCTCGAACGACCTCGCCATCGCTCCCACTTTGCCGTCCCGTGTGAACGCCACGCTCGACCCATCGAAAATCAGGCTGTCGTTTCCTCCAACTTGGTTCACGTAGACCACCGGCACGCCGCGATCCCGCGCCACTGCGCCCAACATGTCGTGTCGTAGCCCGCGCTTGCCCAGCGTGTAGGGCGACGACGAAATATTCAGCACCAAATTGCTGCCCTTGCTCACCAGTTCCGCCACCGGATCGCGGTCATACAGCCGCTCCGGCCAGAAGCTTTTATCGTTCCAGCTGTCCTCGCAGATGGTGATGCCAAGCGTGGCGGGACCGAACGTGAACGCATGCTGGATCGTCGCCGGCTGGAAATACCGCGTCTCATCGAACACGTCATACGTGGGCAGCAGCATCTTCCGCTGCTCGAAAAGTATTTTCCCGTGCGCGATCAGCGCCGCCGAATTCGCCACCGGTTTCCCGGTATTGTCCTGCGCCTTGCCCACAAACCCGACCAGCGCCGGTAGCGTGATATCCTGCGCCAGTCGCACCAGCTCCTGCTGGTTGCGTTCGGCAAACGAGGGCCGCTCGATCAAATCCTGCGGCGGATATCCGCAAATGCAGAGCTCGGAAAACACCGCAAGCTCCGCCCCGCCCAATTTCGATTCGCGCGCCAGCTCCAAAATCCGCGCGCGATTCCCCTCGAAATCGCCAACCGTAGGATTAAACTGCGCCAAAGCTATCTTCATAAGGACGCACTAGAATACGGGTCAAGCCCAGCCTTTTCAATCCAAACACTAACGAGGTTTCGCGCCGCCAATAGCGCCCGCGCCCGAGATGGTTTCGTAGCGGCCGCCTTTGCACGGTTTCTTGGTGTGACCAAACCCATCTACCCCAAGCGACCTGCGGCGACATTGGTCTCGCTCAGCCTTGCCCAAAAAACAAAAAGCTCCCGAAGGCCGAGCCTCCGGGAGCCACATACTTGCAGCTTGCGTCGCCGCCAATTACACCGTAAACGAACTGCCGCAACCGCAAGTGCTCTTCACATTCGGATTGTTGAATTTGAATCCCGCGCCTTCGAGCGTCTCGATGTAATCGATCGAGATCCCGTCCAGATACATCTCGCTCATCTGGTCGACCAGCACCTTCAGCCCGTCAAACTCGTACACGTTGTCGCTGGCTTCGTTCACCTGGTTCTCGAATGCCATCTTGTAGCTGAAGCCCGAGCATCCGCCGCCAACCACCGCGACGCGAAGCCCCGTCGGCATCGGCGTCTGTGACGACAAAATTTCCTTAACCTTCGTGACCGCCACCGGCGTCAATTGAACCGCCATTTTGACCTCCCAGGATTAAGCGCAATCAGCCGATTTCAGCGCGCCATGACTCCAAAGCTATTATACCAGATTTGATGCGCCTCTGCCCCTTCCCGAACCCCCGATGTTTCACCAGTTTATTGCCCCGCAACGTTCCCTCAACCCGGCCCAAGACAACCATCGCCAAAACCAATACACTAATTCAGTCCATGAAACATACGGTCACGCTCATTCCCGGCGATGGAATCGGTCCCGAAGTCTCCGAAGCGGTCCAGAAAATCATCGCGGCATCAGGCGTCGAAATCGAGTGGGAACCCACTGCCGCGCGCGGCGAACTCGAACGTCGCGGCGTCGATTTCATGCATTCCGGCGTCGTCGAAGCCATTCGCAAGACGCGAGTGGCGCTCAAGGGCCCGCTCGCCACCGGCGTCGCCTCTGGCCCTCCCAGTATCAATGTCGGCCTTCGCAAAGCGCTGGATCTTTATGCCAACGTCCGCCCGGTCAAGAATCTGGCCGGCGTCGCATCGCGATTTCAAGACGTCGACATGGTCCTGATTCGCGAGAACACGGAGGATTTGTACGCGGGCCTCGAGCACGAGGTCGTTCCCGGCGTAGTCGAAAGCCTGAAAATCATCACCGAGAAAGCCTCCACGCGCATCGCCCGCTTCGCCTTCGAATACGCGCGCAAGTGGAAGCGCAAGAAAATTCACGGCATCCACAAGGCGAACATCATGAAAATGTCGGATGGTTTGTTCCTGACGTCCATCCGCAAAGTGGCCGCCGAATACCCCGATATCGAATACAAAGAGCTGATTATCGACAACGCCTGCATGCAGATGGTTCTCAAGCCCACGCAGTACGACATGCTTCTGCTCACCAACCTCTACGGCGATATCATGAGCGATCTTGCTGCAGGGCTGGTCGGCGGCCTGGGCGTGGTTCCCAGCGCAAACATCGGCGAAAACGTGGCCATTTTCGAGGCCGTTCACGGCACCGCGCCGGACATAGCCGGAAAAGGAATTTCCAATCCCACAGCGCTCCTGATGAGCGCCATCCTGATGCTGGGTCATCTGGGTGAAGACCGAGGCCGCAAAGAAAATCGAATCCGCCCTGCATAAAGTCTACCGCGAAGGAAAATCCTTAACCCGCGACGTCGGCGGCACCGCCACAACAAAACAATTCACCGAAGCCGTAATCCAGGAACTGAAATAACCAGATCCATCCGCAACGCCCCCTGGCGCCGTTCTCTGTGACTCCGTGTCCAATCCTGTCTCTATTTCAACGGCTCCATCCTATGCACCGCAATCGTATTCGTCGCCGGATCGAGCACACCGGTAACCTTCACCTTCAACCCCGCATTCTGATTCGCCAAATCCTGATTATCCAGCTTGTACACCCGCTCTCCGACCTGCAGCACAAACACCCCGCCCATCTGCTTCACGCAATACCGCGCGCAATCGGCCGACGTCGTCCCGATCGACTTCTTCTCCAGCATCTCCTGATGCGACCGGCTCAACGAATGCACGTTGAGCGCGCACTGCGAATCTCCGATCTCGCCCTTGAACACCCGTTCCTTGGCCGCCCCCGCAATGAAGACCGCGCACACCGCAAACGCAAGCGCTAACACCACCAACCGCCCCACCTTGTATCGATCCATTATTCCCCCTGCGTTCTCGGATTTTCCCGCCCGCCTGCAGCAGCGTCCCCGCGTGCGCTTACGGCAAAACTACAAACTTCATATGCATGCCATCGTGATCCGCGCTGCAAATTACCGTGCAAACCACCACGTATTCACCCGGCTCCGCCGGCGCCGTCAACATGAACAACTGCACGCCGGGCCTCAACCGAAAATCCCATCCCGGCACGTGTGACCGATCCTTCGCCCTCAAAAGCGAAAACCCGTGGATCGCGCCATCCCGTGCGTGATCTTTCGCTTTCACCGCCGTAATTTTCAGCGTCACCTGCTGCCCCGCGTGCACGGTAATCACCGGCTCCTTCATCCCCGCAATTCGGTAGCGGCTATCGTGGTCGGCCAGCAACTCGACCACGGCCGAAGCCGCGTCGCTTGTCGCAGAGGACGAGGAAGGAGACGACTGCGCGCCCGTCAACGGTGATCCGAGGCCCAAAAGCATCACGGCCGTACCCAACGCGACGGGGCGTAGCGACATCAATTCCTCACCTTCCTTGCCTCGCACCTATCAGACGTCGTCATTCTGAGCGAAGCCACCCGGCGCTTTTTCTTCAGCCCGCTCCCGCGGGCTGTCGGGCCGCGCAATCGAAGAATCTCTCCGCAGCTGCGTCACCTGCACCCGTCACTGCGTCAAGTACCCCACGATTACCCGCACATCCTCATCCGTCAGCGTCGCCCGCACGCGCATATGGCGTTCCACGGTCATCACCACGCGCGGCGCCAGATGATGCGGCGACTGATGGCACCGCCCGCAATTCGCACGAAACTTGCTCTCGCCCTCATCCAACAACTTCTGCCGCGCAGATGGTTCAACTCCCCCTTGCGATCGCCGATCTTCCGATTGGCGTTCTGGCGCAGTGCCATCTCCAACTTTCCCCTTCGTCCCCGCGCCCTGCGCCACCACACTCGCGCAGTCAAAAAGCCCCGCGAACATCGCCGCGAGAATCATCGCCGAAAAGATCCAGCGCCGGTTCATCGCGCGTCTCCATGCCCCACGGGCATCAAAAGCCGATACGTCACGCCCACCGTCCACACGTTTTCATTCGCGCCCTCAGCCGCAAACTGCCGCCCATAGCTGCTCACAAACCGTACGTCGTCCCGAAAGTAGTAATTCATTCCGAATTCGAAAAGTTTCGTGTTCACTCCCGGCAAATCGTAATTCTCATCCCGCCCCGGATAAAATTCCTGCATCCGCGCCACGAGCTGTACGTGCCGCATTTCGTTGCTCCAGACGGGCACCTGACTCAATTTGTAAGCGGACTCAACCCAGTAACCACTTCCGTCATGCGACCGCGCGTATTCGGCCCGGATGTCCAGCGGTAACGGCATGGGCTGCCATGCGAAGTGAAATCCAAACGCATTCGAGCGATCATCCTGCAGCAAATGTTGAAACGATCCGCCGAACTCCAGCCGCGGCCCCGGGAGGTAAATTCCCATTCGCATTCCCCAATTGCGATCGGAATCAAATGGCGCCGTCGTAATGTTTGTCGAAAAATACGTCGCGTAATTCACCACCGCCTTCGGCGTCAGGTTGAATCCCCCGCGTAGCATGGCGCCCGTTCCCGCTCCGCTCGGACCTGTCGCAATCGGCAAAATCAGCGGATCGCTCTGCAAGTCGCGAATCCAGATCGGGTACAGTCGCTCGTTGTAAATCCCGAACGGCGTCAGAAACCGTCCCACGCTCACAGTCACGTATTTATTCGCTATGTAATCGAGCTGGACGTAATCGGCTTCCTTCTCGAGCGAACCTTTCCATCCCGGTCCGCTCGGATCCGGAAATAGATCGGATTCAAACGTACCCCTCCCTTCAATGAGCCATTTCTGACCGATGGGAATCAGCCCCACGGGCGAAATCAGGGGTTCCAGGTTCGGCTGCCCGCCCGGCCACGCCGTTACCATGCCAATGCCCATGGAAAACACAGGCACGGGCGTAACCGCCGGCAGGATCACGTCGGGAGCGTTCGGATCAGCCGCGGGCTGCGACAAACCCTGTGCCGACGCCTGCGCCAGCGCTCGCGGTGCAGACATTGCCGCAACTATTGCCATCCCGAGCGCTAGCAGCGCCGCGTGTCGCAACCAGCCGCGTTTTTTCATACTGCTAAAAACCGATAGCATCGCGTCCCGAGCCCAAAGATGTCGTTCGGAGTGCCTCGCAAGCCGAAAATACATGGCCAACATCGAGTTTCGGCAGCCCGGGAGGGAGAGTCAATTTGAGGACGTCCACGTGGTTCCTGGCCGTCAATAGCTCTGTGGCAGTACCTATACCAAATTCACGGATGGAGCGCGTTACTGCGCTCTCGCCCCGCAGACGACCTGTACCAATGGGCAGTGGTTAATACGGAGCGAAGCGCTACCCGCGGTCCGCCCTTCCACGCAGCCGGGCTACACTGAATTCCAGCAGGAGGCTCGATGCCCGACCCCGGGAAGGCCAAACTCGTCTATCGAATCGTATACTGGGCGGCGCTGGTCGCTGTAGGCCTCGCGCTGGGGCTGGCGCTGCGGAAATCGCCGCCTCCCAACGTGGGATACGACCCGAGCGCGACTGCCCGCGTCGAGCAGAAGTTCGCGGCCGCGGACCAGGCCAAAGCCGCAGGGCAACCTGCCGAAGTGCAACTCAACCCCACCGAGCTGAATTCGTACCTCCAGCAAAACTTGCAAACCGCCGGTTCACCGGCGAGCACGCCCGCCACAGGTATCCCGGTCGCGGGCACAACTTCCGCTCCGAATGCCTCAGGCATTCCGGATGACGGTTCCGCCACGCTCGATCAAGTTCAGTCCGCTGTGAAAGACGTGAAGGTCGATATGGATGGCGACCTCGTGAAGGCCTACGTGGTGTTCAACTTCCACGGGAAGGATTTGTCGCTCGAGCTCGACGGCCATCTCGGCTCGCAAAACGGCTACCTGAAGTTCATTCCGGTCGCAGGCAAGCTCGGTTCCCTGCCCCTGCCGCAAGCCACGCTGGAAGCGGCGGTCGAGAAAATGATGAACTCGCCGGAAAATCGCGAGAAGATGAAACTTCCCGCTGACATTAACGATATTCACATCGAAAACGGCCAAGCCGTCGTTTCCTACAAATAGCGAATCAATTTAGGAATTGAAACCCGCAGGCCAGATCGGCGTATAAGCGACGTAGAGCATCCAGTAGACGATCACACCGGTAACGGAAACATAGAGCCATAGAGGAAATGTCCACTTCGCAATCGCGCGGTGCGCCGCGAACCGTTCGCGCAGGGCGCGTGACAACGTGATCAGGATCAGCGGCACGATCACGGCGGCCAGAGTCGTATGCGTGATCAGGATCGTCAGGTAGATCGCGCGAGCCAGACCGTGTCCCCCGAAGCGAATTACGCCAGCATGAAAATGAAACCAGAGGTAGAAACACAGAAATACTGTGGAACAAAGAAACGCGGAGATCATACAAACGCGGTGATAACGAATCTTCCCCGCGCGGATGAATCCAAACCCAGCCAGCAGCAGCACGGTGCAGGCGCCGTTGAGCGAGGCATTCACCGCAGGAAGGGATGTCAGCGGAACAAACTTCATCGAGAACTACGCTCGGGCGAGACGCGACAGGCCTTCATCGCGTGATCAAACGATCGAGCACCAGCCAAGCGAGCAGGATCGGGATGTGCGCCACGGTCGCATGCATCAGCCACTTAGCTCGCACGTTGGTCCGCGAACGATTCGCCCACAAACCCACTTGCAGCAGGAGCATTCCCAGCAGCAACGCGCCGAAAAAGTAGTATTTTCCGGCCATCCCGAGCACCGACGGCAGCGCGCTTACCCATACCAGAATCGCGGAGGTGGTGATGATCTGTCGGAACGTGGCGTCGCCCTTTTTGTCGACCACCGGCAGCATCTGAATGCCGGCGCGCGCGTAATCCTCACGGTACATCCAGGCGATGGCCATGAAATGCGGAAATTGCCAGAAGAACAAGATTCCGAAAAGCACCCAGCCGCCCAGCGAAAGCGAACCGTGTGCCGCAGCCCAGCCTATTAGCGGAGGCAGCGCGCCGGGAATCGCGCCGACTGCGGTGGACAGCGTGGTGCGGGTCTTCAGAGGCGTGTAAAGACCAAGATACAGGATCGAAGTAGCCACAGCGACAAGCGCCGAAAGCCAATTCACCGCGATCAGGAGCCAAAACGCGCCGATCACAATGGACGCGATACCAAAGATCAATACTTCGCGCGGCTGCAGTGTGCCCGAAGGCAGCGGGCGCGCGGCCGTGCGGCGCATCACCGAATCCATCTCGCGCTCGACGTACTGATTGAGCGCCGCCGTCCCGGCCGCGACGAGAAGCGTACCGCCCAGCGTGTGCAGCAGCAGTGGCCAATCGAGCGGACCGCGAGAGCCGAGATAAAATCCGGCAACGGTGGTCATCGCGACCAGAAAAGTGACGTCGGGCTTCGTCAGCGCGACATAAGCCCACGGCCGCTCGAAACCGGTGACGGTGTTTACGCGCGTTTCGCTCATCGCGCTACGCCTCAGCCCTTTCCGGCGAATGTTTCAAACCCGCCGTGGCGTGCGCGCCGGAAGAGATCAAGCGAAAGCATGTGAGCGTGAAAAGAACCGCGGCCGCGAGCGTCAGCGCGCCGCCCAAAACGTGCGCGACGGTCAGCGTCGCGTAGGTTACGGTCGGTTGCGACTCGTCCGCCGCGCGGATCACGGCCCACCACGCGGCACCGCCGAGCAAGAGCTGAATTCCGAAAAACGTGTGCAGCCGGATCGTCGCCTTGCGAAGGTCGCGGACTTCCCGAAAGCGCTTCTTCGCGGCGGCGCCCGCCCAAACAATCATGAACGTCACCACGCACGCGCCGACCAGATGCGGAACGATGCCGAACGCGCCGTGCCGGAACGCCGCGCCGAGAACGAGCTGGACGAGAATCGATGCCGTCATCAGTGACGCGAGCGAGCGCAAACGGGGTGAGCCGTGGTCGTCGAGCGGACTGAGATCGCTCTGCCACCATCGGCTAAGGTACATCGACAGTCCCACGAGCGTGATGAAGAAGATTTGCGCAAGTGTCGCGTGCGCCGTGGCAGAAACCGACGGGTAACCCTCGAGGACGCGAAATCCACCGAGTGCCGCTTGCGCGACGACCAGAACCAGCGCGGTCCAGCCCAGTTTCTTGGCTAGCGGCCGGCGTTCGGCGGCGGTGATCCAGATCGCGAGCACGAGGGTCATGATCGAGACGAGCCCCGCCAGCACGCGATGCGTATATTCGAAACGAATGCCGCCGATGAGCGGAGGGATCAGCTTGCCGTAGGCCAGCGGCCAATCCGGCACGGAGTCGGCGGCGCCGTTGCTGGTGACCATGGCCCCCGCCATCATCAGGAAAATGGTGCAACAGGCTGTGGCTACCGCGAAGCGGTATGGGCCGCGAGACGTTTCTGCTTGGGTTGAAGACATCAGAATCGCGAAAGGACTTTCCATTGTAAGGAGCGATGGAGGAAAACGCAAAAGATTCTGGGTCCGAGAAACGAATGAACAATCGCGAGCGAGCGAAAGAGCAGGTTAGGCCGTGGAAAGGGTTGCACGGTGTGACACTTCTTTGAGGCGCGTTTGCTGGGGTCTCGCTGGATACCCCTCAAAATTATTGTCGATTAGACGTGGCACCCGTCGTTTGTTTTCTATGGGTTGAAGGCGATTTCTATTCGTTCTGATTGTCGAATAGAAAGGGCTGATTTGGCGGATTCCGGAATTTGGGTTTGGGTTCGACGTGATGAGGGAGGTCGCCTGGCTCGATTTGCATTCGAGGCGTCAATCGTCCCTCCGGGACTGAGGATGTGTTTGCGTTTTCCCCGGCACTTCGGCCGCCGCGGCGACCTTCGTGCCGGGCTAATTACAATCGCCGCTCCGCGGCTTATTAGGCTGCGCGCCTGAGGCGCGAGAGCGTGGCGGCTGTGCAATTGTCGAGCGGTGGTCATAAGAGCACAGCAGGATTGCCTGCGCTGGTTAAGACGAAGACGCCAATCGGGAGATGGGCGATCCCAGGAACTGCGTATTCAGTTGTCAAAGAGCATTCGGCTCTCGCCCGGAGAGCGGCGACTTTGGGTCGCGACAGCGAAACGACATTTTCAGTTTAGGGTTTTGCGAATCGTTTCGCACCTGTACGAACGGACAGAAAAAGTATAAGAACTAGTACGCTGTACGAAATTTATTCTGGCTGGGTGCGGCTCTTGACGTCTGGATGAGGATTCGATGGTTGCGAAATCGGATTTGGCGCTCAGCGAAATGCGGGATGTGTTGATCGAAACGTACGCGGCAAATGACGCGATGAATCAGTTGCTGCTTGAGCATCTTGATCCGCGGGCGTGGCGAGCGACGCCGCCGGGTACCAAGCGCGGCGGGCGGACAATTGCGGCGATCTTCGCGCATCTACACAACAACCGGCTGGTGTGGCTAAAGCATTCGGCACCGCATTTGAAACGCCCGGCGCCGCTCGATCCGTTCCGCTGCACGATGAAACAGGCGGTGGCTGCGCATCGGAAAAGCGCGGAACTTTGTCAGGCAATGCTTGCGGATGCGCTTTCCGGGAATCCGAAACGGCGGGTAAAGAAGTTCTCACGCGGGGAGTGGTCGCAAGTGTGGCCGTCCGGGGCGGCGATGTTCGCGTACATGTTTTCGCACGAGGCGCACCATCGCGGGCAGATCACGCTGCTGGCGCACCTGCTGGGGTACCGCCTGCCGGTGAAGGCGTGGGCCGGGATTTGGTGGTGGGAGAAATTGTGGAAGGTGGCAGGGTTGAAAACCAGACCGCGATAGGGCGCCTAACCGCCAGATCTCAAGAGGCGGTGTACAATCTCGCTGCCTTGATCGAGTTCGTTTAACAGTAAAGATTCATCGAGGGACAATGAAGAGATCCCGGACGTTGCTGGCGAGCGTTTTCGTGTGTTGCGGTGTGGTGGTTTTCGCGGCGCCGGCGATAGGGCAGTCGGCGAGCGGGAGTGCGCAAATCGTGGAAGATGCGCGGACGGATTATTACAACCTCGGGCGCGAGGGATTGAGGGAGTTTCGCTGCGACGCGAAGCCGGATTGGGGCGCGGCGCCGGGGGCGGCGACGGCGGATTCGACGGGGCGCGAGAAGTTACTGGCGGCGCTGGGGCAGACCCATTTTGAGGCCACGATAGGGGCGCGAGGCGGACCCCGCGTTGAGGTGCGGTTCGGTGCCGCGGTGCCTAACGATGATGTGGCGCAAAACGTACGCGCGGCAATCGCCCGGTCGCAACAATCTCTAAACGGGGCGTTGGATGAATTTTCGTCGCTGTTGTTCGGCTCGCCGCTGCCGCCGGATCGTGATTACCACGTCGAGGACCAGGGCGAACGTCTGCGGATTACGTTTGGGTCCGACGAAGTTCGGATCGTCGAAACGATGCGCAAGGACCACGCTATCGAGGAAATGATCATTGCCACGCAGCATTCAACGGTGACCGTGCGGCCTTCGTACAAGCGTCTCGAGCAGGGTTTCGTACCGGTAGCGATCGACAGCAGCGTGGAAGCGGCCGGGGCGGACAAAGTGGAGTTGCACGTGGAGATCGGGTATCAAGCGGTCGAGGGATTTGAACTGCCGCAGAGCGTGACGGTGCGCGATAAGTCGTTGGCGGGGGGCGCACCGGTGATGTTTGGTTTTTCGGGTTGCCAGGTGACGCGGTAGAACAACACTTCGCCGTGACGGGCGTGCGGAGCGAGCGCGCGCACGCCATTGGATAGGATTTCTTCGCAACACCACAGACAGGAGTGTCTGTGCCGCTCAAACCTTCTGACTATCCAAGCGTGGATTTGATTGTTGCAGCTATCGGCGTGGTGGGGCGGCCGATCAGCTCGCTGAGTTGGCGACCATTGTCGTAGAGGGCGCCTTTGGCGATTCCGGTGTCGGTGTTGGCGTAGAAGCCGGCGGCGGGCTCGGGCAATCCTGCCTTTACCAGCACAGTTTTGTAGTCCGCTTCCGGCAAATTTTCGTAGCGCACCGGCTTGCCGGCTTGCTTGGCGATTTGGGCCGCGAATTCGGCGAGAGTAAAACCTTCGTCGCCGGCGAGCTCGTAGGTGCGGCCGGACTGGTCGTCTTTTGCGGTGAGTACGGCGGCGCAGGCATCAGCGTAATCGCCGCGCGACGCCGCGGAAATTTTGCCGTCTCCCGAGGCGCCGTATTGCACGCCGAGATTCACGGCCTGCTTGATCGAATTCAAGTAGTTTTCGTTGTACCAACTGTTGCGCAGGAGCACGAACGGGACGCCCGAGGCGCGAACGGCGGCTTCGCTGCCGCGATGCTCTTCCCCGAGCAGGAGAGGCGAGCGGTCGGCGTGCAGCAGGCTGGTGTAGCCGAGAAGTTTTACATTCGCGTGCTTGGCGGCTGTGGCGACGGCGGTGTGCTGCGCGACGCGTTTGCCGACTTCGTTGCCGGAGATCAACAAAAGGTTGTCAACACCGGCGAGGGCCGGACCGAGCGTTTCCGGCTTCGAGTAGTCGGCCTGACGGATGGTCACGCCTTTCGCGGCGAGATCGCTCGCCTTTTCCGGGTTTCGCACGATGGCCACGATTTGCGAGGCTGACACTTTCTTCAGCAGCGATTCGACGACGAGTCGGCCGAGGTGGCCGTTGGCTCCTGTTACACCGATCATTTTGGTCTCCCTATGAATTCGTTGGCCATCATCCCATCAATTCGAAACTCGCGAGAGCAGATTCGGTGCTGCACGTTGCAGCCGTCGCAGGAGAGATTCTTCGACTGCGCGACCCGACGTCCCGCAGGAGCGGGACGAGACGCCAAACCGTCGGGTCACTCCGCTAAGAATGACGGCGATACGTTGAATCGATGTCCTGCCTGAAGGCCTGGCCGCCGACACACGCTTCACCCACGCGCGCTCTAATGATTCGCGGGCGGGGGGCCGGCGAGCGTGGTGTCCTGGTCGAGCTGCAGCTTCCAGCCCGATGAGGTCTGGAGCCAGACGGACGAGCCGCGCATGTGAATCACGCGCGGAGGGCCCGCGGAGCCGGCCGGACCGTTGAGTCCGATGTCCACGAGGCCGCTGACAATCGCGCCTCCCTTGAATGTGATGACTTTCGGATCCTTCAGATCATAGGACGAAAAGGCCATCTGGCCGCTTTTCAGCGCGCCGACAAATTCGGACTTGGACTGGACCGCGCCATTGCCGTGGATGAAGAAGGCGTCGTCGGCCATGAGAGCGGCGACCCCGTCTGCGTTTTGGGCCACCGTGAGCGCCTGGAATTTCTTCTGCATCTCGAGGACTTGCTGTTCGTCGGCGGACTGAGCGCGCGCGACGAAAGCGAGTGCGGCGACGAGCACGATCGCGCCGATGGCGATGAGAACGCGGTTCGAACGGCTGCGAATTCGCATGATGCGTTTCCCTCCCCTAGGGCGCGGAAATTCTAACCCGTGGAGAGTCGGGAGTCGAGCGTCAAGCGACAGAGATAAGAACGAATTTCGTTCAGTGGGAAGGCGCGGAATGGAACACGAAATCCACGGACTTCGATTCTTTGGGGCCGATTGTGACCGCCTGGTCCTGGTAGCCGAAGCGCTCTTGCCAAGCTTCGATGGTGTAGGTGCCGGGCGGGAGATTCTTCAGGGCGAACTCGCCGGTCTTGGGCGTGATGGCGAAGTACGGATCCGCGAAGACGAACAGGAACGCGCGCATCCAGGGATGGATGTTGCATGCGATGGGAATGGCGAGCTCGGGCCTGGTGAATGTGGATTGGATGGGCGGATCGCCTACCGGCTCGGATTTGTTCCAGGCTTTGTTGATGCGCGACATGGGATGAACGTTGTGGATGGTCTGGTCTTCGTTATTCACTTCGAACGGTTGGTTGACCATCATGGCCAGGACGCGAGGCGTGTACATGCAGCCTTTTTGGTCGAGGGTGACGGGTGTTTGCGGCGTATCGAAGCGATAGTTGCCGAGGCCGGATTTGATATAGACGACAGCGTTGGCAAGAGTGCCGTGCTCGCCGGTGACGACAATAGGCGGAACGACGGCTTTCGGATTCGACTGTACACAGAAGGCTTCGGCGGACATGTCGATGGGTTTGAATGCCGGCTGGGGGCCATCGAGTTTTACGGTGCCGGTGATTTCGCCGGCGGTTGAGGAATCGACTACCGCGGTGGGAGGCGGCGGCCCGGAGGTCTCGTCAGATTGCTTTTTGTTGCAGCCGGTGATGGCGAGGGCTGCTGCAACGAACAGAACCGCCGGCCGGAATTTCGGGGGCAACGATTTCGCTCCAATCTCTGCACTCTCATTTTAGCAAGCGCCGGCGAAAACTCGAAAGCGAAACACAGATAGTTCGGAAAAGACGAACTTTCACCGCGGAGGCGCAGAGGGCGCGGAGAAAACCGGTTGATTTGGCGATCGTCATCGCCGGAGTGTTTTGATCGCGCCAACCATCTTCGCGAGGCGCACCAAGCAGCGGCCCGACGAACGACGTGCGGCGCCAGGTGCCTTTACCAGCCTACTTGGTGGCCCTTGTTTTGTTCGTCGAGCCACTGTTTGAGCGGGGCGAAGTAGTCGAGGATGGCGGTGGCGTCCATGTCTTTTTCGCCGGTCATGGCTTCGAGAGCGTCGGGCCAGGGCTTGCTCGCGCCCATTTCGAGCATGCGGGCGAGTTTGGCGCCGGCGGCTTTGTTGCCGTAAATCGAGCAGCGATTCAGCGGGCCGGTGTAGCCGGCTTCCTTGCATAGCGCGCGGTGAAACTGGAACTGGAGCACGTAAGCGAGGAAGTAACGGGCGTAGGGGACATTGGCGGGGATGTGAAATTTTGCGCCGGGATCGAAATCGGCTTCGGTGCGCGCGACCGGCGGGACCACGCCCTGATATTCGCGGCGGAGGTCCCACCAAGCTTTGTTGTATTCGGACGGCGGAATTTTCCCGGAGAAAACGCCCCAGCGCCATTTGTCGATCATCAGGCCGAAGGGCAGGAAGGCGACTTTGTCGAGCGCGCGATTCAGCAGCAGGCCGATATCGGCGGAAGCGGGAGGCACGGTGTCGATGAAGCCGATCTGTTTCAGATATTCGGGCGTTACGGAGAGGGCGATGGTGTCGCCGATGGCTTCGTGGAAACCGTCGTTGGCGCTGTTGCGGAATAGCACGGGCTGCTGGTTGTAGGCGCGCTGATAGAAATTGTGGCCTTCCTCGTGGTGGATGGTGGAGAAATCCACTTCATTGGGTTCGAGGCAGACTTTCACGCGCAGATCGTCGACATCGTCGAGATCCCAAGCGCTGGCGTGGCAGATGACTTCACGGTCGCGCGGCTTGGTGAACATGGAGCGCTGCCAGAACGTGTCCGGCAGAGGCGCGAAGCCGAGGGAGGTGAAGAAGCGCTCGGCGTAGCGGGCCATATCCTGCGAGCCGATGCCGCGCGAGACAAGGATTTTGGTGAGGTCGTAGCCGGGATCGGAATTCGGGGGAGCTACGAGCGGGTAAATGTTCGTCCAATCCTGCGCCCAGATGTTGCCGAGCAGGTGCGCTGGAATTGGGGCGTCGGCTTTGACGACTGACGCGCCGTATTTTTCGGCGAGCTTCCAGCGGACGTAGGCGTGCAGCGAGACGTACAGGGGGTGGACCTGTCGCCACAGACGATCAAGCTCGGCCGCGAACTGATCGGGCGGCATGTCGTACCGCGAGCGCCACATGGCGCCGGTATCGGGAAATCCGAGCTCGCGCGTGCCTTGATTAGCGAGTGTGGCCATGCGGGTGTAGCGCTGGCGCATCGGCGCGCCGACGGCGTGCCAGCCTTGCCAGGCGCGTCGAGCTCGTTGGGGTCGCGACTGGTGGCGAAGATTTTCGTCACTTCGTTAATGTCGAGGCATTTTGCGGACGGGCCGTCGGGGCACCACTTCCCTTTGCCGTAGTCGCCGTTCATTGACGCGTTGATTTGCGTGAGTTCGGTGGCAAGCGCGGGATCGTGCGGCACGGGGATCGATACGGACAGCTTCACCAGTTTCAGTTTGCGGGCGACGTCGGGCGGGAGCTTCAGACCTTCGAAGCGCTTGGCTTGCGCCGCAAGTTCGGCGATGCCGGAAGCGTATTGGCGGTCGGCGTCGGCGGAGAGGGCTTCGGTGTCGTCGGTGATGTACGTCTCGTAGACCCAGTTGGCGCGGGAAGATTTGACGCGGAGCTCGAGGATGCGTTTTTCGGCGGCGTCGGCGAATTTGCGGGCTTCCTCAACCGTGGGTTCGGGCGCGCCCGCAGCGGATGCGGATGGGTGATGGGCGAAAACTGTCATGGCAACGGCGGCCAGCAAAACGATTCGGGCACAGATTTCGACACCGGTGAAACGGAAATGGTTCGCCACGCGAACTCCTTCACGCCCCGCGGGATTATACAGGAACTCGCTGGCGTCGCTAGGCGGGTCGAGCCGCGACGGCGCTGGCGATCAAGGCGAGAGCGCGGTCGATGGCGGGACGGTCGACGTCGAAGTGCGTGACCATGCGGATGGTGGTTTTGGCGGTAGCGCCACAAAGAACGCCGTGCTTGCCTAGCGCGGCGACCACTTCCCCTGCCGTCTTGCCGGATGGAGCAACGTCGAAGATCAGGATATTGGTGACTACTTTTTTCGGATCGATCGAGATGCCGGGGATTTTGGCCAGGCCCTCGGCGAGGTGCTTCGCGTTTTCGTGATCGACGTGCAAGTGTTTAGGAGTTTCCTCGAGCGCGATCAAGCCTGCGGCGGCCAGAACTCCGGCCTGGCGCATGCCGCCGCCCAGCAGCTTCCGCGTGATACGGGCTCTATCGATGAAATCGCGCGAGCCTACGAGCATCGAGCCGACGGGAGCGCCGAGTCCTTTCGAAAGGCAGAACATTACCGAATCGAGCTTTTTGGTGATTTCGGCGACAGGCTTGCCGAGAGCGGTGGCAGCGTTGAAAATGCGCGCGCCGTCCATGTGCACCGGCAGGCCCGCGGCGTGGGCGTGGTCGCAAATGTCTTCGACGACGGCCGTGGGATAGACGGTGCCGCCGTGCATGTTGTGCGTGTTTTCGACTTCGATGAGTGCCGTCTGCGCGCGGTAATAGATGTGCGGGCGGATGAGCGGCTCGATCAGATCCCAGTCGAGCACGCCGTCTTCGGCGGGGACGGTGTTGGGCATGCAGCCGGCGATGGCGCACATGGCGGCCATTTCATAGAGGTATATGTGGGCCTGGGCTTCGCAGATTACTTCGGTGCCCGGCTTGGTCCAGGTCTTGATCGCGGTGAGGTTGGCCATCGATCCGGACGGAAAGTAAAGGGCGGCTTCGCGGCCGAAGATTTCTGCGGCGCGAGCCTGGAGGCGATTTACGGTCGGGTCTTCGGCGTAAACATCGTCGCCGACTTCGGCTTCGGCCATGGCGCGGCGCATGGCGGGAGTAGGGCGAGTGACAGTGTCACTGCGAAGATCGATCACGGATTGCGGCGCGGCGGCTGTGGACATGGCCGAGACATGATAACCGAGGCGCGAACCACCCGATCTTCTATTTAGTGGCGCCGTAAGATTTCAGGAGATCCGCGATTTCCAGCAGCCCGAAATCGTCTTCGGCCATCCAGAGAGGAGAATCCGACGGATTGGGACGAACATTCGGACCGGCGCCGTTCTCCAACAGCAGGCGAACAGCCTCTATGTCTCCGCGCATGATCGCCCAGAGAAGTGGAGTCACGCTGTCCGCCATCTCGTCAAGGTTTGCACTTTCGGCGATCGCGGCAGCCATCGCGGCATAATCAGACCGCAAGACCGCTTCCGTCAGCTTGCTGTGACGGCGCTGCTCGGTAGTTCGGTTTCGCTTCCAGCCAAACATCGAGTCATTCACGCGTTGCCGAATGCAGGATGACGCTGCCGAAGTTCCAGGAAGCGATGCGGATGTCAGTGAAGCCATGTTTTTTCATTAGCGCGCTTAGCTCGGGCGGTGAGGGGAATTTCGAGACTGAGCCGGGCAAGTATGCATAGGCTTCATTGTCGCCGGAGATGGCGCCGCCGATACGCGGCAGGACGTTCTTGAAGTAGAAGCGGAAGAGCCCTGCCATGGGGCCGGTTTCGGGCTCGGTGAATTCCAAGATGCCCAGTTCCCCGCCGCGGCGGAGGATGCGCGCGAATTCGACCAGACCCAGCTCGTAGTTCGCGAGATTGCGAAAGCCGAATGCGGTGGTGATCAGGTCGAAGCTTTGATCGGCGAAGGGCAGATTCAGCGCGTCGGCGGCCGCGAAAATCGTATCGTAATCGTCGGCGAGAGCTTTCCTGCGCGCGCGGACCAGCATGGCTTCGACGAAATCGCTGCCGACGACCGGTTCGCGGTGGTTGCTGAGGCGCGGCGAGCCGTCGTTGCGATCGATGTCGCCCAGTTCCTGCCCACGGACGCGATCGAGCGCGAACGTGAGATCGCCCGTGCCGCAGCAGAGATCGAGGACGCGCGCCTGCGGACGCTCGAGGATGTGGCGGAAATGCAGGGCCGTGCGGCGTCGCCAGACGCGATCGAGCGAGAATGAGAGCAGGTGATTCAGGAAATCGTAGCGCGGCGCGATGCGCGTGAACATCTGGCGCACATGCGCGGACGCCTGGCGTTCGTCGGCGATGCCGCGCGGGCGCGTGCCCGGAACGGGCGCCTCTTTTGGCGTGGTGACCATATTGCGCTTCACGATCTCCCGAATTTACCGTGCCACTGCGATTACGCTCGGTCGTTTGGATTACGCTTGCCGTTCTAAGCAGCGGTCTGCAACGAAGGCGCTCTCTTCACGACTTGACCACTCGCGACGGGAGCTTCCAGTCCTTGCGCTTCCATAAGGACGGACCGTCGCTCCAATGCTTGGCAGGAAATTCCGTGGACAGCCGTCCCGGCAAACGATCCGCGAAATCCCCAGAGATTTCCACCCCCCATATGCACTTGCCTATGCGTGTGGGTAGCACCCAAAGAACTCGCCCACCCCGTGTCTTCTTGTCCCCGCGAAGAATTCTGCGAATGGCATCTGGCCGGATTTTGGGCACACTTGGCAGCGGACCGACCGACATCACGAGACCCATGATGCGCATGGCCTCCACATTCTGCGAGCCGAATGGCAATCGCTCCGTCCCCACTGCCAACAGCGTTGCGGCTAGCATGCCCCACCCAATCGCCTCGCCATGCAGGAAGCGACGATAGTTCGTGGCGGTTTCGAGCGCGTGACCAAGCGTGTGGCCGAAATTCAGGATCTGACGCAAGCCGCCTTCGCGCTCGTCCTTGCTGACGACGCCCGCCTTGATGGTGATCGAACGCGAAATAATGTAGTCGAGTGCAGCCGGGTCGCGGCGCAAGACCGTGTCCATGTGCTTTTCGAGAAAAGCAAACAGTTTCGGGTCGGCGATCACGCCGTATTTCACCACTTCGTAGAGACCCGAGCGGAATTCGCGGTGCGGCAGCGTGCGCAGGAACACCGGATCGACGATCACGAGTCTAGGCGGATAGAAGGCGCCGACCAGATTTTTCCCCTCGGGCAAATCGACCGCCGTTTTGCCGCCGATGGCGCTATCGACTTGCGCGACGACGGTAGTGGGGATGTGTACCAGGCGGACGCCGCGCAGGTAGGTCGCCGCCGCGAAGCCAGCAACATCGCCCACCACCCCTCCACCGATGGCAACGATGGTGGCGCGCCGGTCAGCGCCTGCGCGAACCAGTTCGCGCGCAATGCCTTCCACCGTCGACAGCCGTTTTTTCGCCTCCGCGTCGTCAAACAGGATGGGCCGACGCGCATTTTTCGCGGGAATGGCTTTGGCCACAGCCCGGCCCCAATGCCGCCAGACTTTCGGAGACGAAACCAGGTACGTGCCGGTTGATTCACCGAGGCCGGCGATCAGCTTGGCAGCCTTCGCCAGAGCACCGGGTGCACAAATCACCGAATACGCTCCGGCGGAGCTTTTCACTTTAACGGTTGGCATTGGCAGACTGAAAATGTAGCACATGCGCGAGGCGCGAAACACTTCGGTGAACGCGTACGTACTGATCAGCAGAGGCTGTGGGCGACGATGATGACGTTTTTCCTATGGTGCATCCTGCTTTTCTTCTGTTGGCCGCTGGCACTGCTGGCTCTGGTGCTCTATCCGATTATCTGGGTATTGCTGCTTCCCTTTCGAATCGCGGGAATCGCGATCGATGGCGCACTGGAGCTGGTGCGAGCGGTTATTTTCCTTCCGGCACGCGTGCTACGCGGACCACGCCGCGCCTGAGCGGCGTGCAACTATCCCCTGCCGCGCGCAGTCTACTAAAATAGTCTCGCGGCTATGGCGGTTGTGCCGAGCGCGGCGCGTCATGAAACTGTTTCGGCTAATCCTATTTTCGGCGATTTCGCTGGCGGCGGCCGCAGCTCAGACGCCCCAACAAGGCGCGATTTACATGGACGGCCAGGTTTTCGCGCCGGCCGACTCGAGCGAGAAATCCGAGTGGACGTTCGCCCGCTTCCGCTATGACCTGGGCCAGCAATACGGCCGGTACGGCTTCGAGCGCTGGGCGGCGGATTATCCGAAAGCCGATCGACAGTTCATTCCCGGCGTGCGGCGGCTCTCGCGCGTGGAGGCGCGATCAACCGAGCAGATCGTCGACGCCAACAGCGACGACCTCTACAACTGGCCGTGGATCTACATCGAGGACGCCGGAGGCTGGCGGCTCAGCGAAGCGCAGGCGGCGCGGCTGCGCGAATATCTGCTGCGCGGCGGATTCCTGATGGCCGACGATTCACATGGCGACTACGAGTGGGACGTCCTGTCGCAAGGCATGCGCCTAATCTTCCCGGACCGCCGAATCGAGGATTTGGCGAACGGCGACGAAATATTTCACGCCGTCTACGATCTCGACGATCGGGTTCGGATTCCCGGCACGCGATACATCTGGGGACGCCGCTGGCCGATTGGTCCGGACGAAGCCGTGCCGAAATGGCGGGCCATACGCGACGATAAAGGACGCATCATGGTCGCCATCTGCCACAACTCCGACGTCGGCGACGCATGGGAATGGGCCGACAGCCCGGATTACCCCGAACATGAAGCCTCAGTCGCGTATCGGATCGGAGTGAATTACATCGTCTACGGAATGACCCACTGATGGGATGAATCGCGGCGAGGTGCTTCTATTCAGACCAGCGGTTTTCTCTTCCAGAAAGCAGCAAGCCCCAAAAGTCCGATCAGAGCTACCATGAGCAATGAAAGAGTCGATGGCTCCGGCAGTGGTTCGATGAACAGCTCGGGATTTGGATCGTTGATGGAAATCAACAGATTGCCGTTGCCGAGAGTGGCACCGGGGTCGTCCGGAAGCGTCACATTGAACTGGAATCCGTAAATGCTCGAGCGCCCGTCCAAGGGTGGGAATTCGATACCCACGGCGATTTCGCCGCTCGATCCGCATTCGTCCGCGCTGCCCAGTGTAATCGGAGCGAACAAGGGCGCGCCATTGTTGCCGAGATAGGTTCCCGTACCGCCGGCGAATCCTGGGCAGTTCGATCCGGGTGTGTCGATTGCCAACTCGGTGTCGAACTGAGTCCCGTTCGGCGTGAAGATGCTCTCATCGCCTGAGAACAACACGTCGAACGTGTCCGTCTCGCCGTTCAAAGAAATTCCGCTCAGGTCGCCAAAGGGGATGGTGATCTGTTGCGGCGTCAAAATCGCGCGAGGGGGGCCAAGGTCAACCGTAATATTGGTGGTGTCAGCAAGGGACGGGATCGGGACGATCGCCATGAGCACTGCGGCGATAAATGCGATGCCTAGCTTTATCGCATAATTTCTCGCTTGTTGCGGCATTCGCATCGCGCTTGGTATTGCATCATGTCGACAGCGCACCGTGAATACCCTGTTCGCGGTAGAAGACGCCGCGAAAACGGACACACGCAAAGATGGGACGCGCAAGTCCGTACGCAAGCGTCGGTTAGCGGATGATCTCAAGTTCGGGGTCAGCCGGAATCGCTGGCTCGGATTTTGGCGCGGGCTTGGGCCGCTTGGAGGACGAAATCAGCGAGCTGAGGTCCGACGGCTGCTCGAGCAGGTCGGCAAGCAGCAGGCGCATGTTGCCGGGGTTCGTGGCGTACGATAATCCGACGTTGATGTCCACGATTCCCGCGCGGATCATCTTTTCGATCTCGTCGTCGAAGCACTGCATGCCTTCGGTCGAGCCGTCGCGCATGGCGTCGAGCAGCGTTTTGCCCTCGCCTTCGCCTTTCTGGACATACTCGCGGGTGCGCAGCGTGGACTTCAGAACCTCGAAGGCGGCGATGCGACCCTTCCCGTCAGCGCGGGGAATGAGCCGCTGCGAAACGATGAAGCGGAAGCTTTTTGAAAGCCGCATGCGAACGGCGTTCTGATCGCTGAGCGCGAAGGTGCCCACGATGCGTTCGACCGTCTTCGACGCGTCGATCGTGTGCAGCGTGGAATAGACGAGGTGTCCGGTCTCGGCAGCCTCGAGCGCCACTTCGATCGTCTCCCGGTCGCGCATTTCACCCACCAGGATCAGCTTGGGCGCCTGGCGCAGGGCCGCGCGAAGAGCCAGTGCGAAGCTCGGCGCGTCACTATGCAATTCGCGCTGGTGCACGGTGGAGCGCTTGTGGTGATGCAAGAACTCGATGGGGTCCTCGATGGTGATGATGTGGCAGGCCTTCTCTTCGTTGATCTTATTGACCAACGCCGCCAGCGTGGAGGATTTGCCGCTGCCAGTGGGGCCGGTGACGAGCACGATGCCCGGGCCTAGGTTTGTCGCTTCGTTGAGCGATTCCGGGAGTCCGAGCAACTTCATATCCGGAATTTCCGTGGCAATCACGCGCATGACGATCGCGCAACTGCCGCGCTGGGTGAAGATATTCACGCGGAAACGCGAGATTTTCGGAAGGCTGTAGGAAATGTCGCAAGATCCCTCGGTGCGGAGCTTGTTCACGGCGTGATCGTTCCGCCCTATTAGATCGGCAGCGATGCGCGCGGTATCTTCGGGGGTGAGGATACCGACACCCGGGATCTTCAGTTGCGCGAGCTGGCCGCTGATTTCAATCTGAGGTGCGCGTCCGGGGGAGAAGATCAGATCGCTCGTCTTATCTGAGGCCTTCAACATGGAGGCGATAAGCTGCGCCGTTGGAATCGTCGCGGTCGGACCCGAAGCGGCAGCCGGGCTTCCGGCCAGCGAAGGAGCCTGGACCGTAGACGGAGGTTGTCCAGGGGCGTGGGGCTGCGCGGGCGCTGTGGGTGGCTGCGGCTTCGCGGGATCCATTGAGCGAGTCTCCTGTGGCCTGTACGAACGGGACCATGGCTTTTTGCGGCAGACATCAGTATGCGGCAGTGCCGCCAGGTTGATATCGACGGCGGAGTACAGGTGTCGTCAATCAATAAGCCCGTCGTCGGCACCGTAGCCAGGATGTGGCAAATCCGCCGGGCGAAACCGGCCCGACCTTGAACCAGTGGAGCACAAAAAGAGATTGGACGGCGCGGCGGGTGCGGGTTTACGATGGGGTCACTGTGGTGGTTACCGGCAGAAAGCGCAGCGCACTGCGCGGCCGCGTGTGGGCCGTCGCGCGGGATGGCTGTGTCGACTCGTCCCAGTTTCCCGCAATTCGTACGGCGCGTCGCGCCGCACTCTGCTGCGCGCTTGCAGGCGCGTTGAGTGTGATTCCGGCCGTTGCGCAACAACAGGCGCACGGTAACCCCGGCGCTCCGGCGGCCCCTCTTACAGGCCCAATGACGTCATCGTCGGATGTTTTTCCGAGTTCTACCCCAAGTCAGTTCCCCTCGCCTGTTTTTCCGCTTCCCGGCGTCGGCGATCTCTCGGGCGAGATTGGACGCCTGGTTGACTCGGAAGCCTGCAACTCCTGGACGGAGTCCGGCGTTCACAGCCCGACGGTGAGCGCCAAGCGACTGGCGATTCCGAGCAGGGCTGTGGGTGAATTTCAGAAAGGGTGCGGCGCGTTCAAAGGCAAGCGCACGCTGGAAGCCGAAGATCATCTGCGCAGAGCGATCGATCTTTATCCGGACTACGCGGCCGCGTGGGTCGTGCTGGGCCAGGTGCTGAACGCAGAGAACAAGGCTGGCGAAGGCAAGACGGCGTGTTCGAAAGCAGAAGAGGTCGATACCAAGTACGTTGCGTCCTATTTGTGCCTGGCAGAATTCGCGGCGAGCAGCGCCGATTGGCCCGCGGTGTCGAAGTTTTCAGAGCAGGCGCTGGAGATCGACCCCATCAGCAATCCCTATTCGCTCTATTACGCAGCGGCCGCGGGCCTGCATCAGAATCAGCTGGCGCAGGCCGAAATGCACGCGCAAGCGGCGGTTAAGCTCGACGAATGGCACCATCTACCAGAATTGCACCTGCTGCTCGCGCAAATCTACGAGGCTGCGGGAAATGTGGTTGGTGAAACCGTCCAACTGAAAGAATTCCTGAAAGTCGGGGCGAATTCCAGAGATGCGGCGAAGGCGAAAAATATGTTGGGGGTAATTCTGGCGACTCCGCCGCCTGCCGCCTCCACCTCGAAGGACTCATCGAATTCGGCCGGTCCCGCCAAGTAGCGGCGCTAATCACGTTCAATTCCCTGCGGTTTACGGGTTGGAATTCGCGCCCGATTCGCGCTCGGCCACGATTTTCCGCGCATTGGCGTACAGCGCTTTCGCCTGGGGGATTGAAGCGATGGCTTTCTCGAGCTGCGGATCGTTTTCGAGAGCCACACGGTAGCCCTCATTCAGGCCGAATACGGTGGTGAAGACCTCGCGCTTGATCTCCCACTTCAGCCAGGGAAGGTTCTGCTGTATGTCATTCTCCGTAAACTGAATGTGCTGCTCGTTGAGATATTTCCGGAGTTGTTGAATTACCGCGTCGTCGGCCACGAAATTTCTTGTTACGTCAGGCTTGGCGCCGAGGTAGTAGCGCGCGAAATCGCCCACTCCCTGCGGTAGCGGGTAGAAAACGCCGCGGCGCTCGAGCAGCTGTTCGAAATCATCCGGCTTCGGCGCAGGGGCGGCTACGTCCGGCGTGATTCCGCCCTGACCGTAGACCTGGCGTCCAGTGTCCGTGAGTTTCACTTCCGGAGCCTGCGGCGGCTGGGGGTTGTAGTGATAATCGTAGAGGGTCTGATTCTTGTAGTCGCGCTGGATAAGGCGGCCGCTCGGCGTGTAGTAACGCGCGGTCGTTAGCAGCAGCGCGGTATTTTCGCTGAGGGGAAACTGCGTCTGCACCAATCCCTTGCCGAAGCTGGTCTCGCCAACAATCAGGCCGCGATCGTGATCCTGAATCGCTCCGGAAACAATTTCCGACGCCGAAGCGCTTTGTCCGTTCACCAGCACGATCAGCGGAACTTCAATGCCCTGGTTGCCCTGCACGGCGTAATACGGCCGCTCAGCCGAAGCGCGGCCGCGATGCGAAACCACAAGCTCGTTCTTGTCCAGGAACATGTCGCACATTCCGACGGCCTGATTCAGCAGGCCGCCGCCGTTGTTGCGCAAATCGATAATTAGGCCGTCGAGCTTCGAAACATCCAGCTGTTTCAGCGCGTCTTTCAGGTCGCTATCGGTCGTCTCGTTGAAGGTAAACACCCGGACGTATCCGATTCCCGGCTTCACCATTTCCGAATACTCAACGCCGGGACGCGGAATCTCATCGCGGACCACGGTGACTTCGATAGGTTTATCCCAACCCTCGCGACCGAGCGAGATATGAACGGGTGTGCCCTTCGCGCCCTTCAGCAGGTCGGCGACCTCGGTCGTGGTCAGACCGGTGCACGATTTTCCGTCGACTTTCAGGATCGTGTCGCCGGGACGAATCCCCGCCTTGGCGGCAGGCGAATTCGGGAACGGTGATTGCACGACTGTCTGATTCTCGCGCTGCGCCACCACCATCCCGACGCCGTAATACTTCCCTTCCTGTTCCTCGCGGAAGAGGGCGTATTGCTTGGGATCGAAGAAGTTCGAGTGCGGGTCGAGGACGTGCAACATTCCGGGGATGGCGCCGTCGTAGATGACCTTGTCGGTGTCGACAGGATCGGCATAATTGCGCTCAACGACGGAGAGTACGCGCGTGAAGGTCTTGACCGAATCCTGCGTGTCGTCCGAACTCGAGGCCGTCGCCGTAGGACCCGGGCCGAACAGTCCACCGAGAGCCGCGGAGACCGCCAGCACGAGCATCAACAGCAGAAAGCCGCGCGTCGGCGATCCGGCCGCTTCGGATTTTCCCGTGCCGCCTTCGGATTTAGGTTGCGTGGTCGACATTTCCCCTCTTTTCGCCCCGGAAATCGAGTATAGCACAGTGCTTTCCGGTCGTTTGACAGGCCCTTAGCCCTCTTCTATGATTCGTTACGGCCCCAGCGGAGGCCGCTAAGCCCGCGAATGTTAAGCGTCCCGCATCTCATTGTAATCTTTATCGTTGCGTTGGTCGTGTTCGGCCCGGAGAAGATTCCGGAGTTGGCGCGCAACCTCGGCAAAATCATGGCCGAATTTCGCCGCGTGACCGGCGATTTGCGCGGGACATTCGAAGGCCACCTGCGCGATTTGGAGCGCGAAGCCGATCAGCGTCGCGCCGTCGCACCTGCTGCCGCGGTACCGGCAGTCCCGGCGGCAATCGAACAGCCTGAGATCGCTTCGCCGACTCCCGCCCCCGGTACGGTTCCCTCAAAATCTCCGAACGCGGCGGCGCTCGAAAGCGTTCCTGCGAATGCTCCCGAGCCGGAACGAGAGGCGCACCCCGTGACCGATCCTGATACACAGCGTCCCTACACCCAACCCGGCGACCCGATGCACGATCCCTATCTGATGAGCATGGATTTTCCCGAACACGAACCGCCCAACGGGCCCAAACATCTCGAACGGCCTGTCGAACCGACTGCTGAACCCGCGCCCCAATCCGAGAGCCAATCTCAAAGAGTGATCGATGGCGACCGCCGCGTCTCCTGACACCACATCGCGGCCGCGCGCTGAGGAAGAACCCAGCGCGGCAATGTCGTTTTTCGACCACTTGGTCGAGCTGCGCAAGCGAATCGTCAGCGCGCTGCTTTCGATTGGGATTGGGATGGTCATCGGCCTCAGCGTCTCAAAACGCTTCATCATCTTCATCGTGCAGCCTATGGTCACTGCGCTCCGCGCGAATCATCTGGACGACAAACTCTACTTCACCAATCCGGCGGGTTTTGTCGGCCTGTATATCAATCTCGGGCTTTACCTGGGATTGGTGATCGCGATGCCCTGGGTGCTCTATCAGATTTGGCTTTTCGTCGCGCCGGGGCTGTATCGGCACGAACGCAGCGCGACGGCGAGTTTCATAATCTCAGCAATGATTCTGTTCTTGACCGGAATATGCGTAGGCTATTTCGGCCTGCTTCCGCTGGTATTGACGAAAGTGATCGGCTTCTCTAGCGGTGGCCCCATCCAGCCGTGGATCAGCGTCAACGAATATTTCAGTTTGATACTCGTCGTGCTCCTTGGCCTGGGCGTGATTTTCGAAATGCCGGTGGTGGTCTTCATACTTTCGATTTTCAACATCGTCACCCCGAAATTCCTGCTCAAGAATTTCCGGTACGCCATGCTCGTGATCACCGTGCTCGCCGCTATCGTCACGCCCTCGCCCGACGCGACCACCATGCTGATTTTCATGGCACCGATGATCGTCCTCTATTTCGTAAGCGTGCTGGTCTCCTATGCCGTGATACGCAAGAAACGCAAGCAAGCACTAATCGACGGCGACGGAGCTAGCTGATGCCTACTCGCTGCTACCGCGCCGCCATCTGGGTAGCGGCGACTCTGTTCACATGCGGCTGTAGCCACGATTCCAGCCAGTCCACCGCATCCGTCAGCGCTTCGTCATCTGGGCAGCAAGCGAGTCCCCCGCATATCGCGATCCCGGGCTCGGACGTCGCACCCCCCGCGTCACAAACCCGCGGATTCGACGGCGCCAAAGCGTACGACCAGGTCGCCAAGCTCGTCTCCTTCGGCCCGCATCCATCGGGCTCCGATTCAATCCGAAAAGTTCAGGCCTATATCCACAGCGAGCTCGCCAGCTACGGCTGCGCGGTCGAAGATCAGTCCTTTAACGCCCCCTCACCCATGGGCAGCCTGCCGATGAAAAATATCGTCGCCAAGATTCCCGGCAGCGGCCCCGGAATCATCCTGCTGATGTCGCACTTCGATACAAAACGCCTCGACAATTTCGTTGGCGCCGAAGACGCCGGCTCGTCCACAGCCGTGCTGCTAGAGCTTGCGCACAATCTCTGTGGCCGCAATACCAAGCTGCAGAATTCCATCTGGCTCGCATTCCTCGACGGTGAGGAGACGCAGGCGACATTCGATTGGGTGACCCAGGACAGCGTCTACGGCAGCCGCGAACTCGCCGCGCGCATGGCTCTTTCGGGCGATCTGAAAAATACGCGCGCTGTGGTCCTCGTGGACATGGTCGGCCAATACGATCTTCACATCCAGCGGGACTACGACGCCCCCAAGTGGCTCAACGACACGATCTGGAACACCGCCGCCCGCCTGGGCTACCAGTCGGTCTTTGTCTCGACCACCACGCGCACCGAAGACGACAACCTTCCCTTCATCGACCGTCATGTCCCGGTGATCGACCTGATCGACCTGGATGACTACATCAGGGGTGGTTACTGGCACACCACGCAGGACACGCTCGACAAAATCAGTCCCCGCAATCTTGCCATCGTCGGTCACGTGATACTCGAATCGCTCTACGAGCTCCAAAAGCGGTGAACGCCATGCGGCTCCGGATCTTTCTCCCGGTTCTTTTGCTGGTCGGATCCCTGGCCGCGCCGTGCGTGGCACAAAAGCGCATAGTTCTCATCGACCAGGACGGCTCTGGCCCGGGCGGCTCGAATCAAATGGCCATGATGGTCCTGTTGCAATCACCGGAAACGCGGGTCCTTGGCATCACCATTGTCACCGGCAACGCCTGGCGCGACGAAGAAGTCCAGCACACTCTTCGCATGCTCGAGCTCATCGGGCGCACGGATGTTCCCGTCGCTCCCGGCGCGGTATTCCCGCTGGTCCGCACGCAGGAAGAGACGCGCATCTCTTCTCAGCTTGACGGCAAGGTGAGCTGGCTCGGCGCCTGGGGGCAGGGGCCGACGAATCTCGTGCAGACGCCCAACGGCGTTATCGGCGTGGCGCCCGCGAATCCGAATATCCACGGCCCCTGGGACATCCCTCCGATGCCCGAAGGCGCCCCGCACACGAAACCGCTCGACGAAGACGCCGCGCATTTCCTGATCCGACAGGTTCGCGCGCACCCTCATCAGGTGACCATTTACGCCGCCGGGCCGCTCACCAATATCGCTCTCGCGCTGGCCATCGATCCGCATTTCGCCGAGCTTACGCAAGGCATCGTCATCATGGGCGGCAGCCTGAATCCTCGCACCGATGATCCCGAGTTCGCCAACAGCCCGCGCCACGAATTCAATTTCTGGTTCGATCCCGAAGCCACGCGCATCACCCTGCGCGCGCACTGGCCGCGCATCGATCTGACCACCGTGGACGTCTCGATCAAAGCCATGTTCACGCAAGAAATGCTGGACGCAATTTCGAAGTCCCAAAACCCGGCGGCCCGCTACATCGCGGCGTGGTCGCAGGACCGTTACTATCTCTGGGACGAACTTGCCGCCTGCGCGTGGCTCGCCCCCGGCATCATTACTCGCAGTCGCGACGTCCACATGGATATCGACGTTAGCCACGGCCCCAGTTACGGCGACACTCTCGCCTGGACGCAGGAGCTAAAGCCCGCCATCGACCTCCAGATAGTCCATGCGCAACTCGACCTCGACTTAGCCAAGTTCACAAAGATGTTCGTCGACCTGATGTCCGCTCCGACACCAAAACCGTGAACGAACCTGCGAACGAATACCAGGGGAATAGCTGAGTCTCTCTGCGCGCTGAACCGCGCGGCGAAGACGTCGCCAAGAGCCGCCAATTTGGTGTAGTTCTAGGACTACGTATTGCGGCCTCTGGAACATTGGCGCTCGGCTTCGCTTTACTCATCGGCACGCACGAATGATAATCACGCCGGGTCGACCCAATGCAGGAGCGCCAGCTTGCGTCCCTGGTCTGTTGGAACTACAGTATCGTGTGGGGGAGTTGCTTCTCTCGGCTATACTGCTCGCACTCGAGCAACAGCTGCTCGCGCGAGAATTCCATTCCAGGTTGGTTGCCGCGCGAGAGCATCTGTATTCCGGTGGGCCGCCATCCAATTTGCGGGGTGAACCAGAGATGAGACGTTCCGATTTAGTGAGACATTCGACGAAAGGCAAGGCCCTGCGAACGTCGCAGATTGTTTTCGGCGAGCGCCAGCACCTATTGCGCGTGCTCGATTCCGTGGAGCGCAGCGCGCTGCCGGCGGCGCGCCTGGATCAGGAGCGCCGCGTTATCGAACAGCTGATTCACGCGCGCACGCAGGAACTTAATCGCATCAACGCGGGCTGGGACGAAAAGGTTGGCGTGGTGCTGAGCGCGGAAGTGAAACCGGAATCACTCGATCAGCTGTCGCGCCAGGCACCGAAGGAAGATTTCTATCTGCTGCGCTTGATCAGCGAGCATCCGAAAGTCGCGGCGAAAACTCTCGCGCGGCTTTCGCATCATCCCTACTCGGCGATCCGCGAAAATATCGCGCGCCATCCCAATAGCGACGCTTCGACGCTCTCACGGCTCAGCCGCGACCGCTCGCAGCCGCTGTGGTACCTGGTGGCGTTCAATCCCAACGCGCCGGCCCCGCTGCGCAAGAAGCTGCAGGAACGCATGCGCCGGCTGGGCGAAAAATCCGCAACACAATAGTTCCATCACATTGGCGCCGTTAAGTTCGCGAGCTACGAATTTACCTTTGCGCCGAAGTGTTTTCGTCCGCGGCGAGTTTTGTGGTGATGCTGCGGACGTAGTGCTGCGTTTCGCTGAAGGGTGGGACACCACCGTAGCGGTCGACCATTTCGGGGCCGGCATTGTAGGCGGCCAGGGCAAATTTCACATTGCCGCGATATTTTTCGAGTAGGTCTTTCAGGTAATGCGTTCCCGCCTCGATGTTCTGGGCCGGATCGAAGATGTTCGTTACCGCGTAGCGCGCGGCGGTGGACGGCAGGAGCTGCATCAGTCCCAGCGCGTGCTTCCTCGACACGGCTTTCGGGTCATAGTTCGATTCCGCTGCGACGACCAGGCGTAATAGCTTTTCATCGACACTGTGTTTTTGCGCGGAGGTATGGATGAAGTTGGCATAACGGTCGCTGGGCACCACGTTCGCCGTCGGCAGGGCCGGGAAAGTATCCTCTGGCTCGACGGCGAGCAGATTCGTAGCGAGGATTTGCACATGGCCGCCGGGCACCACGAGCGTGACCTGGTCGCCGACCACTTCGTAGCTCGAAATGTGCATCCGCACGCCCGAGCGTAGCACCGCATAATCGGCCCTTGCCACTGGCGCGCCGGCAAAAGCGCACACTAGCGCGACGAAAGCGACCGATGCGATGCTTCGCCGGTTCATGTGGTCCTATTGCTTCGGCGGTGCCGCAGGCGGATTTGCAGGCGGCCGCTGCGCGCTCGACGGCGGCGTGCCGCCATTGTCGCGGAGGTATTCGACGATTTGACCGTAGTGGTCCATATTGTGCGCACAGGCAAAGACGGCGAGAGCCATTCGGGTGTTGAGAAAGGGAACCGCGGGATCGGGAGTGGTGCGACGGCATTGTCGGCGTTGATCGTGGCGATGGCCTTGTGACCCTGGGCGTAGGAATCTTTCAGATATTGGACGATCTGGGCTTTGGTGACGAGAGCATCCGGGCCGTTGGAGGCGATGCCTTCGTCAGGAGCCGCGGGCGGCGTGGCGCCGGTGATGGAGTCAAAGAAGCGGTTGTTCACGGTAGCGATGTGCTTCACCTGTTGGGCGAAGGTGCGAACGCCGACGAAATTTCCATTGGTCGGCGCGAAGTTGTATTTGTCCTCGGGCATGGCCTCGGCGATGCCTTCCGTCTCACGCTCGACGATGCTCAGTTGAAATTGCAGGACCGAAGTGATCGTCGGCGGTGCCTGCTGACTGCCCAGTCCGGCTCGACCGCTCAATGGCGCTTGACCGCCCTGTTGCGCGAGCGCGGATGACACGGGACAACAACACAGCAACAAAATTCCCAGTCCGTTACGCAGTTTCATCACATTTCCCCCGGATTGTCATGAGTTGTCTCGAAAAACGTGCCGGTGAATGGCTTCGGCCAGCCCGCAGTCGTCGTTGGTGCCCGTCACGCTCCACCCGAGCGTTTTGAGCTCAGGAACGCTATTGCCCATGACGACCGGGAGACCCGCGTATTCTAACATTTCCCGGTCGTTCCAGTTGTCGCCGATGGCCATCACGTTCTCGCGCGAAACGCCGCGAAGGCGGGCCCATTCGGCGAGAGCGGCGCCCTTGTTGACGCCGGGGGCGAGCACATCGAGCATGGAAAGGTCGCGGCCCGAGTATTCGGTGAGCGCGAGCGTGAAATCGTGCTGCGCGGCGAGCGATTCGAGCGCTTTCACGGCGCGCGTGATGCGGGCGCAATTGTCGAGGTAGAGGATTTCGACCGGGTCTTCGCCGTTGAGGCAATCGGTGAGCGGGTCGACTTCGGCGACCTGGTCGCGGTGGCGGCGCAGGTAGGGGCCTACGAACGGGCCGTTCCAATCGACACGCTCGAAATAGATCTGGCGCTCGCGCGGACGGTCGAAGATGACTCCAGCGCAAGAGCGGAAATCCGCGGTACCTTCGAGGACGGCGCGGGCGGTCGCGGCGGGCAATAGGCGGCGGAATTGTGTCTCGCCTGCGGAGGATTTAATCAGCGCGCCATTGCTGCAAATCAGGTGAACGTCGCAGCCGATTTCGGCGGCGATGGTGCGCGCGGAGGTGAAGCGGCGGCCGGTGACGATGAGGATTTCGATGCCGCGGGCGGCGGCGTGCTCGATGGCGCGAACGTTGGGTCCCGGCAGATGGCCGCTGCTATTGAGCAGAGTACCGTCGAGGTCCATGGCGATCAGCTGTATGGGCACGCTTCGATTGTAACGTGCGGGAGCGGCCTGGGCAGATGGACGGAATCGGATTTCGTATCGCGGCGCGTCCAATTTGGATTGGTTGGCGAGAATGAATGCAATTGGATGGAATTAGTCTCCGGTAAAAGGAAAACTTTCCGCGCCGACTCCGTTCTTGTGCCCACTAGGTCGGCTCGACCGGGAACGGCACGTAATCATACCTTTCAGCGGCTTCGGCGGTGGAACACGAAACAAGATCGCTCCGAAACGGCTTTGGAGGCTTCGCGGTCGTTTGTTAAACTAAGTTTACGCAACGGATGGGCGTGTAGCTCAGCTGGGAGAGCGCATCGTTCGCAACGATGAGGCCGCCGGTTCGATCCCGGCCACGTCCACCAAATATTCCAAAAGGAATCCAAGCACGGTCCTCGCGTTTCTGAAGTCGCGAAGCGCGTCCACGCGTATCGGCGCCAGCCCGTTGCTCCCCGAATTTCGGCGCAGCCGGTGGATCGTTTTGCGCCGCGTCTATTTGGTCGCGGGGGGCGGAGGCGGGGCGGTGTTGCCGGCGGGGATGTCGTTCACTGCTACGCGCTTTTTGAATTTCCAGTGGCCGTTTTCGCGGACGAGGGTGTCGTCGTAATGGCCGCCGTACATGATTCTCGGGCTGTCATCGGCGCCGGTGACGACGAAATTCCAGCGAGACCAGGCGGTGGCAGTGTCACCCTGGACGCCGATGAGGAAATTTGTGAGCAGGTGATAGGTCGAGCCGGGGCGACTGGCGGCCGTGGCGCCGAGATTTTTCTGCATGAGCGCGAGCACGCCTGCGGGACCTTTGCCGGTTCCGAATCCGCCGACCCATTCGCCGTCGGCAGCGAAGAGGTTCGAATACGACACCAAATCGTGGGCGTCGAGGAAGCGGCCGTAGTTAGTGAGTACGGTGCGGATTTCTTCGATGTCTTCGAGACGTTGGATTCGAGCGGCGGTGGATTGCCGGGCGCGAGCGGGCGCTGCCGACATAGAGGCAGCTGCCAGAAGAATCAGAATGGCGAATCGGGTGGTTTTCATTTTGTGATTCCCTTCCCGGCGACGGTTTCGAATCGGGCGGACGATAGCATTGGCTTTCGCCGACTTCAACGCCAAGTCGTCGATTTACGGACTCGCGAGGCAAATGTCGCTTGCGCGGAACAGGCGCTCGCTAGCGAAGGAACGGGTTGTATTCGCGCTCCAGGCCGATGGTTGTGAGGGCGCCGTGGCCGGGGACGACGACCAGATCGTCGGAGAGCGTGAGCAGTTTTTCGCGGATGGAATCGATAATTTGCGGATAGGAACCGCCAGGAAAATCGGTGCGGCCGATGGAGCCCTGAAAAAGCGTGTCGCCGGCGATAAGGCGCGCGGCTGAATCACCAGAGGCTGACGGGGCGCCGCGGTGGTCTGGCGTAGTCTGCGGGCCCTCGCCCACGACGAGACTGATGCTCCCGGGTGTATGTCCCGGCGTGTGCAGCACCTGGGCTTCATAGCCGCCCCAGCGAAGCTTGTCGCCTTCCTTCACGAAATCCTTGATCTGCATGGCCTCCGGCGCGGGAATGCCGATCATCTCGGCCTGCTTTTCGAGCTCGCCATAGAGCCACAAATCCTGTTCGTGAATCATCACCGGAGCGGCGGTCGCTCGGTGCAGCGCTGGGAGGCCGCCGACGTGGTCGATATGGGTATGAGTGCTCACGATAGCGCGGACTTTGAGTTTGTGGCGGCGGAGGATTTCGAGGATGCGGTCGATTTCGTCGCCGGGGTCGATGACGATGGCGTCGCCGGTCTCGGGGTCGCCTAGGATCGAACAGTTGCATTGGAGCAGGCCGACCGGGATTATTTCGTGAATTAGTTTCGAACCCATCTGCTTCGAGTATAGCAGCGCGCGCGGCTTTGCCTGCCGATGGAGAGTCACGGTCGGAACAGCGCGCCGAGTTACTGGTCGGATGGCGTGGAGGTGGATTCCGAATCGGGTTGCTGGTCGGGCGGGAGGCCGGCGGCTACCGCGGCGTGGACGCGGTCAAGCAACTCGGCTCGGCGGTCGGCGGTGTAGGCTGCGGCGTTCACGGCGGGGCCGAAACGGACGGTGACTTCGCCCGCGCGAACCTTCCAATCGTTCTTGGGGAGGACGCGCTGCGTGCCGGCGATTGAAACTGGAACGACGGGCACGCCCGCTTCGATTGGGATCGAAAATCCGCCGCGCTTGAAGGGGCGCAGGCGACCGTCCGCGCTGCGAGTTCCTTCCGCAAAGATAGCGAAAGAGACGCCCTGCTTCAGGTAGCCCACGGCGGTTTCGATGCTAGCAGTTGCGGCTTCGCGATCGCCGCGATCGACAGGCACGAAGTTCGCACGACGCATGCCCGCGGAGAGAATCGGAATACCCATCAGCTCTTTTTTGATCAGCACTCCGATGCGCTGCGGAATCACGGGAACCATCGCGAGCGAGTCTACGTTGGATACGTGATTGGCGATAAACACGCAGGCAACGGGCGGAACGTTTTCGATTCCTTCGACGCGCACGCGCATGCCGGCGATACGATTCCCGGCCCGCACCGCTGTCATGGACAGCGCGTACATGAGATCCGGATTGCCGATGAGGACGGTCCAGAGAATCAGCCACGGCAGCACCAGGGCGATGCAAAGCGCGAGGTACATGAGGAGAAGCAGGGAGCGAATCATGTGCGCGAAAAATCAGTCCGTGGTGCCGTGGAGCACGCCTTCGCGAATGCGGCGCTGGCGATCGGTCGTATGAGCGACTTCAGAAATGGAATACCCCGCGTCGGTTTTCAATTCCAGGCCGGCGATGGCGAGAGTCTCGTTATAGGGAATCTCTTCGACACCCGCGATATATCGGCGGAAGAAATCCTCGAAGCTCGTTCCCGCGACCTGCTCGATCGAGGCACGAATGTCGCGATTTTCGTCGTAGAACTTGCCCTCCTTCGCGAATTTGTCGTTCATGAGACGGAAGACGTTGTCGAGCGATTTGTGATTGTCGGTCGCGTCACGAATTTCAAGATCGATCAGCTCACCCAAAATCTGTCCCTTGTCGTAATACGAGATGCTGCGGTCGGGACCATTATAGCCTTCGTATTTCTCAAACCACGCGTCAAGGCTGGACTCCTCGGCGCTCTGCCAGGCGTGTGCCGGCCGGACTTGCGTGCGCTCGATCTGCTCGGCCAGGTCGTCGTAGAACTGCTTTTTCGACCATAGGCCGGTGCGCACGAGCGTGTAGGACGTATAGGCGTCCGTACAGCCCTCGGCGAACCATAGCGAACGCGTGTACTGCTCTTTCGTGTAGTCGACCGGCTCCAGAGCCTGCGGGCGGATTCGTTTCACATTCCATACGTGAAAAAATTCGTGGGCTGCGAGCAACACGTCGGCATCTAGGGAGGTGCCTGCAATGGCGGTTGAGTCCATATGCTCCATGCCGCCCCCTCCGACCGAGGGATTGGGTCCTACGTGGGCAATGAATGTAAATCGCTTGAATGGGGGCCCGCCGAAGAGGTGAATTTGATACGCGGTGATGCGCTCGAGGGCGGCTTCGAAGCCACGACGATTGTAGCTGTTCCCGTCCATGACGAGGCGAAAATGGGCACTGGCGCTCTCGAATTCGGATTGCTCGAATTTTCCTACTTCGACGGGCGCGTCGACGAGCGCGTCGTAGCTCGGGGCGGAGAAAGAATTGCGATCGGTCGCGGGCGCGAGTTCGACGGCGGTATTCCACTCGGCGGGGACATCGTCGAAGTTGATTTCAACGGCTTCGGCCCGGCGATTCGGAACGTACATCAAGATTTCAGCAAGATTGATGAAGGCGTGGTGCGCGTTGAGCTGCGAATTGAACGGGCCGGTATCGTCCCAGTAGACGGAATACGCCAGCGATGTGATGTGCTTCGATTTTGAAGCTGCACTGACATCGATTCGCCAGGTCTGTTTGTCGAGCTTGAGAGGAAGCTGAGCGTCGAGGCGTTCACTGTCATGGACGTCTCGTACGCGGTAAGCAAAGTCGCGGACCTGATACAGCGCATTCCATGCGGGCATCTGGACGAAAATATCGCGGTCGGTTTCCGCGGTCGGAATCGCCATGGTTACGTGGAAAAGATGCTGCTCGGGGTTTGCGAGCGAGACGCGATATTTGATGGTGGCGCCGGCCGGACCGGCACAGAGGGAAGACGCCGCCGCAAAGAGCAAACAAATCGGAAGAATCCGCGACGACGCCAAGTTCATGCGCGGGCTCCCGCTCGCGATTTGAGTTTTTCGAAAAGCTTGCCGGTAAGGCCGTCGAAGCCGCCATTGGACAGAATGAGAATGAGGTCGCCGGACTTGGCGTGTTTGGTTATTTCGGCTGCGATTGCGTCAGCGGACGGCAGCGCGATCGCATGACCGCCACGCGATTCGATCGATTCGCAAATCGTCTCGGGAGACAAACGCTCGTCGTCGGCAAGCTGCTGCGCGCGATTGACGGGGCCGAAAAGGACGACATCGGCGAGTGAGAGAGCATCGACAAGGTCGTTTTGAAATACTTTGCGGCGCATGGTATTGGAGCGCGGCTCGACGGCGGCACACAGCTTGCGATTGGGCCAGCGGGTGCGGGCGGCTTCGAGCGTTAGCCGGATGGCTGTGGGATGGTGTGCGAAATCCTCGGCGATGAGGATGTCGTCGACTTCCCCCTTAATCTCCATGCGCTTGCGAACGCTTTCGAAAGTGGCCATGGCGCGCTCGATGGCGTCACATTCGACACCCCGTCCATAGGCAAGGGCGATGGCGGCGAGCGCGTCGAGGACATTGTGACGGCCGGCCACGGGAATACGTATTCGTGCGACGGCGTTGCCGCGGTAGACGACGCGAAATTCGGTGGCTTCGCCGCGCCACTGAATATCGCCGGCGCACCAGTCGCAGTCCGGCGTGAGGCCAAAGGTTTCCACAGGGCAAAACGCTTTCGCGGTCACTTCTTTGAGAGCCGAGCTTTCGCCCCAGATCAAAATGCGACCGCGGCGTGGGACGAGATTGACGAGGCGGCGAAACTGAAGCGCGATCGATTCTAGATTCGGATAGATATCGGCGTGGTCAAATTCAAGCGAGGTGAGAATCAGCTCGGTCGGATGATAGTGCAAAAATTTCGGACCTTTGTCGAAGAAGGCGGTGTCGTATTCGTCGCCTTCGATGATGAACTCTTCCCCACCGCCGAGGCCGTAGCTGCGGTCGCCGAAATTGGGAGCGACGCCACCAATTAGAAAATCGGGGCGACGGCCGGCCGTTTTGAAAATCCAGGCGAGCATGGCGGTGGTGGTGGTTTTTCCGTGCGTACCGGCAACGACGATCGAGGTGTGGCCGGGTATGAAATACTCCTCGAGAAGCTGCGGCATGGAACAGTACGGGATCGCGTCGTCGAGAATGCTTTCGACTTCCGGATTGCCGCGCGAAATAGCGTTGCCAATGACGACGAGGTCGGGCGCGGGCTTGAGATTTTCCTCGCGATAGCCTTCGTTCCACGGAATTCCGAGCGAGGTGAGCAGCGTGGAGGCGGGCGGATAGACGTTGACGTCCGAACCCGTGACGTGGAATCCGCGCTCTTTCAGCATTCCTGCCACGGGCGCCATAGCCGCTCCAGCGATGCCGAGCAGATGAATGTGACGGGGAGCGAGTTTCGAGTCGCGGGCGGTCATGGTTTGTCCATGTCTCCGTTAGGGCTTGCAGGCCGGTTCCATTATTCGGAGGACGCCGGGGCCGACCGCGTCGAGTTCGGCGTGGACGCCGAGCGGGAGAGTCAGCATGGCGCGCTCGGTGTGCCCGATGGGCGAGCCCCAGACGAATGGAATTTTCAGCGGTTCGAGAATGCGGAGCGCGACGTCCACGACGTTGTCGGTGAAGAGCGGCGCTTCGCAGTCGGGAAAGTCGCCGAGGATCACGCCGGAGACTTCGTTGAATTTTCCGGCCTGCCGCAGATGAGTGAGCGCGCGATCGACTTGATAGGGCTTCATGCCGCGGTCTTCGAGCACGAGGATCGAGCCGCGGGTATCGAGCTCCCACGGAGTTCCGAGCGTGGATTCAATCAGCGTGAGACAGCCGCCGATGAGCCTGCCGGAGGCATTTCCGGGGGCGAGCGCTTCGCCATCGAGATCGATCTGCCAGCCGTTGCGCGTTTCGGTGAGGGCGCGCATCAGGCTGGCGCGGTCGTAACCGTGCGGCGCTGCTTCGCCGCGATCGAAATTGGATGCGACCATGGGGCCATAGAACGTGATCCAGCGAAATTTCTGCCAGAGGAAAATCTGGAGAGCGGTGATGTCGCTTGCGCCCATCAGGATTTTCGGCTCGGCGCCGAATGAAGACGGCAGGCCGTCGATAAGATAGGTCGATCCGTAACCGCCACGCGAACAGAAGACGGCGCGGGAAGCGGTTTCAGCCAGCGCATGCTTGAGGGCCGTGAGGCGGTCGGCTGCCGGGCCGGCGAAAAATCCCTGATTGGCGAGGACACTCACAAGATCGGTTTCCGGCGCGTAGCCCAGGCGCACGAGTTCCTCGCAACCCTTCTGCAAATGCTCGACCTGCACGGGGCTGGCGAGCGAAACGACGCGAATTCCGTCGCCTGGTCGAAGGGCGCGCGGCTTGAGCGGTGAAGTCATCGGATTCGGATGAATTCGAGAATAAGGGGTTTGCGAAGTCGCGTCCAGCGGCGGCGCGGGCGGGGGGAAGTAAGAGTTACGATACGAGGGCGGAAACGGGATGTCCACGGACTAATTGATTGTAAACGGCTCTTGGTTGGAGGCGCCGCCGCCGGGCGCGGGGTTCACGACCGTGACGTTGGCGGTGCCCGCCGTGGTGACGTTCGCAGCCTGAACCAGCGCTACGAGCTGCGAACTGCTGACGAAAGCTGTGGCGCAGAAATTGCCGTTGAACTCGACCGTGGACGTGGAGACGAAGCCGGAGCCGCCGACCCGGATCTGAAGATCGCTGGTGCCGTGCGCAGCGCTATTGGGCGAAAGAGATGAGATGCTCGGAGACGGATTATTTTTGCCAGTGATTGTAAACGTCTGCGATTTCGTCGCAACGGCAGGGTCGGAAGTAGCGACCGAAACACTGGCTGTACCCGCAGTGGTGAGAAGCGGAGCCGTGACCTGCGCGGTGACCTGCGTGGCGCCGGACACATTGGTGATGAGCTGTGTGCCATTCCAGGTGACGACGTCACCTGTCATGAAACCTGTGCCGTTGGCGGTGATCATGAAGGGCGCGGCGCCGACGTTAACGCTGGTAGGATCGAGGGACGTGAGCGTGAGGCCGGGTTGCGCAGGCTCAATCGTAAAGGTCTGACCGGAGAGAGACGTACCGCCGCCAGGAGCGGGATTCGTGGCGGTGACGATGACCTGGTTGGGCGTCAGCACGTCGGACGCGAAAATCTGGACGGCGAGCTGGCCGGTATTGGCGTCGAACGAGGTGGAGCGGGGCGAGCCATTCCAGTTGACGAAGGTGACGCCCGAGGAACTTGAAATGAAGCCCGTTCCGTCCACGGACATCGTGAATCCATCGCTGCCGGCCGTGGTGACGGAGGGAAACAGGTTCGATACGGTCGGCGTGGCGTTGAAAGGCAGCTTCTTTTCGCCGCCACAGCTTCCCAGAACTAAAATGGCCGCAACCGACAACCACGCAACCGAGCGCGAACGCTTCAAACCCAGCCTCCTAGAAAATTTCAACGGGGATCCCGAAGCCGCTCGCCGACAGCAGCCGGGAACGCGGAGCGAGGAAACACAGCAGACAGCCTGCAAATCCCCTGCAAGACAGCCACGATTGATAGCATCCCCACACGCGGCACGTCAACTCGGATTCGGTGCGGCGATCAAGGGTTGGCTGCCTAGATCTTGAACGCCGTGAGCTTGGCAAACTGCCGAGCGCGGGCTGCGATTTCGCTGCGCTTGACCTTGGCCAGGCGATCGACGCCGAATTTTTCGACCGTGAAGCTGGCGAGCACAGAGCCGTAAACCATGGCGGATCGCAGCGTCTGCTGGTTCACTTTGCCCTTGCCCGCCAGATAGCCCATGAAGCCGCCGGCGAACGTGTCTCCCGCGCCGGTGGGATCGATCACTTCCTCGAGCGGAAAGGCCGGGACGGAGAACATGAAATCCTTGTGGACCATGATGGCGCCGTGTTCGCCGCGCTTGATGATCAGCGTGCTGGGGCCCATCTTGAAAATGTGACGCGCGGCGCGCAACAGGTTGTGTTCGCTAGTGAGCTGGCGAGTTTCGTCGTCGTTGATGGTGAGGATGTCGACATGTTTGAGCGTCTCGCGCAGCTCGGCATTGGTGCCGGAAATCCAGTAGTTCATGGTATCGAGGCCGACGAGCTTGGGCTTGCCTTTGACCTGCTGGAGGACCGAACGCTGGAGCGTGGGGTCGATGTTGCCGAGAAAAATGTAGCGCGAGTCGAGGTAAGAGGCCGGCAGCTTCGGATTAAACGTGGCGAAGCAGTTCAAGTCGGTGACGAGGGTGATGCGCTCGTTCATATTCTGGCTGTATTTGCCGGCCCAAAAGAACGACTTACCCGCGACGCGCTCGACGCCGGCGAAATCGATCTTGCGGCCCTTGAAGACGGTAGCGTCCCGATCCGTGAAGTCCTCGCCGACCACCGCGACCATGCGCACGGGCGCGAAGTGGCTGGCGGCGAGAGCGAAATAGCTCGCGGCGCCGCCCAGCGTGCGGTCCACCTTGCCGTGTGGCGTTTCGATGCCGTCGAATGCGACCGAGCCTACCACTAGAAGTGACATGTCTTCTCCTGGCTTCTCCGTGTTGTGGCAGACAAGTTCGAGCGAGTCTGCGCGTTTGGTTTGAACCGCTGGGCGCGATCAGCCAACCTAAGCGATATATTTTCCCGCGATCGGCGCGAGGCGCTTTCTTGTCGCGGCCGAGACTACCTTGCGATCGGTGACGATGGCGTGGGCCAGGGCCGAGCCGCATTTGCACGAGCGCTCATCGGCTAGTGTGCGCACGGCTTCGCGGATGGCGCGCTGCACGTTGTCCGTGTTCTTGCCCATGTTGGCCAGGATTTCATCGAGCGTGACGGCGTCGTGGTGCGGATGCCAGCAGTCGTAATCGGTGATCAAAGCGACGGTAGCGTAGCAGAGTTCCGCTTCACGCGCGAGTTTGGCCTCGGTGACACCGGTCATGCCGATCACGTCGCAGCGGAGTTGGCGATAGGTGTGCGATTCGGCGATGGTGGAAAACGCAGAGCCCTCCATGCAGACGTAGACGCCACCGCGATGGACTTTCACTCCCGTGGTTTCGCAGGCCGCCGCCAGGTGTGCCGACAGCGGCGCGCAAGTGGGCTTGGCAAAACCCACGTGGGCAACGATGCCATCGTTGAAAAACGTGGCAATGCGGCCGCGGGTGCGGTCGAAAAATTGATCAGGGATCATGAAGTCGAGTGGCGGCAAATCTTCGCGCAACGAGCCGACGGCGCTGACGGAAAGGATCCGCTCGGCGCCGAGCATCTTCAGGGCGCAGATGTTGGCGCGGTAATTGATGTCGCTGGGGGAGAGTTGGTGGCCGCGGCCATGGCGAGCTAGAAACGCGACGCGGCGGCCTTCGAGCGTACCAATGACGATGGCGTCCGATGGATCGCCGAACGGCGTCTTTACACGAACTTCACGCGTATCGGTGAGGCCAGCCATTTGGTAAAGGCCGCTGCCGCCGATGATGGCGATCTTTACGGCTTCCTTCTTGCCGGCAGTTTTCGATTTGGAGGCAGATTTTTTCGGTTTCGCCATTCGAGCTCCTGAAATTTGACGCGGCTAATCGATGGTGACCGGCTCGGCTTCCCACTGATCGTTACGCTCGCGCAGATAGGCGGCCTGGATTCGGGCGTCGTGCGAAAAAAGCGCGAGCCAGCCTTCGCGGATGACCTCGGGAATCCAGCGCTTCTTATTTGCGAGCGTAATCATGGGGTAGAGATCGTAACCCATAATCCAGGGAAGCGGGAGGTGTGCGGTGGTAGGAACCAAATCGGCAAAGCAAAACGCGGTCTGGCCGCCGCCCGCGAGTTTCACGCCGAACATATTCGCGGTGTGGCCCGGCAGGCGGACTAGTGTCACGCCGGATGCGATTTTCCCGTCGTCATCGAGCAACTCGAATTGCTCCGCGGCCTGAACGGGCACATAGTTTTCGGGAATGTAGCTGGCGCGGTCGCGCTCGGTCGGGTTCAGGGCGTGTTCGTATTCGCCTCGGTGCACTACGTACCGCGCCTTGGGGAACGCGGGCAGAATTTTGTCTTTCTCAAGGCGCGTGTTGCCGCCGCAGTGGTCGAAGTGAAGATGCGTGTTCACGACGATGTCGATATCGGCAGGCGCGAGGCCGTGCTTCAGCAGGCCCTGCTCCAAATGCGGACCGTCGATGCCATAGATGTCGCGCAGCTTGGGATTCATCTTGTCGCCCACACCGGTCTCGACCAGGATTTTCTTGCCACCGGCGTAAATCAGTAGGCAGTTCATGGCGAGGGTGATGCGGTTGCGCGCGTCAGCGGGAACTTTCTTCTCCCACATCGGTTTGGGGATCACACCGAACATGGCGCCGCCATCGAGCAACACGTGGCCCGCGTTGATGATGTGGAATTCGAGCTCGCCCAGCTTCACGCGCTGCTCCTTGCGAGAATTTCATTCACGGCTGAATAGGGATCTTTGGTCCGCGCGGCCACCTCAGCGGCGAGCTTTTCGAACGCGGCTGCGTGTGCTTGATCGCCCAATGCGCGATCGAGCAGGCGCGTTTCCAGCAATCGCAGCAGCCATTCTTTCCAGTAGGCCAGCTCCCTGGCCTGGCGGTTTTCGGATCTGGCGACGTGTTCGCGATACCGGGCGATCTGCCGTGCTACCTTCGCGACTCCCTGGTCTTCCGTCGCCACAGTACGGACCACGGGCAGCTTCCATCCGCCGCGCTCCGGCACAATCTGCAAAATCGCAGTCAGCTGCTCCTCGAATCTTGCCGATCCTTCACGATCGGACTTGTTGATCACGAAAATGTCGGCGATCTCCATCAGTCCCGCTTTTAGACTTTGGACATCGTCGCCCATGCCGGGAACCAGCACCACGACAGTGCAATCGGCGAGCCGCACAATTTCGATTTCTCCCTGGCCCACTCCGACCGTCTCCACCAGGATGACGTCCTTACCAGCGGCGTCGAGCAGGAGCGTGGCGTCGCCGGTCGATTGCGCGAGACCGCCAAGATAACCGCGCGTGGCCATTGACCGGATGAAAATCTCTTTGTCGCCGGCATGACCCTGCATACGGACACGATCGCCCAGAATCGCGCCGCCCGTGAACGGGCTTGATGGATCGACGGCGATGATCCCGACGCTCTGCTTTTCCCCACGATAGTGCGCCGCCAGCCGGTCGACGAGCGTGCTCTTTCCCGTGCCCGGAGCGCCAGTAATTCCCACCCGCCAGGCGCGTCCTGTAAATGGAAAGAGCTGCCGCAAAAGCGATTCGGCCTCGCTGGCTCGATCTTCAATGGCAGAAACGGCACGGGATATGGCGCGCGCATCCCCGGCGCGAATCTGCTCGGCCCAGTTTTCAAGCGAAGTGGCCATGTGCGATCAAATGGCGGCGATTCCGTGCCGCGCTAAGAATGAAATTGGAATCTTACCCTGATGGGCTACTCGCGGGTCCGATTTTCAGTCGATGGATTGGCGTCCGCCGCGGGCGTCGGTCGCGAGGAAGGCGCGTTGCCGTTCGACTTGGCGGTGGAGCGTTCCTCGTAAGCCTTGATGATTCGCTGCACCAGACTGTGGCGCACCACATCGCGCTCGTCAAAGTAGACGAGCGAAATACCTTCGATCGTGCCCACCACCTCGATCGCTTCAATCAAGCCCGACTTGCGAGTGTCCGGCAAATCAATCTGCGTGACGTCGCCGGTGATCACAGCCTTGGAATTGAATCCCAAGCGCGTGAGGAACATTTTCATCTGCTCGCTGGTCGTATTCTGGGCTTCGTCGAGAATTACGAATGAATCGTTCAGCGTGCGGCCGCGCATAAACGCAAGCGGCGCGACCTCGATGATTCCCTTCTCGAGATAGCTTTCGAGTTTGTCGGCTTCGAGCAGATCGTGCAGCGCGTCGTAGAGCGGACGCATGTAGGGATCGACCTTTTCCTGCAAAGTGCCAGGCAAAAATCCAAGGCGCTCGCCTGCTTCGACGGCCGGCCGCGCCAGGATGATGCGGTTCACTTGCTTCGATAGAAGCGCGGAAACCGCCAAAGCGACAGCGAGATAGGTCTTGCCCGTGCCTCCGGGACCAATGGCGAAAACCATGTCGTAGGTTTCCAGCGCCTCGATGTAACGCTTCTGGTTCGCGCTCTTAGGCAGAACGCTTTTCTTGCCTAGCGCGCGCTTGTGGGCGGGCGAAAATGCTCCGTGAAGATTCGACGCTGGCTCACCGGTTGCGGTGCGCAGCAGCGCTTTCACTTCCTGGCTCGTAGGAATGTGTCCGCCGAGCACGCGGTCGTTATAGGCGCCCAGCAGTCGTGTCGCGCGCTCGACTTGCGCCGGCTCGCCCTCGATTTCCATGTCGTGGTCTTTCAAATGGGTGGTAACTCGGAACGAGGACTCGAAGAAATTTCAGGTTTTCATCAAGCGGGCCGAAGAGCTCGTTGATGCCTCCGGCGATTCGGACGGTTTGTTTCATCAAATATGGCGGCCTCAAATAGCGTAGCGCGGCCACCCACTCGGGTCAAGTTAACAGCCGGTTGCTCTACGGCAACCAGACGCGATAAAGATTTCGCTGCGTGGTGGCCCGCGAAACCGCGTACGTCGAGGGATCCCGACCCGGAAAAACATTCGCTTCGCGTATTTCCCGCGAACCTGGGGTAGCTTTCAGCTGGTCCACCGACGCGAATCCCCCGGCCGGAAGATTGGGGAGCGCGTGCCCCGGCGACAGAGGGATCACAAATGTACTGCCGGAATGCATTCCCGGCAGTTCCATGCGCACGTAGAAGAACTTCTGGTCGGCCGACCAATTCACGATGCTAGCTCCGGTATAGGCTGGGCCCGTCGCCGAGCACCGCGTGCAGAGCACGGCTGGCGTGCCTCCCGACGCCGGGTAAACGACAACCGCGTTTGGCGAATCGCCTCCCTGGCGCGCGACCCACGTCACCAACTGCTGGCCATCAGGCGATGCTGCCAGCAAATAAATTACCGGATCGGGGACGACCCGTTCCTGGGCGGATCCGTCTTCTTTCATGCGGTAGACGTAATCCTGCGTGCCTTGCTTGCTCAGATAGAAGATCGTGCCGCCCGGACCAAAGAAGGGCCGGTACGCTTCACTCTGCGTGAGGCGCCGCGGCGGAAAACTGTGCGTGAGCGAAGCGAGCCAGATTCCCGACTCGCCGGCCTCGTCCAGCGCCGCAAAAACGAGACGCCGCCCGTCCGACGAGACGTCGTAGCGCGTCACTGCGAAGCCCGGGAACAGTTTTTCGCTGCGGCCGGTTGCCAAATCGCTGGCTAAAAGCTGGCCCGTCACGAACGCTCGTGACGAATCGTCGCGCAACAGGTAGTAGACCATCTTCCCATCCGAAGAGATCGTCGGCGAATAAGCATAGCCCTGCGAAGTTACGCGCCGCATGCCGCCGGGTTCTTGCAGGTAGATACTGCTCTGCTCGGAACCGATCGCGGTGATCAGCGACTGCCCATCGGGTGACACCGCAACGCCCTCTTCGTGACTGGCGCCAAACGTGATTTGTTCCGGCGTTCCATTTGGAAACGCCTGCCCGCCATATGTGGAAGCCGGTCCCGGCGTCTGCGCTCAGGTATATCCACTTCCCGTCCGGGGCCCACGCCGCGGCCGTGCACTTCGATTGCGACGGACCGACAGCCCGACCCGGAGACACTCCGCTGAACGACGTTACACGGCAAGGTAGCCAACCTCGATTGTCCATCTCGGTCACCAGAACCCAATTTCGGTCCGGCGACAGATACGAGTGGTGGGCCATTCCGATTTCGGCGGCGGTCGGCAGGTAAACATCGCGCTCGCTGCGGCGATTCTGGTCCGACGTGACGACCTTCATGTACAAACCCGTGGTGATTTCCGAAAACAGAACCTGTTGCGGTCCAATCCAAGTCAAGCCGGAAGCGTTGGGCAAGAACAACTCGGCGGCTCCGCCTAGAGACGGAACCGTCCAGCTATCCCAGTTCCACTGCTGAATGCGGGTGTACGCAATTTTCGTGCCGTCCGGTGAAAAAACGGGACCCATTTTCTGGCCTGAGTCGTTCGTTAGTTGGACTGGTTCGCCATCCGGCAGGAGCTTCACCCAAACGTCGCCGGGCCCGTCGAAAGTGCTATTGCTGTGAATGAACGCGAGCATCCGTCCGTCAGGCGAGAGAGCCGGCGAAGCTACTGAATCCGCGAAGTTCGTCAGTTGCTCATAACGAACCGCGGCTTTCCGCGGCGCCCGGAGCAGATAAATAGCACCGAGAGCCAGGGCAATCACCGCGCAAACGGCGGCGGCAATTTTCAGGGCTGTTCCAAACGAACGCCGCGGACGGGCCAGGACCGCTGGAGCCGAGTGTTCGGCTGACTGGGCCGCTTCCAGCGCCGCGCGGACTTCCGCTGCGGTTTGGTAACGGCTGGCCGGCTCCTTCATCAAACAGCGCGCAATTATGCTTTGCAGAGCCACCGGCACCGTGGCACCCAACGGAGGCGGCTCTTCGCGCAAGACGGCCGCCGACAATTCAAAGCTCGTCCGGCCCCGGAATGGCGGCTGTCCGGCGACCATCTCGTAGAGCATCACACCCAGCGACCAGATATCGCTGCGCGCGTCCGCTGGCTCGCCGCGGAAAAGTTCGGGGGGCATCGCGTAGAGCGTTCCCACGACGGTTCCCGGCTCGGTAAGCGATTGGTTACTGCGTGTCGCGGCATCGATCGCCGATTCTTCGAAGCGCTTCGCCAAGCCGAAATCGAGCACCTTTACGCGATCTTCGGGCGTGATCATTACGTTGGAAGTCTTCAGGTCGCGGTGCAGGATGCCACGGGCATGCGCGTGCGCCAAAGCGTCCGCGATCTGCACACTAAGGCGCAAGGCGGTGGAGGCCGCCAGCCCGGAGGCCGGAGCGTCACTTCGCGCGAGACGGCCAGCCAGCGTTTGCCCCTCGATGTACTCCATTACGAGGAAGTCCACGGAGTCCTGTTGGCCGACGTCGTGGAGCACACAGATGTGGGGATGCGAGAGTGAGGAAATGGCGCGGGCCTCCACGGCGAGGCGCTCGCGCCTGTGTGGGTCGGCAAAAAACTCAGCTGGCAGGACCTTGATCGCGACCTGGCGATCCAAACGCGTGTCGCGCGCGCGGTAAACCACACCCATGCCTCCCGCGCCAAGCGGGGACAGGATTTCGTACGGACCAAGGCGAGAGCCAGGCGTCAGGGCCATCCGGGCGCCGATTATAACTCGCGCGATCAAGCGCTAAACGGAAAACACGGCACGGTGTGGGGCCGATGTGCCCTCAATGTTCGTACAGCCGTTTTTCGGCGTAAAGATTCATACTGCCGGTATTAAGCGATGCGCTGTATACCGGCCGAAAGGCCCCAGATGCATCATATTTCCGGCTCCCAGCGCCACGGCGGTAGAAATGGCAATCTGGCTACAACGATCGCTTATCATTTTAGGCTTAGTCCTAGCGACTGCGATTCATGGCGAAGGACAGGCTCTCCAACGCACTTTGACGGCCAGCCAACGCCCCGCGGCGCCGACGTTTGCGAGCCTGTCCCACGCCTCGTCCTCTCTAGCCGCTGCTCCCGCGAAGTCTCTGGAGATGGATTTCAGCGTACGAGATTTTGTCCGCCAACAAAACGCGGAGCAAAATGTCAGCCACGACAACAATCTCAAGTCGCTCCGGTTTTCCCTGTTTCGCACGACCAAAACCCCGTTCATGACGCAGTCCCGCGTGCCGCTCATTCATCTCCCAGGCTCCCGGCTGCAGCTTAATTTCGACGCGACTTCTACGATCAACCGAAACCTGATGAGAGGTCCGCTCGTACCAGGCCAAACGACCGAACAGGAATTCGCGCAGGGCCGCACGGATGACCGCTACGGTATCAGTCTGAGCGTCCCACTCGGCCGCCACGCGGAGTCGGGCGCGTCGAAAGACCTGCTCGCTGGAATCGCGCGAGCTTTCCGTCGTAGATAACCTACCGCACCCAAACGCATCTACCCTGTGACGGAGAATTGTGCAGTATTACGTACGGTCCGCCGTAAGACTGCGGAGGAGAACATTGTGAGATACATAGTCGTGGGGCTTTTCCGAAGTTACGGAGACGCGGAGGCGGCCGTCCGCGATTTAGAACAGGCGGGGATCGTCGGTGAGCAAGTGGAAGTAATTTCGGATATCGATCAGGACGCGAGGACTGCGAATACCCCGGGCGAATCTTCGACCAAGAGCCCCGAACCACACCACGGCAAGCTCAGGCAGCTATTCGGATCTCTTGGCTCTGCGAAAAGTAACACCGTGAGCGCTGACGCGGGCGAGCAGCCCGACTTCATCGGCGAACAGGAATTCTACGCGAATCACATCCGGCAGGGCGGCGCGGTCCTGGTGGTTCGAACCAGCACGGAGCCGGCCGCGACTGGCGCGGCCGAAATCCTGCATAACCACGGGGCGCGCACGCCGGGCCAAAAAGACGGCCCAGCGGTCAAAAGCGTCGATTGAAGTCGCTATGCGTGACGACTCAGTTCGTGACGACGCTGTTCGACCGCCGTGGCGCTCCTAGTGAGTGACCGGCGCCGGGAACTGCACCTTCGGCACGGCACGCGAAGCTTCCGAGGCTGCAAAATAAGCGTCGTTACGCTGGAAACCCGCCATGCCGGCAATGATGTTGTTCGGGAACTGACCAATAAACGTGTTGTATTCCTGTATCGCGTCGTCATAGCGCTTCCGTTCGACGGCGATGCGATTTTCCGTGCCCGCCAGCTCATCCTGCAGCCTCAGGAAGTTCTCGTTCGATTTCAGTTGGGGATAATTCTCCACGATAACCAGGAGCCTGCTTAGCGCGCCGTCGAGCTGTCCGTTGGCGGCAATCTTGTCTTTCGGAGTCTGTGCTCCGCCGAGAGCGGCGCGAGCCTTGGCGATATCGTCGTAAACGGTCTGCTCTTGTGCAGCATATCCTTTTACGGTCTCGACGAGATTGGGAATCAGATCCGATCGGCGCTGAAGGACTACATCGACCTGCGCCCAATCCGACTTCACCGTTTCATTGAGCGTAACCATCTGGTTGCGGCGCGAAACATACAGGCCGCCAAAAATGAGCGCGAGAATAACCAGCACTGCGACAATTCCGAGAAAAACCTTCATGAGCAGCCTCCGGGGCGAAATCTATCACAGTTCATTCTCTGCCAGGGCACTGCAACGCCGCGTCCCCGCCTTGTACTACGCGCCGCGGGCCTAAGATGTTTCGAAGCGCCTATCCACCTCGTCAGTAACGACTTCAACGAATTCCGAATATGAATGAAGCGTGGCCTCGATATCGATGTCTTTCTCCCGCAATTTGCCCGCTCGAAATTCGAGGATGCTGCGAAATCCGGACGCGTCGCCGCCGCTCAAAGTGGCCGCTCCGTCGACGGCTTCCCGCTTGGTGAGCGGTTCGGGCTGCCCCGCGCCGATCAGCGCGTGGCGAAACAGCACGCAGAACGTGGCCACGGACGACAGCATGATATCCAGGTACACTTTCCGTTTGTGCGGTGCGGTAACAATCGCCTGACGCAGGCGCATCCAGTTTGTGCGTAGCTCCCGCTCCACTTGCAAGCGGTGCAGCCGCAGCGGCACGTCCATTTTTTCCAGGAAGTCGTCTCCGAGCAGCATCCGGTGGCGATGCTTCATGTCCAGCAACTCGATGGCGAAGACGTCGGCCGAGCGCACCAGCTCGTCGTGGGTGAAGATCACCGGTGAGGGATTATTTTCCTTCATCCACCATTCCGAAACGCCGTGCAGACGTTCGAGATCAGCCACGCTCGCGCGGTCGACCAGGCAGAGGATGTTCAAGTCCGAGTGCTTGCCCTGAAATTCGCTCGTGGCCGCCGATCCATAAAGAACGACGGCCTTCAGATTTTCGCCGGCGGCCGATTTCAATCGCGCCACCAGTTCGCTCAGTTTCGTTTCCATCAGTCAGAGCACCTCTCTGCCCTACCAGCCACCGCCGGCACCGCCACCACCAAATCCGCCGCCCCCACCGAAACCTCCGCCTCCGAAACCACCAAATCCGCCGCCGCCCCCTCCTCCACCGCCGCCAAAGCCTCCACCGCTCCATCCTCCGCGGGCACCGCCGCCCATGTTGCTGAAAAGCAACGGCCAGATCCACCAGCCGCTGCTGCCGCCGAATCCGCCCGGGCGCCTGGGCCCGCCCCTGGAGGCCACGACGATTGCGCGAATAATGGAGTAGATTACGAAAATGACGATGAGAATGACGAACGGCGGAATGCGAGGATTACCGGGCGCTTCATTACCGCTCGGCAGCGGCGCGCCGCTCAGCGTCACGCCCTTGTCGGCGGCGATCACGTCCGCAACGCGCCGAGTCACCAGGTAGAGGGCGCCATCGTAGTTGTCCGCTCGAAGAAGCGGCACGGCTTCTCGGCCGAAATCGCCCACTTTTGCGTCGGGCAAAATCGACTCAAGGTCGTAACCAACCTGCGTAAAGTACTTGTGATCGCCAGTGGCAAAGAAAACCAATACTCCGCGGCCCTGTTTCTTCGGTCCGATGCCCATGGCGTTGGCCAAATCGAACGAGTAATCCTGGGCGGTGCGGTCTCCCGTCGTCTTTACCGTGACGACCGCAATTTCGGCGTTCGCTTTTTGGCTCAGCTCGGCGCAAAGCGCTTCAATTTTCGCGCGCCCGGCGGCGCTGAGCACGCCGGCAAGATCCGTTACGTAGCCCGTAGTCTTCGCCTGGGTGGCGACCCGCTCTGGAGTTTGAACCTGTGCTGCGGCGAGGCTGGGAAATGCCAGCGCGAACGCCAGCAGCGCAATAAACGCAAGCGGACCCACCGGACGGCGAGAGCGAATGAGCGGCGAGTGAGAAGGCATGAACAGTGGAACCGGCCAGATCATGGTAGTGCCTCGCTTGCTACAGTGTCAACGAATGCGGCCCGCTGAAAGTTTCAGCCGCGCCGCCGATAGCCCGCACAGAGTGTGCTACACTCCCATGTCCGCGTGTGCCGCGCCGTTCGCATCATTTTGCCGAAGTGCCGGAGTTTGAACTTCTTGGAGCGCCCGAGTCACCTCCCGAACGTCAAAATCCAGGTACGATGCTTGGGCGAAGACCCCGTTGGAGATTGTTTCTGAAACAAAACGGGCCTTCCGCACGTTTCATTACTACGGGGTTGTGCGACCTCCGGTACGGCTGAAAATAGGGAGAGGATAAAGACGATGAGTGGAAGGATTTTGCATGCAGTTATGGTGATGACGACGGTAGCCTCACTGGTGGTTTCTCCCGTCTTCGCGCAGGACCAGCCCGCGACGCCACCGCCGCAGTCCAGCCAGCCGGGCGTGCTTCCTCCTCCACCCCAGTACCAGCCGCCGGCCGAAACGCAGGGACCGCCGTCTGCGCCCACGCGCAGCATGGGATTTTCAAATGGCCCAGACTATTCCAAGCCGAACTCCCCATTTCCGAATTTGATCGCGCCATATACACCGATCCACGTGCAGAAACCAATTCTGGTGAACACACCTCGGATCGAGCAGCTGATCCAGAACGGCAAGCTCAATTTGAGCTTGGAAGACGCGGTCTCGCTGGGACTTGAAAACAATCTTGCGATCGCGGTGGCGGAATATACGCCCTGGCTGAACGAGGCCGCGCTGCTGCTTGCCAAATCCGGCGCGAACGGCAGAATTCAATTCGATCCAGTGGTGACCAGCACGATATCTCTGGCCGATTCGACAACCCCGATCAACAACCCCCTCTTCGCGGGGTTTACTTCGATCGGCACAGGCGCATCGAACGGGGCCCCCATCCCACCAAGTCTTCAAAACCACACTCTCACCGCAAATTTCGGCTACACGCAGGGATTCTGGACCGGCACGCAGGCTCAGGTGACATTCAACAACGCTCGAACCTCCACGAATTTCGGAACGCTGGATCTCTTCAATCCTTACGAGCAGTCGACGATGACGATCGAGCTCACCCAGCCGCTCTTGCAGGGTTTCGGCCGGACGGTGAATGACCGGTACATCATCGAGGCCAAGAACACGGTCAAGGTCGGCGAGTCGCAATTCGCGCAGCAAGTCATTAACACGGTCACGCAAGTGGCGACGGACTACTGGGAGCTCGTCTTCGCCCGGGAGAACGTAAAAGTCGAGCAAGTTGCGGTAGCTGCCGACCAACAGCTCTACGAAAACAACAAGAAGCAGCTCGAAATTGGCACCATGGCGCCGCTGGACGTGATCACCGCACAGTCTCAGTTGGCGACCGATCAACAGGCGCTCGTGCAAGCGCAAACGACCCAATTACTGGATGAAACCACCTTGCTCGTGGCGATTACCAAGGATCCGCTGGCCGGACCGCTCAAGGGCGTCGAAATCGTGCCGACCACGCCGATTTTCAACCCCAACGTCGACAGCATTTCGCTTGAGGACGCGGTGAAGGAGGCTTGGCAGAAGCGCCCGGAGCTTCAACAGGCGCAATTGAACCTGAAGAACGCGGGAGTCGAAGTAAAAGCGACCAGGAACCTGCTCCTGCCGCAGCTCAATCTATTTGGCGAATATCAAGCCGCTGGACTGGCCGGTGTTTTCACACCGACGACCGACACCGGGACGTTTTTCCCGAACGGTAATATTTTCGCTCCAGGCGCCGTGGTCGACGGGTTCATTCCGGTGGGTGCGATACCGATCGGAGTAGCCGGAGAGCCGCTAACGACCGCAGGGACGCCGATTCGGACGGGCCTGGCGGAGGATTTGAGCCGCGTGATTCGCGGCCGGTATCCCACGTTTGAAGGTGGCATCACGCTGAATCTTCCTATCCGGAATCGAGCCGCGCAAGCGACCAACGCGACCGCTCAGCTGAACGAGCGCGAGCAAGAAGTGGGACTGCTGCAAACGCAGAACACGATCGTGCTGAACGTACGCCAGACGATGATCGTGCTCGAGCAAGACCGCGCGGCGATCACCGCGGCCCAAGAAGCACGCGTATATGCCCAACAGAGCTACGACGACGAGGTGAAACGCCTCCAGCTCGGCACATCGACCGCGTTCACTGTGATTCAAAAGCAGCAACTGCTCACCGCGGCCGAAGGCGTTGAGCTCCGCGACCGCATCAACTTGATCGAAGCCGAGCTCAATTTCAATCAGGCCATGGGTCGTACGCTCGAAGTGCACAACATCTCCGTGGCCAACTCGATCGGCGGTACAATTTCAAGGACGCCGAATATTCCCGGCACTCCCGAGCCGCAGGAAGCGCGAGCCGGACAGAGATAGCATCGCGAGGTGAAGCGTGACGGACGAGAAGGCGCGGGAGCCATCCGCCGCTGTCAGTCCGGTCGAAGCTTCGCCATTCGCATCGCCACGCAAGCCGCCGCCCGCTGAAATTGCGTGGGGGAATTCCACGCTCATTCCGACTCTCGCGAAGTCTTCCGACCGTGTTGCGGACTTCACGACTGTTTCGAGCTACCCGGTCCGCCGTCTCTATACGCAAGCGGATCTCGCGGGCTGGAATGTGAATCGCGACCTCGGCGTTCCGGGTCAGCCTCCCTACACGCGTGGTATCCATTCGGCCATGTATCGTGAACGCCTGTGGACCATGCGCCAGTTCGCCGGCTTCGGCTCTGCGCAAGATACCAACCGCCGCTTCCGATACTTGCTCTCTCAAGGCCAGACGGGCCTGTCCGTAGCTTTTGACTTGCCCACGTTGATGGGCTACGACTCCGATCACCCGCTCTCCGAAGGCGAAGTCGGCAAATGCGGCGTCGCGATAAGTTCGCTCGCGGATATGGAAGCTCTCTTCGACCAAATCCCGCTCGCCGCCGTCACCACATCGATGACGATCAACTCGCCGGCCGCACCGATCTGGGCCATGTACCTCGCCGTAGCCGAGAAACAGGGCGCTGATTTCCGCACGGTTTCCGGCACGCTGCAAAACGACATCCTGAAGGAATACATCGCGCAGAAGGAATACATCTACCCACCTGGTCCGTCAATGCGCTTGGTCACGGACACGATCGAGTTCGGAGCGAAGTACACGCCAAAATTCAACCCGATCTCGATCAGCGGCTACCATATTCGCGAAGCCGGCTCGACCGCGATCCAGGAGCTTGCCTTCACGCTGCGCGACGGCATCGAATACGTGGAACATTGCCTGCAGCGCGGTCTCGCGATCGACGATTTCGCGCCGCGCCTTTCGTTTTTCTTCAACGCGCACAGTGATTTCTTCGAGGAGATTGCCAAGTACCGCGCCGCCCGCCGCCTGTGGCAATTCGTGATGCGTGAGCGCTTCGGCGCCAGGAATCCGCGTTCATGGGCGCTGCGCTTCCACACTCAGACGGCCGGCTGTTCGCTCACCGCGCAGCAACCTTACAACAATGTGGTTCGCACTGCGCTGCAGGCTCTCGCGGCCGTGATGGGCGGCACGCAGTCGCTGCACACCAATTCGCTGGACGAAGCGTGGGCCCTGCCCACGGAATCCGCAGCTACGCTCGCGCTTCGCACCCAGCAGATCATTGCGCACGAAAGCGGCGTGACGAACACGGCCGACCCGCTGGGCGGATCGTATTTCGTTGAGACGCTGGCCGACGAAATGGAGCGCGGTGCCCGCGATTACATCGCGAAGATCGACGCGCTCGGCGGCATGGTCGCCGCTATCGAGCACGGGTTCCCGCAGCGCGAAATAGCCGACGCGGCTTATCACTACCAACTCGCCGTCGACCGCCGCGAAAAAATCATCGTCGGCGTGAACGACTACGTGGTGAAAGAAAAGCCGATCGAAACGCTGCATGTCGGTGAGTCGGTCGCCCGGCGGCAAGAGGAACGCCTGCGCAAGCTACGCGCCGAGCGCTCGAACGATGAAGTCGAGCTCCGCCTTAATTCCCTGCAACGCGCGGCTGCGGGCACCGAAAATCTGATGCCGCACCTGCTCGAGGCTGTGAAGGCTTACGCCACCCTCGGCGAAATCTGCGACACTCTACGGCGACCGTTCGGCGTCTACCAAGAAGTCGCGATTACCTGATTCCAAAGCTTTTGAAGTATTCTCTCGAGCGCATGCCCGAAAAGAGAATCCGCGTCCTAATCGCCAAGCCCGGCCTGGACGGCCACGATCGCGGCGCGAAAGTAATCGCTCGCGCTCTGCGCGACGCGGGCATGGAAGTGATCTACACTGGATTGCGCCAAACCCCTGAGATGATCGCCACCGCTGCGCTGCAGGAAGATGTCGATGTCATCGGCCTCTCCATCCTCTCTGGCGCTCACAAGACGCTCTGCACCCGACTCATGGACCTGCTTCGCAGGGAGAAAATGGACGACGTGACGGTCCTCATCGGCGGCATCATTCCGGAGCAGGACATCGCCGAACTGAAGAAAATTGGAATCGCGGAAGTTTTTCTTCCGGGAACGACGACGCAGGCCATTGTAGACTTCATTCGTCAGCGCGTCGGAACGCCTTCGTGATGATCGCTCGGTCGGTAACACGCTTCGTCGCCAACTTTTCCAGAGGCTAACTGTGAAAGAGTCCGTCATCGAAACGCACATCGACCGCAAGTCCGCCGCGTTTCAGCAAAACACGCGCGCCATGATCGAGCGGCTCGGTCAGATCAAGAACGAAGAGGAGAAAATCCGCGATGCCGGCGGCGCGAAGGCAGTGGAAGCGCAGCACAAGAAGAACCGCCTGACCGCCCGCGAGCGTATCGCCAAGTTGATCGACCCGAAAAGCGAGTTTTTCGAGCTGGGCATTTTCGCCGCCTGGGAGATGTACGCGGAATATGGCGGCGCGGCTGCCGCCGGCACGGTCACGGGCCTGGCGCACATCGAAGGCCGGCGGGTGATGATCATCGCCAACGACGCCACGGTAAAGGCCGGTGCTTTCTTTCCAATCACTGCGAAGAAAGTGATCCGCGCGCAAAATATCGCCATCGAGAATCGCATTCCCACCATCTACCTGGTCGATTCCGGCGGTGTCTTTCTACCGCTTCAGGAGGATGTCTTCCCCGACACCGACGATTTCGGCCGCGTCTTCCGCAACAACGCCGTGATGAGCGCCATGGGCATTCCGCAGATCGCCGCGATCATGGGCCTGTGCGTCGCCGGCGGCGCCTATCTGCCGGTGATGTGCGACCACATTCTGATTACGGAAGGCAGCGGCCTGTTTCTTGCGGGACCGGCCCTGGTGCAGACCGCCATTGGACAGAAAACCTCGCTCGAGGATCTCGGCGGCGCCAAAATGCACGCACAGACCAGCGGCACGGTCGATTTTCGCGAGCCGGACGATGAAGCCTGCCTCCGCCGGATTCGCGCACTGATCGACAAAATGGGCCATCCGCCGGGCGCGCCTTTCGATCACAAACCGGCGAAGGCTCCCGCCCTACCGGCCGAAGATATCTACGGCATTGTCGCGGGCGAGTCCGCCAAGCAATACGACATGCGCGAAGTGATCGCGCGCATCGTGGACAAAAGCGAATTCGAGGAATACGGGGCCGAGCGCGGCCAGACGCTCCTCTGTGGCTACGCGCGCATTGGCGGATGGTCCGTCGGCATCGTTGCCAACCAGAAAAAGAGTGTCAACGTCACGCTCCCTGGTACCGGAGAAAAACGCATCGAGTTCGGCGGCGTAATTTACACCGAATCGGCCGACAAAGCCGCACGCTTCATCCTCGATTGCAACCAGAATCTCGTGCCGCTGATTTTCCTGCACGACGTGAACGGGTTCATGGTCGGCAAGGAAGCCGAATGGAGCGGCATCATTCGCTCGGGTGCGAAAATGGTGAACGCCGTGGCGAATAGTGTGGTACCGAAGATCGTGGTCATCTGCGGCGGTACGTTCGGCGCCGGTCACTACGCGATGTGCGGCAAAGCCTACGACCCGCGCTTTATTTTCGCGTGGCCTTTCGCGCGTTACGCCGTGATGAGCGGCGAATCTGCCGCCGGCACTCTCGTCGAACTGAAGGTCAAGCAGCTCGAGCGCGAAGGCAAGAAACCGACGGAAAAAGAGCACAAAGACCTTTACGACAAAATTCTCGCCACCTACGAACACCAGACCGACGCGCGTTACGCCGCCGCCCGCCTTTGGGTGGATGCCATAATAGACCCCGCACGCACGCGCGAAGCGCTGATCGAGGCGCTCGAAAGCGCGGCGCTGAATTCCCACGTCGCCGAATTCAAAACAGGAGTTCTCCAAACTTGACCGACGTGACCATCGTTGAGTGCCCGCGCGACGCGTGGCAGGGTCTCACTGAAATCATTCCGACGGATGTAAAGATCGAATACTTGAAGCGCCTGGTCTCGCTCGGTTTCAGGCACATCGACGCAGTCAGCTTTGTCTCGCCGAAGCACGTTCCTCAAATGGCCGACAGCGAGAAAGTGACGGCCGAACTGAGTACGGCGAAGACGCCTGCGGGCGAGTCGCCCGAGATCATCGGCATCGTTGTCAACGAGCAAGGGATCGACCGCGCTCTCGCCACTCCCGGTGTCACCACGATCGGCTACCCTTATTCGATATCGGCGTACTTCCGACGCGCGAACGCCAATATGTCCCGCGACGAGTCACGCAATTTAGTGAGCGTTCTCCAGCGCAAGACGAAGGCCGCAGGACGAAAAGTCGTCGTTTACATTTCGATGGCCTTCGGCAATCCGTACGATGAGCCCTGGGGTCCGGAGATCGTCGAAGACGCTCTCGTCTGGCTCAAAGATGTCGGCGTACGCACCGTTTCGCTGGCCGATACCGTCGGGACGGCATCTGCCGAAGATGTCGCGCATCTCTACAATTCGGTGAAAGGCTGCGTGGCCGGCCTCGAAATCGGAGTGCACCTTCATAGCCGCCCGGACGGCGCATCGGCGAAAGTGCTCGCTGCCTATGAAGCGGGATGCCGGAGGTTTGACGGCGCGCTCACCGGCCTGGGCGGCTGCCCGTTCGCCGGCGATCAACTGGTCGGAAACATTCCTACCGAGACCGTGCTCAGCACTCTCGCTGCGCGAGGCGTTTCCACGGGCATTGACGCTCGATCGCTCGCCATCGCCTGCGCGATTACCGGCGAGCTCCGCGGGAAATACGCCCATGCCTCCGAAGCGCCCAAGCCGAACTAGCCCCCCGCCACTCTCTGCGAGCTCTGGTCGCTGCGGTAAATTCGACCTCTGTTCTCCCTGGCTTTAGATTTGTCTGGAAATCAGTGTGCATCTTTGTCAGTCTCTCTCTACGAAAGGTTCAATTCTTGGGCTATCCGACACTAACGTACCAATCCGACGAAGGGATTGTGACAATCGCGCTCACAGTCCCAGAGAAGCGCAACGCCATCTCCGCGCAAATGATCACGGATTTGCTCGGCGCCCTGCAACAGGCGGAGAACGATGCCGCCAACGTCGTGATTATGACCGGATCCGGAAAGGCGTTCTGTGCCGGCATGGATTTGGACGAGCTGCAGAATATCGCCCGCCAAACTCTGCCCAAAAATCTCGAAGATGCACGCCGGATGACCAAGCTGCTTTACCGGCTGCACAGTTTTCCCAAGCCTGTGATCGCAGCCGTTAACGGCGCCGCTATCGCCGGCGGCTGCGGCATTGCGACATTGGCCGATTTCACGCTCGCCGTCCCAGAAGCGAAATTCGGATACACGGAAGTAAAGCTCGGCTTCATGCCCGCGCTGGTCTCCGTTTTTCTGCGCCGGCGCATCGGCGACCGCCAGGTTCGCGACCTGTTGCTTACTGGCCGGATCATCGACGCCGCCGAGGCCCTCCGCATCGGCCTCATCACCGAAATTGTCCCGCTGGAGTCCCTGATGGATCGCGCCCACGAAATCGCCGCGCTCTTGCTTGCCGCCAGCCCCAGCGCCGTAACCATGACCAAGAAACTGCTGCTGAATTTCGATCGCGTCGCCATCCGCGCCGAGCTGGAATCGGCCATCGAAGCCAGCGCCGACATTCGCCAGACGCCGGACTTCCGCGAGGGCGTCACGGCCTTTCTCGAGAAACGTTCACCGAAATGGGGCAAATCCTAGAGGCCCATGAAAGATTTCGCCGAAGCCATCGTACGCGTGCGCTATGCCGAAACCGATCAGATGGGCGTGGTCTACCATGGAAATTACTTCACGTGGTTCGAGAGTCGGCCGTGTCGAGCTTTGCCGCCATCTCGGATTCGAATACAAGCAAATGGAAATCGAGGACGACACGCTGATCGTTGTGGCCGAGGCGTCGTGTCGCTACAAGCGCCCGGCGCGATTTGACGACACGCTCGTCGTCCGCACGCGCGTCAAGCGACACGACAAGCGAACGCTCCGCTTCGGCTATGAAATCCTGCGCCAACCCGAGGACGAATTGCTCGCCACCGGAGAGACCACGCACGTAATCTGCGATCACAGCGGCCGGCCGAAATCGATGCCAGACAAATACCGTAAGTACTTCACCGACGCCGACTCGGGTGCCGCCACGCATCTCGCCGCCCACGCTACGCACGCGTCGAAAGGCGAATAGTCATGAGCGCTCCCGATCCGGCCAAAATCGCGCGCTTCCGCGAAAAGCTCACGCAGGAATGGACCGACGCGGGCACCGTCGCGGCCTGGCGCAAATGGCATCCGAAAATGACGCCCTTCATGCGCGGCGCAACCGAAGCCCTTCTTGAAGCCGCGCAGCTTAAGAGCGGAATGCGCGTGCTCGATCTTGCGAGCGGCGTGGGAGAACCAGCCATTGACATCGCGAAAACGGTCGGACCGAACGGCCACGTAACCGGAACCGACGTTGGTCCCGCCATGATCGCTTTCGCCGCCGAACTCGCGAAGAAAAACGGTTTAGGCAATATCGACTTTCGCGTCGTCGATGTGGAGTCGCTTCCCTTCCCGGATAATTCTTTCGACGTTGTCTCTTCGCGCTTCGGCGTGATGTTCTTTGTCGACCAGGTGAAAGCCTTCCGCGAATGTCTCCGCGTTTTGAAACCAGGTGGCCGCGTCTCCTTCGTCGTTTGGGGCTCGCGCGACCAGCCATTCCTCGGCTCCACGATCGGCATCCTGATGAAATACGTCGAGGCGCCGAAACCCGATCCCGACGCGCCGCACGCCTTCATGTTCGGCGAGCGCGGTTTGCTGGCAGGCAAACTGAAAGCTGCGGGCTTCGCCGACGCGCGCGAGGATGTCCGCTCCGTCAAAGCACATTGGAACGGCACGCCGGAAGAATACTGGCAGCAGTTCACCGAAGTGGCCGCACCGTTTCGTCCGTTGATCGCAAAGCTGGCGCCGGACATGCGGGCGAAAGTGGAAAGTGAGATCTACACGGGCCTGCGGAGTCGCGCCGACCGCCAAGGCTTCTCCATGCCCCTCGAGATCGTGGTCGGCACGGGCGTAAAACCGTGAACAAAATCGCCATCGACGGCGATACGCTCACTTTCGAAAGTCTCTACAGCATCGTATTCGACAGCGCCGAGGCGGAAATCCCCGCATCTGCTCGCCAGCGGATGAACACGTCACGCGCCGTGATCGAAAAGCTCGTCGAGGCTGACGCGGCTGTCTACGGCGTCAACACCGGCTTCGGTAAGATGGCTTCGACACGCATCTCGCGCGACGAAATTCGGCATCTGCAACTCAATCTGGTCCGCAGTCACGCATGCGGAGTCGGCACGCCGCTGGGCGAACCTGCCGTCCGCGCGATGCTCGCGTTGCGTGCCAATGCGATCGCCAAGGGATTTTCTGGCGTGCGTCCCGTGGTAGCTGAAACGCTCATCGCCATGTTGAATCGCGGCGTGCATCCCGTGATTCCTTCGCAAGGCTCGGTGGGCGCCTCGGGCGATCTCGCACCGCTGGCGCATTTGGCCCAGGTTGCCATCGGCGAAGGCCGCGCGATCTATCAGAGCCGCGCGATGTCCGGCGCTGAAGCCATGCGCGAGGTGGGAATTGCCCCGCTGGTACTGGAAGCCAAAGAGGGACTCGCCCTGCTGAACGGGACGCAGGCGATGCTAGCTCTCTTGTCGCTCGCGCTGCGCGAGGCTGAAATGGCGGTCGACACCGCGGATGTGGCGGCGGCGCTGTCGCTCGACGCCCTGCGCGGCAGTCCCGCGGCATTCGATGCGCGAATCGCGCGCGTACGGCCTCACGCGGGGCACGCTGTCACCGCGCGCAACATGGAGCGATTCAACCGCGGAAGCGAAATCCGCGAATCGCACCGCTCGCCCGAGAAAGATCCGCGCGTGCAGGATCCTTACAGCCTGCGCTGCGCGCCGCAGGTGCACGGCGCGGTGCGCGATGCGCTGGCGCAGATTCGCGCGACCCTCACGGTCGAACTCAATAGCGCCACCGACAATCCGTTGGTTTTCGCGGGCTCCGACGGGGCGGGCGAGGTAATCAGCGGTGGCAATTTTCACGGTCAGCCGCTGGCGATGGCCGCCGATCAAATGGCGGTCGCGATTGCGACTCTCGGCGGAATTTCCGAGCGCCGCATCGAGCAGATGACAAATCCGCAGACGAGTATGCTGCCGGCGTTTCTCGTACGGCATGCGGGCCTCAATTCCGGCTTTATGATCTTGCAGGTCACGGCCGCGGCGCTGGCGAGCGAATTGAAACCGATGGCTACGCCGCACTCGGTGGATTCAATTCCCACGTCCGCGAATCAGGAAGATTACGTCTCGATGGGCATGAGCGGGGCGCGGCGGCTCGAGCCCATGCTCGCGAATCTGAGAAATATCCTCGCGATCGAATTATTGGCCGCCTGCCAGGGAATCGATCTGCTGGCGCCGCTGCGAACGGGGCCCGAGACGCACAAGGCGTATGACATCGTCCGGGCCATTTCAGCGGCAGTGGATTCCGATCGTTCGCTTGCTCCGGATATCCAGGCAGTGGCGCTAGAGGTGGCCAAGGGATCGTTCGCGATGCTGCTCCGATAAGTCTGCAAGGCGAAACAAACGTGTCGAAGACGTACGGCGTACACGCAGAAAGCTCTTCACCGCCGAGACGCAGAGAGCGCTGAGAAAACGAGCTTCATTTTGTCAGTGATCTCTGCAGAAATTTGCCGAAGCGATGGCCGGCCACGAAGCTGAATGGCTTCACCCCCAGGGAATAGTGGCCGCAGGGCAGCGACATTCGCTCGAATCCCACCTTTTCGTCGCGCAGCTTCTTGACCAGCGCCTCGGTGTACTCTGGCCAGAACGTCGGATCGTATTTCGCGGTGATCAGCAAAAGCTTCTTCTTCGCTTCGCGCAGCCGTTCGATGTACGGAAACGGGCTGATCGGCGACCAGTAGTGCCGCAATCGTTCGTGCGTGACACCGGCTGCCGAGATGGGATCCCAAACCGTTTTTGTGGTGAGCCCTGTGGCCACCACGTCTCCGAAGTAAGTTGACGCGTGAAGGAATGCGCAAGCTCTTACCGCCAGCTCGTGGCACATGGTGATGAACCCGATCGCGGACCCGATGCTAGTGCCGAGGATTCCGAGCGGGCCATATCCTTGCTGTTCGAGCCAGCGCAGTGTGCGGCGCACGTCGAGCACGGACTGCCGGCCCGCCTGCATGGTGAGGCCAATGTTGGGTCCCACCAGGTGATCGGCGCGGGGGTGATTGGGAATGGCGCGGCGGTCGTGGTACGGCAGACTCAGCTTCACAGCCGTCAGTCCGAGCTGATTTAACCAGTGGCAGACGTTTTGCTGCTCATGCCATTTGGCGTTCCATTGCGCGAGGACAACGACCGCCGGTCCGCGCGTGCCATTCTGCGAGCGGCTGCGCGCAGGAAAGAATTGCGCGTGCACACAATTGTTTTGCGGCCACGGCGAGGCGATCGCACTTGAAAATGTGAGCACGTTTTCGCCGTCGAGCGCGTAGTCGCGGGCTGGTTCGACGGCGTACCAATCGTCGCTGTGGGAGACCGCATCGGCAACATAACGATCAAGGAATTGTTTCGGATCCGGATCGGCCGCGTCGCCGCCGAGATATTCGATTCCCCAGCCGAACGGCAGCGTGCGCCGCTTCGGCTCCTGGTCGAAGCGCATCCGTTCATAGCGGCGGACTCTTGTTTCGTACCAGGATGGCATCGGGTGAGAGTTCAAATATACCTTACGCGAAGCGTCATGGACATCGACCTCACGTACGCTTCAAATCAGCGGGCCAGCCGACGCAGGTTCTTGTCCGAGAGCTGCGTGAGAATCCAGGTGCGGTTTAGGCGGGCGCCAAGCTGATTGTAGAAGCGGATGGTGGATTTGTTCCAGTTGAGGACGATCCATTCCATTTGGTTGCAACGTTTGCGAACTGCGATGCGAGCTAGGGATTTCATTAGGGCTTGGCCAGCGCCTTGGTTGCGGTGGGCGGGTTCGACGAAGATATCCTCGATGAAGAGGGACGGGCTGCTAGTGAAAGTCGAGTAGGTGAAATAGTAGATGGCTACGCCGATTGGACAGCCTTGGGATTCGCAGATTAGGGATTGGAAATAGCGCGTTTTGCCGAAAGCGTGGCGGCGGAGTTTGGCGAGGTTGGGGTGGCAGTGTTTGGAGAGGCGTTCGTATTTGGCAAGGCCTCGGATCAGTCTGCCGATCGCAGGCACGTCGGAAGGTCTGCCAGGGCGGATTCTCAGATTCGGATTCGACATTCCGAAAGTATAGCGTCAAACGGAAACGCTCTCACCCCAGAGACCCAGGGTCCGCGAACCCGAGGGCGAAAGATTTAACACAGAGGGCACAGAGCAGCCAGAGAGGTCACGGAGAAGGCGAGTCGGTGTGTCAGAATCGGCTCGTGGCTTCCCCGTGGCTTATCGGTCTGTTTGTGGCGCTGTTTGGGCTGATTATCGGCAGCTTTCTGAACGTGTGCATCGTGCGGATTCCGGAGCGGAAGTCGATCGTGATGCCATCCTCCGCCTGCGTCAAATGCGGGGCGGCGATCAAGCCGTGGGACAACATCCCGGTGGTGAGCTGGCTGTTGTTGCGCGGCAAATGCCGGCAGTGTCAGACGCCGATTTCGTGGATGTATCCAGTCGTGGAGCTGTTGACCGGGGTGCTTTTCTTCGGGTGTTACTACGCCTTCGGGTTGAGCGTCGAAACGCTCAAGTGGGCCGTTTTTTCAGCGCTGATGATCGTGCTGGTGTTCACCGACCTGCGCGAGCGTATTCTGCCAGACGTAATCAATTATTCGGGATTTGCGGCGGGGCTGGTGCTGAGCCTGTTCACGAAGCCCGCGGACGGCACTGCTTTCTGGATTGCTACCCGCATCTTCGACTTCCCTCCCCCCGCGCCCGTGATTTCGCTCGCGGACGCGCTGCTGGGAGCGGCTTTCGGGAGCGGACTGCTGTGGCTGGTGGCGGAACTCTACTTTCGATTGCGCGGGCGCGAAGGGATGGGCTTGGGCGACGTGAAAATGATGCTGATGGCCGGAGCGTTTTTAGGGCTCAAGCGCACGCTGCTTACCATTCTGGCAGGGTCAATCCTGGGAAGCGTGCTAGGGCTGGCCTTCATGCTGGCGAAGCGCAAGGGATCGGATTACGAGCTGCCGTTCGGGACATTCCTGGGTATGGCGGCGGTCCTGGTGATGTTTTTTGGGACGCCGCTGGTTAACTGGTATTTGTCTGTGATGATGGTGCGATGACGATCGTGAAAATGCGCGCGACTACTTCCGGGCCGGAGACACGGCGATGAATCTGCAACCCGTGGCGCAGCACGCGGCCTCCCCGGTGGGATTGATTGAAGCCGCCGTGATGCTAACCCTGCTGATCGGCACATTGCTGACGATGATCGTGATGATCCGGAAATTCACGCGCATGGAATCGGCGGCGCGGGACCGCTGGCGGGAAAGTTCGGATGACCGAGAGAATGCGTCGGTTTTCATCTCGGCTTCGATGCAGGGCGTGATCGAAAAGCTGCGGGCGCAAGAGAAGGAACTGGCGAGACTGCACGTGCTGGCGCAGGAGCGCGCGCAGGAATCCGAGCGCATGACCGAAGAAGTGACGCGGAATATGCCGACTGGCTTGCTGCTGGTGAGCGCGACGGGAGCGATCAGCTCGACAAATCCGGCAGCGGAAGAAGCGCTCGGATTGAGGCCGATGCGCTACCGCTCGTACAAGGAAATTCTGGGCGAGGACTCTGGCCTGGCGCAGATGTTGACTGCATGTTTGCGCGATGGAAAGACTTTTCAGCGCGGTGAGGTGGAACATCTTACCGCTGAAGGCGACGTGCGCCGGCTGGGCGTGACGATTTCACCGATATACCAACGGGCCAGGATGAACGTGCGGCGAAACGTGACGGACCCTCCGCGGAAGCCCGAAATGAAAGTCAGCGGGGCGCTGTGCCTGATGAGCGATCTGACCGAACTGACTGCGCTGCAAAAACAGATTCGCTGGAAGGAAAATCTGGCGGCGCTCGGTGAAATGTCCGCAGGCATCGCCCATGAATTCAAGAATTCTCTGGCCACGATTTCGGGTTACGCGCAAATGATTCGCAGCGAATCTAAGCCGGGTGAGACCCGCGATTCGGCCGAGAAGATCCTGGACCAGACGCGGGCGCTGACGCATGTGGTGACCGAATTCTTGAAATTCGCGAAGCCGCTGGAGATCTGTTACGAGACAGTTTCGATGGGAACGCTGGTCGACCGGCTGGTCGAAGAACTACGTGAGCTTGTGCCACAATGCGCGTTCGCTTGCGAAGGCTCGTTCCTGGACTTGCCGGGCGATGAAGCGCTTTTGCGGCAGGCGCTGCTGAACCTGTCGCGCAACGCAGCTGAATCGGCCGGCCCGACGGCCGGCAAGCAGGCCAGGGTGTCGATTTCCGGAACGCTCGAGGAGCTGGGCGGACGGAAATGGCAGCGCATCTGCGTGTCGGACAACGGCCCGGGAATTCCAGAGCGCGACTTGCAGAAGATTTTCTTGCCGTTCTACACGACGAAGTCCGAGGGCACGGGATTAGGGTTGGCGGTAGTGCAAAAGGTGGCCTTGCAGCATGGCGGGAGCATTGAGGCACGCAACCGGGCAGGGGGCGGGGCCGAATTCTTGCTGTGGTTACCTTTGCGGCAGGAGAACACGCCGAGTCTATTCCCCTCACAGGCAGCCCGCATCTAAACTGGTACAAGGTATGGTAGTCAGGCGTCCTCCGGGAGGCGTAGCTATGCGCAAAATACTGCCGATGCTGTTGAGCGCCGCCGTTGCGGCCATTCTGGCGGTTCCGGCCACCAGCCGCGGCCAGCAGGCGGATCAGTCTCAGCCCACAAGCCAGGCGGCTGGCGCAACACAAGCCCCTGCTCCGCAGCCCGATTCGATCGCAGAGGCAGCCCGAAAGGCGCGAGAGGCGAAGAAGGAGCAGCCGAAACCGGCCAAGGTGTTCGACAACGATAATCTGCCCGGCGGAACGGTGTCGACCGTCGGCAAAACCGACGATACGAAGAAAGACGGCGACGCGAGCGCCGATGGATCAGCCGATAAGTCAAAGACCAGTGGCGACGCAGAGAACGACTGGAAAGAGAAATTTGCCGGACTCCGCGCGAAGCTGGCGCGCGACAAAGAAGACCTGGACGTGATGCAGCGCGAGCTGGGGGTGCTGAACCTACAGAACTACAGCGACCCCGTGAAGAGCATGCAGCAGGGCGTGACGCGCAGCGACATCAACCAGAAGACCGCCTCGATCGACGCCAAGCAGAAAGCGATCGACGCGGACGAGCAGGCCATCAGCGACGCCGAGGATGAACTGCGCAAGTCCGGTGGCGACTCCGGCTGGGCGCGATAGAGAATTTGCGACATGGAGCCTGTCTTACTCGTTGAGGATAAAGCCGAGCTGCGCGCGATGTTGCGCAAGGCCCTCGAACGGGCAGGCTATGCGGTGGAAGAAGCTCCCGACGGCAAGGCGGCGATCGAGAAGGTTCGGTCGCGGCGCTACCTGATGGTCCTCACGGACTTAAAACTGCCAGGAAACTCCGGAATCGAAGTGTTGCGCGAAGCGCGCCGGGCGGAGCCTACTCTGCCGGTAATCCTTATGACGGCGTATGGGTCCGTGGAAGAGGCCGTGACGGCCATGAAGGAAGGCGCGTTTGATTTCATCCAGAAGCCGGTGGACCTCGATCATTTGCGGCTGCTGATGGAACGCGGAGCGCGGCAACAGGAATTGCTGCGCGAGAATCTCTTGCTCCGGGAAGAATACGCCGAGCGGTATGGATTCCCTCGAATCGTGGGCGAACACCCGTCGATGAAGGATGCGAGCGACATGACGCAGCGCGTGGCGGCGACGGATTCAACCGTGCTGCTGCTGGGCGAGAGCGGAAGCGGGAAAGAACTTTTCGCGCGGGCCATTCATCATCTAAGCGGGCGAGCCGAGCAGGCCTTTGTGGCGCTAAATTGCGCGGCGATTCCCGAGGGACTGGTCGAGAACGAATTGTTTGGACACGAGCGCGGGGCGTATACCGGAGCGGGCTCGCGGAAGATGGGAAAACTCGAGCTGGCGCATCGCGGAACCCTGTTCCTGGATGAAATCGGAGAATTGCCGCTGGCGGCGCAAAGTAAATTGCTGCGCGTGCTCGAGGAGCGCAGGTTCGAGCGCGTGGGCGGCACGCAAGAAATCGAGGCCAACGTGCGCATCGTGACCGCGACGAACAAGGATCTGCGAGCGGCGGTGGCGGATAAAAGCTTCCGCGAAGACTTGTATTTTCGGATAGCCGCAGTGCCCATCACGATTCCTCCGCTGCGCGACCGCGGCGACGACGTGTTGCTGCTGGCCGAGAACTTTCTGGAGCGATTCCGGCGGGAATTCCGGAAGCCGCAACTGACGCTTGCCGCCGATGCGCAGGCGCGGTTGCGAACCTATCCTTGGCCGGGAAATGTGCGCGAATTGCAGAATGCTATCGAGCGAGCGGCGATCCTGGCGAAAGGGTCGGAATTGGATGCGGAGGCGCTGCAATTGCCTGCCGCGAAGCCTTCCGCTGCGGAATTGCCGTTGGGGATGCTTGACGAGCGGTTTGCGTGGGAAGGACCGCTGGACGAGGTATCGCAGCGAGCCGTTGAGCATGTGGAGCGGTTCAAAATCCAGAATGCACTGCGAGAATCGAAGTGGAACAAGACGCGGGCGGCCGAAAAGCTCGGCGTTTCCTACAAGACTCTACTTACCAAGATTCGCGGACTGGGCCTCGAGAACTGATTCGTAGTTCCCTTCCTTACGAACATGCCCTATTGAAGCACGGCCCTACATCTGCACCTTCAATCGCTACGTCAGTAGCTGGACGAAAATTTCGTTTGAGACTGTTAGGCGGTCGGGGGCTATGCGCAGGTGAGGGCCATTCACTTCCAGGAAACCATCGGAGTGCAGTTGGTCGATGCGCTGGCGAAGAGTCGCGAGACGGTCGTGCATCCAGGGCTCGCGGTCGTATTCTCGCTCGATGCGGGCGAAGTCGATGCCTTCCAGCTGGCGCAGGCCCAGAAAAAACTCCTCGGATAAAGCGTCGGGAGGAAAGACGGTCGCGAGTTGCTCGCGAGCGGATCCACCTCGTTCGATCAGCCTCACGTAGCGATCGGGCTCGTGGACATTGGCCCAGCGTTGGCTGCCGTTAAAAGAGTGCGCGCCGGCGCCGAGGCCGAGATAAGGTTCGCGGCGCCAATATTTCAGATTGTGCCGCGAGCGGTGACCCGGCAAGCCCCAATTGGATATCTCGTAGTGGTCATAGCCGGCGGCGGCGAAGCGGGCAGCTGCGTAGTCGTAGAAATCGGCCACGCAATCGTCATCTGGAATTGCGGCGGCGCTATAGCGGCTGCCTCCGGTGAGCGATTCCCTGCCGAGGCGGCTGTCTTCGTCGATTTCGAGCATGTAGACTGAGACATGCTCGGGCAGCAGCCGCAGAAGCTGCGCGACGGAAGACTCCCACGACGCGCGCGTCTGGTGAGGCAGGCCGGCGATCAGATCCATGCTGATATTGCGAAACCCGGCGGCCCGGAGAGATTCGACGGCACGGTAAATGTCTTCGCGCCGATGCATCCGTCCAGCCGTCTGAAGCTCGCGATCGTCGAATGATTGGGCGCCGAGGCTGATGCGATTGAATCCGGCGTCGAGCCATGCGGCGGCCTTCTGCGGAGAGATGGTTTCGGGATCGGCTTCTAGCGTCACTTCGGCGAATTGCGCGCTGCCGGTGACGCTGCGGAGCGAATCCATGACGCGCGCCAGCAGCGCGGGATCAAGCAGGCTTGGCGTCCCGCCGCCGAAGTAAACCGTGTCCGCGGTGGCGCCGTCAGCCAGCTCGGAGGACTCAATTTCGCGGCAGATCGCGCGCGCATACGGTTCGTAACGGTCGCGCGACACAACTCCCGTGTGGAAATTGCAGTATGTGCATCGCGACTGGCAGAACGGGACCTGGATGTAGACGCCGAGATTCATCGAATGCATCAAATTAGCACATTCCCTTGCCCTCATGAGTCGGTGCTGGGCGCCCAGCATCTGATACGATGAAGGCAGAAACGTACGGCCTATGGAATCTCCTCTCATTGAACTGCATTGCGCATCGGGCGCTGCGCTCGCAGAATACGACGGTTGCGTGCTACCGAAGTCGTTTTCCAATTTGGACGAAGAATACCAGGCCGCGCGTGACAAGGCCGCCATTTACGATTCAAACTGGCACGCGATTTTCACGCTCGCGGGACGCGATCGCGTCCAGTATTTGCACAATGTTTCGTCGAATGACATCAAGTCTCTGGCCGACGGGCGCGGCGCGCTGGCGCTATTGCTGAATCCGCAGGGGCACATTCTGGCGGAGCTTGAGGTGTACGCACTTCCCGAAAAACTTCTAGTGCTTTCGCATGTGACGCAGCGCGAGCGGACGCTTGCGACGCTGAAGAAATACGTGATCGGATCGCAAGTGCAGATCGAAGATTTGACCGACCGCTACGGAAGCATCGGAGCGGCGGGCATGGCGAGCGACCTCAGGGAGTTCTCGGCAACAGAAATCGCGTTTGGGTCCGGACCGGGCTGGCTGCTGCGAAGGACTCGCATCGGCGCGATTGGAACCGAGTTCATTGCGCCGCGCGCGGACCTAGCCGCGCTGTGGCAGAAGTTGCTGGCGGCTGTGCGCGAGGACGGCGGTGGGCCGATAGGAACGGACGCGTTTCACGGACTCCGATTGGAGGCGGGCATTCCCTGGTATCCCGCGGACTTCGGCGACGCGCAGATTCCGCACGAGGCGGCGCTCGAAAATACGCACATCAGCTTCAACAAGGGTTGCTACACGGGACAGGAAATCGTCGAGCGTGTGCGCTCGCGCGGCCAGGTGAACCGCAAACGGGTCGCCCTGAAGTTTTCAACCGTCGCTCCACCGCCACCGGGCACGAAACTTCGTGCGGTAGGCGGAGCTGAAGTCGGCTACGTGAGCAGTTCGGCGGCAATGCCGAGTGGACAACCGTCAATCGGAATGGGTTACGTCCGGCGAGAGCAGTTCGCCCCCGGTAGCGCGGTGGAATTCGATGGCGGGAGGGCGACGGTAACCGGCTAGCCTCAGCCCTTGGTGGCCGGCGCGGGCTTGTTGAAATTCATCGAACGCAGGAAGCTGCCGCGGTCGTTGTCGATTTTCTTCTGCAGCTGAAAAACGGCGTAGAGGAGAGCTTCCGGGCGCGGCGGGCAACCGGGCACGTACACATCGATCGGAATCACTTGGTTGACGCCCTGCACGATCGCGTAGTTGTTAAAGACACCGCCGGAAGTGGCGCACGCGCCCATGGAAATCGCCCACTTCGGCTCGGGCATCTGGGCGTAGAGCTGGCGAATGATCGGGGCCATTTTCTGCGAGACGCGGCCGGCAATGATCATCAGATCGGACTGCCGCGGCGATCCGCGGAAGACCTCGGCGCCAAAACGGGAAATGTCATAACGCGAAGCGGCCATCGACATCATCTCGATGGCGCAGCAGGCGAGACCGAACGACATAGGCCAGATCGAGCTACGGCGCGCCCAGTTGACCACTTTGTCGAGCGAGGCGAAGAGGATTCCCTCGTCCTTCAGGAAATTTTCATCCCGGCCGGGCTGTTCCAGCGTGACGCCCTTTGCAATTTCGACGGACATAAGTGTATTTTGCACCGTCGCCGATCCGTTTGCAATGGACCAAAACGGAAGGCTCACCCCACAGGCGCAGAGGGCGCGTAGAACAACCAAGAGTTAACACAGAGATCACAGGGTTGGCACAGAGAGTCCGGAGAGTACGTGGTTCGTATTTGATGCTTGAATTTCGAGCGGTTTGACGGAGGACAGACTCATGACGATGCACTGGTGGTTGGCGGTAGGGATGGTAGCCAGTTTCGGGCTTGGGATGGTGGCTCAGACTGCCCTGGGAGGGGCGGAACAGAAGGACGTGCGCGCTACCGGCATAGGCGGAGTTTTCTTCAAGGCGAAAGACCCGGCGGCGACCGCGAAGTGGTACCGCGAGCACCTGGGAATCGAACTGGCCCCGACTGGAAAGAGCCCGGACGCAATGCAATACCATGTTTTCGAATGGGGCGGAAAGGACGCCAACGGCATCGACGGTTCGACGGTATTTTCCATTTTCCCGGAAGGCACAAAGTATTTCGACCCGACCACGGCTCCCTTCATGATCAACTTTCGCGTGGCGAACCTGGACCGGTTACTGACGCAATTGAAGGCGGAAGGCGTAACGATCGAACCGAAAATGCAGGACGAGTCGTTCGGCAAGTTCGCATGGGCCATTGATCCAGATGGGCGCCGAATCGAGCTTTGGGAACCCAAGTAGCTCCAACTGCGGTGGCCCGCTTACTACTGGACGTCTACCTCCACGGTCTTGGTCTTTGTGTTCCCGTTGGCGTCCGTCGCGGTGAGCGTGTAGGTGGTCGTTTTCTTTGGTGAGACGCTCACGCACCGCTCAAACGCGGGCCACACAGCATTGGACTGCGGCTCTAGGGTCACGGTCTTGGTGTTCGACACGCTGTAGCAAAGCGAGGTGGAATCGCCGCGGTTGATGATTCCCGGATGGGCATAGAACCCGAGAATATCGAAGCGATCTCCACCCATGGCTTCGAAGACTTTTCCGTCGTGCTCGCGTTCTGTGTTCGCCGCGTGCTCTTCAATCGCTTTGTTGGAATGCCACCGTGAGTAGAAGATCCCTCCCACGTAAACGGCGCCGATCAGCAGGACGACCAGGGTGATGATGACGTACCAACTCATTCCCGTGCGAGCTTCGGGATTGGGATCGGTCAGCATGGATCGCTCCTTCAGTTTTGGGGCTGGGAAGGTTGCTGCGGCTGGGGCTGCGACGGCGGAGGATTCACGAGCGCGCCGCCGAATCCGGGATTCATCGAGCCCGGGTTACCAAAATTAGATGTAGCGCCGGGAATTCCGGTAGCTCCGCCAATGCCAGCCTGCGCGGCGCCCAGGCCCGCGGAAATCGCGCGCGCCTGATCTTCCAGCGGATTCCATATGAATTCCCAGTCTTTATATTTCTTGCCGCCGCTGACCACTTTGATCGACGGAGAATCGGACTCGGTTCCTCCGCCGACACCGGTGAGAAGGCCGCCAAGAACCGGGCCATCGACCGGACCCGTCGGCTTCAAGAGCGAAAGCGGATTCACGGCCTGACCGAACGAACTGGTCATGCCAGTTGTCGCGTTTTGGGGCGTCGTCGGATTCCCCGTGGCGGATTGTCCGGAAGCGTCGGTCGTCGATCCGGGAGGGTTTTGAGTTGATGTTCCGCCTGCAGCGCCCGTACCCGTTCCGTTCTGGCCAGCATTGTTAGCGCCCGCGTTTGCACCATTTTGCCCCGCGGCAATCTGAGAGACAGGTGTGCCGATCGAGCCAAGCGTCGCGTTGACGGGAATTGTGCCGCCGTTCAGGTCCATCAGCGCCATTTGCTGCAGGCTGGCGTAACGGACGCTGCCGATGATCTGCCCGGACGCGTTGATGTAGATAAACCTCCACGCGCCGTCGTTCCCCTTGTTCATCGGGTCCTTGTAAGCGGCGTAACGCAGGAAATGCAGCTCGGGCATGCCAGTTTTCAAGTCATCGACGGTCTGCGGGTAGTGGCCCGTTTTTCGATAGTAGAGGCGGATGGCACGTACATACTGGTTTCCGCGCCAGATCATCTCGTCCTCGCGAGAGCGGCGGCCCTCCGTGAGCATGTTCTGGAGCAGCGCCTGAGAAAGCACGGCCATAATCAGAACCATGCCCATGACCACTAGAAATCCGTAGCCGGATTCATTCGAGCGTCTTCGCGCAGCAGGGTTCCGGGGGGCGTATATGCGGCGGACTTGACGCCACGCCTGGCGCACGAAGCCCAAGAATGGAGGCGTGAACCCCGACCTGGCAGTTGACCCGGCAATCGGCCCACTCATTGGTTTCCTGCCCCCGCGCTCTGATCGGGCGGCTGCGTCAGCGGCACCGTCGTGTGCCGGCCGTCAGAAACTTGTTCGACATCAGCTGATTCATTGCCGATGTGAACCAGCCTGTAGTTTCCCAGAAACTTATCGCCCTCGGCCACCACGAGCACGTCGTCTCCCGCGCTGAAAAACGCGATGCGCTTACCCGAGGTCTTCTGCATGGCGTAGCCGAAAAACTCGGCGGGCACGTTGATCGGCGGCGGCGGTTGGTAGATTGGTCCAACGAACGGGTGCTTCGCGGCTTCCACCTGCTGCGCGGTCCGTATCGGGGGCGGAGGCGGCGCGGCGACGAAGATATTGCGATGCGAACCTGTATATTCCAGCTTGCGGAGCTTGTCGAGCTCGTCAACACGCAAGCTCGGCTCCTGCACGTCGAGCGGCTCGAACTTCGTATCGGCAGCCGTAACGCCGGAGAATGCCGGGCCGGAGGATTGGCCGAAGACGTAGTAATACCCCACCAGGCAAAGGATGACGACCAGCGCCGCGAGTACGTAGATTTGCGTCCGTTGCGTCATCACTCAGGTCCTAAAAAACGTGTGAAGTTCGAGCTCCAGCCGCAGCCCGCCGGTCGAAACCGCCGCCAGATGGAGGCTGTCGAGCAGATAGAAATTCCTCGGAGCGCTCGAGGCCGTTGATGAATTGGATCACCGCCGGATAATCCGCGTCGAGAGCGGCGGTGATCTGAATTTCCGTCACTCCGCGGTCCTTCACATCTTTCTGTTTGAAGGTATAGTCGGAAATTCTCACGCCGGACTTGCCGGCAATTTCGCCGAGGTCCGATTCGATGCGGGAATATCCGGTTGACGACTCCAGAAACGATTGCTGGTAGAAATTGTCGCAATCTTTTCCGGCTTGCGGCAATGAAGCACGGATCTGTTCACCGCGGCTAACGTCGGCATGCAGCTTCTTGGCCTGCAGCTCGAGCCGATCACGCTCGACTTTCAAAGTCAGCGGCTGCTCGGACGACATATGGAATAAATAGCTCGCCAAGCCGATATCAAGCGCCAGCACAATGGCCAGCGCCACACCCACGCCGATTTTCCATGCTTGCCAGGTGGGCTTCGAAATCATGTCGTGGAATACCACACGGTGAGATTCAGCACGATTTTATCCGGTGTGTTCGTCTGATCGGCGTGGCGCTCGCTGGTGACCACCAGGCCGGAGAATGCTTTCGACTTCTCGATCGCCTGCAAGAACGCGATCTTACCCTCGTCGTTGACGGCGCCGATTTCGAGAGTGACCGACGCCCGGCCGTTCAACAGCCGCGGCGAGATGCTTACTACCCGCACCCCCGACGGAAGCGTGTTTTCAAGGTCCATGAAGACTTTGGTCCACGGAAAGCTTCGTTCGTCGATCAGCGAATTCAGGAACGCGGAGCGGCCCAGGACCTGCTGGTCGCCGGGGCCACGGAACTCGTTGGCAAGCGCGCGTTGGCGCGCTTGATCGTTCTCTATGGAGTTTGTCCAGCGGGTCATATCTTGCCGAATCGTGCGGTTCGTATTCCATGCCCGCAAGGACGCCATCGAAAGGATGGCCAACGCGATGACGCCCAGAGTTCCCAGTAGCGCCGAATAGGCCAGGAAGGGCCGGTTATTAGGCTGTGGCGAAGTCGAGAGATTGAGTTGAAGATTCATCGGTCGCTATCTGGTTTCGTTCAGGAACCGTTCAGGGCCTGCCGTTCATCATCCAGCCGGCCAGAGCGTCAAGGCCGTGATTGACGATGTCCTTGGCCGAAGCATCGAGGCCGGCGACAGTTTCCGCCGCGCTGATCGGCGCCGTGGCGATTTGCAGCTCGGACGCCAACGCTTTGCCAAAGACCGCTTCCTTTTCGCCAAATCCCGCAATTCGCGCCCGGTCGATGCTCGATCCCCAAGTGTCCTGATAATACGCCACTGCGGGAAAAACCTCTTCGAGCATCGCTTGCGGCTCGAGCTGGCGAACCTCCGCCGGCATCTCGCTCGAGCGATAAACGCAGAGGCTGGAGCCCGCGACGATCACCGTGGTCATCATCCTTCCGCACAGCCTCACCAGAAGCGTGGCGCCGCGCTCCTCCAGCAGCGGCAGCGTGGCCAGCGTCGAACCGAGAACCACGTCGGCCTGCGCGCCGAGCGACTCGACGATCTGTTCATACTCGCGGACAATCTGCTGCCGTGCCACGGCGATGACCACTTCGAGATTGCCATCCCGGCCCTGCTGGCGGTTCCAGGAGACCACGGTTTCCTCGACGTCAAACGGAACGCTTTTTTTCAGCCGCCAGCGCAGGAGCGGCAGCGCGTCGTCGGCCTTTCGCGGCAAATTGTCGAACGGCAAAATAAATACCCGGACCACAAGATCGGGAACGAGAAGTGCGATCGGGGCACTCCCGGGCGCAATGCGGCTGAACACACGTCGTAGCGCTGTGCGCACTGCTTCTGGCTGCGCGACGTTGGTCTCGACCGTGGAGGGCATCACCGCGCCGGATGGCAGCGGTTCAACCGCCACGCCTTCGAGATGCCCGCGCCCCTTGCCCCAGCGGGCGGCCGCGACGTGGTCCACTGCGATTTCCGCCACGAGCTGGGGATGTGGCATGGCGTGCAGCCAATTATCGAGACGGCCGAGCAGCCCGCCACGCTGGAACTGGCTCGAAGCGCTCTGCGACGACGTCAGGCTACTCAATGAACGTCACCTTGTTGATTTCGCGAAGAGTAGTGAGGCCCGCGCGAACCTTGCGAAGAGCCGAATCGCGAAGGAACGACATGCCACCGTCGCGGGCGGCGCGCTTGATTTCCGAAGTCGGCCGCCGGTCGATGATCATTTCGCGAATGTGGTCGGAGAGATCGAGAAGCTCGGTGATCGCGGTTCGGCCGCGGTAGCCGCTGCCGGAACACTCCAGGCATCCGTTCCCTTCCGAGAACTGGAAAGAGCCCCACTCCGCGGGATCCAGGCCCGATTCCTTCAGCACGGCGGGCGGGTAGGTGACAGTTTTCTTGCAGCTTTCGCAAACCACGCGCACTAGCCGCTGCGCCAGAATGCAGTTGAGCGCGGAAACGAAATTGTAGGGTTCGACGCCCATGTTGATGAAACGTCCAATCACGTCGGTCACGTTGTTCGCATGGACCGTGGTGAAGACTAGGTGGCCCGTGAGCGCGGAGTTGATGGCGATCTGCGCGGTTTCCTGGTCGCGGATTTCGCCAACCATGATTTTGTCCGGATCGTGACGCAGAATGGAGCGCAAGCCGCGTGCGAATGTCAGGCCCTTCTTCTCATTCACGGGAATCTGCGTGATGCCGCGCACCTGGTACTCAACGGGATCCTCGATGGTGATGATCTTGTCTTCGTCGTTCTTGATCTCGTTGATGGCCGCGTAAAGCGTTGTCGTTTTCCCTGAGCCCGTCGGCCCCGTCACCAGCACCATTCCGTAAGGCTCATGGATGTACTTGCGGAATTCGGTCACTTCTTCATGATCGAAGCCCACCACGTCGAGCGTCAGGTTGCGGAATTTTTCGCTCAGCGTTTCTTTATCCAGCACACGGAGCACAGCGTCTTCGCCGTGGACCGAAGGCATGATCGAAACGCGGAAATCGACGAAGCGGCCCTTGTAGCGAACGCGGAAGCGGCCGTCCTGCGGGACGCGGCGTTCGGCGATATCCAACTCGCTCATCACTTTAATGCGCGAAAGGATCGTGGCGTGCCAATCCTTCGCCAGCGGCTGCATGGCGAATTGCAGGACGCCGTCGATGCGGTACTTCACGACCACTTCGGAATTACGAGTTTCGATATGGATGTCGCTCGCCCGTCGCTCCAGCGCAGTGAAGATGACGGTGTCCACGAGCCGAACCACCGGGCTCACGCCGGTATCGCGCGTGAGCTTTTCCATAGAAATGTTTTCTTCGCTGTCCTCTTCCTCGTCGACAACCTGGAGCGTGAATCCTTCGGTCGCCTGATCGAGCACGCGCTGGGACTGCTCGGTGCGTTTCAGCAGGTCGCCCACCTGCGAGGCCGTGGCGACTCTAATCTGAAGGCGCTTGCCCAACAGCAGGCCAAGCTCATCGCGCAATCGGAGCTCGCTGGGATCGACCATGGCCACGATCAGGGTGGAATCGTGCGATTCGAGCGGAACGAAGTTGTAACGGAACATCAGTTCCGCCGGAATGCTGCGGAAAAGTTCGGGGTCGATGCGTTGTTCGGACAGATCCACGAACGGGCACCGGTAACGCTCGGCGAGTTTGCGAGCCTGCTCGCGCTCCGCCGTATCAGCGGGAGGGGCGACAGACGGCGGATTGTTTACGGGCGTAACCATCGAGTCCTAGCCTCCTACCGAACCTACCTGGAGGGAAAACATCGGCAGATAGAGCGAGATCAAAATGAAGCCTACCACAACGGCCATGACCACCAAAATGACGATGGGAATCCAAGAGAGCGAGCGCGTGAGCTGGGTATCGACGTCCTCTTCGTAAAACTCCGCGACGCTCGTGAGCATGGCGGTGAGCGCGCCCGAAGCTTCGCCTACCTCGATCATTTCGAGCGCCAGGCCAGGCACCAACCGCGTTTCGGCCAAGCTGACGTGCAGCGACTGCCCTTCCTTAACCCGTTCGGACGCCTGCTCGACCGAGGTAGCGACGAGCTTGCTACTGATCGCTGCGGCCGATGTGCGCAGCGCGGGAACGAGCGGTGTCCCGCCGCCCAGCAGCGTCGATAGAGTGCGTACGAACTGCGCGATCTGGGACTTGAGCCAGATGTCGCCGAACAGAGGGATGCGAGGCTTCAAGCGATCGATCGCGATCGCGCCGCGAAGCGACCGGGTCCACAAAAATATGCCGATGGCCCCTACCACCACGACGATCGCAATTACCGCGAAATAATCCCGTAATGGAACGGCAATGGTGAGCAAGAAGCGCGTACTCGCCGGCAAGGGCACATTCAGTTGCGCATAGAGCTCGGCAAATTTCGGAAGCGCGTAGGTAGCCAGGTAACTCACGACGATCAGCGCGACGACAATCAGAACAACGGGATAAATCAGCGCCGTGATCAGGCGACTGCGAAAACCGGTGGTCACGCGCAAATACGAAATGTACTGCTCGAGGACCCCGGTCAAGTTGCCGCTGCGCTCACCGGCCGCGATAACTGTGATGTAGACCGGCGGAAACGCTCCCTGCGCCGCCATAGCCTCGGAAAGCAGCGCACCCGTGCGGACTCGCTGGCGAACATCCTCCAAAATCGGCCGCAGACGAACAGCGGCGGCGCGCTCGGCGAGCAGGTCCAGCGCCCGAAGGATCGGCAAACCAGCGCGGACCAATGTATTGAATTGCTGATTAAAGATCAGAAAATCGTCGGAGCGGATTTTGCGGTCGCGCCCGGCTCGGCTGAGCTGCGCCAGCACATTGAATTGATTGCGGACGTTATAAACGTAGTAGCCCCGTTCAGCAAGCTTTTGGCGAGCTTCTGCCTCGGATTGCGCCGTCTCGACCTGTTGAAACACCCGGCCCGAAGCGTCCCCGACTTTGCATACGAAATCGGCCATATTTGTTTATCGGCGCGCCGTCCCAAAGGACGATTCACCCGAAGTCTAGCATACCCGTTACAGGGTGAGGCTGAAGCCGGGAGAACAGCCCGTCAATAGGATGTGACAACGCCGCGAAAGGCTGTGCCGGATACATTGCCATTCCTCGCCCGCTGGCGCGATCTGCCGATATGGTACATTGCCGGGCGCGGTCCGAGGCCATTACCGTACGTTCTGCCGACCCAATGGAACCCATCTCACACTTTTTCTACTCCGACCGGTTGAAGCTTCAGTTCTGGGACTACGGCCAGGAGGGAAAGCCCGCTCTGGTGCTGGTGCACGGCGGGCTGGACCACGCCCGGAACTGGGATTGGGTGGCGCGGACGCTGCGCGAGCATTACCACGTGTACGCGCTGGATTTGCGGGGGCACGGGAATAGCGCTTGGGCACCCGGGGCCATGTACAGCCTCGTTGAACACGTCCTCGATCTTTCCGCACTGCTCGATATCATCAACGAGTTCCCTATTCGGCTGATCGGCCATTCGCTGGGTGGCATGATCGTACTCAACTACGCCGGGGTGTTCCCTGAGCGCGTACGCAAGGCAGTGTCGATTGAGGGACTGGGAGTTCCGGAGAACAGCAAGGTGCACGGCCCGGCATACCAGCAGATGCGCGCATGGATTGAGGCGGTCCGCAAGGTGGAAAAGCGCCAACCCAAAACCTATCCGAGCATCGCCGCTGCCGTCGCGCGCATGAAAGAAGCGAATCCACATCTATCCGACGAAGTAGCGCGCCACCTGACCATGCACGGGACCAATTGGGATCCCGATGGTTCGCTGGTATGGAAATTCGACAACTATGCGCGGGTATTCCCGCCGTACGGGCATCGTGTGGAGGATTCTGTTGAGCTTTACAACCAGATCTCCTGCCCGGTGCTTTTTTTCTGGGGTCTGGAGAGCTTTTTCCCGGTGCCGGAAACCGACCGCCGCGCCAAAGCCATTCGAAATTCACGCCTGGTGAAAGTCGCAGACGCGGGCCATTGGGTACATCACGACCAGCTCGACATATTCCTGGGCGAGACGTCGGCCTTCCTGAAAGATTGACTCGCGCGCTCAGTGAATTTCGCCGGCGAGTGATTCCTCGTCCACGATAGCCACGCCCGGAGGCGGTTGGAAGTGAAATTTGACCTCTGGGATTTCCGCGTTCTCCTCCCAATTTCCGAACCGAAATTCGGTCTCCACGCGGCCGGGTTCGCGTATCAGGACGCGCACGAGCTGCGACTGTGGGTCGACTTCGAATAATACTTGGTACGAGGGATCGTTCGAGGCCGCATCGCGCGGCAGGCAAACCAGTAAGCTGTTTTCAGCTGGAACGGCGCGGCCGTCACGGGAGCTCCTCCGCTCCGTCTCAGCATCAGCGAGCTGAATGGAGCGGCAGAGTTTTGCCAGATCCGCTTTCCCCGTCAGCAGCGCGAGCGGCGTCCGCCAGTCCGAGCTTTCCTTCAGCCTGGCACGGCTGGCGGTATGGTCCGCCGGCACATAAAACCAGACATTGGTGCCGTCGACGATGAAAAGCTTCTCTTCCGGCGATTCGTATTCCCAGCGCATGCGGCCGGGCCGCGAAAAATAGACCGTGCCCGATTCGGAGGCGGAACCCCCATTGCCGTCGGCATAGCGCTCGAAGAAATTCGCCCGGAGGGTCCGTGCATGCTGGTACCGCGCCTCCAGCGCGCGCGTGGCCGGGCCCGCGTCATGCGAGCCGATGCCAACCGTAAGCAGAATCACGAGCAATGCCGGCGCGCGTATCATCGCCGCAAGTCTAGCAGATATGGAATATTCTGCTATTGGAGCGTGGGCAGAGCCTCGCAGCCGGATTGGCTGCCGGCGAGCGCCCCGGTGGTGTCCACGTGAATGGTTCCCGGTTCATCGCTGCAGAAGCTGCGGATGCCGGTGAGCCCCTCTGAAAGGGGCACAGCAGTGACCAAATACGCGTTCGTGCCGGGCATCGCGCATCCTGTGGGCGCAGTTACCGCCGTGCCGACGGCCGTATAAGCGAATGTGAAGCCGCTCTTCCGGTTGGGTGCGGTCGTCACAATCGGATCCAACAGGATGGCCTGATTGCAACTCGCTGGGCCGCTGGGAGGCCCTCCGAGCGTCGACAGCGCGGGAGGAAATCCGTTTCCATAGGTCGAGCTGTAAGCCATCGAGGCCGTGGTGATGGTGCGAATCGTCTGCGCCGCAGCAGCCTCATTCGCCGCCATTCGCGCGTTCAACAGATTGGGTATGGCGATCGCCGCGATGATCAGAATGATGGCAACCACGATGAGAAGTTCGATGAGCGAGAATCCTCGCGCGCTCTTGAGCAGGGTCCATTCGGAAGTGGAGTGAGAGCGTTTCATGGCCTGTCGCACCGTGCGCCTTTCGTTCCTCCGAGTTCTATCTGCGCCTTTGCCGGAAAATTGGCGGGGAGGCAATGGACCTCCCCGCCCTGATCGAGCCGCACTACTACTGCAACGGAGCGAACGCTTGGCAAGCCACGTCCGTTCCAGGGTCGCCGCCACCTGCCGGGTTGAACCGGACAACGCCGGTCTCGTCCGAGCAGAACGTCCGCTGGCCCGTGGTTCCCACTGTGATCGGCACTGCCGAGGCTTCAAACGAGGTGTTCGGTGAAGCCACCGTGCCCGCACCACCTGCGCCCGTCGACTTCAGCGTATAGCCGCTCTTCTGGTTCGGAGCCACCGACAGCAATGGGTCGATCAAGCACGCCGTTGCCGCACTCGCGGTGCAAGGCGACGCGCCGCCCAGCTTGACGATGGTGGTCGCATAGCCGATGCCCCACGTGTTGTTGTAGGTCACGTTGGCCGTAACGATGGTACGAACCGAACCGACTGCCGACGCTTCGTTGGCCGCGATACGGGCGCGAAGCAGGTTCGGAATCGCGATAGCCGCGATGATCAGGATGATCGCCACGACGATCAGCAATTCGATAAGTGAAAAGCCCTTCTGATTCCTTTTCATTGTTTGTCCTAGGAGCCGAGCTCCAAAACTCTTTTGTAGTACTCCCTGACGGGATACGCCCGTCTACGTGCAAGGTTGATGCCATGCGGAACTTTCGGGTTTACCTTCGCGACACAGTTGCCCTATTCCCCATCTTAAGAACAGCATACAACGTTCCTGTCTGCCAGGCTGCGGCCGTGCGTTCATCTCCAGGAGGGCTCGCGCTTGAAGAGTGACACTTCTTGCTCATCGAAAATGACTCCCGGCGCTGAGAGTCCAGTAGCTCATAGTCGCGCGCGGAGCAGGTCGATCGCCGCGGAGGGAGGTGTAATAAGTGCAGAGTTGCTGACTTGGCCTACTCTACGAGAAAAAGAGGGCATCCAGGCCCCTCATGACTTTCCATCCCTCAAAAAAAAGAAAGGGAGGGAATCTTCGATTCCCTCCCTTTCGCAACCGACGCGAAACTACTGCAACGGAGCGAACGCTTGGCAAGCCACGTCCGTTCCAGGGTCGCCGCCACCTGCCGGGTCGAACCGGACAACGCCGGTCTCGTCCGAGCAGAACGTCCGCTGGCCCGTGGTTCCCACTGTGATCGGCACTGCCGAGGCTTCAAACGAGGTGTTCGGTGAAGCCACCGTGCCCGCACCACCTGCGCCCGTCGACTTCAGCGTATAGCCGCTCTTCTGGTTCGGAGCCACCGACAGCAATGGGTCGATCAAGCACGCCGTTGCCGCACTCGCGGTGCAAGGCGACGCGCCGCCCAGCTTGACGATGGTGGTCGCATAGCCGATGCCCCACGTGTTGTTGTAGGTCACGTTGGCCGTAACGATGGTACGAACCGAACCGACTGCCGACGCTTCGTTGGCCGCGATACGGGCGCGAAGCAGGTTCGGAATCGCGATAGCCGCGATGATCAGGATGATCGCCACGACGATCAGCAATTCGATAAGTGAAAAGCCCTTCTGGTTCTTCTTCATTGTTTCTCCTAGGAGCCGAGCTCCAAAACTCTTTTTGTAGTACTCCCTGGCGGGGTACGACATGACTTATCGCAAGGGAGATGCCAAGCGAGGCGCACAGGTTTACCGTTACAACACATCGGACGGATATCCCTCTCCTACTATAACTTACAGAAACTCTAATGCTTGGTTCCCAGCTCTGCCCGAAACGCTTCCCGTCTCACTACCCCGCTGGTTGACACTTATTGCTTATCGGCAATGACTAAAACCGCCGGAGAGCCCTCACCAGTAGACTTGGCCTTCCGCGGACCGCCTCGCGCCGTCACCTCGCGGATCGAATGCCCTAAACCCCATATTTCTTCGCATAGTGCCGGAACGAACGGTAGGACATCTTCAGCAGCGTCGCAGCCTGCGTACGGACGCCTCCGGACCGCTCGAGAGCCGCCAGCAAGTACGACCGCTCGAGGTTCTGGATGAATTCCTCCAGGCTTAAGCCCTCCTGCGGCAGGCTGGCATCGCTACCGTTCCCATTGCCGTGGCCATTGCCGTTCGTCGAATGAGGCACGGAATCCTGAAAATGTTTCTGAATGCGCTCCGGCAGAGCGGTCACCGAAATTCGAGGCCCGCTTTCCAGCGCCACCGCGCGCTCGATGGTGTTCTCAAGTTCGCGGACGTTCCCCGGCCAGTCGTAAACCTCCAGGCGCCTCATGGCCTCCGGTTCAATGCCGTCTACTTTCTTGTTCATCGACTTCGAAAACCGCCCCAGAAATTCCCGCGCCAGCAGCGGAATATCGTCATCGCGCTCTCGCAACGGCGGCAGATGGATGGGAATCACGCTCAACCGGTAGTATAGGTCCTCGCGGAACCGCTCTTCGGCGATTTCCTTTGCCAGGTCCTTGTTCGTGGCTGCAATGATGCGTACGTCCACGTCTGT
>CAWDBK010000003.1:0-91577 GCA_963800535.1 uncultured Acidobacteriota bacterium
GAATGTTTCAGGATACTTGATTCAGTAACGACTCCCGTAAACTGACTCATGCCCGAGTGCGGTTGCCGCTCGCTCTGTCAAAAACATCAGCGAGCGGAGTTACCGCGCGGCCGAGGCGCTAAACGACCGCGATCAAGGCCCGTACCTTCGATGAGAATGGCTGCCCACTAACCCTCCGGGTTCGATCTACAAATCGTTGAATCGATGCTTGTAAGATTCGCTCGATCGATTGCCCACAACTACATGTTATTGGGATCGGTCTTTCTTGATTAGTTGAGATCGCGGCCCGGTGCCGTGCCAGTGCCCACTTGTCCAGTTAGCGCGTTAATCAGAATCATCCGTTTAAAGTTGCCAGTGTATCCCTGTCGCGTGAAGTTCGCCGTTTTACCATTCGCAATGCTCTCGGGTCCCATTTTTGTACAACTCGTGCAGATTGGCCCCAATGACCCCGACTATTGCTACAAGATCGAAAAGATTCATCCTAATCTTGAAATGCGTAATCAAGCTCATTAAGTGAAGTCTTATGCGTTCGCCCAAGGATCTAGCTAACCGGCCGTCGGCGCTTGAGGCCGTTTAAGCGATCATTCTGATCGGTGAAGAGCCGCTCTAGCCGGATGAACATGGCGGATTCAACATCGAACAGAAAACCCAGCTTGATTGCTTCTCGTAATGGTGTACGATCAAACTCCCTTTCAAGAGACCGGATGTGGCTACAGGCTGCCCTCTTTCAGCCTTCAGGGTCCCATCTGGAATAGAACCGCCCCTTCCCAATTTAGGTTGAATTGACGACGAGGTTTCTGGTGAATCGCAAAGTACAGCTTGCGTTCGGCTCTGCTGTTTTGGCCTTGCTCATTGCCGGCGCACTCTCCTTTCGTGGCCTGGCCGTGTCCCGTGAAAGTGACCGATGGGTGCGGCACACACACGAGGTTCTCGAGCACCTGCAATATTTACTGACGGCGATGCAGGGTGTCGAATCAAGCGCCAGGGGCTTCATATTGACTGGCGAACAACCCTATCTCGACTCATATCAGGCCAACGTAGCGAGCGCAGAACAGGAAGAAGAAATCGTTCGCAACTTGACCCTGGATAACCGCACTCAGCAGCGTCAGATTTCCAACCTGGACAGACTGGCGTCTCAGAAAATCCAACTCGCCGCGGCAGTCATGGAGGTGCGACGGACACAGGGATTGCAGGAGGCGTCGGAGGTTGTTGCGAGCGGAAATGGTCAGCTAATCATGGACGATTATCGAGAGGTTATCCGGGAGATGCAGAACGAAGAGCTGCGCTTGCTGGCGTTGCGAGACGCCGACGCCAAACGACGTCTGGCTCAGACTAGGTTCCTTCTGCTCCTCGGACTGATTCTCGGCATATTAGTCGCACTTACGGCGGGTTTGGGTGCTCAGCGAGATCATGCCGCGCGCCAGCTTGCAGAGGACAGTGCGCGCGATGGTGAGGGACGCTTCCGCACGCTCGCGAATAGCATTCCGCAGCTGGCTTGGATGGCCGACGATAAGGGCTACATCTTTTGGTACAACGACCGCTGGTTTGAATACACCGGAACCAGCCTCGAGGAAATGGCCGGCTGGGGATGGCAAAAGGTCCACCATCCAGATCACGTGCAACGCGTAGTAAATAAAATCCGCAAGTGTTTTGAAACCGGCGAGATCTGGGAGGACACGTTTCCCCTCCGCGGCAAGGACGGCAAGTACCGCTCGTTTCTCTCGCGTGCCGTCCCTATACGCAATTCGAAAGGCGACGTGCTGCGGTGGTTCGGAACGAACACTGACGTCAGCGAGACCAACGAGTCGGGCGCCAAGTATCGAGGCTTGCTGGAGGCAGCGCCGGACGCAATGGTGGTAGTGAACCAGAGTGGGGAGATCGTGTTGCTGAATATACGAGCGGAGAACGAGTTTGGATACAGTCGCGACGAGCTACTGGGCCAGCAAGTCAGAACGATCATTCCCAAGGGCTTCGCCGAGCGGCTGATTGCGGACGGCACGCGCAGCGCGGCCGAGGCTCTGGCACAGCAAATCGGCACGGGAATCGAGCTGATCGGGTTGCGCAAGGACCAAAGCCAGTTTCCGATCGAGATCATGCTCAGCCCGCTGGAGAACGCCGAGGGAATCCTGGTGACGGCTGCGATCCGCGATATCAGCGTGCGCAAGGCGGCGGAGAAACATTTGGGGCAGATGGAAGGCAGATATCGGGGCCTGCTGGAAGCAGCGCCGGATGCCATGGTCGTGGTGGATCAAGCAGGCGCAATCATTCTGCTGAATGTCCGCGCCGAAAAGGAGTTTGGATACAGTCGCGACGAACTTCTGGGCCAGCAAGTTAGAACGATCATCCCCAAGGGCTTCGCCGAGCGGCTGATTGCGGACGGCACGCGCAGCGCGGCCGAGGCTCTGGCACAGCAAATCGGCACGGGAATCGAGCTGATCGGGTTGCGCAAGGACCAAAGCCAGTTTCCGATCGAGATCATGCTCAGCCCGCTGGAGAACGCCGAGGGAATCCTGGTGACGGCTGCGATCCGCGATATCAGCGTGCGCAAGGCGGCGGAGAAACATTTGGGGCAGATGGAAGGCAGATATCGGGGCCTGCTGGAAGCGGCACCGGATGCCATGGTCGTAGTGAACCGGAAAGGAGAGATCGTCCTGCTGAATGTTCAGGCGGAGAAACAGTTTGGATATCACCGCGACGAACTCGTGGGGCAAAAGATGAGGAACATCATCCCCGAAGGCTTCGCCGAGCGCCTCATCTCAGACGGACTCAGATCCCCGGAGGACGCGCTGGCGCAGAAGATCGGCATGGGAATTGAGCTCGTTGGGCGCCGCAAGGATAGAACCGAATTCCCAATTGAGCTCATGCTGAGCCCTTTAGAGAGCGCCGAGGGAGTTTTGGTGACAGCAGCAATTCGCGACATCACCATGCGCAAAATGGCCGAAGCGAATCTCCTCAAAAAAGTGGAGGAACTGAACCGTTCTAACGTGGAGCTGGGTCAATTCGCATACATCGCGTCTCACGATTTACAAGAGCCCCTCCGAATGGTGGCAAGTTATACGCAGCTGCTATCCAGACGCTACAAGGGAAAGCTGGACTCCGAGGCTGATGAATTTATCGCCTTCGCCGTGGATGGCGCCAGCCGGATGCAGCGATTGATCCAGGATCTGCTGGCCTATTCTCGAGTGGGTACAAAAGGAACGGAGTTAATCGATTGCTCAAGTGAAGAAGCGCTTCAACAAGCCCTGATCAATCTGCGCGCAAGCATCGCAGATAGCGGTTCGCTTGTAACGCACGACCCACTACCCCACGTCATGGCGGACGAACTGCAACTAATTCAGCTATTTCAGAACTTGGTTGGGAACGCCATCAAATACCAAAGCCCCGGAATACCGCGCATACACGTCTCGGCCGCGAAAAACGTCGAAAACAAATGGATATTCTCGGTGAAAGACAATGGGCTGGGAATCGACTCGCAGTATTTTGAGAAAATTTTCGGCATGTTCCAGCGACTGCATAAGCGGGAAGAGTTCGCAGGTACTGGAATTGGGCTGGCAATCTGCAAAAAGATCGTCGAGCGTCACGGTGGCGATATTTCAGTCGAGTCCCAAATCGGGCAAGGTTCGACATTTCGATTTAAGTTAGAAGGAATTGAGGCGACATCATGAAAACGCTCGCGAGAAAAGGTACTCCCAAAAAGGTTTTGCTGGTGGAAGACTTCGACGGTGACGTTCGACTGACAAAGGAAGCTTTTCGCGTTGCCAATCCGGCAGTGTACTTGCACGTGGCTTCCGATGGCGCTGAGGCCATCGCGTTTCTCAGGCATCAGGACAACCACTCCGACTCCCCTCGGCCCGATCTTATTTTATTGGATTTGAACCTCCCCAAAATGGATGGTCGCGATGTGCTGGCCCAGATCAAGACGGACGAATCCCTGAAATCGATTCCTACAATTATCCTGACCACATCCGACGCCCCGGCGGACGTTGCGAGGAGCCATCAACTTCAGGCGAACTGCTATCTCAACAAACCTGTGCAATTGGATCATTTTGAGAGACTGGTGAAGAGCATCAACGATTTCTGGCTAAAAGATGCCCCGTTTCCCGAGCAGGATGAAGCGTAGTTCTGTGAAATCGAGCGGAACGCTGTTTGTGCTCGACGCCGAAAAGTTGATCCGCGAGACAATCGTCGAACGCAAGACTCTACATCGAAGGAACGTCGATTGCCATCGGAGACGGCAAAGTGACCATCGGAGATAACGGAATGCCAATAGTGGTTCTACTTGTTGAAGACAGCCCCGGCGACGTTCGGCTGACCCAAGAGGCCTTCCGGGATGCCAACAGATCCGTCCATTTACACGTCTCGGCCGACGGCGTCGAGGCCATGGCTTTTCTCAGACGCGAGGGCATACACGCCAAGGCCCCTCGCCCCGATCTCATTCTCTTGGATCTGAACCTGCCCAAAATGGACGGTCGCGAGGTTCTCGCTCAGATCAAGATGGATGAAAATCTGAAGACCATCCCCACCGTAATTCTGACCACCTCCGAAGCGGAGGTAGACATCGCAAAAAGTTATCAACTCCAGGCGAACTGTTACCTCAGCAAGCCAGTGCAGTTGGACGCTTTCGAGAGCTTGGTGAAAAGCATCAATGACTTCTGGCTAACGAAAGTCAAATTGCCGCAGCACAAGCAGGTTGCTTGAGCCGCAGACCCATCATCAGAGTACTCCTGATCGAGGACAATCCGGGCGACGCACGCCTGTTGCGAGAGATGCTCAAGGAGCCGGGCGTGCTCGCAACTGAAATGGCCCACTGTTCCTGCATGAAGGATGCCGAGCGATATCTGCTGACGAATGTACCCGACCTTGTAATTTTGGATCTAGGCTTACCCGACGCACAGGGCTTAGAGGCGGTTCGACGCATTCGGACAGCCGCCCCACGTATGTTGTTGATGGTTTTGACGGGGCTCGACGACGAGGTCCTAGCCACTCAGGCCTTGCAGGAAGGAGCTCAGGATTACCTGATCAAAGGCCAAATCGATGCGCGTTCGCTTATTCAGGCCTTGACGTACGCCATCGAGAGAAAAAAAATGGAAGATGCGCTGTTCGCTGAAAAGGAACGCGCTCAAGTCACGTTAAACTGCATCGGCGACGCCGTGATTTGTACGGACCTACCCGGAAGTGTCACCTTCCTCAACCGGATTGCGGAACAAATCACAGGATGGTCTTCGGCAGAGGCTACGGGCCGCCCCATAGTCGAAATTCTTCAGATACTGGACGCGACGAGTCGCGAGACCATCCCGAATCCCACCACGACGCTCGCGGCACAAAGCCCGAGCGGGCACTTACCCTCGAATTGTGTCCTGCTCCGACGCGACGGATCTGAAATTCCGGTCGAAGACTCCATTGCACTGATTCGCGACCGTGAAGGGCAGGCGAGTGGCGCCGTGATCGTTTTTCGCGACGTGAGTGCGGCACGCGCCATGGCGTTGCAAGTCACTCATTTGGCCCAACACGATTTCCTGACTCAACTGCCGAATCGGCTGCTTCTGAACGACCGGGTGGATCAGGCAATCACCTTGGCGTCGCGCCACTCGAAACGAGTAGCAGTCCTGTTCTTGGATTTGGACGGTTTCAAACACATCAACGATTCTCTCGGACATCTGATCGGTGACAAGCTTCTTCAGTCTATCGCCAAGCGCTTGGTCGATTGCGTACGAGCCTCTGACACCGTCAGCCGCCAGGGAGGAGACGAATTCGTAGTGCTTCTATCTGAAGTCGAACAGACCGAAGACGCCGCCATCACTGCCAGAAGGATGTTGCGCGCTGTGGCCGAGGCGCATCCCATCGATCAGCATGATCTCCATGTCACCACCAGCATCGGCGTGAGCGTATACCCCGAAGACGGGCTTAACGCTGAAACTCTCGTCAAGAATGCCGACACCGCTATGTATCAGGCCAAGGAGAATGGGAATCAGAGCTATCAGTTCTTCAAACCGGCCATGAATGTCCGCGCCGTCGAGCGGCAATCCATCGAAGAAAGTCTGCGCCGCGCGCTGGAGCGCCAGGAATTCTCAGTACACTATCAGCCGAAGATCAATCTAAAAACAGGAGAAATTGCGGGCGCGGAAGCACTGCTGCGATGGACGCATCCAATCCGAGGACAGGTTCCGCCGGGAGAATTCATCCCAGTCGCCGAAGATTGCGGCCTTATTCGGCCTATTGGCAATTGGGTGCTTCGCGAAGCCTGCACGCAAGCCCGAGCTTGGGGGGATGCAGGCCTCACTCTGGCGACCATAGCCGTGAACATTTCCGCGATAGAGTTTCGAGATGAACACTTCCTGGAAGGCGTCTTCGCAATCCTGGACGACACCGGCCTGGATCCAGAATCTCTCGAGGTGGAGCTGACCGAGACGGTTCTTATGAAGCGCCCGGATTCCACGGAGGCGATTCTCAAAACACTCAGAGCCCGAGGCGTGCGGGTCGCCGTGGACGACTTCGGCACGGGCTACTCCAGCCTGAGTTACCTTAGAAAGTTCCCGATCGATTCGCTCAAAATTGACCAGTCGTTTATTCGCCAGATCACCACAGCTCCCGACGAAACGAGCATTGTGACTGCTGTGATTAGCATGGGGCGCAGTCTGAACCTGCGAGTCGTCGCCGAGGGCGTGGAGACCAAAGAGGAGTTGGCATTCCTCCAATCGAAAGAATGTGAGGAAGCTCAAGGGTACTATTTCAGCCGGCCCCTTTCCGCTCGAGGATTCGCAGACTTCCTCAAGGCCGGCAGTACTTTCCGAAGACCCTTCCAATACAGCCCCACGTAATCGAATTCGCGCCTGTGCTGAGTAGAGACATTCCCGCACGTCCCACCGGCACGCACTGCAATTTCCCGGCACACAAAATTCGCTCCGGCCGGAACCACGGCGGCGTGAATGCGTTGCAAGGTGCAACAACTCAGACGACGGCGTTTAATAGCGAAGCACCACGCCGCTACGATCTATCCTACGTCGTCGAAGCTCTTGATGCTGGGATGTCCGCTAGATGAAACCTCGGCCTCCAGGGAGCGCTGGACAAGCGTTGTCTGCATTCCGGCAGCACGAGCGGCATCCAGTTCTCCAATCGTGTCGGAAAAGAAGCGAAATTGATTCTCTGTATACCCGCTGTCGGCAGCGATCTTCCTGTAGCTTTCTGAACTCGTCTTTTTCCCAACGCTGGTGTCGAAAAAAGATTTGACGCAGGCCGTCAGGTCGCCGAAACGAGTCGTGCGAAAAAGCATCTCTTGCGCGAGTGCGCTGCCCGAAGAATAGATTGAAATCTCCTTACCTTGCCTGTACCAGCGATCAAACGCCTTGGGAACGTCAATAAATACTTCTCCCCGCAACATGCCCGAGCGATAGCCTTCTTCCCACATTAGTCCTTGCAAGGTCTTGAGCGGACCAATTTTGCTGTCGCGCTCCATCAACCAAAGTCCGTATCGCACCGCTGATTCGACTTCTGACACCTGGCCGCTCGGCCATTCGGGTGGACCGGGCGATGTCTGCTGGTCAATAGTGTGCTGCGCCTTCAGACCGTTAACGCATGTGCGAACTCGCGGTTCGTTGAAAGACCGATGCAGGAATGCGGAGAGATTCTCCCGCGCAAAGCCAAAGAGCGTTCGATAGACAAAATCTACTGGCGTTGTCGTGCCCTCGATGTCCAGGAGGATGACTTTAATTCCCGTATCCTCGATGAGAGGCACGCGCTATTCCGCCCTTGATTGCGGGCGTATGTACGCGGGCCCCCAGCACACAGGTTCAAAATTGCGGTCTACGCCGCTATCCGTATAGAGGGGCGTCCAGCCGGACATATTCTGGAAGAGACGGATGGCGCGGATGCGTCGGTCGCCGCAAAGATTGAACCAATGACGCGTGCTCCGCGGAACGCGGATCAAATCGCCCGCGCCGACCTCGATCGCAATGACAGGCCCCTGTTCCGGGTGGATGTGAAATAACCCGCGTCCAGCGAGGATGAAGCGAACTTCATCTTCGTCATGCGAGTGTTCGATATTAAATCGCGCCAGCATCGCATCCAGACCGGGCGTGTCCGAGCCAATGTCGATGACATCCGCGGTCGCGTAGCCGCCCTTTTGCTTCAAACGGTCGATCTCGGCGGAGTAGGCGTTCAGGACCTGCTCGGGCATTGCATCCTCAGGGAGCACGGCGTCCGTTTGCCAGCGTTCGTGTTCGATTCCGATTTCCGCCAGGTAATCTCGCACCGCTTCAAAATCCCTAAGCTCTCGACGTTCATCGGGTATTCGAACGACAGCCATGACATTTCTCCTTCACACGCGACTCGGAAGTCCTATTAGGTAATTTTCTTGACGGAGTTGGAGCGAACCAGCACCTCCATCAGGAACTCGAATATCTCCACATGCCGCTTCGCTTCGCGTGGTGTTGCGCCCCAGGTGTAGAGTCCGTGCTTGCGAAGGAGTAGACCGTGAATGTCAGGTTGCTTTTCGAGTAGGGCAGTAATCCTCGCGACAAGCCCCTTCATGTTCTGCGAATTCTCCAGGATTGGCAACAGCTCCGTATGTTCATGGGTGCGGACGCCTTCCAGGCCCTTCAACATTTCGTAGCCCGTAAACTCCACACGACCCTCGGCCGCGTAAGTATCGGAGAGAAGCGTGCTCCAGGTCGAGTGGGTATGGAAGACAGCACCTGCTTTGCGTACTCGCACGATTGCCAGATGGATTGCAGCCTCGGCCGATGGCTTGTATCTGCCTCGAACGACCTTTTCTTTTCCGTCGATTTTGACAACATAGCGGGGTTCAAGTCGCCCCTTATCAAATCCGCTGGCCGTAATGGCCAGAAGCAACGGATGCCGACCAACGACGGCACTGAGATTCCCGCTGGTCCCGAGCACCCAACCGCGAGAATAGAAACCTCTGCCGACTTCCGCGATCTCGCGAGCGACCGCTTGAAACAGAACGCGGGGAGCTTTTTCAGAACGATTCTTTCGAGGCATCATGCACTCGGGTTCTAGTGTCTACGCAGTTTGCCATCCAATGCGATGTAGTGGAAGCTCCGAGAAGCACTGGTCGACAAAGGACAGACGAGGACCTGAGTTGATCGCTCGAAACGAATCGATGCTCCCAGCCCCGTCGAGAAATCTGGCCGGGAGAAAAAGGCTGTCGCCGGCCGCAACGAACGGCCGCGCCGCTGGAGATCACTTCTGATGATCAGGCAAAGAAACTGGCGTGTCGCCGCAACATCTTGTCCCCTATGCACCCGAGCGACGCGACCCAGCCATTTTCTGCGCTAGGAATAGCAACATCTTCTGATCTTCCGCCTTTGCCTTGCCGAGAAATCTGCGAAATTGTGACAGAAGGCGCGCATCTTTTCCCGAGCTGCCCCACGCGACATCGTCACCGGTCTTGCGCTTCGGCAGATTAGGAAGTTTGGGAGGCTCTTCGCCGTCGTAGAATAGCTGATACATGGGCACTTCCAAAGCCCGTGCGAACTTTTCAATCGTCTCAATTGCCGGAACTGTGTGTCCGTTTTCGACGCGGCTGATGTAGCAGCGAAGCAGGCCCGTCTTTTTCTCGATGTCGCCTTGAGAAAGTTCCTTCTGCTCTCGTAACGCTCGTAACCTCTCACCGATAAGCATTCTCTCTCCCTTTTGGTTGCCGACAGTCTTCGATGCCAGAGCAAATCAGAGTATAGCACTTGGGACGTTGTAGTTCAGTACTGATAGCCCACGCTCCCGCACTGCCGAAGGATCGAGCAGGTCCATGTCGGCGCTCGTCGTCACAACTCGCGGACGCCGCTCTGTCTAACTCTTGCGACGGCAGCGGTTGATTGGAATGTCCTGACGATTTCGGAGCGGACGGCGAGAGATCACCGGCGCGCCATCTACCGCACCCGTTAATTGGACACTAATTTCCACGCGGCCTTTGCCATCGTCCAATCTTCTTGTGCGCGTATCACTAGAATCCGCGCCGCGGAACTCACTCGAGAAATGTCTCGATCCCTCGGCGACCCGCCATTCTCTTCCGGATCAACCGCAAGACCCAGATACGCAAGACCAGAGCACGCCGCGGCGCGAACCTCCGGCGAGTTCTCGCCGATCCCCGCGGTAAATACCAGCGCGTCGACTCCGCCCAGCGTCGCCACCATCGCTCCGATCGATGATCGTAATCGATGAACGAAAATATCGAACGCCAACCTGGCCCGCGCGTTGCCGGTCTTCATTTCCTTGACGATCTCGCGCATGTCGCCCGACACGCCGGAAATCCCTAACAGACCAGATTTCTTGTTCAGCAATTCGTCAAGCTGGGCGCCCGTGGCCCCCCGACTTGCGAGGTAGGTCACAATGCCCGGATCGATAGAGCCTGACCGCGTCCCCATCATCAAGCCTTCCAACGGCGTGAATCCCATAGTCGTGTCCACGCTTCGACCATCGCGCACCGCCGCCAACGAGCATCCATTACCGAGATGGCAAGTCACGAGTTTCAATGATGAAGCATCTTTGCCGAGCAGCTTCGCCGCACGCTCAGCGCAATATTGATGGTTGATTCCGTGGAAGCCGAATCGCCGGATCCCTTGAGCAAGCCATTCGTAAGGCCCGGGATAGGTATAGGCCTCCTCCGGCAGCGTCTTGTGAAAGCCCGTATCGAACACGGCCACCTGCGGAACGCCGCTGAAGCGCTTTTCGGCAAACTCGATGCCGGCTAGTTCGGTGTCGTTATGCAGCGGGGCGAAGCTCGACGCCCGCGCGATTGCAGCCTTCACTTCTGGCGTGATCAACACCGGATCGCGATAGTCCAGACCGCCATTAACGATCCGATGCGCCACAAAATCGACCGCTTCAGGCGCCCCCAAGGCCCTCGACTTCTCCGACCAAAGTGCGCTCAGCACTTCAACGGTCGATTGCGATACGGCCCGCACCTGCACGTGTTCTTCCGCGTGCTCGGCCCGCGAGTTCTTCACGCGGACCGTGGCGCTCTCGACGTCGATCTCGATCTTGCCTTCCCACAGCGCCGCCGGCGGATCGTCAGGTAGCGAATTCTCGATTTCGTACAGGCAAGTTTTCTGGCTGCTCGATCCCGCGTTGAAGACCAGAATCTTCATCGCTTAATAGGGCCATTTCCAATTTTTGATCTCCGGCAGGTCGTCGCCGTACTCGCAAATGTAATGTTTGTGCTCAACCAGTTTGTCACGCACGAATTGATTGAAATGCCCGCCCATGCGCTGCAGCCGTGGCACTCGATCCACCACGTCGCTCGCCAGATGAAACCTGTCCAGATCGTTCAGCACCGTCATATCAAATGGCGTGGTCGTCGTACCTTCTTCCTTGTATCCGCGCACGTGCAAATTGTCATGGTTCTTGCGTCGATAGGTAAGCCGGTGAATCAGGGTCGGATATCCGTGATACGCGAAGATGATTGGCTTGTCGGTGGTAAACATCGAATCGAAGTCGTTGTCGGAGATGCCGTGCGGGTGTTCGCTTTGTGGCTGCAGCGTCATCAAGTCCACCACGTTCACCACCCGCAGCTTGATGTCCGGAAAATGCTGCCGCAACAAATCCGCGGCCGCCAGCGTTTCCAGCGTCGGGATATCGCCCGCGCATGCCATTACCGCCTCTGGCTCGCCCTCTTGATCCGTGCAAGCCCAGTCCCAGATTCCGAGGCCGGCGGTGCAGTGCTCGATCGCGGAATTCATGTCGAGAAATTGCAGGGCCGGTTGTTTGCCCGCCACGATCACGTTCACGTAGTTCCGACTGCGCAGGCAGTGGTCCGACACTGAAAGCAAAGTGTTCGCGTCGGGGGGCAGGTAAACGCGCACGACGTCGGCCTTTTTATTCACCACGTGATCGATAAACCCGGGATCCTGATGGGTGAAACCATTGTGATCTTGGCGCCATACGTGTGAAGTCAGCAGGTACGTCAGCGACGCGATCGGCCGCCGCCAGGGAATTTTCCGCGTCACCTTCAGCCATTTCGCGTGCTGGTTGAACATCGAATCCACGATGTGTATGAAAGCCTCATAGCACGAAAAAAATCCGTGACGGCCGGTCAATAAATAGCCCTCGAGCCACCCCTGGCACATGTGCTCGCTCAGAACCTCCATCACGCGGCCGTTCGTTGAAATGTTCTCGTCGGTGGGTAGCAGAGGCTCCATCAATACCTTGTCCGTGGCTTCATACAAAGCTTCCAGCCGGTTCGACGCCGTTTCATCTGGTCCCCATACCCGAAAATTGTTCGCATCCGCGTTCAGTGTCATCACATCGCGCAGCAGCTTTCCTAGCACACGGGTCGCTTCCTGAAAGTCCGTGCCCGGCTTCGTCACGGTCACCGCGTACTTGCGAAAATCAGGCAATGCCAGGTCTCGTAGCAGAAGGCCGCCGTTTGCGTGCGGATTCGCCCCCATTCGTCGATCGCCGCGCGGCGCCAGATCAGCTAGCTCGGGGATCAATTTGCCCTTGGCGTCGAACAGCTCTTGCGGGCAATAGCTTCGCATCCAGTCGTCCAGAATCTTCAAATGCTCCGGTTTCTTGTCGAAGTCCGCGACAGGAACCTGATGCGCCCGCCAGGTTCCTTCCACTGGCTTCCCGTCGACTTCCTTGGGCCCCGTCCATCCTTTCGGCGTTCGCAGGACGATCATTGGCCAGATCGGACGCGTGATGGTATTCGCGCTGCGAGCCTCCTTCTGAATCCCACGAATTTCTTGCACCACCGCTTCGAGCGTGTGCGCCATCAGTTGATGCATTGCGTCCGGCTCGTGACCCTCGACGAAGTAAGGCTTGTAACCGTATCCGTTGTAAAGCTGTGTCAGCTCCTCATCGGTCATGCGTCCCGGAATCGTCGGATTTGCGATCTTGTAACCGTTCAGGTGCAGGATGGGCAGCACGGCGCCGTCTCGCGCGGGATTCAAGAACTTATTCGAGTGCCAGCTGCCCGCCAGCGGTCCGGTTTCCGATTCGCCGTCGCCGACCACGCAGCAGACGAGCAGTTCCGGATTGTCGAACGCCGCGCCATATGCGTGCGCCACGGAATATCCGAGCTCTCCGCCCTCGTGAATTGATCCCGGCGTCTCTGGGGCCACATGGCTGGGAATGCCGCCCGGAAACGAAAACTGCTTGAACAGTTTCCGCATCCCGTCTTCGTCTTGCGTGATGTGCGAATAAACCTCGCTGTAAGTTCCTTCCAAATACGTGTTGGCAACCAGGCCCGGGCCGCCATGCCCCGGTCCTGCTACATAGATTACGTTCAAGTCGAGTTTCTTGATCAACCGGTTGAAATGAAGATAAATGAAGTTCAGTCCCGGCGTCGTGCCCCAATGGCCCAATAGCCGCGGCTTGATGTGTTCGAGTCTGAGTGGCTCGCGCAGCAGGGGATTGGCGTAGAGATAGATCTGTCCAACGGAAAGATAGTTCGCTGCGCGCCAATAAGCATGCATGGCCCGCAGCTCTTCGCTGCTCAAAGACTTCCGGGACTCCGAAAGGTGGGCTGGTCCGGCAGAAGCGGATGAGGCCATATCGGTCCTCCCGTGGGAAAAATCACGCAGCGGACCCTAACGCAGAATGCACCGCCGCGCGACATTATACTTCACGGTATCGGCTCGCGATTGTAAACGGCGCGTTACGAAGTGATATTCAAACGTGAAGTTGGATCAATCAAGCTTCGATAATCTTGTTGCGGATCGCGTAGCGCACGACTTCGCTCACGGAATGGCAATCCAATTTACGCATGATGTTGGCGCGATGCGTCTCGGCCGTCTTGACGCTTAGGTCCAGCGCCACCGCCACTTCCTTGCTGCTCTTGCCCTCGGCTAGTAACTGCACGATTTCCCGCTGCCGCGGCGTCAAGCGCTCACCTTGCGGCGTGGGTTCCTGTGGCCGTTTCTCGCCCTTCAGAAAACCATCCAGGATCATTTGCGAAACACGCGAAGTGAAAAACGTCTTATTTCGCCTCAAGGACTCCACCGCCGAGACAAGATCCCTCCCCGCGTCGGTCTTCAGTATGTACCCTCGTGCCCCGGCATCGAGCACTTCCCGGATCACCGAGTCCGATTCGTGCATGGTGAGGATTAAGACTTTCGTCTGCGGCCGCATTTTCAAAATCTGCCGTGTCGCTTCCAGACCGTTCAGAGAGGGCATTCCGATGTCCAGAATCACGACATCGGGATTCAACTCCTTGGTCATGGTGACGGCTTGCCGCCCGTCCGAGGCTTCGCCCACCACTTTGCAATCGCGCTGCGTCTCAAGCATCGATCGCAGTCCCTGGCGTACGATTTCGTGATCATCGGCTAGCAGAAGTTGAAGCGCTGGCATGCTTTATCTCCTTGACCGTTGTTCTTCTCAATCCCGCCGGACGTACTCAGCACATATTTATGGGGTTATTTCGCGCAGATAATCCCATGATTGCCGTCTATGCCGACATACAGCAAACACCTTAGTGCCATGGGTAAATCTATGTGTTACGAAACTAGTTCTATCCTTGGGAGATTGGGTCGAGCGGTTACTTTCCGGGATTGTCGGCGGCAAGGAAGACGCAGCGAAGTTCGTTCGTCTGGACCAACTCGCCTGCACGCCCACCAAGAAACGGGAGAAAGTAATGTATGGCCAAATCAGACCGTAAGGGAGCTTCTCTCGGCAACAAAGGCGGGAATGGAGCCACCGCACCGAGTGCGGCGACCGCTGAAGTTACGTTATCCCCTTCCCACATGCCTGAGGGCGAGCTCGCCATCATCCTCTCCAGTCTCAGAACGATGCGCGACGGCGACTTTTCCGTACGCCTCCCGGGGTACTGGACGGGCCTCCCCGGCAAGATAGCCGACGCCTTCAACGACATCGCTTCCGCGAACGAACACATGGCGCAGGACCTGAAGCGCCTCGGGCAGGTCGTCGGTAAGGAGGGCCGCACCCGCGAGCGCATTCGTTTCCATCAGCCCCGTGGGGCTTGGGGGGAGATGGAAGTCTCGGTTAATACCCTGGTGGAAGACCTGCTGCGTCCTACAGCGGAAGTCACGCGCGCGATTGCAGCAGTCGCGCAGGGAAATCTCACCCAGACCGTCCGGCTGGACGTCGACGGCCGTCCCCTCGAAGGTGAATTCCTCCGGTCCGCGAACATCGTCAACACCATGATTCAGCAGCTCGGCATTTTCACGGCCGAGGTCACGCGCGTCGCACGGGAAGTTGGCACCGACGGAAAACTCGGCGGCCAGGCCCAAGTGCCCGGCGTCGCCGGCACCTGGAAGGACCTCACAGACTCGGTCAACTCCATGGCGAGCAACCTTACGGGCCAGGTCCGTAACATCGCCGAAGTCGCCACGGCCGTGGCCAGCGGCGACCTTTCGCGCAAGATTACTGTCGACGTGCGCGGCGAGATTCTACAGCTGAAAGAAGCCATCAATACGATGGTCGATCAGCTTCGCTCCTTCGCTTCGGAAGTCACGCGCGTAGCGCGCGAAGTCGGCACGGACGGCGCACTCGGCGGCCAGGCGGTGGTGCCCGGCGTTGCGGGCACGTGGAAGGACCTCACCGACTCCGTCAACGCCATGGCCGGAAACCTTACTGCTCAAGTGCGCAACATCGCCGAAGTCACCACGGCTGTTGCTCGCGGCGACCTCTCGCGCAAGATCACGGTGGATGTGAAGGGCGAAATTCTCGAGCTGAAAAACACGATCAACACGATGGTCGACCAGCTTAACGCCTTCGCCGGCGAAGTCACCCGCGTGGCTCGCGAAGTCGGCACTGACGGCAAACTGGGCGGCCAGGCGCAAGTGCCCGGCGTGGCCGGCACGTGGAAAGACCTCACGGACAACGTCAACTTCATGGCCAGCAACCTCACCGGCCAGGTCCGCAACATCGCGGAAGTCGCCACCGCCATTGCTAGCGGCGACCTCTCGCGCAAAATCACGGTGGACGTGCGCGGCGAAATCCTGCAGCTCAAAGAAACACTCAACACCATGGTGGACCAGCTGAACCGGTTTGCCGGTGAAGTTACCCGCGTGGCCCGCGAAGTCGGCACGGAGGGCCGCCTAGGCGGTCAGGCCAACGTGCCCGGCGTGGCCGGCACGTGGAAGGACCTCACCGACTCTGTCAACTCAATGGCTGGTAACCTCACCGCCCAAGTCCGCAACATCGCGGAAGTTACCACGGCCGTTGCTCGCGGCGACCTTTCGCGCAAGATCACGGTGGATGTGAAGGGCGAAATTCTCGAGCTGAAAAACACGATCAACACGATGGTCGACCAGCTGAACGCCTTCGCCGGTGAGGTTACGCGCGTGGCGCGCGAAGTCGGCACCGAAGGCAAGCTCGGCGGCCAAGCGCAGGTCCCCGGCGCGGGAACCTGGAAAGACCTGACAGACAACGTCAATTTCATGGCCTCGAACCTTACTGGCCAAGTCCGCAACATCGCGGAAGTCGCCACGGCCGTCGCCCGCGGCGACCTCTCGAAGAAGATCACTGTCGACGTGAAGGGCGAAATTCTCGAACTCAAAGACACGATCAACACGATGGTGGACCAACTCCGCGCTTTCGCCTCCGAAGTCACTCGCGTGGCGCGCGAAGTCGGCACCGACGGCAAGCTGGGCGGTCAAGCTCAGGTGCCGGACGTCGCCGGCACGTGGAAAGACCTCACGGACTCGGTCAATTCCATGGCTAGCAACCTCACCGGCCAAGTGCGAAACATCGCCGAAGTCGCCACCGCCATCGCCAGCGGCAACCTCTCGAAGAAAATCACGGTGAACGTCAGCGGTGAGATTTTGCTCCTCAAAGAAACCATCAACACGATGGTCGACCAGCTCAACGCATTCGCCGGCGAAGTCACTCGTGTCGCCCGCGAAGTAGGTTCCGAGGGCCGGCTCGGCGGCCAAGCCAACGTGCCCGGAGTCGCCGGCACATGGAAAGATCTCACCGACTCCGTGAACTCGATGGCCGGCAACCTCACCGGCCAGGTTCGAAACATCGCAGAAGTCACCACGGCCGTCGCTCGTGGCGACCTCTCGCGCAAGATCACGGTGGACGTGAAGGGCGAAATTCTCGAGCTGAAGAACACCATTAACACCATGGTCGACCAGCTGAACGCCTTCGCTGGCGAAGTCACCCGCGTGGCCCGCGAAGTTGGCACCGACGGCAAGCTGGGCGGCCAAGCGCAAGTGCCCGGTGTGGCGGGCACGTGGAAGGATCTTACGGACAATGTGAACTTCATGGCCTCGAACCTTACTGGCCAGGTCCGCAACATCGCGGAAGTCGCCACCGCCATTGCCACCGGCGACCTCTCCAAGAAAATCACCGTGGACGTTCGCGGTGAAATCCTGCAGCTCAAAGAAACGCTCAACACCATGGTCGAGCAGCTGCGCTCCTTCGCTGCCGAAGTCACCCGCGTGGCTCGCGAAGTCGGTTCTGAAGGCCGTCTCGGTGGCCAGGCCAACGTGCCCGGTGTGGCTGGTACGTGGAAGGATCTCACGGACTCGGTGAACGCCATGGCCCGCAACCTCACTGCCCAAGTCCGCAACATCGCGGAAGTCACCACGGCCGTCGCTCGCGGCGACCTTTCGCGCAAGATCACGGTGGACGTGAAGGGCGAAATTCTCGAGCTGAAAAATACCATCAACACGATGGTCGATCAGCTGAACGCCTTCGCTGCCGAAGTTACCCGCGTGGCCCGCGAAGTGGGAACCGGCGGCAAACTGGGCGGCCAAGCGCAAGTGCCCGGCGTGGCCGGCACCTGGCGCGACCTCACCGACAACGTAAACGTCATGGCCGCCAACCTCACCGAGCAGGTTCGCGGTATCGTGAAAGTCGTCACCGCGGTAGCCAATGGAGAACTCACACAAAAGCTCACCGTGAACGCGAAGGGCGAAGTAGCGGCGCTAGCCGACACCATCAACAACATGACCGACACGCTCGCCACGTTCGCCGATCAGGTCACCACCGTCGCCCGCGAAGTCGGCGTCGAAGGCCGCCTCGGCGGTCAAGCCAACGTTCCGGGCGCCGCCGGCACATGGAAGGACCTCACTGGTAATGTCAACCTCCTCGCGGACAACCTCACAAACCAGGTCCGCGCCATCGCCGAAGTCGCCACCGCTGTCACCAAAGGCGACCTCACGCGATCGATTCAGGTGGAAGCGAGCGGCGAAGTCGCCGACCTCAAAGACAACATCAACACGATGATCGACAACCTGCGCCTGACCACGGACCGCAACACGGAGCAGGACTGGCTGAAAACCAACCTCGCTCGATTCACCGGCATGTTGCAAGGTCAACGCGATCTCTCGACCGTGGGGCGCATGTTGCTTTCCGAACTTGCCCCGCTGGTTGACGCCCAACAAGGTGTTATCTACCGGGTAGAGACCGATGCGGACGGCACTGATTCGCTCATTTTGCTCTCTGCCTATGCGGATAACAGCGAAGCGGGTTTCAGAAGGAGACTGCGAACCGGCGAAGGTCTCGTTGGACAGTGCGCCGCTGAAAAGAAACGCATGCTCGTCTCGGATTTGCCTTCTGACACGCTGCCGATTCAGTCCGGTCTCTTTCAGGCCGTGCCTCGCAACGTCATCGTCCTCCCCGTGCTTTTCGAGGACAGCGTCAAGGCCGTCATCGAGCTCGCTTCTCTCAGGGTGTTTACTCCTTCCCACTTGGCTTTCCTCGAACAGCTCACGGCCAGCATCGGCATCGTGCTCAATTCCATTGAAGCGACGATGCAGACCGAAGGATTGCTGAAACAGTCGCAACAGCTCGCCGCCGAGCTTCAGGCTCAACAGACGGAGTTGCAGCAGACCAACGAGCAGCTCGCTCAAAAGGCGCAGCAGCTTGCCGAACAGAACGTCGAAGTCGAGCGCAAGAACCAGGAAATCGAACAGGCTCGCCGCGCGCTCGAGGAAAAGGCCAAGGAGCTCGCGCTCACCTCGAAGTACAAGTCGGAGTTCCTTGCCAACATGTCGCACGAGCTTCGCACGCCTCTCAACAGCGTGCTGATCCTCGGGCAGCAGCTCAGCGAGAACCCTGAAGGCAACCTCACGCCGAAGCAAGTCGAGTTTGCTCGAACCATCCACGGAGCAGGTACGGACCTTCTGAACCTGATTAGCGACATCCTCGACCTCTCCAAAATCGAATCCGGTACGGTTTCGGTCGAAGCCGAGGAGGTGTTCTTCGCCAGCCTGCTGGATATGGTCGCGCGGCCGTTCCGTCACGAAGCGGAAAACCGGCGCCTCAGCTTCGAGATCGCCTCCGATCCGAATCTAGCGCCAAGCCTCGTCACCGACTCGAAGCGTTTGCAGCAGGTGCTGAAGAATTTGCTGTCCAATGCATTCAAGTTCACCGAGCAGGGCAACGTCCGTCTTTCGGTCTCCACGCCCGAAAGTGGCTGGAGCGAGGACCATCCTGTTCTTTCGAACTCGGCCTCCGTGGTCGCGTTCGAGGTTTCAGACACCGGCGTCGGCATCCCGCCCGAGAAACAGCGCCTCATTTTTGAGGCGTTCCAGCAGGCCGACGCGGGCACCAGCCGGAAATACGGCGGCACGGGTCTCGGCCTTGCCATCAGTCGTGAACTTGCCACGCTGCTCGGCGGCGAAATCCAGCTGCGTAGCACGGTTGGCAAGGGCAGCACGTTCACTCTGTATCTGCCGCAGATTTATGTGGGCTCCTCCGGCATCAACCCCGCCGAGATCACCAAGGATTCCTCATCACATTCCGGCCTGCGCTTGACCAAGTTCGGAGGTCCCGAGCGCATCGTCGAGCACGTCCGCGACGATCGTACCGATCTTCAGCCGGACGACACGGTCCTGCTCGTCATCGAGGACGATCCGCATTACGCCCGCATCGTGCTCGATCTCTCGCACGACAAAGGCTTCAAGGTTCTTGTCGCGACGAACGGCGTGGACGGCCTGGCTCTTGCTCGTCAGTATCATCCGACCGCTATCTCGCTCGACGTCTTCTTGCCGGACATGCTCGGCTGGACGGTCCTCAACCACCTCAAGCAGGATCCCAGCACACGCCATATACCCGTACAGATGCTTACGCTCGACGAGGATCGTCAGCACGGCTTGTCTCGCGGTGCGTTCTCTTTCGTCACCAAACCAACCACGCCGGAGGAACTGGCCAGCGCCGTCGCTCGCATCCGCGAATACGCCGAACCGCGACGCAAGCGCCTGCTGATCGTCGAGGACAATCCCGCTGAACAGCGCAGCATTAGCGAACTGCTCGGTCACGACGATATCGAGGTCGCCGTCGCTGCGACGGGCAAGGAAGCCCTCGCCGCTATCGAAGCCCAGTCGTTCGATTGCATGGTCCTCGATTTGAAATTGCCGGATATGTCCGGTTTCGAAGTCCTCGAACGGCTTCGCCACAGCGAATCTTCGAGCGACCTGCCCGTCGTCGTGTTCACCGGAAAAGAATTGTCTTCGGAAGAAGACTCGCAACTGCACACGCTGGCCCGCAGCGTCGTGGTCAAAGGCGTGGAATCGCCGGAGCGCTTGCTCGACGAGACGGCGCTTTTCCTGCACCGCGTCATCGATCGCCTGCCGGCCGAAAAGCAGCGCATGCTCGACCGCCTCTACCGTTCCGACGAAGCGCTGGTCGGCGAAAAGGTTCTCGTCGTTGATGACGATGTCCGCAACATTTTCGCCCTCAGCAGCGTTCTCGAGCGCCGCGGCATGATCGTTCAGACCGCCGGTACCGGCCGCGAAGCAATTGCAACTCTCGAGTCCGCTCCGGACATTGCAATTGTGCTCATGGACGTCATGATGCCGGAAATGGACGGATACGAAACCATGCAGGTTATTCGACAGAATCCGGCATTCCGTCGCCTGCCGATCATCGCGCTCACGGCCAAAGCCATGAAGGGCGACCGTGAAAAATGTCTCGAAGCCGGCGCGTCCGAATATCTGGCAAAACCCGTGAATACCGAGCAGCTTCTTTCGGCGTTGCGTATCTGGCTGCACCGGTAGAAACAATTGCAGAACGCCCTAAAAACCGGAGATCCGTACTTGATTGCTAGAGAACCAGAGTTGGCCAGAGAGAAGGTCAACATCCTCATGGTGGACGACCAGCCCGCCAAGCTGTTGAGCTTCGAGGCCATCCTGAGTGAGCTTGGCGAAAACTTAATAAAGGCCACCAGCGCCAAGGAAGCCTTGGAGGCTTTGCTCAAAAACGATATCGCAGTTGTCCTTATGGACGTCAGCATGCCCGATATCGACGGTTTCGAACTCGCGGACATGATTCGGCAGCATCCTCGGTTTCAGAAAACCGCCATCATCTTCATTTCCGCGATTCATTTGACCGACATGGATCGTATGCAGGGGTACGAGCGCGGCGGCGTCGACTACATCTCCGTGCCCGTGATTCCGGAATTGCTGCGCGCCAAAGTAAGCGTTTTCGCGGAGCTTCATCGCAAAACCCGCCAGCTCGAAATCCTGAACATGGAGCTCCGCAGCCTCTCGGGCCGCCTGATTGCCATGCAGGACGACGAGCGCCGCCGCTTCGCTCGGGAACTGCACGACGGCCTCGGCCAGGAGTTGACCGCCGCTAAAATGGCCATCGATAGCATTCTCATTCAGGGACCCACCGAAGGGAATCGCCAAGCGGTTTTGCAGGCCAGTTCGCTGGTCGACGGAGCCATCCAACAGGTTCGTAGTGTTTCCCACCTGCTTCATCCTCCACTGCTTGACGAGATTGGGCTGGATGCCGCGCTCTCCTGGTATTCCGAGGGCCTTACCAAGCGCAGCGGCATTGAAACATCGATCGAGCTCGATCCGCCCGATTTTCCCCGCCTCACCCCAGGCTTGGAGACGATGGTTTTCCGCATCATCCAGGAAGCTCTGACCAATGTGTTCCGCCACTCCGCCGCCACAAAATGCTCGGTTAGCGTAGCCAAGAAAGAGGGCGGTGTTTCAGTTATCGTGAGCGACAACGGAAAGGGCATCACGGACGATATTTCCTCATTTCATCCGGAAAAGATCGGCGTTGGCATCGGAGGCATTCGGCAGCGAATCAAGGAAGTAGGCGGCACCCTGAGCTTACGGAACGCCAGGCCCACGGGCGCGGTTCTCGAAGCCGTAATTCCAATCACAGCGCATGCCGAGCTGACCTCGTCCCCCAATGGCGGCCGCGCCTCGCGTGAGGGTGGCTCGGAGTAGGAAGCAGGGAACAATTTATCGGTAATCCTCGGTAGTCGGCGTAAGATCGTGGTAGGGCGATAGAGAGTATCAATCGTGGCGCGTCAGGTGCCGGAAGTTGCGGGTTCGCGTGACGGGGGAATATGGCAAAAAATGGTAACGGGCCCGTTAAGATTCTGGTCGCGGACGATCACGAGACCGTTCGCAAGGGCATCTGCATGATTTTGTCGTCTCGGCTAGGGCCCAGCGAGTACGGGGAGGCGGCCAACGGGTTGGAGGCCATCGCCAAGGCGCAGGAGTTTGAGCCCGATCTGATCGTCCTCGATATCACCATGCCCCGTCTGGGTGGTTTCGACGCCGCGCGCGAAATTCGCAAGCTCTATCCAAAGATGCCGATCCTATTTCTTTCCATGCACGAGGGAAAGCACATCGTCGAGACCGCCAAAGCGATTCCGGTCCAGGGTTTCGTCATGAAGAATCAGGTGGGACAGATCCTGCTGGACGCCGTGGGTGCGCTGCTCAACGGCCACACCTTCTTTTCCGGCGTCGATTGATCTCTTCAGTCTCGATTGTCATTCTGCGATCTCGGCCATCGCTTTCCACGTCGCCCAATTTCTCTCGCTGACCTCCGCCACCAGAATCCGGTCTTCCGCGTGAACGAACTTCAGCAGCGAGTCCCTGATCGCATCCGCTTTGAGAGCGCTTCTTAGCAGCCAAACCTCCTGCAACACCCTGTGCGCGCGTATCTTTCGCAATTCCGCGTGAAGATACTCGTATCCTTCGAATTCCTGTGGATGATCGAGATCGTAGCTAACCAGGTACAGACTCATGTTCGCAGGCTCTCTGTCATCGAAGGTAGCTCTGTGGTTATGGGGCCGGAGAAAAGTTTGTTGCGGATTTTAGGATCCCTGAAGGTCTTCTGGAAAATAAACATGGTTTCCCATCACTGCGTCCACGGCGTGTGCCAGTTTGTGTACTGCTTCTCCTTTCGTTACATATCCGCGAACGCCAAGTTTTCGACCCTCTTCGATCAATTGTTTGCTCTTGTGCACAAATAGAATCAGGATCGGCGTTTCTGGAGCAAACGAACGAATTTCGCGCGCCGCATCGAGTCCGTTCATTTCCGGCATTGTGATGTCGAGTATGACCAGGTCTGGTTGTAACTCCCTCGCTTTTTCAACTGCTTCCCGCCCGTTCGCTGCCTCAGCGCACACCTCCAGGCCCTTGCAAGCCTGCAGCGTCGCGACTACTCGCTTGCGGACTCCTTCTTGATCGTCTGCCACAAGAATTCGCACAAAGCCCCTGACTAAACAGTCCCGACCTCCGTAGGAATCACCATTCGGATCTCGGTGCCTTTTCCGTCCGACTCGATCTGCAGTTCGCCGCCGAGGCTCTTCACCCGCTCCCTCATTCCACGCAAGCCCACTCCGGAGTCTCCCGCCGCAGCCAGCCTGGCCAGCTTCTGCGGCGGAATGCCTTTCCCTTCGTCACGCACGTGCAGTTGAATCTTGCCACCCGATCGCACCACTCGAATGTTCGCAGTCGCGCTTCCCGAGTGCCGGTGAACGTTCGTGAGGCATTCCTGGATCACCCGGAAAACGGCGAGCTCCAGCTCTCTCGACAGTCGCCCCAGGTTAGGTGATAGTTCCAGCGAAACCTTGATGTTGCTCCGCTGATCGAATCCGTCGATGTACCAGCGCAGCGCGGATTCCAATCCCACTTCCTCCAGCAATGGCGGGTGAAGCAAGTAGGAAAGCGTTCTCAGTTCCGCCGCTATCTTGCGGACCATTTCTGCGCTTTTTTCCAGCCCCTTTGCCAAACTTGGGCTTAACCGGCTCGCTTCGGTCTCCAGCGCCGAAAGGTTCATGCTCAGCAGGGCTAGGCTTTGTCCCGTGCTGTCGTGCAGGTCTCGGGCGATGCGGCGCCGCTCTTCGTCCTGCACCTGCAGCAGCCTTGACGACAGTTCACGCAACCCGTGGTTAGTCACATTAAGAATTTCCGCCTGTTTCTCCACTTGAATGTTCTTCTCGCGGAGCTCCTCGGTACGCTCCCGAACGCGGGCTTCGAGCTCCTCCTTCGCTCGTCGGAGCGAGTGCACCAAGGTGAGGCGCTCGGTGACGTCGTGAATAAAGGTCCTGGTATGCACGAGCCTTCCGCCTTCCCACAGGCCGTTCGATCGAATCACCACGTGAGCGATCGATCCGTCCCTTCGCCGAAGTTCGGCTGGATAGTCGTACACCTCTTCGCCGCGCATCAACTTCGCCCAGAACTCCTCGAGACAGCTGCGCTCCGCGAAAAACTCCGAAAGCGCGTGGCCCACGTACTCTTGCTCCGTGTATCCCAGCAGTTTCAGCACTGCCCTATTCGCCCACAGGACCGTTTGGTCCGGTCCGGAACGCTGCACTCCTTCCAAGGCGTTCTCCAGGAAATCGCTCAGCTCAGCTTCCCGCTTTCGCAGCGCTTCCCGTGCCTCTTTCTTTTCCGCCGCCTCCGCGTCCAGCGCTTGCGCCTTTTGCTGTAATTGACTGATGTTTCGCAGTCGAGCGTCTTCCGTCGTCAAAGACCCATAAGCTTCACCAGGAATAACATGCGAATGCTCGCGGCAAATCGCCGAAAAACGTTCGGAGTGCTCTTGTCGGTCGAACGCTCTCATGGGATAGGCACAGCGGAGAGAGAACGATTCGCTCTGCTGCAGCTCGTTCCAGATTCGCTCGAGCTGAATGGCCGTCTCAAACTTGCCCCGCGACCAAAGCAGTGCCACCATTTCGCCAAATATTGCCAAAGCCGGCGGATTGCCTCTCGCCGCGGACCTCGCTTCGGAAACGACCCTTCCGAGGGTTTCTCTGAACCGGACAGGATCGGGCCAGCCTTCCTGTATGAATTTCGAAAGCGTTTCGTCTGCGTCAAGAAGCACGAAACGGCCTTCGGTAAGCGCAACCGACAAATTCAAGCCGCGTTCCGTAAGGCGTTTCGTCAGCTGTTCTCGGTGCGAACGTGTTGCTACCACCAGAGCCGCATTTCTCTGTTGGAGCGACTCTTCGATATAGGCGCTTATGCCGTTAATGAGAGCCGCATCTTCGCCGTAAAACTGTACGCTGTGCGCGTGCCCGCCGCTCGTGACGCCGGCCCTACCGTCGGGCATGGAAACCTTGCCAGCGCTCATCTGCGCACTCCTTCCGCTCGGCTCTGCCCACGTCCGTTGGGTTGATTTATTCGGGGAACCGATTCGGGGTACGCCATCACCCGGAATCTACTGCATATTGTTTCAGCACTGATGCAGCCGACCAATACGGCGAAAACTGTAGGTGTAGACTCCACGCAACGGCAGAACTGTTGACGCCGCAGTAGCGAAGACGGGCTGAAATACGAAAATTTATCCTTGCCAGCCGGAGCTGCGATTTAGAACAGGAGTGGAGGGGCCGTCGGCACGTTCGGGGGTGAATCCAAACGGCCCCTTCTATGGGGTGGGAGGCGTGGTGCGGATGTTATGAGGGCTACCTGTTGTGCAAACGTTCATAGGCACACGGTACAGAAGCCTCAACGCCCCTACCATCAGACGTTTGCCGTATACGCCCTCGGGAAAATCTTGTACGAACCCCCACTTGGCGCGTCGACGTTTTGACGGAATTCGACGCTTCCGCCCCTAACATAGACGAGAGCTCGGGGCGCGATGGGGGCGGAAGTCGGCTGTCGGCGCCGCGCTCCCGTCTGCGCGAACGCTGTGGCCCGCATCCCCCAGTCCGCTTCCGCCGCGCGGCAGTTCCTAGGAGATTTTCGGAGGATCGATTCCCAGTGCAGTCGCCAGCGCGATCAGATGGTCTTGCTCGTCGAGCAGGATTTCTCGAATGTGCTCGGCAATGGCGTATTCATGGAGTTGTTCGCACTGCGAGATGCGTAGGCGATAATTTCGAATTGTGTTGGTCTCATTTTCAAGGTCGAACTGCAGCATCTCTTTGGCTTTTTCTGAGGTGCGCACGGGCTTTGCCTGTACAGCCGGCATCCCGCCCAGATAATCGATCTGATTGGAAACGATCAGCGCGTGGTTCAACTCTTCGGTGGCATGTTTTTCAAGTTCCGCCGCGATATTCATGTATTCCGCGCCCTTCAGCACCTGGGAGTAAACGACGTATGAGATGATCGCCTGATATTCGCGCGCCAGATCTTCGTTCAAATACTCGATCAACTTTTCCCGCGTGATCGCAGCATCGGCGGGCGAGGCCTTCTTCGTCTGAGGATCCGGAGCGTGCTTCGGTTGTGCCATGTATAGCCTCCTGTTTGGATGAACGCATGAAAGCGAGGCATCGCCATTGTTCGTGAGAGACGTCCCGCCTCCTGCCGATCAAAGATAAACGATTCTAACTACTGCGGCCAGCGCGCTGCGCTTTTTCCTGCTGGCGCTCCTCGGCCTTGAGGTTCTTCACAAACTCGTCCTCTTCCTTCTCGGAAATTTCCCTCGAAGTCCCGTAATATTCCTGGATCTTGCCGACGAGCGCGGTGCGTCGCCCCTCGATGATATCGAGATCATCATCGGTGAGCTTGCCCCACTTCTCCTTCACTTTTCCTTGGTATTGCTTCCACTTGCCTTCCACTTGATCCCCGTTCATCGCTGATCTCCTCCTTCCGGATTGCCAGCGGATGGGCCGGTTTAGCCCTTACTCGCGGATCGGGAGACTCGAAAGTGGCAATTCGGTGCTTCCACTCAAGCAGACTCTTCAGGCCCTAAATCGTGAATACCTAAGCGCACGCATTTGTATTGGGGAGAACTTGTAGGCACGCGGGTCACTCTGCGAAACGACACGGCTTGCGATCTGTGCTAGGCCGGTTTGCCGCTCGGGAAAAATGGACGCGAGTCGCTCACGCTCTCCACTGCCCGCACCAGGAACTCGCTGGCGTTGCCCTTCAGCACGCACCCCTGCGCGCCTGCTTCTCGCGCCAGTTGTCTGAGCCCCGGAAAATCGTGAAACGTCAAGATCAACACGTGCGCGTTGGGATGGTTTTCGCGAATTTGCCGCGTCGCTTCGAGGCCGCTGAGCCGCGGCATCGACATATCCATGATTACAACGTCCGGATGCAGTTGCTCTGTGCGTTCGATTGCTTCGCGGCCGTCTGAGGCTTCGCCACAAACTTCCCACTCGTGCCGTGTCGAGAGCATGTTTCGTACCGCTCGCCTCACATTGGGTTGATCGTCAACCACCAGGATTCGCAAATGTCTGTCCGCCATACTTCACTCGATTCGCGGTGAGAATGGCTGATTCCCGCCGACTGCTCGATTCGCTGGGTAATTTCGCTGCACCTCCAGCAGAACAGATCGGCTTCACGGGACGAATACCCTTGATTCTGTACAATGGCTCGGACTGATGGGCACTCGGTACTGGAAACTTAGGGTTCTATAATCTTGTTTCGAATTGCGTAGCGCACCACTTCGCTCACCGAATGGCAGTCGAGTTTGCGCATGATATTGGCTCGATGTGTCTCCGCCGTCTTTACGCTCAAGTCGAGTGCCACGGCCACTTCCTTGCTGCTTTTGCCCTCGGCCAGCAATTGCACGATTTCCCGTTGTCGCGGCGTCAGCCGAACGGCTCCGGTGGGGGACTCGTGCATCCGCGAATCTCCCTTCAGAAATCCGTCCAATATCATCTGCGAAACGCGCGAAGTAAAAAAAGTCTTATTGCGCCGCAGTGATTCCACTGCGGACACCAGATCGCGTCCCGCGTCCGTCTTCAAAATATATCCGCGAGCTCCCGCATCGAGCACTTCGCGGATCACCGAGTCCGACTCGTGCATGGTGAGAATCAGCACCTTCGTCTGCGGCCGCATTTTCAAAATCTGTCGAGTGGCCTCCAGCCCGTTCAACGAAGGCATGCCGATATCCAGTATCACCACGTCAGGGTTCAACTCTTTCGTCATCGTTACGGCCTGGCGTCCATCGGCAGCTTCTCCGACCACCTGGCAGTCACGTTGCGCTTCCAGCATTGAGCGCAATCCCTGTCTCACGATTTCATGATCGTCGGCCAACAGCAATCTCAGCGGCGGCATATTTGTTCTCCTAGAGCCTATCTATGATTAGATCGTCTATAATTGGATTGCAGCGTGTCATTAGTGCCTCGACGCGTCTCACTCCCCGCTCGCCAAATCAGTTGTCTCCTGTGCAGTTCCGTCGCCAACTTCGCTATCGGACGCTCAACTCGTTCTAAATTGCTGTTCGCGTTGCCGGTTAGCTCCCTGATCAGCGGCCTCGGGGTTCCGGGGCCCTTAGTACTGAACCGAATACTTCTTACACGATCCATGCTTCATATCCTACTTAGCCCTAAGTCCTTTGGCACTAAGGTGTTTCCCGTATCTGTCTAAAGGTTGCTCCCGGTGTCTGCGCTTGGCTCAGGTGTCATCGAACCTCCGGTCAGTTCAGCTTAGCTATCGGAGGTCAGGGAGCAAGATGGCACAAACCAGCAAAGCCCGGCGTCGATCATCGAGCTCCGCGAGCGTTTTTCCAAGCCGTCTCGGAACGCTCTCCTGCATCATCGACAGGTGCATCTTCTATGTTCTCGCTAGCGGATCCACATTGCTCGCGATCGCGTTCAGCTCCCATTCTCTCGCGTCCCTGGCACGCAGATTCTCAAGTTCGAGCGCCCCGCCTCAGTCCGCGCGATTTCGCAACGCGCTATAATCGCGCTCCCAGGCATGCCCAAATCCCCAGACGCCGTAGCCCCACCGGAGCATCCGACACTTCCCTCGAAATTGCGGCATATGTTTCTGGAGCTCGGCCCCGGTCTCATCACCGGCGCATCCGACGACGATCCCAGCGGCATAGCCACGTACTCGCAAGCCGGAGCGAAGTTCGGCTTCGGCATGCTTTGGGTGACCCTGTTTTCCTACCCTTTGATGTGCGTCATCCAGGAAATCGCCGCCCGAATCGGCCGCGTCACCGGAAAGGGAATCGCGGCCAATATTCGATCCCATTTTCCCGCTCCGGTCCTCTACATCATTGTTTCGTTGCTTCTCGTCGCGAACATCTTCAACCTGGGCGCGGACATTGGCGCCATGGGCGCAGCGGCGAAATTGTTCCTGCCCGGACCGTTTTGGGCATACGTCCTGCTTCTTGGCGGAGTTTCGCTCGTGCTGCAGATCCTGGTGCCGTACACGAAATACTTGCCCTATTTAAAGTGGCTCACTCTGGCTCTGTTTGCGTACATCGCTACCGCAATCGTGGTCGGCCAGCCGAAATGGGCTGCAATCCGCGCCACATTCTGGCCCTCCGTTTCGCTGAACGGCGACTATCTCACGGCGCTCATCGCCGTACTCGGAACAACGATTAGCCCCTATCTCTTTTTCTGGCAGGCTTCGGAAGAAGCCGAGGATGTGGGCCTGAACGCCGCGGAAACGGCCCTCAAGCGCGCGCCCGAACAAGCCAAGGAACAGTTCAGCAGAATCCGGTTCGACACCTACGTTGGCATGGCGCTCTCCAACGTCGTGGCTTTCTTCATCATGCTGACGGCGGGAGTCACTCTCCATACCCACGGAATTCTCGACATCGACACAGCCGATCAAGCCGCCAAAGCTCTCGAGCCGTTTGCGGGCCGGTTCGCCTTCGGTCTCTTTGCCATGGGAATCATCGGAACCGGACTGCTGGCGGTGCCGGTTCTCGCGGGTTCGGCCGCATACGCCGTTGGTGAATCCTTCCGCTGGGCGGCAAGCTTGGAGAGAAAGCCTCGCCAAGCGGTGAAGTTCTACGGCACCATCACCGCGGCGACGCTCATCGGCCTGGTGCTGAATTTCGTCCATCTGAACCCTATCAAAGCCCTCTTTTGGTCCGCGGTTCTCAACGGTGTAGTCGCTGTTCCCGTCATGATCATGATGATGCTGATGACTTCCCGGAAAACCGTGATGGGACGGTTCACTCTGCCCGCCTATTTACGGATCTGCGGCTGGGTTGCGACGGTCGTCATGCTAGCCGCTTCCTTGGGCATGTTTCTCACTCTGCGACGCTAAGTCTCCGCGAATGAGCCGTACAGCGAAGTAGCACGGCTGCTACTAGCTTGCGGGTATGGGATCAGACAGCCGCCTGCGGTACAAATTTCAGGTTCCAAGCGGGCGCAAGCCGAGTCTCGGTCTCGGATATCGCGCCACGTTGAGTGACAAGGAGGCTTTATGTTGCGATGGGCACTGATATTTTTCGTGGTAGCCCTGGTGGCGGCCGTCTTCGGCTTTCTTGGAATCGCAGCCGGCAGCAGCGGGTGTCGCGAAAATCCTGTTCTTCATCTTCCTGGTTCTGTTCTTGGTTTCGTTGGTTGGCGGATTAGTGCGGCGAGCCTGATCGAGCGGCGGCCCATCGGCCGCCCCCTCGAGTCGGCTAGCTAGCAAGGAGATCGTATGAGACCCGCTCCCATCATTGGAATTATCCTGATAGTCATCGGCATCATTTCGTTCGCCTATCAGGGGATCACCTACACCACGCACAAAAAGGTGCTCGACCTCGGTCCGCTCCAGGCCACCGAGGCAGAACACCACACCATTCCCCTGCCTCCGATTCTCGGCGCCATTGCATTGATCGGTGGTGTGGTCGTGCTCGTCGCAGGCAGCAAGAGAACTGCCTAGAAGCTTTCGAAACCTAGCCGGGTGGTCCGCGAAGACCTGCTCGACACTCTCGAAACACCGGCCGCCAGACGGACGAGTATTTGTGCGTCCCCCCAATCGTCCAATCGAACTCACGGACTTGCTAACGCCTCGGCATGGTCCTGCAATAGCCAAATCGAAACAAAATCGCCGGGCACAGTGTGTCGCTGTGCCCGGCGAAGAAAATTCCGCGCTTCACGATTTTCGCGCTTGTTGATTAGCGCTTTGAAACCTTCCGTCGCGCCTTCGCGAAACTGCGCTTTGCGCTGCCTCGCGCGCGTCTCGCAACGGACGATGTTCTTGCAGCCGCGCGCCGCGCTGCTTTTCGAGCCCTATTGCCAGCGGAAGCCGCCTTGTGTTCCACGCTGCGCGCTTGGCGGCGAGCCAAAGTCAGGTTGCGCTTCACGGACTTTCGCACCCGGGACCCCGCACCCGCGGCCTTGCGCTTCACGCGCCTAGGGCCGGCTCCTGTCGCCATCCGTCGTGCCTTCTTGACCGTCGCGGCTACCGTGCCTAGCGTCGACCCGATCGTCCGTGCCACATCAATTAACGTGTCCTTCCGTGCCGCTCGATGAATTGCTCATGAATTCTCCCTTGTCACAATGAATTGACGTCCAACCTATGAATCGAACGAATCGATAACCCCGTTACACCCGACGAGCGGCTTCGTCGTACGCTCTTTCGCCGGCATCCGTAGCCGCTTCCACCTGTTCGCGAACATGCTCGCGAGCATGGCTCGCGGCGCGCTGCGCCCGCTTTGCGAAGCGCTGCACCCTGCGCCAGAGCGCCGTCGACCGTCGTTCGCGCGGTGTCCGAAATGTAGTCTCGTGTCTCCTCGCCCGACCGCGGCGCAAACGAGCATCCCCAGCGCCGCTCCCACCGCGACGCCCACCGCAAATACGCTAACTCCCTCGGTCCATCGATTTCGTGCGTACATTGGATCCTCCGTTTTTGACGATCTAACAAACTTCTAAGCAGCACTGCCCGAAGCGGTACGCCGGGCAGCGCTAGCCTCACCCGTCGACGAAATGTCTTCCGCGCCGGCCATCTTCATAATTTCCTTCGCCCTTTTGATGTCATCGGACGTGTCGCAATGCACCGAAAGCAGGATCGCGCCCTTCTGGATGTAGCCTTCGTAACGTTTCGCTTCGTATTCCGGAATTCCCATGCCAATCAACGCCCCGGCAAATCCTCCCACTGCGCCGCCCACGCCGATCCCGGCGAGTGTCGCCATCAATGGACCAGCTGCAATGAACGGCCCGATGCCCGGTATCGCTAATGCCCCGATTCCAGCCAATAAGCCGAACGTGCCTCCTAAGACCGCGCCTGAGCTCGCGCCTGTCGCCGCTCCTTCCGGGGCTTTGCTCGATTTCTCGGTCGCAATCTGCCGCGATCCCAGATTCTCCGGAATCAAGGCGGAGATGTCGGCGGCGGTGAACCCGCCGCGTATGCAGGAATCGGTGGCGAAGTCCGCCGCAGACATGGTCGTGAAAATACCGAATACTGAGGTTTTCTTGTTTGCGGCCATGACGTTCTCCTTGTTTTATTGGTTGTGCGTAGCGCGTTGCCGTTGGCTACCGATCACGCCCGATTGAATCGCCGCTGATCCACCGTGGCCGGTCCCGAGCGCCTCGTTCGGCGGAGAGATTGATGTTCCGAAGCTGGCCAGCAGGATGATCTTGTCCGCCGGCGTCGGCGTTCGATTAGGCATATCCCGCTTCGGCTCGGGTGATCTGGGTGAATTGTTCCGTCGCTTGCCCTCGCCAGAACGATCCGCGTCGCCGGTCAGCCCCCCTGCTCTGATCGTCCGATCGGCCAATCTCGCGCTCCGCTTGCGCTCTCGCCGTTTCTTCCGACATGCGGGCCTCCTGGTCGCCCCGTGCCACGGGCTCTTGATTTCAACGATCGGGCCAAGCTTCAATATTCGTCAACCGCGCACATCCTATTTCGACCCCAACTCAGAATCCATGCCCTAAAACCTGTAAGCGGAGAAGGCACATCTGGCAGGACTTATGCCTCGCGGTATCGCTACAGCGACCTGCACTTATGCCTAACGGATTGACTGTATTGTTGATTCACGCCCTATCCGAGATCATGTCGACTGGCGGGAGAAGAAGTAAGTGACGCCGAAGGATCCTATAGGGATTCGAGGGCTGGGGTCGGCGACACCCTTCTTCTCCTCCTTTCCATTTAGAGGCGATGATTTCGGAAACTTAAGAAGGAGGCTGCCATGCTGGTGATGATTTTGGTGATCGTTCTACTGCTCGCACTGGTCGGATCGGTGCCCACGTGGCCGCATAGCCGCGACTGGGGCTATTACCCGAGCGGTGGTCTCGGCGTGATTCTATTGATCATCCTTGTTCTATTCCTCATGGGCCGTCTCTGACGGCTGAACCGCGATAGCTTTTCATTTTTCATCTCGTTCGGAGGGAGAAAACCATGCGGCTCTCGAAATTCATGCTGGGGCTCGCAGCCCTGTCGATTTTGGCGATCACCGGTTCGACGCAGGCGCGACAACAAGCGCCCACGCGTGGCAACGGTCATTCCGAAGAAGTGATTCAGCGTGAAGTTCGTCACGAACTGGCGCTGCTTCCGTGGTACTCCGTGTTCGACAATCTTTCTTTCAGCGTGAGCGGATACAAAGTCACTCTGATGGGGCAAGTGGTTCATGCCACCCTCAAAGATGATGCCGAGGCGGCCGTCAAGAAAATCGAAGGCGTCGAGAGCGTCGACAACCAAATCGAGATCCTCCCGCCGTCACCGAACGACGACCAGATTCGCCACGCGGAGTTTCACACGATTTACGGCCAGCCCAGTCTCCAACGTTACGCCGAAGGCAGCGTCCAGCAGATTCATATCATCGTCAAGGGTGGCAACGTCACACTCTACGGAGTCGTAGCGTCCCAAGCCGATAAGGACGTCGCCAACCTCCAAGCGAACACCGTCTCAGGCGTTTTTTCAGTGACGAATAATCTGCAGGTCGCGAACGGCAAGTAAGAAAACCTCGGAAACGCATACCGCGGGGGCGCGATCGACTAGGATCCAGGCGTCCCCGGCATCCCCGGCGTCACCGTCTTCAGCTCCTCAACCTCCGCCATCTCTTTGGCCCATTCCTTCTTGTCTTTCTTCATCACGGTGTCTTTCGAATGCGCGTCGGCATAGTATTCCAACACCACTCGCTGAATCTCAGGCGATACGTCCTTGAAATGGTTTTCGGCCAGCCGGTCGAGCAAACGTCCATAGGTCCTGTCGGCCAGCGGGTACTCGCCTGGGCCGGTCACGGTTCCGGTATCGAAATTATCGTTCGCCAATTCTACGCGGCCGTCTTCACGCTCGGGCTGTAGCGACTTTTCATAATCACGCAAGGTTTCGTTGAAGCTCGCCATGAACATCTTTTCCGTTTCGGGCGTCGGAATGCGCATCGCCAGCGCGCCGAAAGGCCCCACTTTTGGAATGATCTTCAGGATCAATGCCAGCAGCCGCTCGCCAAACCCCGGTTTTCGATAGCTGTGGCTCCACTGTCGCTTATAGCCGGCGCGTGACAGATGATAAAGAAACTCTTTCCGGGTCGTGCCCGGATAATCGTGCTCGATTTCGTCCTTCTTGGCCTGCCACGCCACCTTCGTCATCTCGGGAATCACGGAACTGATGCCATGTCGATAGGTTTCGACCGCTAGATCGTAATCGCCGAATAGCGATTTCAGATCGAGCGAGTAGGTTTCATGGAATGCCCGTGCCAGCAGGTCTTGTGAAACTTCGAAACCGATATGATCGTGGTAGGCGTCCGGCGCGTAGTGTCCTTTGGCCACCTGTAGCACGTCGAATGAAAATTCCGCCTTCAAGTGCGCACCGGGATCTTGGTCATACGTCACCACCGGGCCATATTTTCTCCCCAACTTCGGATAAAGGATGGGTACGGCGCGGTTCACCGCGATTCGGTGCCCGTCGTTATCAGCGGAATAGTGCGCCAGCGAGCCAAGAGCAAATGCGTACTCGTCAATATCGTTCGAATCCTGCAGCAACGCAGCTACGAAATCGCCGCTGCGCACGTAATGAACGAGATCGCTGAACAATTTGCTGCCGAATGGGTAATAGCCAATATCTTGAATCGCGCATCCGCCGTATGCGTATGCGTGCGCCTCTTTCAGCTGCTCTGGCTTCGCGTCCGGAAATCGCCTTAGGATCGTCGGTTTGATAGCATCGTCCCACGCCGAATCGACGATTGCCTCGTGAGTCAGCACGGAATACGCTCCCGTGGACTGCGCTGCCGGAAGCAAAAGCAGCGCTGCCAGCGCCCCGGCACCCACGCGCCTGACGCGAGCTAGCCCACACGCCCAAAGCCCTCGCAAGCTTGAGCCCCGCCGTCGTTTTGCCGTAATTCGAGTCAAAACCGCCTTCCTCAGCGAATGCTCTATCTCGCATGTCACAAAAGGTTTAGATGATACTTGGCTGTGCCAGGGGCACTTCCCCCGCAGTCAAATCCCGCCATATCTGCAGTGTTCGCGGTATAGAGGAACTGTCCGCTATGGCTGTAATATTCAGGGTCCGCGAATCAAGTTTTGGCGGGGAAAGTCCTATGACTTCGCGCAGGCGCATCGTTATCACCGCCGTTGCCATTGTCCTGGCTATTTTATTTGTCACTCCCCTGGTCGTGCTTCACATTTTCGCGCCTCGAATCCATGCGATGCTGCGTGACCGCACCGAAGAGGTTCTGCGCGCCCGTTTTCAAAGCCAGGTCGAATTCTCCGATTTTTCCGTTTCCTTCGTGCCCCGCGTCGAAATCACCATCACCGGCCTAGTGATGCGCCACAAAGGCCGCACCGATATTCCGCCGCTCATCCAAATCGACAAAGTCACCATGTACGCCGCATTGCGCAGTCTTCTAAAACCGGATCATGAAATCACGTTCGTAAAGGTTGGCGGTCTGAAAATAAACACTCCGCCCCGGGTCCCCGGCGGAAAGCCAATGTTGCACGGCACGGATCAGGATCTCGCCAGGAAATATCCGGTCACGATCGACGAGCTCGTCGCCGACGATGCGGATATCGTCGTTCTGCGCGCACAGCCGGACAAGCCTCCGCACGAGTATCCGATCCACCATCTGCATCTCGAGAATTTGAGCTTTGACCAACCCGCGGATTTTCAGGCGATTCTCACCAACGCTGTCCCCAAAGGTGAGATCAACTCCTATGGCAAGTTCGGTCCCTGGAACGCGGAGGATCCTGCCGAAACGCCTGCCTCGGGCGACTACACTTTCTACAACGCGGACTTGAGCACACTCAAAGGCTTGAAGGGCATCTTGTCGTCTACCGGTAAATTCGATGGCCCGCTCGATTATCTCAGCGTCAACGGCCAGACCGATACTCCGGATTTCGCGCTCCGCACCGCTGACCATCCGGTCGCGCTGCACACGGATTTTTCGGCCATCGTCGACGGCACCAACGGCAACACATATTTGAAAAGCGTCACCGCCAAGTTCCTGCACACTACATTGCAAGTAAGTGGCAAAGTCGTCGACGAAAGGAAAGATATCAAGAGCCGTACGATTATTCTCGACGCCGTCTCGCACGGCGCTCGCGTCGAAGATCTGATTCGCCTCACTACCAAGAGCGACAAGCCAGTCATGACCGGCGATGTCGACCTGCGCACGAAAATCGTAATCCCTGAAGAGAATATGGACTTGATTGAGCGCCTCGAACTGCAAGGCCAATTCGGAATCGGCGACATTCAGTTCACCAACTCCTCGACGCAGGGGAAAATCGATAGCCTCAGCCGGAAAGGCCAGGGCCAGCCGAAGGACATGGACATCACCGACGTGGTCTCCGAAATGAAAGGCACGTTCGGTCTGAAAAACGCCGTCGTGGACTTCTCTAATCTGAATTTCGGCGTGACCGGCGCACACATTAATCTAAACGGAACCTATAACCTCGATAGCGAAGCCCTCGACTTTCATGGACAGCTCAAGCTCCAGGCCAAGCTCTCGCAAACCACCACCGGCGTGAAGTCATTCTTCCTCAAGGCCGTCGATCCCTTCTTTAAAGGCAAAGACGCTGGCACAGTCGTCGCCATCAAGATCGCCGGCACGAAGGACAATCCATCATTCGGCCTCGACCATGACCACGACAAACCCGACGCCAATCGGCCCGACTCCGGAAAAGGCCAGTAAAATCCCGCCAATCTTCGCGTTCCCAACCGAACCGGTCTTTGACGTTAGTGTAGCGCCGCGGTCTTCAGCGCGGCATCTCTACCTCGCACTCACACCTCACCGAGGTCACGCGATTTACCCCGCCATCAACGCGCCCGTTTGTGGGTACAATCCGCCGTGCGTCGCGCGAGACACCCATGAAAACCGAAAACTCTCCCGACCGAAATAACGAAACAGCGGCCATCCCCGATCGCCGCTCGCTCCTCAAAATCGCCGCCCTCGGAGGCGGCGCGGCCATCGCCAAATTTTTCGCCGCTAACCCGGCCCACGCCGAGCGCACACCCAAAGAACAGCAAGCTCAGGCAGCCGTCGACCGGGCCACACGCGGCATGCCCGCCCCGAAAATAAAAGACGTCACCGTAATCGAAGTCGGCGGCGGAGCGAACAATGACTCCACGGTCGTGAAAGTCATCACCGATCAAGACGGTCTCTACGGCTACGGATGCGCCACAGCCACTTTTCCGGGCGGCCGCGCGAAGCTCATCCGCGCCGCTGTCGAGCAATATCTGAAGCCCATCGCCGTGGGCCGCACGGCCGATCGCATCGAGCAGATCTGGCAGCTCTGCTACATGAGCTCGTACTACAAAAACGACTTCGTTCTGAATTGCGCCATCGGTGGCCTCTGCGACGCACTCTGGGACATCAAAGGCCGGCAAGCGGGCATGCCCGTCTATCAGCTTGTCGGCGGGAAACTCCGCGATGCCGCGGAATTCTATCTGCATGTGGGATTCGGCAACGGTGACGATCCCGCCAAGCAGTTGGTCGAGAACTCCAAAAAGCTTGCCGCCACCGGCTGTCGCTTCCTGCTGCTCGCGATGTTTCTGCGTGATGGTGCCGGAACCACGCTCTACGGCCAGCCGAAATTTGACGACGGGGCCACGCCCTTCGATCGCGACAAAGAAATCCGCAAAGTCCTCACCAGTTTCGAAGCGTTCCGAAAAGGAAATGCCGCCTGAAATCGGCTTGGGCATCGATGTCCACTCGATTCTCGATCCGATTCGCGGCCTGCAGTTCGGGAAAGACATGGAGCAGTTCCGGTTGTTCTACTGCGAGGACCTGTTTTCGCCTGAAGAATCCGGCCACTACCGTATCTTGCGCCAGCAGTGCGCCACTCCGCTCGCCATCGGCGAACTCTGGAACAATCCCCACGAATGGCAACCGCTGGTCGAGGAGCGCCTGATCGATTACATTCGTCACCACGTCTCGCACATCGGCGGCTTCACCGCTGCGCGAAAAATCGCCGCGTTCGCCTCAAACTATGAAGTGAAATTCGCCTGGCATGGCGCTCCCAATTCGCCCGTCGGCCGTATGACCAATCTCACTCTCGATCTCACCAACACCAATTTCGGAATCCACGAGCATTTTGACTTCTCGCCGCTCGTGCAGGACGTTTACCACGGCATCGCCGAAATCAAAGACGGCTACGCATGGATCAATGAGAAACCAGGGTGGGGAATCGAAATCGACGAAGCCCTGGCCGCAAAACATCCAATCACAGACGAGCATCCGAACGAATTCCGCACACCGGATGGCTCCGTGATCGAAGGCACAGGCTAAAAGAAAAGAGGACCGCGAGTGGCACAGACACTCCTGCAAAACGCGACGCAGAATGTACCACACTCGCGTCGTTACGCACTCCATTTGCGGTTATAGTCACATCGAATCGCACAAGCGATCGTGGATTATCGTGCTGGGTTATCATGCCTGCATCGGGATTCCAATGGATGCTTCCGAAGACCGGCGAATCAAACAACTCCGCGAGGCGCAGGTAAATGCCGACGGCCTGTTCCGCGCCGTCGAGGCCAACGGCGTAATCCGTGCGGGTGTCACCGAAAGCGCCGTAAACCAGGATATCTGGAATCTGGCGAAAGAAATGTACGGAACCACGACCTACTGGCACAAGCGAATCGTTCGCGCCGGCCCCAATACGCTGCTTCCGTACGCGGAAAACCCGCCGGATTTCACCATCCGCTCGGACGACATCATATTTCTCGACCTAGGGCCGGTGTTCGAAGGGTGGGAGGCCGACTTTGGCCGAACATTTGTCATCGGCTCTGATCCACTGAAGCTCAAGTTGCGAAAAGATGTGGCCGATGCGTTTGCAGCCGGCAAGAAATATTTTCACGAGCGTCCGGACATCACCGCTTGCGAGCTTTACAGGCACGCCCAGTCTCTAGCCCGACATTACGGCTGGGAATTCGGTGGCCCCATCGCGGGGCATCTGATCGGGCAGTTTCCGCACGAAAAAATCGAAGGCGACAAAGTGAGCCTGTACGTCCATCCCGATAGCGACCTGCTCATGCGCTCGCCCGATGAAAACGGCCGCCCGCGTCATTGGATTCTGGAAATCCACTTCGTGGATCGAGTGCGCCAGATCGGCGGATTCTTTGAGGAACTTCTGACCGTCGATCCCTAGGCGCTCTCGACTAGCTACGAGACGATCCGAAGCACCGGAGGACGACATGGACTCGGCCATCGCTCAGAAATCGACTTCCCGCCTTCCCGTGCGCAATCCGCGCACTGGCCAAATCGACATGTACATCACGCCGCCGTCGCCTGCTGAAATCGCAGCAACCTGTGTCCGCCTGCGCGAAAAGCAGGAAGCCTGGGGCCGCGCCCCGTTGGCCCATCGCATCGGCGTGATGGAAAAATGGGCCGATCGCCTGCAGGCCCGTAAGCCTGCGCTCATCGAAGCCGATTCGATCGATACCGGCCACGGCCAAATTTCCCGCGTCGCTCCCGACATGGTTATCGGCAGCATCATGCGCTCCTGCGCCGTGGCTCCCGCTATTTTCGAGCAGGCTCGCCGCGCCGGTTCTTCGCCTCACATGCCGCACATCAAATACGACACGAATCTCCGCCCCTATCCGCTCGCCGGAATCATCGGCCCCTGGAACGCGCCGCTGATGCTGTCCACTCTTCACGCCGTTCCCGCGCTTTTCGCCGGATGCGCCGTGATCGTCAAGCCCAGCGAAGTCACGCCGCGCTTCGTAAAGCCCATGATGGAAACGATCCAGGATGTCCCCGAGCTCGCCGAAATATTCACCTACGTCGTGGGCGACGGCCAGACCGGCGCAGCCATCGTCGAAAATGTCGACATCGTAAATTTCACTGGCAGCGTGCCCAACGGCCGCAAAGTCGCCGAAGCCTGCGCCCGCCGCTTCATCCCCGCGATCCTCGAACTCGGCGGTAAGGATCCTGTCATCGTCACCGAAACTGCGGACCTGCAAAAAGCCGCTACTGCCATCGTCCGCGGCGCCGTCACCAGCACCGGGCAAGTCTGCTTTTCCATCGAGCGTATCTATGTCCACCAAAGCGTCCACGACAAATTCGTGGACCTGCTCGTGAAGGAAGCCGAGCGCGTCGAGCTCAACTATCCCGACGCCGCCCGCGGCCAGATCGGACCTCTCATCTCCGATCGCCAGTCGGAAATCGTCTGCGGCCACCTCGACGACGCCGTCCGCAAAGGCGCCAAAGTCCGCACCGGCGGCAAAAGCGAAAATCTCGGCGGCGGTCTCTACATGCGCCCCACAGTTCTGACGGGCGTGAGTCACGAAATGAAAATAATGGTCGACGAAACCTTCGGCCCCGTGATGCCCGTAATGTCTTACGCGACGGCCGACGAAGCCATTCGCCTCGCCAACGACTCCTATTTCGGTCTTTCGGCCGCGGTTATCGCAGGTACGGAAGAGGAAGCTCGCCGAATTGCCGATCGCCTCGACGCGGGCATGATCAGCATCCAGGACACATTTCTAACCTTCGCAGGCTTCGGTGCCGGTCTGCAGTCGGACTCGTTCAAGTTCTCCGGCATGGGCAGCCGCTCCGGCATAATGGCCTTCATCCGCAAGCAGGGAGTCCTCATAAACTGCGCGGAGCCGGCCTGCTTGGTAGAAGAACACCTACAAGCCGTGCGGTAGTACCTGGGTTTGCCAATCTCCCGATTGGCGGCTTTTGACTTCGCCTCTGTGTAGAGCCGCTGCTTGCTGCGCCCCGTCTCACGTTGTGGAATCGGAACTCATAGTCTCCCTCAACCCCACCCCCAATCGCCTTGACAGGCCCATCGAAAGAATATTAAACCGTATAGGCCGAAATTCCGGGGGAGAGGAACAAATGAAACCATCGATCGCACGTCTTCTTGCTATACCCGCAATCCTGCTAGGCGCATCCGCATTCACCGCTCGGGCGCAGCAAGCCCCGCCCGCCGGCCCGCCGCCAGGACCGCCGCCCCCGCCATTCACGATCGCCAGCAACTCGATCACGGACGTCTCGCCGATCCCGCAGAAATACACCTGCGCGGCCACGTTCCCGCCCCCGGGGGGGCCGCGCAACATCTCCACCGGCATCTCGCCCGAGCTTCACTGGTCGAATCCGCCGAAGGGAACCGTCACCTTCGTGCTCCTGCTGCACGATCCCGACGCGCACATTCGCAACGCCACAAGCGACATCACGCACTGGCTCGTCTTTAACATCCCGGCCGAATCGACCAGCCTGCCGGAAAACGTCCCGCAGGAAGCGCCCGTGCCCGGCGGCGGCTTGCAGGCCAACAACACCATGGGCAAGGCCGGATTCCAGGGCTCCTGCGCCGGTCCCGGGCCGTATCATCACTACACTTACGAGCTGCTCGCGTTGGATACCAAGCTCGATCTGCCGCAAGGCGCCTCGCGCGATCAGGTGCTCGACGCGGCCAAGGGTCACGTGCTCGGCCAAACCGTGCTCGTGGGCCTGTTCCACCGATAGAATTTGCATCCAAAGCATTTGGACGCTCAGAATCTAGGTCAAGGAGAAAGCCATGGCGACTGCAACGCAAACGATTCCCCTGAATGAAAATGTAAATTCCTACGTAGCGAAGGCGCGGCCGATGTTGATTAACGGCAAATGGGTCAGCGCCGTCTCGGGAAAGACGTTCCCGACCTACAATCCATCCACTGGAGAGGTCCTCGCGCAGATCGCGGAAGGCGACAAGGAGGACATCAATCGCGCGGTCGCGGCCGCCCGCGCCGCCTTCGCCAAGGGCAGCCCGTGGAAGAAAATGACGCCCTCCGAGCGCGGCCGCCTGATGTGGAAGCTGGCCGACCTGCTCGAAAAGCGGGCCGAAGAATTCGCCCAGCTCGAATCGCTCGACCAGGGCAAGCCCGTTACCATCGCCCGCGTCGCGGATATTCCCATCTCCGTCGACCAGCTACGCTACTACGCCGGCTGGGCCACGAAAATCGAAGGCCAGACCATCGATATCTCACACCACGCCGGCCCGTTCCTTGCTTACACCCTGCGCGAGCCCATCGGCGTTGTCGGCCAGATCATCCCGTGGAACTTCCCCATGGTCATGGCCACGCTGAAGCTCGGCCCTGCTCTCGCCACCGGCTGTACCGTGGTGCTGAAGCCTGCCGAGCAGACGCCGCTCACCGCGTTGCTGCTGGGCGAGTTGATTCAGGAAGCTGGATTCCCGGACGGAGTCGTCAACATCGTTACCGGCTACGGCGAAACGGCTGGTGCCGCTCTCGCCGCCCATCCGCACGTCGACAAAATCGCCTTCACCGGTTCCACCGAAGTCGGCAAACTGATCGTCCACGCCGCCACCGGCAACCTGAAAAAAGTCTCGCTCGAGCTCGGCGGAAAATCCCCCAACATCGTCTTCCAGGACGCCGAAATCGATAGCGCCATTCCCGGTGCTGCCAACGCGATTTTCTTCAATCAAGGTCAGGTCTGCTGCGCAGGCTCGCGTCTCTACGTCGAAGACAAGCAATTCGATCGCGTCGTCGACGGCATCTCGCAAATCGCCTCGCAAATCCGTGTCGGTCCCGGAATGGAAGCCACCACGCAGATGGGCCCGCTCGTCTCCGAGGAGCAGCTCAACCGCGTCTGCGGCTATTTCGAATCCGGCAAAGCCGAGGGAGCCAAAGCCGTCACCGGCGGTAGCCGCCACGGCGACAAGGGCTACTTCGTCAAGCCCACGGTTCTCGTCAATACCACCGAAAAAATGAAAGTGGTTCGCGAAGAAATCTTCGGACCCGTCGTCACCGTGATGCCTTTCAGTGACGTCGACGATCTGGTCGCCAAAGCCAACGACACGCAATTCGGCTTGGCCGCTGCGGTGTGGACTCGTGACATCAAGAAGGCCCATCGCATCGCCGCCGAGCTTCGCGCCGGCACCGTCTGGATCAATTGCTACGGAGTCCTCGATTCAGCGATGCCATTCGGTGGCTATAAACAATCCGGCTGGGGCCGCGAAATGGGCAAGCAGATGCTCGACCTTTACACCGAGACGAAGTCCGTTTGCACCCCACTCTCGTAAAGGGTCGCCTTGCAGTTTCTTCCAGTAGGGGCGGGTTTCAAACCCGCCCCGACAACTTCATGAATCAACTCTGCCAATCCACGTATCCAGGATTGTGCGTCGTAGAGGCGCTGCTTGCTACGCCCCCTGCCGATGCTTGCCACTGCCTCCGCCATTCACCATCGGTAGTCTTTATGCGGGCGTCTTTGAATTGAACTATCGAGCGTCCATCGCAACCAGTCCTTGCCCCACGCATCTAATTGGGAGTACAACGACTCTCGCGGAGCCATCAGGAGAAAAGAATGTTCGAAGCAACCAGCGTGGTCACACCCGATCGTTTTAAACAGGGCCTTCATTACGCGGATTTTCTGGCCCAGGCAAAGGTCAACCGCGACAAATTCGAAAAGTTCTACAACGATCCCGCGCTGACCGCCGACGACATCGCCTTCTTCAAGAAAGCCGCCGCGCTCGCAAACGGTCCCGCAAAAATTCTGGCGCTGGCCGAAGACTGGTGCGGCGACGTCTACCGCGAGCTTCCCACGTTGGTCCGCATCGCGGAAGCCACCGGCGCCGACCTCCGCGTTTTCAAGCGCGACGAAAATCCGGACATCATGGACGAGCACCTGAGCAACAACGGCAAGTCGCGCGCCATCCCGGTCTTTGTCTTCTATACGAAGGATCTTCGCCAGATCACTCGCTTCCTCGAACGTTCCGCGGGCGCACACAAAGAATTGTATGGGGCTATCGCGGAGATCAGCGCGAAATTCGGCCTGCCGGCGGGCACAACCTATGCCACCGTGCCGGACGCCAGCCGCGGCGCCTTCGTCCAGGAGTTGATCGCGAAAATCACGCCGCGATTTCCAGATTGGCGGAAAGAATCAATCCAGGAAATGCGCGCGCTTCTGTCGACAGCGCTGAATATCCCCGACCGCGCCTGACGTGAGTCGAATCCGATGAGCGAAACCTCAGCCAAAGACGTCCCAGTCGTCTACACAATCCGTGGTTGTGACGCGTGCGTGAAGCTTCTCAAGAAGTGGGACTCCGAAGGTGTAGCCTATGACGAGCGCCGCGTGGAGTTAAGTCAGGACACGCTCGACGAAGCCCGGAAGTACGGCACTCTCGTTCCGATAGTGGTCTGGCCCGACGGCCGCGTGCAGCAGGGTTTCGGAGAGAGCTTCGGCTGCTTCATCTAGCCGACTGCCTTAGTTTGTTTTGAGAAGTTAGAGTGTATATAGGTTGTGTAGATGATGGGATGTTTTGGTGAGGTTTGTATGGTTAGATATGTGAGGTGAGGTGGGGATATTAGGATGTGGATAGAAGTGAGTGTTTGTTGTATTGATTTTTTGTGTATTGGATATGCGGTGTGATTTTGCGATTAATTTTTGGATGAAGGAGTTGATGTGATTATCACGTGCGATTTGTAGTTTGGTGGTAAGTATGAATGTAGGTTATGTGCGCGTTTCTGTGGATAGCGCTGTATATTTTTGATTGCGTTTGATGTGAGTGGTATTTTATGAGCGAAATTTCAGTTAAAGATGTGTCAGTCGTGTATATTATTTGTGGTTGTGACGCGTGCGTGAAGTTTCTCAAGAAGTAGGACTCCGAAGGTGTAGCCTATGACGAGCGCCGCGTGGAGTTAAGTCAGGACACGCTCGACGAAGCCCGGAAGTACGGCACTCTCGTTCCGATAGTGGTCTGGCCCGACGGCCGCGTGCAGCAGGGTTTCGGAGAGAGCTTCGGCTGCTTCATCTAGCCGACTGCCGCCATCTCACGCGTATCGTCGCCTAGCCGGCAAGCCGCCGGTCGGCGTCGCGAGTTGAAGACAGGGTATACAGTCGATCCCGGCGCTCCCAGCACCTCTAATCGCAAACTATGATTATTAGAATATGGCAAAAAGCCTTATAAAACGCGCTTTTTTCCGGTTCTAATCGAGAATTTTTCGCATAGTTCGTTTTCCGGCGCCAACCCCCATTTGCGCCGGAATTCTCACCGGTAATTGAAGTACAACTCCGGAAACTGCTTCTTCAGGTTCGAAACTTTCGGCGCGTCGTTGATCATGATGTAGGGATTATCGGGATGCTGCACGAAGTAATCCTGATGATAGTCCTCCGCCCGGTAGAACGCCTGATACGGCACGATCTGGGTCACGATCGGACTCGAAAACGTCTTTGCTTCGGTCAGTTGCGCCACGTACGCCTTCGCGATCCGCTCCTGATCGGGCGTCTCAAAAAAAATCGCGGAGCGATACTGTGTCCCGGTGTCTGGCCCCTGCCGGTTCAGCTCCGTGGGATCGTGCGCCACCGAAAAGAAAACCTTCAGCAGCTGCCCGAACGTGACTTTGGACGGATCGAACACCACCTGCACGGACTCCGCGTGGCCCGTGTTCCCGCTGCTCACTTCCTCGTATTCGGGATTCTTTACGTGTCCACCCGAATAGCCCGCAGTGGCTTTCTTCACGCCATTCACGTGCTCGAACACCGCCTGAATCCCCCAGAAGCATCCGCCGGCGAACACGACTGTCTCTGGACCCTTCGCCGTTGCCGGGGTTTCATCTACCTTGGGATCGGGAAGCGTCGGCGACGCTCCGATCACCGGCCGCCAACCCTGCACATACAGCGCAGCCGCGATCGCGGCGAGAATTAACGCAACTCGTATGAATCGGATCATGTCAAATCCCCCTTCTGCTTCTCCATGCGGCGTCCGAAAAGCCCGCTCATCTCTTTACGCCTTCGAGAATTTCAGCGATACCGAGTTCATGCAATAGCGCAGGCCGGTCGGCTGCGGACCGTCGTTGAACACGTGGCCCAGATGCGCGTCGCAGCGCCGGCACGAAACCGCCGTTCGGTCCATGCCCAGCGAAGTGTCCACGTTCTCGACGACGTTTTCCTTCGCGATCGGTGCCCAGAAGCTCGGCCAGCCCGTGCCGGAATCGAATTTGGTCGCCGAGCTGAATAGTGCCGTATCGCAGCAGATGCAGCGGAACACACCCTTTTCATGTTCGTTGAGCAGGGGGCCGGAGAACGGCCGCTCCGTGCCTTCGCGCCGCGCTACTTCGAACGAATCCGGCGAGAGCTGGGCCTTCCATTCCGCATCGGTCTTGCGGATCATCGGCACGCTTTCGACGCCCTTACGCTCACCCGCGTCCGTGAAATCCACGATCGTCACCATCTTCGGCGGGCCTGCCGGCGCAAGGAGCCGTTCGGCCGCTACACGCGTAAGCATGTGCCGGTTCCAAAGGACGGCCCAGGCAATAAACGCTCCTGCACCCACCAAAAACACCCGGCGGCTCGTGCCGCGCTTTGATTGTTTTTCAGTTTTATCGATTTCGAACATTGTTCCCTCCCAATTGCCAAACTATCCAAACGTAAACGCAAAAGCTTGTACGCCGGGATCGAGGAATTGGATTTCAAACGTCCGATCCTCCACTTTCCCGTTTTGCCGCACGAGCTGATACAGCCGGTAATCCTTTACTATTCCCGCGCCGCTCGCGTCTGTATCGGTGCCGTGGTCATCCCCAGGCGCCGAACCATCGATCAATACTTTGAATCGCACCGGCCTGCCGTCCTTGCCCGGTCCTAGCACCAGATGCAAATCCCGCGCGTGAAAGCGGTACACGATCTTGCCGGGCGCCGCTGCCAGAGACGCGCGCTCGCCGCCCACCGCCCATTTCCCCGCGAGCCCCCACTGATTCACGTCCATCCGACCCGGAGCCGTGTAGGAAGCTTCTGCATTCCGGCGGATCGGTTCGAGCGACGCATAATTGCTCGCGCGCTCATACCCAATATAAGTTTCCGGTGACGTCATATCATCCGGATCAGCGGCCGCCGTTGCTCCCGATCCCGTCACCTTCACCAGGCCGGCCACTTTCAGGTTCGCGTCTTTCTGTTTCAGCAGCTCCTGAATCACTTCCTCGGACTTGTCGTACTCGCCTTCGCCGAAATGGTGGTAGCGAATCACGCCCTGCGCGTCGATGAAGTAGTGCGCCGGCCAGTATTCGTTGTTGAACGCTTTCCAGATCCCATAGTTGCTGTCGATGGCCACGGGATATGTGATGCCCAGATCGCGCACCGCCTTGGCGATGTTCCCCTGGTCCTTTTCGAAGGCGAACTCCGGCGTATGTACGCCGATCACCACCAGCCCGTCGTCCTTGTACTTCTGCGACCATGCTTCCACGTACGGTATCGCCCGCAGGCAGTTGATGCAGGAATATGTCCAGAAATCGATTAGCACCACTTTCCCGCGCAAATCTGAGGTCTTCAGCGGCGCAGAGTTCAGCCATGCGACGGCGCCATCGAGGCTGGGAAACGCGCCTTCGTTGCCGAGCTGGATTTGCTCAACGGCAGCAGGCGCTGCGGCCGATGATGCGGATGCGTCGCTACTGCGCGCGAACGCCGTGGGCCTCAATCGATCGACGAGCCGCTGCTCGAATGCCGATGTCCCGCCGGAAAGCGAAATGCGCCGCAGAATTCCCGTGTCCCAGCCGAACGCCACCGCCACTACTCCCACCAGCACCGCAACTCCCAGCCCGCGCCGGATCCATTCCTCCGCCGCCAGCGATCGCTTCATGAAAGCGAACACGCGGTTGCCGGCCTGCAGCGCCAGCGCCAGCGAACTCGCTGCACCGGCTGCAAACGCCAGCAGCAGGAAAACTGTGTGCGCGCTGGCCCCCTGAATCGCCGCGCCGGTCAGGATCAACCCCAGAATCGGTCCCGCGCAGGGCGCCCACAGCAGCCCCGTCGATACGCCCAAAATCAGCGAACGCCCGATGCTCGGCGCGCCTTCGCCATGCCCCTGACTTTGCCCCTGCACCTTCCCGCCAAATCGCACGAACGGCCGCGACAGCATTTCCGCCAGGCTGGGGAAGAGAAGCGTAAGTCCCAGAATCCCGAAGATCGCCACTGCCACATAGCGGCCCACCTGATTCGCGCGAACGATCCACGAACCGGCGAACGTGGCCACCGCCGCCACCAGCGCAAATGTGAATGCCATTCCCGCCAGCAAAGGCAGGCCGCTCCGCCGAAACGGCTGATCTGCGCGCGAGAAAACGAAGGGCAAAACCGGCAGGATGCACGGGCTGACGATCGTCAGCACCCCACCCGCAAACGCCAACACGTAAAGCAGCATCTCATCCCCCACTTCTCTATTAAAAATGTATCACTTTATGTACGCATCCCGCCCGATTCCGGATGTATTGGATCGGTCGCGCCGGCGCCTCGCCGACGCTTCGGTTTGGACTTTGCCGGTGCTACCGACTGGTACGCCGGGACAGTTAACTCCCTGTAGTCCTAAAAACTTATGGCCTATCGACCTCGACGCGCCTCCTTCCTACCGTAAAAGACTGCGGGATTGGGCGCATACGTGTGCCCGGCGATATTCAACAGAGACGATGGCAATGCTTCTGGATATCAAAGACCTCGAAATCCGCTACCGCGCTGCTGGCTGCCGCGAATACTGCGCCGTCGATGGCGTCAGCTTCAGCATCGCCCCGGGCGAAACGCTGGGCCTGATGGGTGAATCCGGATGCGGAAAATCCAGCATCGCGCTGGCCATCATGGGCTTGCTGGAAAAGCATCGCGCGGCCATCTCCGGCTCGGTGATCTACCGCGCCGAAAATCTCGTTGGGATGCCAGAGCGCGACCTTCAGAAAATCCGCGGCGCGTCCATCTCGCTGATTTACCAGGAGCCGGGAATCTCGCTCAGCCCGGTTCTGCGGGTCGGCGCGCAAATAGCCGAAGTGGTCCACGCGCACAAGCAATGGAGCTGGGCAAAATGCCGCGAGGAGGCCCACTCGATGCTCGCCCGCGTGGGCCTCGAGCCCACGAAACGGATTTTCGCCGCCTACCCGCACCAGCTCAGCGGCGGCCAGCTTCAGCGCGTGGTGCTGGCGCAAGCCCTGGTCTGCGGCCCGGCGCTCGTGATTGCGGACGAGCCCACTGCTTCACTCGACGCGCGCAGCCAGTCCGACTTCATCGCCCTGCTGCGCGATCTGAAGCAGCGAGCCAGAATGTCTCTGCTGCTCATCAGCCACACGCCGGAAATTCAGGCCAGCCTCGCCGACCGCCTGATCGTGATGCGCGACGGCCGCATCGTCGAAGCCGGGGACTTCGACAGTCTGTACGCGAATCCAGCCGATCCTTACACGGCCGCGCTGCTGAAAAGGCGGCAAGCGGTCGTCGCGGGCGAACTTGTCGAGCACAAGCATTTCGCAACGGGACAAATCTACGGATGATACGCCGCGGCCAAACCGACCCGATGGAGACGGCCGGGCACATGGCGGCGGTCGCAGACTCTCGCTGCGATGCGCTCGTGCGCGTCGAGCACTTGAGCAAGAGTTACGTCCAGCACAGGCGGATTTCTCGCGCGAAATTTCAGGTGACGGCTCTCGAAGACGCGAGCCTCACGATCCATCGCGGTGAAACTGTCGCCCTCATCGGCGATTCCGGCTCCGGCAAATCCACGATGGCGCGCTGCCTCGCTATGCTCGAAAAACCGGCCGCGGGCGAAATCTGGTTCGATGGCCAGGACGTTCTCAAACTGACGCCGCGCAATCTGTTCGCGATCCGCAGCCAAATCCAAATGGTCTTCCAGGACCCGGCCTCAGCTCTGAACCCGCGCATGACCGCGCTCGAAATCGTCCGCGAGCCACTAGCGATTCAAGAGCGCGGCTCGAAAGCCGAACAGCGCGACCGCGCGCTCGAATGGATGGCGAGAGTCGTCCTTCCCGCCGGATCCGAGCGCAAGCGGCCCATGGAATTCAGCGGTGGGCAGCGCCAGCGCCTCGCAATCGCGCGGGCCCTCGTCCTGGCGCCGAAATTGCTGATCCTCGATGAAGCATTGTCAAGCCTCGATCTCACCAATCAGGAAATGATCGCGCGCTTGCTCGCCGATCTGCAGCGCGAACACTCGCTCACGTACCTGCATATCTCCCACGACCTGCGCCTGGTCGCAAATCTCGCCGACGAAATCGCGGTGATGCACGAAGGAAAAGTGGTGGAACAGCAGCCGGCCGCCAAACTTCTCTCCGAACCGCGACACCCTTACACGCGCGATCTTCTGCTCGCCATGCCCTCCCTTGAATCCATCGTCCTGGACAGGTCCGCGTAGGCGCTGCCATGAGATACCTCACCCGTCGCCTGATTCACGCCATCCTGCTCCTTCTGGCGATTTCGTTCGCCTCATTCGCTCTCTTGCAGATGGCGCCGGGCGACTATTTCGATTCGCTGCGTCTGAATCCGCAGGTCGCCAGCCAGACGGTCGAAAAGATTCGCGCGCAATACGGCCTCGATCGCCCGCTCCCGGTGCGTTACGCGCTCTGGCTGCGCGGCGCTCTGCGGGGAGATTTGGGATATTCGCTGGCCTCGAATAGCGAGGTAGCGCCGTTGCTCGGCATCCGCGCGCGCAACACACTGCTGCTATCCGGCACGGCGACCGTTCTCGCGTGGATTCTGGCGCTACCGATCGGAATCTGGAGTGCCGCAAAACGCGGACGCGCCATCGATCGCGCCTCGGAAGTGGCCATGTCGGCACTGCTCACCGTTCCCGACTTGCTGTTGTTTCTCGCGCTGCTCCTGCTGGCGGTTCGCACCGGTTGGTTTCCCGCCGGCGGGATGACCTCGGTCGCAAACGACGGCGCGGACTTCTGGACCGCCGCGAAAGACGTCGTTCTGCATCTTGTGCTGCCCACCTGCGGACTAGCGCTCGCCATGCTGCCGATGCTGGTGCGCCACGTCCGCGCCGCCATGGTCGAAATGCTCGAAGCGCCGTTCATCCGCGCCGCTCGCGGCCACGGCATCCCGCGCTCGCGCATCCTGCTGCGCTACGCGCTTCCCGCCGCGTCCAACCCGCTGATTTCGCTGTTTGGTTTCTCGGTGGCGACGATGCTCAGCACCTCGGTGATCGCCGAAATCGTGCTCAGCTGGCCGGGCCTGGGTGCTCTGATGGTCGAATCGATTTTCGCGCGCGACATGTACGTGGTTGTCGCCATAGTAATGCTCTCATCGATTTTTCTGATCGCTGGAAATTTGCTCGCGGACTTGCTGCTTTTGGCTGCCGATCCCCGGATACGGACGGAATAGACGCGTGACGACACGGCTCAAATTGACGATCGCGGCGATAGCGCTGGCCGCGCTGCACGCGCTGATTCTGCTGGCCGGATTCGTCGCCCCCTACGATTTCTCCGCTCAAAACCGCGAGCTTACATTCGCGCCGCCCACTCGCATTCATTTCTTCGACGCGCAGCACGAATTCCACCTGCGCCCCTTTGTCTACGGCCTGAAGGCCCCAGCCCTCGGCCCCGGCTCCTACGAAATCGACCAGACACACATGTACCCTGTCGAATTCTTCGTAGATGAAGCGACCTACAAAATCGCAAATTTCGTTCCCGCCACCCGTCATCTGTTCGGCGTGCGCGCCCCCGGCCAAATCTTCCTGATGGGCACGGACGCCTATGGCCGCGACCAATTTTCGCGCTTCCTCTATGGCGGCCAAATCTCGCTGCTCGCGGGCCTGCTCGCGGCGGCCATTTCGGTCGGGCTCGGCATCGCGATTGGCTCCATCGCCGGCTTCTACGGCGGCTGGATCGATGAAGTCTTGATGCGCGGCGGAGAACTATTCTTGGCGCTCCCGTGGCTCTACCTGCTCTTTGCCGTCCGCGCGGTCCTCCCGCTGCACATTGCGGGCTGGCAGGTCTTTCTACTGCTCGTCAGCGTGATGGGCTTGATCGGATGGGCGCGACAGGCGCGTCTCATCCGCGGCGTGGTGCTCAGCGCTAAGGAGCGAAACTTCGTCCTCGCCGCCCGCGGCTTCGGGGCGTCCGACTTCTCGATCCTCACCCGCCACGTCCTACCGCAAACTTCCGGCGTGGTCCTCACGCAACTGACGCTTCTGATCCCCCAATATGTTCTCGCCGAAGTGACCCTCAGTTTCCTTGGCCTGGGCGTCAGCGAGCCCATCCCCAGCTGGGGCAGCTTGCTGTCGTCGCTGCAGCAGTACTCGGTGCTCGCCAGCTACTGGTGGATGTTCCTGCCCGCGCTGCTGCTGGTCCCGGTATTCCTGCTCTATTACCTCGCCGCCGATGCTCTCCAGGAACGCCTCGGGTCCGTTAACCTGTAAAAGCCCTCAATCTTTGCCACAATTTTAGGTATGGGGAATGCCTGCCCGCGGCCGCTACTGCTGGCCATTGCGATCGCGCTTGCGTGCGGTGCCTCCTGCACCTCGGCCTCCGCCAAGCCTTCAGGCGCCTCCGATCGCCCTGCTGAGCAGCCTCTTCTGACCACCAGCCCCCCCGGCCAGATGGGCGGCCAGATGGTGGTCGCCTTGCGTTCCGAGCCCAAGACTTTGAACCCCGTCCTGGCGCAAGACGCCGCTTCTCGCGACGTGATCCGGTGTCTGACCGCCGACCTGATCGACATCAACCGCGCCACACAGAAGACCGAGACAGCTCTGGCGAAATCCTGGACCGTCTCACCTGATGGCAAGCTCTACACCCTGCATATCCGCCAAGGCCTGCGATTTTCCGACGGCCAGCCGCTCGACGCCGACGACGTGGTCTTCAGCTTCCAGCTCTACCTCGACGAAAAAGTCGACTCGCCGCAGCGCGACCTGCTCGTAGTCGGCGGAAGGCCGTTAGCGGTCCGCAAGATCGATGCCTACACCGTGGAATTCGTCCTTGCCCAGCCCTATGCCGCGGCCGAGCGTCTCTTCGATGGTTTTGCGATACTGCCGCGGCACCTGCTGGAAGGCGCCTACCGCGGCGGCTCGTTCGACAAAGCCTGGGGCATCGGCATGGCGCCTACGGATTTCGCCGGCCTCGGCCCGTTCAAGCTGAAGCAGTACGTGCCCGGCCAGCGCATCGTGCTTGACCGCAATCCTTACTATTGGAAGCAAGACCGCAACGGCCAGCGCCTGCCCTACGTGGATCAGGTAGTCTTCCTCTTTGTTTCCAGCGAAGACGCGCAGGCGATTCGCTTTCAATCCGGAGAAACCGATCTGCTGACGCGATTCAGCTCGGGAAACTACGCAGTGCTCGAAAAGCAGCAGGCGGCCCGGCATTACCATCTCGACGATCTCGGCGCCGGCTTGGAATACAATTTTCTCTTCTTCAACCTGAACGATCTTTCCTCGAAATCGCTGCCCGAAATCGCGCGCAAGCAGGCCTGGTTCCGGGATGTTCGCTTTCGCCAGGCGGTTTCTTCGGCCATCGACCGCGACAGTCTGGTGCGCTTGGTTTACGGTGGCCGCGCGGCGCCGCTCTGGACACAGGTAACGCCGGGCAACAAATTGTGGATCGACCCGGCGATTCCGCACGCCGCCCGTTCGCTCGATCATTCTCGCGAACTCCTGAAATCGGCGGGCTTTTCCTGGAAACCGGACGGCACGCTCGTCGACAGCCACGGCAATGCCGTCGAATTCTCGATCCTTACCAGCTCCTCGAACCAGCAGCGCGTGAAAATCGCGACTTTGCTCCAGGACGATCTAAAGCAGATCGGCATGAACGTGCAGGTCGTCACGCTCGAGTTCCATTCCATGGTTGATCGCCTGCTCACGAGCTACGACTACGAAGCGGCCGTCATGGGCCTGGTGAGCGGCGACGCCGACCCGACCTCCGAAATGAATGTCTGGATGTCCAACGGAGACACGCATCTCTGGCATCCCAATCAAGTGCATCCATCCACGCCGTGGGAAGCGGAAATGGACCGCCTGATGCAGCAGCAGCTCGTCACTCTGAATTACACAAAGCGCAAGCGTATCTATGACCGCGTGCAGGAAATCGTCGCCGAGGATCTGCCGGTGATTTGCTTGGTGGGGCCGGACATTCTGGTCGGCGCCAATGACCGCGTGGGCAATCTCCAGCCCGCAATCATGGATCCCTACACGTTGTGGAATATCGATCAGCTTTACGTTCGACAAAGCCGATAGGCGCGGCTCCGATGCCTCAGACAGTCTTGACTGAAAAACAGAAGACGTGGCCCGACCGGAGGATGGTCTCCGAGTGCCTCAACGGAAACGAAGAGGCCTGGAATGCGCTTATTGACAAGTACAAGCGCCTGATCTATTCGATCCCCGTGAAATACGGCTTCTCGCCGGACGAAGCCACCGACATTTTTCAGGCTGTCTGCCTCGAGCTGCTGACCGAACTACCGAAACTCCGGAAGGCTGAAGCGCTTCCGAAGTGGATCATCCAAATCACGTCGCATAAATGCTTTCACACAAAAAAGGACAAGCAGCGCACGGACGTGACCGATCCCAACGATCCGGCTTTTGAGCAAAGCACGCCGGCGCGTGCCGAAAACGTGCTGCGCGAAGCCGAAGAGGAACAAAAGTTGCGGAATGTGCTGGCCGCTCTGCCCGATCGGTGCCAGGAGCTGATCCGCATGTTGTTTTTCGAGGAGCCCGCTCTGCCCTACGATCAAGTGGCGCGCAGGCTCGGCATCGCCACCGGCTCAATCGGCTTCATCCGTCAACGCTGCCTGGAGCGCGCCCGGAGAGAGCTTCAGAAGGCTGGTTTCCAGTGACATCGGCGCCCCGAAAAGCGCCTCTTCTGACCGACAAACTTCTCGCCGAAATCGCGAGTCTGAAAAACGCCACGGCCCGGTCGCGCTTTCTGCAGCGCCACAGGCTCTACCAGGAATCGGTGGGCCAGGAGCTCAACGAAGCCGTTCGCGCCCGGCTGCGTGTCGACACCAAGCAAGCGTTATCGCTCGTGGAATCGGCCGCCTTAATCGCGCGCCGTCTGGGCAATCAGGAAATGCTCGGTCGCGCCCTGCGGTCCAAGGGAAACGGCATCAGCATCCTCGGTGACAATCAGAAGGCGCTCACCTTTCACGACCAAGCCCTCAAGATTTTTCGCCGTATCGGAAATGCCACGGAAGAAGGCCGCACGCTGATCCCTTCGATTCAACCCTTGATCCTGCTGGGAAAATACGACCAAGCTTTTGAAACCGCCGAGAGCGCCAAGAAAATCTTCACCCATACCGGCGACCGCCAGCGCCTCGCGCATGTCGAAATCAATGTCGGCAATATTTACCACCGTCAGGACCGTTTCGAGGAAGGACTGGCCTGTTACGAGCGCGCCTATGAAGCGCTCATCCCTTTGCGTGATTCCGAAGGCCTGGCTGTCGCGCTCTACAACATGGCCGTCTGCCTGATCACACTCAACGATTTTCCTCGCGCTCTCGCCACCTATCAGCGCGCGCGAGAGATGTGCGTGCAGCAGGGTATGGCGCTGCTGGTCACGCAAGCCGACTACAACATCGCCTATCTCTATTACCTTCGCGGCGAGTACGGCCGTGCGATCGAGATGCTGCGGGCCGCGCGCGTGGCAAGCGAGAAAAACGGCGACGCCTACGTCCTCGCGTTGTGCGACTTCGATCTGTCCGAAATCTATCTCGAGCTCAACCTCAGTACCGAAGCGCTTGAAACGGCTCATGAGGGCTATGAGCGGTTTCAAAAGCTGGGCATGGGCTACGAAGAAGCGAAATGTCAGGCCAATGAGGCCATGGCTCTCAGCCAGCTCGGCAGGCCGCTCCCCTCGCTCGATCTATTTGCGCAGGCGCGTCCGAAATTCGTTCGTGAGAAGAATCTCGTCTGGCCCTGGTTGATGGATCTCTATCAGGCCGTGGTGCTATTTGACGAAGGCCGTCTGTTTGAAGCCCGCCGGCTCGGCACCGCCGCCGCGAAATTCTTCGACGCTTCGTTCTTGCCCGGGAAAGCCGTCTTGTGCCATCTGCTTCTGGCGCGCATTGGCCTGCGGTCGGGCGATCTCTCCGCCGCACAATCAGAATGTGCGCTCGCTCTCAAGCGTCTTGAGAAGGTCGACGCGCCAGTTCTTCGCTACCAGGCCGAATTTCTGATGGGACAGGCGCAGCACAGCGCCGGCGATCCGCGCGCCGCCTACGATTCGTTCCAGAGGGCCCGCGAAGCGCTCGAAACGCTGCGCAGCAGCCTTCACGGCGAGGAACTCAAGATCGCCTTTATGAAGAACCGTCTGGAAGTGTACGAATGTCTCGTTGACCTATGCCTGGATGAAGCGGTCCGGCCAAACTGCTCCGAGGAGGCATTCGGCTATATGGAGTTGGCGAAATCGCGCAGCCTGGCCGAACTTCTGGTGCAACACGGACACGCGGCGCTCACCGACGACGCGGGACAAAGCGCCTTGGTTCGTCGAATCCGCGAGATGCGGGAGGATTTGAACTGGTATTACCGCCGGATTGAAAATGAACAGTTGCGGAAAGAAGCGCCCTCGCGCGAGCGCATCGAGCAGCTCCAAAAAGAAGCTCAGGCTCACGAGAACGAATTGCTTCGCGCGTTCCGCGAGTTGCCGGCTACCGAAATGGAATCCGACGCCGCCGGACCGGCTATCGCCTCCCTCAAAACCATCCGCGAACTACTACCGCCCGATACGGCCATCGTCGAGTACTTCACCGTCAAGGAACAATTTGTCGCCGCCATTCTGACTGCCGACTCATTCGAAATTGTTCCCGTCACTCCTGTTTCACGCGTCGTAAATTTGCTGCGCATGGTCCAGTTCCAGATGTCGAAGTTCCGGCTGGGCAGTGAATACATGCAGGCCTTCACGAATTCGCTGCTGGGCGCCGTGCAGACCCATCTCACGAACCTGCATAAAGAGCTCATATCCCCGTTTCGCGAGCGCATCCGCGCGCGGCATCTGGTTATCGTGCCGCACGGCATGTTGCATTACGTGCCGTTCCACGCGCTCTACGACGGTGGGCAATACCTAATCGATTCGTTCACCATTTCTTACGCGCCCAGTTCCAGCATCTACTCGCACTGCTTGCGCAAGCCGTCCGGGGCCGCCGGTCCCTCCCTGATTCTGGGAGTGCCGGACGAGCGCGCTCCGCTGATCCTCGACGAAGTGCAAGCCGTTGCGAAGGCCCTGCCGCGAGCGGGATTGATCGTGGGTGCAGCCGCTAACCACGCCGCGCTTCGCGAAAAAGGCGAACACAGTAAATACATTCACATCGCCACGCACGGCAACTTCCGCCAGGACAATCCCATGTTTTCCGGCATCCGCCTCGGCGATGCCTATCTGAACCTCTACGATCTCTACCAACTCCGGCTTGAGGCCGAACTCGTGACCCTGAGCGGCTGCTCCACGGGCATGAACGCCGTCAGCCCTGGCGACGAGTTGCTCGGCTTGATTCGTGGCTTGCTCTATGCGGGCGCGCATTCACTGCTACTAACGCTTTGGGACGTCCACGATCAGTCCACCGCCGCGTTCATGAATAAGTTCTATCTTCGGCTCGCTGCGGGCGACGGAAAAGCGCGCGCGGTCCAAGGCGCGATGCAGGATCTTCGCTATGAGTACCCTCACCCCTACCACTGGGCCCCTTTCTTATTGATAGGAAATAACTTATAGACGCCCTGCAGTGGGCAGTTCTTCTAAAAGCTCCCTATATTTTTCGCCCATGCCAGTACCCTTATGAATCGAACGCCTAGGAGCCGGCGCGGATTCCTTGCAGGGGGGACGCGCCGGACTCAAAAATCCTGAGGGGGATGAAGATGGATCACTACTCGATGGACAAGTGGATCGATTTCGCAAGGGAAGTCGTCGGGCCGCAGGAAAAAGCGGCGATGCAGCGTCACCTCGACACGAAATGCAAGCAATGCTCCAAGGCTCTCAATCTTTGGAAGCACGTGCATCAGGTCGCCCGTCAGGAAAGCCCGCTGGAGCTGCCCGATAGCGCGGTGCGCGCCATGAAAGGGGCATTCGCCATTCATGGGCCGAAACGCCAGAAGCGAGGAGTCGTGGCCACGGCCAAGCTGCTATTTGATAGCGGCTTGAGCCCCGCGCAAGTCGGGATTCGTTCCAGCGGCGCCGTCGCGCGCCAGCTGCTCTTCGGGGTCGGCACCTACCGCATCGACCTCCGAATGGAGCCGCAACTCGACTCGGACAAGGTCGCCGTCATCGGCCAAGTGCTTCATTCGGCCGATCCGCGCGAAGGCCTGGGCGCGCTGCCCGTAGCTTTGGTAAAGGGCCGTAAGGTAGTTGCTGAGACGCTCACCAGCAAGTTTGGCGAGTTCAACCTCGAGTGTGACTTGGACGGCCGCTTCCATCTTCGGGTGAAGCTTCCAGCGGAAGAGCTTCAGCTGGCTTTAGTCGAGCCGATCCTACCACCTGGGTCGCTACTGCCGCTGTCATATGATTCTAAAGCGTTTAAGAAGATCATGCGGACGAGAAAAACGCGTCCGAAAAGGATTAAGTGAATGCGAAGCTCCGCCAGAATGAGCCAAACGTACTATGGCCCGGTCCCGGCACGGACGAGAAAATTTACGGGTCATCGGCTCGCAGCGGCAATGCCATCTGGCAGCATCGCAAAAGGAGCAGTAAACCTCATGCGTGGGAAAATCTGGCTTGCTTTGGTTCTTCTAATCGGCATTCCTTGCCAGTCGGCATCGGCACAGGGACTCTTGGGCGGCATCCTGTCCAACCTTGGAAATACGGTTTCGAGCCTCACGCAGCCGCAGCCCGGCGTCATTGTGCGCACGAATGCCGGTTTGCCTGGACTCAAACTTATATGCCTGCTTCACGCCTGCTCCGTAGTCGGCAATCTTGACGGTAACCAGGGCCAGCTTTTCCTGGTGCGCTCGTCCAATGGCCTGTTGCCGAATCTCCTCGCGAACGTTCTCTCGCTGGCGACTGGAATCATTGACGCTGAGCCTGACCAGGTTCTGAACATCCCTCCGAACCCCACGACCCCGAGCACAACGACGGGCGCGCCTGCAGGCCTGTGGGAAACTTCGCCGGTGAACTATTACGGGACGACTGTCACGTATGGATACGTGAACCAGCCGGCCGCGAGCATCATTCAGCTTCCGCAAGCGCAGAACAATTTCAACCTCACGGGTTCGGGCATCGTCGCTGATATCGACACGGGCGTCGATCCCACGCATCCGGCCCTTCAGGGCGTCCTGATGCCGGGTTGGGACTTTACGCGCAACCAGGCGGGCGGCAACGAGTTGAACGACGTCAATATGTCCGCTCCTCCGGCTTGCGGATCGTGCCCGGCCGCATACGTGAACCAGCACACCGCCGCCATGCTCGATCAACATACGGCGCACATGCTCGATGGTAACGGCTATGAGGCATTCGGACACGGCACCATGGTGCTGGGCGTCATTCATCTGGTCGCGCCGACCGCGAAGCTGCTGCCGGCGAAGGCTTTTGGTCCGGACGGCAACGGTTCGCTTTCCAACATCATCGCCGCCGTCTACTACTCGGTTCAGAACAACGCCAGCGTGATCAATATGAGCTTCGACATGGCGCAGGGCTCGACCGAGTTCAACAACGCGCTGAAATACGCGAACAGCAAGCACGTGATCCTGGTAGCGTCAGCCGGTAACGAAGGCGAGAACACCACCGTTTACCCGGCCGCTTGGCAGCAATACGTGCTCGGTGTTGCTTCGACAAACAATCAAGATCAGCGCTCGAGCTTCTCGAACTACGGCGATCAAATCGTCTGGGTCGCGGCTCCGGGTGAAGGCGTGATCACCACGTACCCCTTCGGCTTGTATGCCGCCGGCTGGGGTACATCGTTTAGCTCGCCGATGGTCGCGGGTACCGCGTCGCTGGTGCAGAATCTCCAGTCCAACTCGTCCCAGAACCAGGCCGCTTGGGCTTTCACGCACGAGAAATTCATCAACTTGACGATGGGTTACGGACGCTTGAACGTGAACTGGACCCTGACGTCGATGGCCCCGCTTCAGGGCTTGGTTCAGCTTCACTAGGCCGGACGGGACACTGCCATGCTGAGGACAGATACAGCCGCGTCTGCTGTGATCGAAATGCCCGCCTTGCTGGGCGGCGACCTGAAATCGATGACCGATCTTCCGGTCTCGACCAAACTTCTCCAGCAGTGGTGCACGGCCGCGGTGCAGATCAAGTCCGTCGAGGAACAGCTTTCGGCTCTGCGCACATCGCTGATTTGCGCGTTCAATCAGCTGCTCGACCTGAAGGACTTGAACACCGGAGTGCATAGCACGCGCCTGGCGGAATGGGCCATGCACGTGGCCATGGAACTCGGCTTCGATCAGGCCACTCTTTCCGATCTGGAGGTCGCGGCGCTGCTTCACGACATCGGCAAGATCGGCATCCCCGACTCGATTCTGAACAAGCCCGCGCGGCTCACCGACGAAGAATACAACGTGATGAAAAAACATCCGGAATATGGTTGGGCCGTTCTTCGCCATGTGCCGGGAATGGAACGGGCGAGCCTGATGATCCTGCATCATCACGAGAGCTTCGACGGCAAGGGTTATCCTGCGCGGTTGGCGGGCGAGGAAATTCCCATCGGCTCGCGCATCGTCTCTGTGATCGATTCGTTTGACGCCATGGTTTCCAACCGCCCCTATCGCACCGGCCTGCCGGTCGAAGAAGCCATTCGCCGCCTCATAGATTGCCGCGGCACCCAGTTCGATCCGCAGGTTGTCGACGCGTTCCTGCCGCTGGCTCGCGCCGAAATGTCCTCGGTCTTCGCCGCTGCCGGCACCTCCGTCTCAGCGATTCTGTAGTAGCTGCGCTCTTCGACTTTTCCCTCTGACGCAGTGAAACATCCGCGTTGCGCGCCAGAGTTTTGCTACCCTCCTTTCCGTATTTGCGGGAGGAATTCCTGCTCGACGAAACTCCGCAACACAAATCACATTCCACCGGCAGCATGCTGCGCATTCTCGGCGTGACGTTCGGGATTGCAGTTTCTCTCGGCAGCTCGATCGGCTCGGGAATCATGGGAAAGCCGTCGAAGATCGCCGCGGAGATGCCCTCCGAATGGCTGATCATGTCGGCGTGGGCCTTGGGCGCGTTGTACTCACTGCTCGGCGCGTGGTCGCTCGCGGAGGTTGGCGCGATGATGCCCAGTGCCGGCGGTTACTACACAATCGCGCGGCGGGCTTATGGTGATTACATAGGATACGCGGTCGGATGGAACGATTGGATCAGCAACTGCAGTGCCGTGGCGGCGGCCGCCTTGTTGATCGGCGACTACACGCGCGACCTGCTGCCCGGTATTCAGTATCCGGTTGCAACGGGTGCTGCCGTGGTCGTGTTCATTGCGATTTTGCAGTGGCGAGGAATCCGCTGGGGCAGCCAAGTTCAGAATTTCACGAGCGCGGCGACGGCTGTCGTTTTCATCGTGCTGATCGTTGGCGCATTCCTGGTGCGGCATGGCGCGCCGGTAGAGCATTCTGATGCCCAGCTCCATTTTGGAATGCCGCTCCTGTTTGCGTACGTTCTCGTGCTGCAGGCAGTGATTTTCACGTACGACGGATGGTACAGCTCGATCTATTTCGGCGACGAGATCGTGAATCCCGGCCGCGAAATACCGCGATCGATGGTCACTACGGTCGTCTTACTTTCGGGGATCTTCCTGCTGATCAACGCCGCGCTGTTTCATGGCCTGGGACTGGCGGGCGTGGCGAAGACCGATTTGCCGATGGCGGCGCTGGGCGCGGTGATATTCGGCCCGGCAGGTGAAACATTCGTTGAAGTTTTGATGATCATTGCGCTGTTCTCTCTCATAAACGCGGTTGTTCTCGCTTCCACCAGGAATATATTTGCCATGAGCCGCGACGGCTGGGGCCTCCGCGTGTTCGCGCGCGTAAATCGCGGCGGCACTCCCTCTTTGGCGCTTCTGGCCAGCATTCTAGTGTCCTTCGCGTTCTTGTTGACCGGCTCATTCGATCAAGTGATTGCGATTACCACATTTTTCTTCGTCGCGAAGTACGGGCTTTCGTACCTCGCGGTATATATGCTGCGCAAGCGCGAACCAGACACGCCGCGGCCGTATCGGACATGGGGGTACCCGTGGACGACCGCGCTGGCGGTAGCGGGATCTGCGGCGTTCCTGGTCGGCGCGTTCTTCAGCGACAAGCGAAATAGTGTGTGGGGAATCGCGCTGTTGCTGGCGAGCTACCCGGTATACCTGTTGACGAAACGATTCGGGAATCCGCAGTAAAGATACCGGTCAGCGAACGTCTTTCAGAATCTCCCGCGCGGCGTTGGCGCCGGAAATTCCCGTCACGCCGTTGCCGGGATGCGTTCCCGATCCGCAAAGATAAAGTCCTTTCACCGGCGTCCGGTAACGCGCCCATCCCAGCAGCGGCCGCATGGTGAAAAGCTGATCGAGCGCCAGCTCGCCGTGGTAAGGATGCCCGCCGGTCAGGCCGTAGGTTTCCTCCAGATCGCGCGGCGTCAGAATCTGGCGTGCCAGAATTTTACCCGGTAAGTCCGGCGCATACCCGGTAAGCGTTTTCACTGCCGTGTCTCCAAGCGCCTCACGTTGCTCCTTCCAATCGCCGCTCTTGAGCTTGTAGGGCGCGAACTGCATGTGGATCGACATCACGTGCTTTCCCGCGGGCGCCAGTGAATCGTCCAGAATCGACGGAATCGAAATGTCGAGAAATGGCGCGCGAGAAACGTCGCCATACTTCGAAGCATCGAACGCGCGCTCCAGATAATCGATGCCGGGCCCAATGTGGATTCGGCCGCTGAGCGCCTGAGTCGCGTCTGAACTGCGCAAAGCGGTGAACGCAGGCAGGGCGTCGAGCGCCAGGTTCACCTTGGCCACCACACCCTTGCAGCGGTAATTCTGAATCTTCGCGGCAAAGCTCGGCGGCAGGTTCCCCGGATCGAGGAATTGCAGAAACGTTCGTTGCGGATCGACGCCCGAAACCACGCGCTTCGCGGGGATTTCCTCGCCACCGCGCAGCACCACGCCGGTCACCGCGCCTTTCTTCACGAGGATCCGTTCGACGGCCGCGTCCGTGCGAATCTCCGCGCCCGCGGCCCGCACAGCCGCGGCCATCGCGGCGGTAAGCGCGCCCATGCCTCCACGCGGATATGCAGAATTCCCGACTGGCGAGGGATCGGACGCCGCGCGCAAGAGCAGCAACGCCGTTGATCCCGCCGACCACGGCCCCATGGCCGCTCCAAAAATCCCGCGCGCGGCCACGGCAGCCCGCAGCACGTCCGTCTCAAAATACTCGGCTACGAAATCCGCCGCCGGCATCGGCCCCCAGCGCAGCAGGCGCATCATTTCTTTCTTGCCGAGCCCGCGGAGCTTTCGCCCCACTTTCAGCAGCTTCCAAAGGTCGTCGTTCGAAGGTTTCTCAATCACCGGCGGCGTGAGAGTCAGTAGTTCGCCCACGATCGCGGACGCGCGCCCGAGCGTCGCGTCCAATTCGAGATATTTGACAGCATCGAGCTTCGAGAAGCTTTCTATTTCGCGCGCTGCTGCTTTCGGATCGTTGGCCAGAATCAACGCGCGCCCGTCGAGAGTCGGCGCGAACAGCCGAATTGGCCCCTCCAGCTTCTGCAATCCGTGCTTCGCCAGTTGCATGTCGCTCACGATCGCCGAATGCGGCGGCCCGCCTGCGTGCGCCAGCGTCGAGCATCGAAAGCCCGGAGAAATCTCTTCGGTCACCGCCGCGCCGCCCACGATTGCGCGCCGCTCCAACACCAACGGCTTCAGACCCTTGCGCGCAAGATAGAACGCGGTCACAAGCGCGTTATGCCCGCCACCCACGATGACGATCTCGCGCGCAGTCGCCACGGTCAGTTCTTCGCCTTTCCGGTTTCGCCGAGCATTTCCAGCGCCGCCAGCCGGCCCGGAGCGCCCATGATCCCGCCACCCGGATGCGTCGCCGATCCGCACATGAAAAGATTACGGATCGGAGTGTGGTAGTGCGCCCACCCTGCGACAGGCCGCAAGAAGAAAAGCTGCTCGAGCGACAGCTCGCCTTGGAAAATATTGCCTTCGGTCAGTCCCGTCGTCCGTTCGATATCGAGCGGCGTCATCACCTGTTTGCCGACGATGAGTTGTTTCAAATTCGGCGCGTATTGGGAAATCGTGTCGATCACGGTGTCGCCAAACGCCTCGCGCTGTTCGTCCCAGGTGCCGCTGCTCAGCTTGTAGGGTGCGTACTGCACGAAGCACGAAAGCACGTGCTTGCCGGGCGGCGCGACGGATGGATCGGTGAGCGACGGAATCACCATATCGATGTACGGCCGCCGCGAGAATTCGCCGTATTTGGCCTGGTCGTAGGCGCGCTCCAAATATTCCATCGACGGCGAAATCGAAATCGCGCCGCGAAGATGCCGTCCCGTACCGGGCAGGCACGTGAATTCCGGCAGCCCATCGAGCGCCAGGTTTACCTTGCCGGACGAGCCGCGGTACTTGTAACGGCGCACTTCTTCGAGGAAATCACCGGGCAACTCGCGCGATTCGATGAATTTCAGGAACGTGAGATTGGGATCGACGCTGGAAGACACACTTCCGGCCAGAATCTCCTCCCCGCCCTCAAGCACCACGCCTCGCGCAGCTCCGTCCTTCACCAGAATTTTCTCGACCGCCGTCTCCATCCGAATATCGGCGCCGGCTTCGCGCGCCGCCGCGCCAATGGCATTCGAAATCGCACCCGTGCCGCCCCGGCTGAATCCCCACGAGCGGAACGCGCCGTCGATTTCTCCCATGTAATGATGCAGCAGCACGTACGCGCTGCCCGGCGAGCGAATCCCCAGAAATGTGCCGATGATTCCCGAAGATGACATGGTCGCTTTCAGAATGTCCGTCTCAAACCACTGATCCAGAAAATCGGCGGCGCTCATGGTCATCAGCTGGACCAGGTTGTATTTGTCCTCCGCCGGCAGCTTCTGGAAACGCCGCCCCAGCCCCGCGAGCTTTTTTAGGTCGCTCGGACGCAGGGAAGTGGGATCGGGCGGCACCATCGCCAGAATCGGCTTCACGAACCGGCACATGGCGACCATGGCCTGCGCGAATTCGTCGTAGGCTTCGGCGTCCACCTTTGAGTGCCGCTCGAGCTCGCGGCGCGTCTTCGCATGATCGTTCACTCGCCACAAATATTTACCTTCGAGCGCCGGCGTGAACGTGCCGTCGAGCGGCAGGATTTCCAGTCCATGCCGCGGCAAATCCAGATCGCGAATGATTTCTGGCCGCAGCAGCGAGACCACGTAGGAAAAAACGGAGAATTTGAATCCCGGGACAATCTCTTCGGTCACCGCGGCTCCGCCCAGCACATGCCGCCGCTCGAGCACGAGCACTTGCTTGCCCGCCCGCGCGAGATAGGCCGCGTTCACCAGCCCGTTGTGCCCGCCGCCGATCACGATTACGTCGTATTTCTTGGCCATAAGGAAGAGCTGCGCCGCAGAAAGCGCAAATCAAGGACGCGACATTCTACAGTATTTCTCCGCACCCTCTGCGTTTCTGCGGTAGGCGTCGATTTCTCACTGGACTCCGTGCCGATGCAGTGTCCTCTGTGTTTAAATGCAGCGTAGAATACGCCTGCGTCGCAAGACCAGCCGCAGCGCGCGAGTAATTCGTAAGGAGCGATCGTGCCGATAGGAACCGCCGTCCACGAAAAAGTGATGCAGCTTTGCGAAAGCCTCAATTTCCGCGAATGGTCCGGCTACTACGCCGCCAGCGTCTACGAAATGCATCACGAGCACGAATACAACGCCATCCGCAACGCTGCGGCCATGATCGACGTCTCACCGCTATTCAAATACCGCATCAGCGGCCCGGACGCCGCGAAATTCATCAATCGCGTCATCACCCGCGACATTCACCGCGTCTCGGTCGGGCAGGCCATCTATTGCTGCTGGTGCGACGAGCAGGGAAAAGTGATCGACGACGGGACCATTTCCCGCCTGGGCGAAAATCTTTATCGCTGGACCGCCGCCGAACCAAGCCTGCGGTGGTTCCACCAGAATTCTCTGCGCCTCGACGTGCAAATCGACGACATTTCCGCGGAAGTTGCAGCGCTCGCGGTTCAGGGCCCCACTTCAACCGGGCTGCTGCAGTCCGTGGCAGGCGCGGCGATCGCAAATCTGAAATACTTCCGCGTGACGCCCGCCACAATCGCCGGCGTCGCCGTGGAGATTTCGCGGACCGGCTACACCGGCGACCTCGGCTACGAAATCTGGATGCCCTGGAACGATACCCCGAAAATCTGGGACGCCCTGATCGCGCACGGCGGCCCATTCGATCTGCACCCCGCGGGGATGCTGGCGCTCGATGTCGCCCGTATCGAAGCGGGCCTGATCCTGATCGACGTCGATTACACCGGCAGCAAGAAAGCGCTCATCGAATCGCAAAAATATTCGCCGTATGAGATCGGCCTCGGCCGCTTGGTCGATTTGAAAAAGGAAACCTTCATTGGACGCGACGCGCTGGAGGAAGAAACCCGCCAGGGATCAAAGCGTGCTCTGGTGGGGCTGGATATCAACTGGGATGATGTGGAGAGAATCTACGATGACATCGGCCTGGCCCCTCAAATTGCGAGCACTGCATCGCGCGTCGCGGTCCCGGTCTACCGGGGCGTAGCGCAAATCGGCAAGGCGACGTCCACGACTTGGTCGCCCAGCCTCAAGAAAATGATAGCGCTCGCATCCGTCGGGCGCGCCCACGCCACTCCGGGCGCCGAGCTGCAAATGGAACTCACCGTCGAAGCCGTCCGCCACAAAGTCCGCGCCACGGTGCGAGAACTGCCGTTCTTCAACCCGTCGCGCAAAACTGCCACTCCAGCCACCTAAATGAAAAAGGCGCGAAGAACGATTCGTTCTCCGCGCCCTCTCCCGGCAAACGTCAAACTTCGTTGTCAGCCCCGAACTACCGCCATTTGTCGACCGACGCGCTGGTCACATAGCTGAAATCGCCGCCGGCGAAGTACGTATTTGTCTCTCCGCCCAGCACGATTAGCTCGATGGAGGACTTAGGGTTCGGATCGGGCGTGGTAGGGGGTGGCGCGCCAAAGCGGCCGCGGCGATAGAAGCGCTGGAACGGAATGTCGGCGTCGCCCATCTTCAGGTAAGAGGCGTACGGTTCCACGCCATCCTGGGCCTGCTTCAACTCGCCCCGATGCGTGTCCCAATAGAGCCAAGCCGGCGTTTTCGTGTTCTTCGACCAGTAGTCGCACAGCTCTTCCTTCGAGTTGTATCCCATCTCCCTCGCCTCGCGGGCGATGGTCGGATCGAGCATCACCGTTGCGGCGCCGGTTCCAAACGAGAAGAAATGCGTCAGCCAGTTCTTGATCACATCGTTGTATTTCAGAGCACTGAACCAGGCGATGTTGTTCAGGCTCCAGCCGCTGAAGATGCTGACGACGCTGTCGTCGGCCTTGAATCCCTTCTGCACGTGGAACGGCTTCCACCCATCCGGCAGCCTGTTTTCCGTCTCTGCGATGCACAGGTTGTTGTAGTTGAAGTTGGATCCCAGGGTGCCCAGGTAACTGAGTCCGGGAACACCGCAGCCGCCGAGGTTCTTCGAAAGAATCGTCCACGCACGGCCGATCACCGCATTGGGTTCGGCGAACGGCCCCATCGCGCCGATGCCGTAGTTCATCTTGATTTGGTCGGAGATGGGGCCGTTCAGCATCACCATGCGGGTGAACGACGACGTCGAGCTGAACAGCGATGGCTGACCCGTGGAAGAGATCGCTAGAATCACCGGCAAGTGTTCCGGACTCGCGCCGGCCATCACCGCATTGATGGCCACGTGCCTGACCGTAAACGTCCACGAAGGTTGCGCACCCTGGGCGGCGCTCAATTTCCCGATGATCTCGTCGGGCTTGTGGCTCGTACCATTCAGCATCGCCTCCACCTTTTCCTCGGTGGGCAGGATGATGGGCATGTAATCGGTCAGGTTGTTATCGCAATAGAGGCGTTGCAGCTCATCTTGAGTGCCTGAGTAAGTGGGCGGACCGACATCCGGACTGATGCTGCCCGTTTTCTTCTCCTCGGCGGTCAGAGGCACCGTCAAAGCGGCGATTATTTCCGGCATCAGCGGTTTGTTGCTAACCGGATCGTTGCCTTCGAGGACCTTATACATCTCCTCGTCCGACTTGTTCGTCATTGGATGCGGCAGGAAGCAGATGCGTTCGTTCGGCATGCCGCGGCTGGCGGCGTTGGATCTAGCGAGACCTACGAAGGCAATTGTGACCAGGGGAGCGGTCGGGAAGCCCATCTTTTCCACTTGCATGCAGTGACCGACGGTCGCTGGTGTGCAGGTGCTTCAATGCCCGTACGCCATGATCATGGCGTTGCCCTGCGCTTTGATTTCCGCCATCAGCTTGGGGTCATCATCGAAATACGCTCCGGCTTTCAGACGGTAAATCGTCTTCACGCTCGGCATGTTCTTCTGGAACCATATGGCGATCTGCGCGAGGAAGCGGTCCGCTCCGGCGAACCCGTCGGAAACGAGGAAAATAGTCTTGCCGTCGAGGGTGTCCAGACGCGGCGCCATGGGGACCAGTTGAACCGCGGGAGGCAGCCCTTTCGGATTAATGGCTTCGAACTTTTCGTGGGTGTGAACTGCCGGAGCGGCGGCCTTTTTCTTCTTGTCGTCCGCGAGCGCAGGAGTGCCGGCGAGGACCGCTGGAGACACCCCGATCAGCGAGAGCAATTTTCGTCGATTGAGCTTCATGGCTGTACCTAGCCCTTTCCCACCCCGGAGCTAACTACCTTCCGCCCTGACTTGCCCGAATCATACCACTACGCGCTCTAAAATAAGACGCGGCGCCCCAACCAGCGGTTACGGAAGTGCGAATACGTAGATGGAGTTGTGACCGCTCGGCGTGTGCATGTCGGGAACCTCCGCCGCGAGCTCTGGCACCTTCAGGTTGAAACCGGTCATCACGCAGACGTACTGCTTGCCATTCACTGCATAAGTAATCGTGCTCACCGAAATGTTCCCGCCCAGGATCGCTTCCCAGAGCTTCTCGCCCGTGTTCACGTCGAACGCGCGAAACCGGCGGCTCATATCGCCGTGAAATACCAGTCCGCCTGCCGTCGTGAGCGTCGCCCCGTTGCCCGGCGCCCGGCCCACGTCAAATCGCAGCTGTTCGCCGGTCGAAAGATTCACCTTCGATAGCCCGGTCAACTTGTTCGGATCCGATCCAGGGCGGGGAATCACTTTCCATCCCGCTTTCACCCCCGGACCGGCGATCTGGTTGTCCCGGCAGTTGTCGATGAACGGCACGAATAGCGACTCGTTCGCTTCGTGATACGCCGTCGGCCAATAGCTCCGCGTGTTCCAGTAGCAGGTGATGTGACGATCGCCCGGCTGCTTGAACACCAGATCCCAGTTCAGCTTGGTCTGTCCGGTTTTCACGTCGATATCCGACATGATGTAGTTCGGATCGTCATACGGAAACGGCGTGGCCCACAAGAATTGCCCGTTGTTGCGGTCCAGGACGAAAATCGTTCCGCCCTCCGCCACCATCGCCGCGATATCGTGCATTGATCCGCGCGGCACCATGGGGTTGATCCACTTCACGAATTTCGGATTGGGATTGAACGCCACATGCGCCAGCGTGCGCTCGTGCGTATGGTCAGTGTCCCAGTCGTCCCCCGGCAGATGCTGGTAATACCAGATCAGCTTTCCCGTCTTCGGGTCGAGCGCCAGAGTGCAATTGCTGTAGAGGTCGGCCGGCGAGACGCGCCCGGTGCCGTCCGGATTGCCGTTGTGCCGCTGCATCCGCTGGTCCGGCATTGGATTCGCCACGCCGTAATAGAGCACGTCCCGCTTGCTGTCGAAGCTCCCCGGCAGCCCCCATGTCGACGTCATCGAGTGCGAATTGTCGTCCTGATTCCACGACGCAAACCCCGGATCGCCCGGATGCGCCACGGTGAAAAACCGCCAGACCTTCTCGCCCGTGTCGGCATTGTCCGCTTCGATGAAGCAGCTGTCGCTGCCCTTGCCGCACGTGCCGCCCGAAACCACGTTGCCGTCCACCACAATCGCGCCCGAAGTGTTCTGCGTCTCGCCCTTGAGCGTTTCCCAGCGCACTTTACCTGTGCGTGCGTCCAGCGCCACCACGTAGCCGTCCGCCGCCGTGAAATAGACCATATCCTTGTAGATCGCCAGCGCCTTGGTGCGTTCGTTCGTGGCGATGCCCGGATTCTTGAACGCCCGCCGGTACTCCCAGATGAAATCGCCGTTCGTGGCATCCAGCGCGTCCACGAATCCGCCGGGCGCGATTACGTACATCACTCCGTCGTGCACGATCGGAATCGTCTCCGTCACGCCGTCTTCCAGATCGCGTACCCACGCCATGCGCAGGTTCTTCACCGTCTTCGTGTTGATTTGCGTAAGAGGGCTGTCGCGGAAAGCGTCATAGGTCCGGCTGTACATCAGCCAGTCATTCGGCGAAGGATTGCGCAGCATTTCGTCCGTCACCGGAGTGAAATTTTTCATCGCCTGCGATTGGGGAGACACTACCGTCTGCCCCGGCTGCGTTGCCAGCGGCGGCAAAATCTGCGCCTCCGTACGCGGCGCGGCCATGGCGAAAATTGCAGTGGAAACAAAAAAGGCAGGCAAAACAAGCGCGGAAATCCTGGTCATCGCACTCCCCCGGGCCGAACGCGGGCACGTATGCCGATTGTAGACGCGTCCGAACCCGACAAAGAGTACCCGCAAACTCCCCCCCGTCAAGATAAAATGCGACAGGTCCATTCGAAGGAGTGTGACAAATCAATTCCGGTCAAAACGCGCGCCCCGGAGGCCGACAAACCTGGGCGCCCGCGCCGCTACTTAAAGCTATCCAGCGCCGACTCCTCATCCCCAAAATCCTCGAAGATCTTGTAAAGGCTGGTTAGCTCCATCAAATATTGCACTTGCTTGCTCAAATGAATCATCTTCAGCTCGCCGCCGGCCTTCCGCACTGTGACGTAAGCCCATGCCAGTGCCCCGATCCCGGAGCTGTCCAGATGTTTCACGCTGCTCAAGTTCAGCAGAATCCGCTTCTGCCCCTTGGCCAGCAGATCGCGAAACATTTCGTGCAAAGCCTCAGCCTCGGCCCACATCACCGACCCCGTGATCGTCACCAGCGTCACGGAGTCGACCTGCCGCACGGAAACGTTAAATCCCACGTTCCAACCTTCCTGAAGCCGAATTAAACGGCCGATGCCGGGTCAGCGCGTCCGCAAACAATCATAATACGTGCACCTGTATCAGCAAAGGGCGCGTCTGTCAGATTCGCCCAATTCTGAGTTTACACGCCATGGAGGCGCATGTAGTATGTGCAGTCCGCCAGCAATAAACTCTTTCACGAGGGTGCGTCGTCGTTGTTCGGTCCCGGCTTACATCGTTGGATACGTGTCGTTCTCATTCTCGGCGTGATCGTCCTAGGGGGGGCGCTCTTGATCCGTGCGCTGCCCGCTCAGGATTCGAGCACGTCCTCGCAGCCATCTGCGCCGTCGTCCGGTCAAAGTTCGCCCGTGTTCACGGTCGAGCATCGCAGCGTCGCTGACGCGGTAAAGGAATTTTTCGGCACGCGCTCGAAACCGGTTCAGCCCATCGCCTACACCCACAAAGTGCATCTTGCGAACGGTCTGCAGTGCACCTTCTGCCATGCGGGAGTCGACCAGGGGCCCGATACGCGAATTCCGAGCGTCAGTCTGTGTATGACCTGCCACCAGGCGATCGCCACGGACAAGCCCGAAATCAAAAAGCTAGCCGCTTATAAAGCCCGCGGCGAGGAAGTTCCCTGGCAGCGCGTCTACGGATTTGAGCCGTCCGCACATGTGAAGTTTAATCACGCTCCGCACATCCGTGCCGGAGTCGATTGCGCCACGTGCCATGGCGATCTGCACACCATGACCGTCGCCGAGCGAGCGGTGGACCACACGATGGGTTTCTGCGTTCAATGCCACAAGCAGAACAACGCATCCATCGATTGCGTGACGTGCCATTTTTAGGGGGCAGGGGCGATTTGTGGGTCGCCCGTTTACGGGCGACATAAGCGAGGCAAAACGCAAAGGGGCTTTAGCCCCTGAAGTTCCATGAGACGGAATGAGAAAGAAAAAAGTCCACAGGCGAAGATTATTTTCTTTCGCCCAGGGACAGGTAATCTGGAAACGATGAACGCAGCACCCAAATTCGGACGCGGCGCGGTTCAGGTTTTGAGTGGCACGGACAATCTTGTCTGTGCTTCGCCGAGCACCGCTCTGCCCGGAGCTACCTCAAGCTCGTTCCGGGGCCTAACGTCGGGGCCAAGCACCGGGTCTCAGCTTCATTTCTATTCGACACACGAGTCGAATAGAAACGTCCGTAACTTATACAAAACAATCGATCGGTGCACATTCTATTCGACACAAAAGACGGGGGACTCCGGTAGTGCAGGATGTCTAACCATGCAAACTGGCGGCGCCCACTAGATGCCCATGGAACGTAGAGACTTTCTGAAAATCACGGCGGCAGGCGGCGCGGCGGCGGCTCTGGAGGGCTGCGGCAACCCCGACCACCAGCTCATCCGCTTCATCCCCGAAGAGGATTTGCTGCCCGGGATCGCCACCTGGAAGCCCAGCATCTGCACGCTCTGCCCCGCCGGCTGCGGCACCCTCGTCCGCGTGATGCAGGGCGAAGCCGAAGTCGTCCGCAACGGCCATCTGGGCATCATGAAAATGGGCCTGGCGAAAATGATCCAGGGCAATCCCGCTCACCCCATCAGCCAGGGCAAGCTCTGCCCCCGCGGCCACGGCGAATTGCAGGTCACCTATCATCCCGACCGCATCCGCACCCCGCTCCAGCGCACCGGCCCGCGCGGCTCCGGCCAATTCAAAGAAATCACCTGGGACGAAGCCATCAAGCAACTCGTCGCGCAGCTTTCTGCAAGGCAAGTTCAAAATCCGGTGAATGGCTGGTTTGGTTTCGTAACTCCACCGCTTCGGGGCCAGCGGAAAACAATCGTCGAGGCTTTCTCCTACGCTCTCAAGGGCGGTCACATAGAATTTGCGTTTCTCGACTCCAACGTAACATGGCAAGCGAGTTACGAGAGTTTTGGGTACGGCGCGCCATCGATGGTTGATTTGGGCCAATCGAACTACGTCATATCGTTCGGCGCCGATTTCCTGGGGACCTGGAATTCGCCCGTTGCGCAATCTATTGGCTACGGCCACATGCGAAAGGGCCGCGCCGGCCAGCGCGGCAAGTTCGTGCATTTCGAATCGCGAGTTTCGCAGACCGGAGCTAGTGCCGACGAGTGGATTGCTTCGCGGCCCGGTACTGACGGTGTTTTGGCTCTCGGCATCGCGCACGTAATCCTGCGCGACAAGTTGCGGCCGCCCACGGCCGCCGGCCAGGCTGGTTCGCTCCTCGACGGCTGGTCCGCGGGTCTGCCGAATTTCACGCCTGAGGAAGTGGAAAAACAGTCGGGCGTTCCGGCTGCGACGATCGTGCGGATCGCTCATGAGGCAGCCAATAATTCTCCCTGTGTCGCGTTGATTGGCGACGCCCCCGCCGCCCACACGAACGGCTTGTTCAATGCGCGCGCCGTGAATGCCCTGAACGCTCTCCTTGAAAGCGTGGGGAAGCCTGGAGGCCTTACGTTCAGCCCCGCGCTTGCTGTCCGTGGCTCTGAGTTATTAACGGGCAAGCCCACGCATCTCTCCTTGGATGGTCCGGCTTCTTTCCCGATTTACGAGGTCATGAATCCTGGAACGAAGCCTCCTCAGGTACTTCTACTGCATGACGCCAACTTGATTTTCGGAACTCCGGGAGCGCAGCACTTTCGTGAAATGGTCGAGAAGGCTGGATTCGTCGCGAGCTTCAGCAGCTTTATCGACGAAACCAGCGCCTTCGCCGATCTGATCCTTCCCGATCATTCGCCGCTCGAATCCTGGCTCGACGACGCGCCCGAATCCGGATCGATGCACACGATCGCCAGTCTCGCGCCGCCAGTCATGGCCCCGCTGCACAATACACGTTCGATGCCGGATGTCTTGCTCGACGTGGCGCAGCAGCTCGGCGGCAACGCCGCCAAAGCCCTGCCATGGAAGACCTACGAGGAGGCCTTGAAGACGGCGTTTGCGAATCTCTACAGAGAAAAAGGTAAGCAAGGCGCGAAAGACGCAGACCAATTCTGGTCGAATGCGCAAGCACAGGGAGGTTGGTGGAGTGTGGGGGAAAGCCCTGCTCCGTCGGTGAGGCCTGCGACCCACCCGAAGGTGAAGCCGAATCCCGAGTTCGATGGAAGCCCTGGCGAATTCCCGTTCTATTTCCAGCCTTTTGCATCGCAGTTGTTCTACGACGGGTCGCTCGCGCATTTGCCGTGGATGCAGGAGTCGCCCGATCCGCTTTCGAGCGTGATGTGGGGCACCTGGGTTGAGATCAACAATCGCACCGCGGAAAAGCTCGGCGTGAAAATGGGCGACACCGTGGAAGTCGCGTCGCAACACGGCACGCTGCGCGCGCCGGCGCTCGTGACTCCCGCGATCGCGCCGGACGTGATCGCCATGCCTATCGGCCAGGGCCACACGAATTTCACGCGCTACGCCACCGGCCGCGGCGCGAACCCCATTTCGATTCTCGCGCCTATGACGGTCGAGCCATTCCAGTCACTCGCGTGGGCCGCCACTCGCGTCAAAGTTTCGCGCGTCGGCGAAGGCAAACTCGCAATGTTCGGCGCCAGCATGGAAGAAACGCCGAAGGATCTGACGCATCGCTAGGGAAGGGGCAAAAATGCCGCATCAATGGGGCATGGTGATCGATCTCGACCGCTGCACCGGCTGCGAAGCCTGCGTGGTCGCCTGCCATGCGGAAAATAATATTTCCACCGTCGGCGAAGAGCAGGCCGCGCGCGGCCGCGCCAAGCACTGGATCCGCGTGGAGCGTTATTTCGAAGGCGAATTTCCGGACGTGAAGACGAAATTCATGCCCGTGCTCTGCCAGCAGTGCGACGCCGCGCCCTGTGAACCGGTCTGCCCCACATTCGCGAGCTACCACACGATCGAAGGTCTCAACGGACAGGTCTACAACCGCTGCATCGGCACGCGCTATTGTGCCAACGCGTGTCCTTACAATGTTCGCTTCTTCAACTGGTACAACCCGCAGTGGGATAAGCCGCTGAACCTGCAGTTGAATCCGGACGTTTCGCTGCGCGAAGTCGGCGTGATGGAAAAATGCACTTTCTGCGTGCAGCGCATCAAAGCCGGCGAAATTCAGGCCGAAGCGGAAAAGCGCGCGGTGAAGGATGGCGAAATCCAGCCCGCCTGCGTGCAGTCCTGTCCCACGAAGGCCATGGTGTTCGGCGATTTGAGCGATCCCGATAGCGAAGTCTCTCGGCTGGCACGCGGCAATCGAGGCACAAAGCTTCTCGGCGAGCTGGGCACGATGCCCAAGGTCACGTATTTGCAAAAGGATTCCTGGCATGGCAGCTAAAACGCCTGAGCAAATAACCGAGGACCTGCTGCGGCCGCTCGGAGGCGCGTCAGGGCGCTATTGGTCTTTTCTGGCGCTCTTCGGTGGCGTCGTTGTTGCCGCGCTCTGCGCGTTTGCCTGGCAGATATACGCGGGAATCGGTGTCGCTGGAATTCGCCGCCCGGTTTTCTGGGGCTTTTACATCACGAATTTCGTTTTCTGGATCGGCCTGAGCCATGCCGGCACGCTGATCTCCGCGATTCTGCGTTTGGCGAATGCCACCTGGCGCCGCCCGGTGACCCGCTGCGCCGAAGTAATCACCGTTTTCGCGCTCTCGATCGGTGCCACGTTCCCGATCATCCATCTCGGGCGGCCCTGGCTCGCGTTCTGGCTCTTCCCATATCCCAGCGAGCGCGGCATCTGGCCGAACATCCGATCGCCGCTACTGTGGGATTTTTTTGCCATCAACACATATCTGCTCGGCAGCGTCACGTTTCTGCTGCTGCCCATGATTCCAGACATGGCCCTGATCCGCGACAGGGCCACGGGCCTGCGCAAGAGAATATATTCGATTGTCGCCGTCGGCTGGCGCGGCACGCCGAAGCAGTGGCATCGCCTGGAATCCGCGATGCAGATCATGGCCGTCGCGGTAATCCCCGTGGCCGTCTCGGTGCACAGCATCGTTTCCTGGGATTTCGCGATGGCGCCGGTGCCGGCCTGGCATTCCACGATCTTCGCGCCCTATTTTGTTTGCGGCGCGATCTTCAGCGGCATCGCTGCTCTGATCATCGCCATGGCGCTGCTCCGCAAATTCCTGCACCTCGAGGAATATTTGCTGCGCATGCACTTCGAGAACTTGGGCAAGCTGCTGCTGGTGATGAGTCTGCTGTGGTTCTATTTCGTGTTTGCCGAGCGGCTCACCGTCTGGTACGGCAACGATCCCTCGGAGATGACGGTTTTCTGGGTCACTCAGACCGGCTCGTTCTCGCCGCTCTTCTGGCTGATGGTGGTCTGCAATTTCATAATCCCGTTTCCAATTCTGGCGATCAAGAAGCTGCGCACGATCACCGGCTGCGTGATCGCGTCGATCGGTGTGGTCATCGGCATGTGGCTCGAGCGCTATCTGATTATCGTGCCGTCGCTCTCGCACAAATATTTGCCTTACAGCTTCGGCACCTACCGGCCCACATGGGTTGAAATCACGATTACCGCCGGCACTTTTGCTGGCATGGCGTTGCTCTACATGCTCTTCGCCAAAACCGTGCCCATTATTTCCGTCTGGGAATTTAAGTCCGGGCCGCAGACACAGTCCGATCACGCCACGGTGCTGGCGCCTGTGCCGCACATGCCGCGCGCGGAGGGAGCCGACTGACATGGCGTCGATCAATTCCATCTACGGATTGTTTCCGGGGCCCGACTCGGCGGACCGCGGCGTGCGCGCCCTGCGCGCCGCGGGAGTGGCGCAAGATAAAATTCTGGTGATGGCTTCCGAGCCCTTCGAGGAATATTCGTTCACGCAGGCGGAGCACAAGACGCTGATGCCGTGGATTGCGACCGCGGGCGGTATCCTGGGCGGAGTTTGCGGATATTTGCTTGCGCGGTTCACGCAGGTGGCTTATCCGATCACGGTTGGAAATATGCCCCGCGTTTCGCCCTGGCCCACCGCCATCGTCACCTACGAGCTCACCATGTTTGGCGCGGTGATTACCACGGTCATTACTCTGATCATTACCGCGCGGTTGGCCCGCAAGCGGCCCGCGCCTTACGATGAGCAAGTGTCCCACGGGAAAATATTGATTGGGGTGGTCGATCCGGCGGACAGTTCTCGAGAAGCTGTCGAAAGCTCGCTGCGCCAGGCCGGCGCCGAGCAAATCAAAACTACAAGCTGAAATCAGGCGGAAGCTACTTCGAAAAGTAGTAGTCCAGAATCCATTCGCCGGATTCGGGATCGAATCGCATCGAATCGAACGCTTTTTTCTGCGTGACCGGCGCTTCTTCGATCAGTCCGAAACGGTCGGTAACGAACGGACGCACTTCGTCGCGAAATCGCTGCCACACTTTATCGCGGTCCGCCGCTCTTATTTCGCCGCCCATGCCGCCCATCGGAATCTCCTGGTGAATGAGAACGTTCTCTGAATCCATGTGGATCTGTAAAAATGACGCGAGGCCTCGCCGTTGCGACGGCCTCGCGCCTGTGAATTTGTGCCGTTCCGGCAGTCGCGCATTAGCGGCTGCGGGGTTGGTGAGACTTCTTGTCGTGCCGCTGCGGTTTTTTCTCCGCGCGCTCCGGCAATCGTCCGGTCGTGCTGTCGGGTTCGTGCTTCTTGCCGGCGCGATTGATGTTGCCCGGATTGTCGAGCGGAGTCAGACCGGGATTGCGTTCGTCGTTCTCCATATTCCGCGCATCGTTCGGTGCCATATCGGAAGTCCTTTCTGGGGCCGCGATTCTGGCGGCTCCTGTTGCATTTCCACTATGGCGGCTGAAGCAGTGCTGTCACATCGGGGAATGGCTGTAGCGCAGGCGGTAAATTTCGCTAGAAAGCGCGGGGAAAACTGCGTGGAATCAGACGCGCATGAAAATACCGCGCGCGCTAGCTCACTCTCTTACTTCGAGCGCGGACCGGCGTGACGGACTGAGGCTTCGGTGCGGCTTTGCCAGTGTCTTTCGCCAAGCTCCGCTTCAGTGCCTCCATCATGTCAATTACGGGAGCTTTGGTTGTGGACTTCGCGGGCGCCGTTACAGCTTTGCCTTTCAACTTGGCCTCGATCAGCGCGTTGAGCTGTTCCTGGAAAGTGTCGTGAAATTGCTCGGGCTTGAAGGGCGCCGAAAGGCTTTGCACCAACTGGTCGGCAAGCTTCACTTCCTCCGGCCGCAGCTTCGCTTCGTATTTCCGGCCGTAGCCTTCCACAGCGGCGATTTCATTGGCGTAGTACATGGTATGGATGGTCAGCCCATTGTCGCGCGCGCGGATGAATACCGTGTATTCGCGCTGGTGCATCGTCACTTTGGCGATGCCGACTTTCTTGGTGTCCTCGAGAGCTTTCAGGAGCAATGCGTACGGCTTCTCCGCGTGCTGTTCCGGCAGCGCGAAATAGGAGGAATCGAAATAGATCGGATCGACTTCGTTTTCTTTCAAGAAAGTTATGATTTCCATCGTCTTTCCGGATGGTGGCGTGATCTTCTTGATTTCATCGGCGTCGACGAGCACGTATTGGCCGGTCTCGTATTCAAATCCTTTTATCACTTCGGAGCGGTCGACCATGCGATCGCACGTGGGGCAAAAGAGTGGTTGTTTTAGCCGCGTGTTGCATTTGTCGTGGATCTGGTGAAGATAGGTTCGCTTGGCGCGCGCCGCAGCGAAAAGCCGAATTGGAATTGACACCAGCCCAAACGAAATCGTGCCTTTCCACACCGAAGAAGCCATTGGAAATCTCCCGGTAGCAGATTACGCGCTTGGCGCGAGGCGGCTATCCGGCAAAGACCCTAAAAACGCGCTTTCAGTAATGTAACCGGCAACCGCGCAAGCATATGAAAACCCGGCTGTTGTTCGCCGTGACAAGCGTCACAAGCTGTGCGTGATGGCAGTCTCCGAATCGCGAAATCCGCCGGGCGTATACTCGGCACTTATGTCAGCCTTAAGCGAATACCAGCGAAAACGCGACTTTCGCGCGACGCCGGAACCAAAGGGGCGCCGCGAAAAATCCCGCCAGCCGATTTTCGTGGTGCAGCGCCACGCTGCGAGCCGGCTGCATTTCGATTTTCGGCTGGAGATCAACGGCGCGCTCGCTTCTTGGGCCGTGCCGAAGGGGCCCCCGGAAGCGAGGAGCGAGAAGCGCCTGGCGATTCATGTGGAGGACCATCCGCTGGACTATGCGAATTTCGAAGGCGAGATTCCGAAGGGGAATTACGGTGCCGGCCAAGTGCAGATCTGGGATCGCGGCACGTTCGAGGTGGAGGGTCCGCCGAACGCGGCCGAGCAGGTGAAGCGCGGCGATCTGAAATTTACCCTTCACGGCGAGCGGCTTCGCGGACGATTCGCGCTGGTCAAAATGCGGCGGTCGGAACGCGGGAACGAATGGCTGCTGATTCGCAAGAGCGACGCGGAGGCTGCGGACGCGCCGGCTGGATTCGCGGCGCGAAACGGTTCGCGTGGGGCGAAGCCGGCATCCCCAGGAGTTCACATGGAGGCTTTCGGCGAGCTTTCCGGAGCCAAAAAGGCGGCCATGCCCGATGAGGTCCCAGTTGAGCTGGCCACGCTGGCGGACAAGCCATTCTCGAGTCCGGATTGGCTGTTTGAAATTAAATGGGACGGTGAGCGGGCGCTGGCCTTCATTCGCGACGGCGAGGTGGAGCTTCGTGCGCGCTCGGCAAGAAATATCACTGGTGAATATCCGGAGCTGCGGGAACTGGCCAAGCGAATCAACGCGCGCAAAGCGATCGTCGACGGGGAGGTCGTGGTTCTCGACGAATCCGGGCGCTCAGACTTCGGGAGCATCCAAGCGCGATTTGGCGTGCAGAATCCGCCGAGGTCGCTGCAGGAACAGGCTCCGGTGACCTACTACGCCTTCGACCTTCTATACGCCGACGGATACGACCTGCGAGGCGTGGCGCTGGAGGCGCGCAAGGAGGAGCTTCGCAAGATACTTTCACCCTCCGGACGTGTGAGATTCTCGGATCATCAAATCGAAAAGGGTGTCGAACTATTCGGTGTGGCCGAGCGACAAGGCCTGGAAGGAATCATCGCCAAGCGCCGCGACAGCCTTTACGTGGGCAAGCGATCGCCGCAGTGGCTGAAATTCAAGATCGTACGCGACACCGACGTGGTGATCGGTGGTTTTACCGCACCGCGCAAGAGCCGGGACCATTTCGGCGCCCTTCTGATGGGCTTGTACGATGAAAAAAAGCAGCTGGAATACATCGGCAGCGTGGGAACCGGATTCACGCAGGATTCGCTGGATCGGACGTTCAAGAGTCTGTCGCAACTACAGATTTCCCAGAGTCCGTTTCGCGTCGCTCCGCGGCTGAAGGAAAGCATCACTTGGGTGAGGCCGGAGTTGGTGGCGCGGATCAAGTACGGCAACTGGACCCAGGACAAGAAGCTCCGCCAGCCCGTCTTTATGGGCTTTCAGGAAGACCGCCCGTCGGAAGGGTGCACGCTCGTGGAGCAGGTTTTCGCGCATCCGCCGGAGAAAACCGCAGTGGCGCTGAAGCGGGCCAAGAAGTCGTCGAGGAATACGCAGGAAGTGACGGAGAAGAAGACGGCGCCCGCACGCGCGATTATGACGGGGGGAGACTCGCTCGGCCCGGACGGTCTGGAGCGCGAGCTTGCAAACGGCAAGCGTGAATCGGTCGAGGTCGAGTTGGGCGGAAAATCGCTGAGCCTCACGCATCTCGACAAAATCTGGTTCCCCAAGAATCCGCAGCTCCGAAAACGCGACGTGCTTGCCTACTATCTGCGCATTGCGCCGCACATTCTACCGTTCCTCAAAGACCGACCCATGGTGCTGAAACGCTATCCCAACGGAATCGCCGAGAAATTCTTCTTTCAGAAGGAGGCGCCCGCCTCGCGCCCGGAATGGATCAAGACGATCGATATCGAATCGAAGGAGCGCGGCCGGGATATCGCATATTTTTTGGCCGAAGATGCCGCGGACCTGCTCTATCTCACCAATCTCGGCTGCATCGACCACAATCCGTGGTCGAGTCGCGCCGACGATCAGCTCCATCCGGACTACGTGTTCTTTGATCTGGACCCGACCGACGGAACTTCGTTCGAGTCGGTGCTGTCAGTGGCGCGCGCGGTCGAAAAACATCTGACAGCGCTGAAGCTGCGAAGCTACGTGAAAACTTCCGGCGCTTCCGGGTTGCACATTTTCGTCCCGCTCGATCCCGAGAATAACTACGAAGAGGTGCGGCTGTTTGCCAGCGCGATCGGACAGCGAGTGCGCGCCGAACTGCCGAAACTGGTCACCTCCGAGCGAACGGTCAGCAAGCGCAAGAAGGGAACTGTCCTGATTGACGCGCTACAGAACTCACTTGGCAAGCCGCTGGCCGCCGTGTATTCGCTACGGCCCATGCCCGGCGCACCGGTTTCGGCGCCGGTATCCGCGGCGGAGCTTCAAAAGGGATTTCGGCCCACCGATTTCACAGAGGAAACGATTTTCGCCCGCCTCGAACGCACGGGAGATCTGTGGAAGGATTTCTGGGAACAACGGCAGGGTCTGAAGGAAGCAGTCCGGCGTGCCTAGGGCATGAGATAGATGGTCCGGATGGTACGGCTTTCCGGGCGCCGTGAAGATCAAAAAAGAAGACTTGTTAGCTCAAACTTCGCAAAGCTTTACAGGCCCGCTTCTCTTGCAATTGCGAGTTTGGGTTGGTAGCCTTTCCACTCCATCATTCAACTTTCTGTCTTCAAAGTCCCCAATCGCAGCATCTTACCTATCGCTCGTTCCGGGAGGTCGCACGAAAGAATGGCCCGTCGCACTTTCACGGTACAGGATGCCGTCCGCTATGGGCTCGCGATAGCAGTCGCGTTCGGTGGACTGTACGTGCGCTATTTGCTCGACCCGATCTATGGCATTACCAATCCCTACCACGTGGCCTGGCTAGCGGTCGTTTTCGCATCGTGGTATTGCGGATTAGGACCCTCGATTCTGGCGACTTTGATTGAGGCACTCGGCGTCTGGTATTGGTTCGTGCCGACAACACATTCGCTTACCGGACTCGATCGCACGCGACTGGCCGCACTACTGGGTTTCTTGGTTTTTTCGGCCGGAATCATCGCCCTGGGCGAATCAAACCGGCGGGGCACATCGAGTCGCTACCGGCTCGGCGCAATCGTGGAATCATCCGACGATGCAATCGTTTCGAAGAATTTGTACGGCATCGTCACGAGCTGGAATCCGGGCGCCGAGCGAATTTTCGGGTGGAAGGCCAGTGAAGCGGTGGGCCAATCGATCACCATGATTATTCCGCCCGAATTGCTGCATGAAGAAGCGGAGATCATGAGAAAGCTGCGCGCCGGCGAGCGCATCGAACACTTCGATACAATTCGCGTCACTAAATCGGGCCGTCGGGTAAACGTCTCCATCACGATCTCGCCCGTCAGAGACCTCCGAGGCAAGATCGTGGGAGCGTCCAAGATCGCCCGCGACGTCACGCATCTGAAGGAAATCGAGGCAGCGGTGCGCGTCAACGAGGAACGCACGCGCGCAGCCTTCAGCCAGACGTATTCATTCCTCGCATTCTTGGCGACGGACGGCACGATCGCCGAGGCGAACCGCGCTGCGATGGAAGGATGCGGATTTGCGAGTGAGGAAGTGATCGGACGGAAATTCTGGGAGCCCTGGTGGGAATCGCTGCCGGATGAGTCGGAAAGGCTGCGCCGAGCGGTGGAACGCGCGGCCGCCGGCGAAATCGTGCGGGAAGAGTGCCACTATCGCATGCGCGGCCGATCCGCGCTCCTTTATGCGGACCACACGGTATCACCGGTACGCGACGAGAGCGGGCGGGTGGTGATGCTCGTTGCTTCCGGCATCGACATGACCGAGCAGAAAGCCCTGCGCGACGGGCTCGAGCAGCGGGTGCAGGAGCGAACGCGGGCGCTCGAGCAATCGAATGCATCGCTACGAGAGCTCTCGGCCCGGCTGCTACAAACGCAGGACGAAGAGCGCCGGCGGATCGCGCGGGAGTTGCACGACAGCATCGGCCAACTGCTTGCTGCCTTGAGCATGAATATCGCCACGATATCGGTGGAAAAACCGAAACTCAGCACGGTCGCCCAGGGCTGCGTGGAGGAAAATCAAGAGTTGGTGCAGCGCGTGTCGGACGAAATTCGCACGCTTTCCTATCTGCTGCATCCTCCATTGCTGGATGAAATTGGGCTCGAATCCGCGCTGAAGGACTACGTCGATGGTTTCGGCGAGCGCAGCAAGATTGCAGTGCGCCTCGACATGCCGGCTGATTTCGGCAGGTTTTCCAGAGAGGTGGAAATCGCGCTGTTTCGCGTGGTGCAAGAATGCCTCACCAACATTCACCGCCATTCCGGCAGCGCGACCGCTGCGATTCGGATTTCGCGCGACAACGGGACGATTTATTTGGAGGTCAAGGACGAAGGAAAGGGCATAGCCGCTGAAAGACTCGAGCAGCTCAACACCACCGGCACGCTCGGCGTCGGATTCCGCGGAATGCGTGAGCGGTTGCGCCAGCTGGGAGGAAGCCTGGAAGTCCGCTCAGATGGAACAGGAACGACCGTAGCGGCGACACTTCAAAACCGGCACTTCAATGCCTCGGCCGCGAACACGGCAGTCTGACCAGGCGGAAGCTGCATTGCGACCGACCGTTTCCCGTCAGCGTGGATTCTGGAAACGACAGACTTTATTTTGATTTAACAATTTTCGTCTAAGACTATATTCGTGACGCCATACAGTGTTTGCATTATTCAGTTCCGGGACCGGGGCCGAGTAGCATTTAACGCGATTCACCTCTCGGAGGAACCAGCCATGGGCAGGTCGTGGGACACTATAATCGCCGTTTCCGATCCGGAAGACCGCCGCACGCTCGCCAAAATTCTTGGGCAGTTTGGGATCGACGCCATGGGTGTCGGAACGGTCGCGCAATGCCGTGAGCTTCTTGAAAAAGGCGACGTCGGACTCGTGTTCGCCGGCGAATTCTTTCCCGATGGGGATTTTCGAGGGATCTTGACGGCTTCACTGGCGCGGAAACTGGGTCCTATGGTGATCCTAGCCGTGTCCCGTCACACGCGACAGTCGGGCGATGCGGTTCAGCTGGGCGCTTTTGATTCGATCGCTATTCCTTTTCGGCCCACGGATGTCGAATGGACTGTCATCAAGGCGCGACGCACGAGAGAAGCTCTGGCGGCGCAGGTCGCCGCGTCATCGCTGGCAGCGCCGGCGACTTCCCCCGCGCAATTCGGAAACCTCGTTCGGCAGGCCAGCTAAGCTCTCGATAGCCATCCACCCGCGCGATTTCATTTCGCGCCCGGCGCCGCGGCTTTCACGAGTTCCGCAGGTTTTGCCAGAGGCGGGCGCTGAATTTCCATTTTTATGTTCGGACGCCGCTGGATGTCGGCGGGCGTGACAGCGACTGGGCGGTTTGTGGTCGCCGATTTCAGCATGGTCTCAATGATGCGCACATCGGCGAGTCCTTCGCGACCGGAAGGCTCCGGCTCTTTGTGATTGATGACGCAATCGGAGAAGTAAGCCAGCTCAGCGGCGAACTGGTCGCGGCTCTTGAAAGTTTTTTGGGTGGTCCGCTCGCCAATCGTGACTTGCGCTTTGAAATCGCCGGTCATGTCGTATGCCGGTTCCATCCGCAGACTGCCTTTTGTTCCAACGACTTCGTAGACTGAGCGATCTGCCGCGCCAAAACTGCTGGTGAAGTATGCGACGCTGTCGCCGGGGAATCGCATCAGGGCGCTGGTCATTTCGGGGACCTCCTCGAACCGCTTATCTCCGCCGTTCAGATTCCAGGCGAAGACTTCCGACGGCTCGGCTTTGAATAAATAGCGCGCGGCGTTGATGCAATAAATGCCCATGTCGTAGAGCGCGCCGCCACCCACGTCTTTCTTCAGGCGCGAATTGCCAGGCCTCACCTGCTGGGAAAACACTGACGAGAAAATTCTGGGGTCTCCGATTTTGCCGGAGTGGATCAGGTCGATCGTGCTCAGGTTTCCAGCCTCCAGGTGCAGGCGATAGGCGATCATCAACCGGACATCGGCCTTGGCAGCCGCTTCGATCATGGCCTCGCAATCCGCTTCATCCAGCGCCATGGGCTTTTCGCACAGGATGTGGACGCCGGCTTGCGCGGCGGGTTCGGCGTACGCGCGATGCATGTGGTTCGGCAGACCGATGTAAACCGCGTCGATTTCTCCGCTTTTCAAGCAGTCCGCGTATTGCTCGTAGGAATAGGTGTCCTCGACGCGATACCTGCGGGCGAGTTTCTTCAGTTTGACCGGGTCGCTCGAAACCAACGCGGCCAGCTCGGAATTTTCGCGCGCATGCTGAAACGCCGGCAGCAGCGCCGCCTGCGAGATATAGCCGAGGCCTACCACTGCGTATCGGACTTTGCTGCCGGCGTGTGTTTTTTTCTTGCGGTTGATATTGCGGTTGATTCCGTTCGCTCGCGGCACGATGGCTCCTTTGGAGTCCTGCGGAACACTACGCGGTGGCATTCCGCACTGTCGATACAGCAAACGACGTACGCGGAAACCGCTGATTGCTGCGCTCGCTATTTCTTGGAGGGCTCTGTGCGATTCTCTTTGCCGCCGACGACCTGCCCGTGCGCGAACGCCGCTACCAGGGAAACGCCGCCCAGGACGTTGCCAATGAACACCGGAACCAAAAATCCGCTGAAGTAGGCGGGCCAGGAGAGCATGTGCATGGCCACGGCGTAAAACATCACCGTCGATCCCGCCACGATGTGAGTTAATTCGCCCAGGCCTACGAGGTAGGTGATGATAATGATCACCGCGATTCGGGAATGCTCCGCGGCGGGCAGCAGCCAGACCATCAGCGCGATCAGCCAGCCCGCGAAAATACCACGCAGAACCACCGTGCCGAAGCTGCGACCCAGGTGCGCGGCGGCGATAGAAACGAAGGTCTGCTGCGTGTGTGCGTCAAACACTGCGAAGTGCGCCAAGACGAAAGCAAATATGCAAGTCCCCACCATGTTGGCGGCGAGCACGATTCCCCAAAGTCGCGTCACCCGCAGCAAGACCTTGAGTTTCCTGTCCAGGAGAAGCGGCAGGATGACCGTCAGTGTGTTCTCCGTAAAGAGTTGCTGCCGCCCGAGAATCACGATCAGGAAACCGACGCTGTAACCCGCTTTCGAAATGAGCGGCACCCACGGCTGATTCGGAAGATAAGTGGTGAGTAGCGCCTCGGCGACGAACGAAAATCCCATGGACAGCCCGGCGGCGAAGGCCGACCAAGCAAGAGCTGCGGCGGGGCGGCGAAGTTCGTCGTCCCCCTCGCGGCGAATCGCTTCGTAGACGACGTTGGCGCCGATCGCAACTCGCTCTTCGACCTGGCGCTGTTCGGCACGCGTGGAAATGGTTGCGGAGGTGTCAGAGGCTGCCTCAGGCTTTTCTTGTTTTGCTTTCAACGGCATGTGGAGCGAGGCTACAAGTAAGGTATAGTCCTGCAAATACCGGAAAACACTGATTGTTAAGGGTGGCTTCAGGTGGACATAAATAGAATCCGGAGGCCTGGGATCCGATGTTTGAGGAATTTGATTTTGAGATTTCGAGCGAGATCAATTCGATCGCTCCGGCAGTCGACAAAATCGTGGCGCAGATTTGCGACTCACGGTGCCTGGCCGGGAAGGAATCCGATGTGGAAGTGGCGTTATTCGAGGCGCTGGCCAACGCGGTGATTCATGGAAATCAGGAGCAGAAATCGAAGAGTGTCCGCATCTCCTGCCGGCATGACGCCGGCCATCGCGTCTCAATCGTGATCCGCGATCAAGGCTCCGGCTTTGATCCGAACGAGGTTCCCGATCCCACGCGACCGGAAAATCTGGACGCAGAACACGGACGCGGGATTTTGATGATGAAGACGTTTATGGACGAAGTGCACTTCGACAAGGGCGGAACCGAAGTGCGCCTGGTGAAGAATTGTGACAGCGCCGCCCTAAATAAAGCGGCTTCATAATCCCAATCAGACCCGCCGCCGGATCATTTCCCGCAATATCACGCGGTCTGCAATCGCCTCTACTTACTCCTCTACTTGGCCGTTGGATCGTGTTTAACGTTGTTGTCCATGAATTCCAAAAAGAAACTCTGGGGATCGCGAATGAAAAACGATCGCGTGTTCGGCCCGATGAATACCGGTACGTCCGACTTGCTCAGTGTGTGAATGCCGGCCGCGTGGACGCGCTCGATGGCAACATCGTCGTCCTTGGACATAAACAGGAAATGCGCTGTGCCAGGGTCTTGGATGTATTGCAGCTTCGGCTTGCGGTTGTGCGTTTGATACTCGATGAACTGCATGACCACCGGCGAGCCGGGAACGATGGCTTGCGCCATGCGGAACGGGCCGGGCTCGCCTGTGAGCTGATCGTAGGTCTTGTCTTCGATCCACGAGGGACTCGCCCAGAATTTGAAGTCTGGCCCCACGAGGCTCTGATACAGGCGGCAGTGTTTCTCCAGATCGTTGACGACAATCGTCACGCGAGCGCCGAAAACCTTGGAATCTGCCGCGGCGGTTGAGGAGGGCGCGGGATCGAGCTGAACCAATTCGACCGGAACTCCGTCGGGATCGCGCACGAAAACCGCGCGGATTTTTCCGCTTAGGCCCGGCCAACTCGCGAGCTCAAGCGGACTCCCTCCGGCGGTAATCACGGGATAGCGCTCGTCCTTCAGAAGCGCCAGGGTTTTGTCGAGATCGCGGACGATGATCGTCAGGTACGACGCGCCCGGATCCCTTAAAGCAACGTGGAAGGGCGCGGACTTGATGCCTCTTATTTCGATGGCTTCAATGGTCATTTCAGGTCCACCCTCGGCCGTAGCGGTGCCGGGTATAGGCAGGAGGACCACGCGACTCATGGAGTCATATGGATTCGAAACGCCCTGGCCAATGTCCACAAATTCCTGAAGGCCGTGATGCATGCTGAAGGGGCGGGGCTGGTCGCGCGTGCCGCGAATCTCGAGGCCGATCAGATCGTGATAGAAGTGTGAGATATCCTCGACGTCGGCGATTTCGCGGCCCAGGTGTCCGGCGCGCAAGACGTCGCCGGGAGGCGCAATGCCGGTGGGCGGCTCGGTGAGCGTGGCCCAGGAAGCTTGCGCCGTTTGCGCCGAGGCGATGAACGGGGAAACGATCAAGAGCATCAGGCTGAACGCAGCGATTACGCACGAAATGTGTTTCAGTCGTGGTGACACTGGGGCCCCTTTTGACGTGAAGGTGTCGTTTCGAACTCGATCTCGCGTTCGTGGCGCATGATACGCTTCCTCTTTCGCCGCCACAACGAGTTCGTGGCACCGCAGCGAAGCGCGCGCGAGAACGTGTTGGGGTGTGACGGCTGATTGACGCTTTCGGTTACTCTACGCCACCGCGAAGCGAATCGGAGAATGCGGTGCCGTCGATCACGGCGGAGCTAGGAAGGCGGCAATTCGCAATGAGGCGCGCTGGGGCAGAAATTCAATCAATCAAAACGTTTCGCAGTAGAATAGTTTCCACGCGCCCGTAGCTCAGCTGGATAGAGCATCTGGCTTCGAACCAGAGGGTCGGGAGTTCGAATCTCTCCGGGCGCGCCTTATTTTTCAATGACATGCGAGCGGTAGAGCATCTGGTGTTTCGAGCACTGTAGTCGAATTTGTCGCCGCGCGCATAATCCGGCCCCGCTGATCTCAGGGCGCCCGTAGACTCAGTCTGGATGGAGCACCTGGCTTCGGTCCAGAGGTGTCGGGAGTCCGAATCTCTCCGGGCGCGCCATATTATTCAACTACTTGCGGACGCTAGACCGCCTGGTGTTTAGGCACGCGTAGATGATCTCGTAGGCGGTCAAATCCTTAGAGGTCAACCGCCGGTAATGGCCACCGAGCCTCTAGCTAGTTCGGCTACTCATAAATAGATGTAATTTCGTAATCCGAGCAATGGGAGAACTATGCATAAATTAGCCCCGCGTCTTGCGACACCAGACATGCGTAGCCAGGATAAGTCAGCGCTCGGAAACACTTGAGTGCTCCTGGCCCGATCTTTTCTTTGGGGGCACGACCCGGGCAATCGTCTCAACGACCTCACCGTTATCACGACTTGTTCGGATGGTGATCTCCCGTTCGTTCGCGCGTAGAAATTCTACGGTGGTGTGATTGTTGTTACCATTGCTTTCGCTCTTCTTCATTGGGTCTCCTTTACATTTTTCGTTGTCAAATCACAGAATCGAACCAAGACCGGGTATAGACATTCGGCAATGCCTGCTAAGAGTTCAGGATCGTAACACCTGTAAAACACACCGGGAACCGCTGTCGACGCAGACATAGCCGACCAGAGGTGTTTTGTTGGAGTCAGATTGCCGAGAAGAAACTGGAACTACGATCGTGCTCCGGTAAGGTAGCTTCCAAAACATGGCGGGAAACAGATTAATTAACAGAGTACCCCTGTGAGGTCTGCCATAGAGCTCGAAGCTGGAATTGTTGTACCCATGGTATCCGGGTAGGTTATTCGAGAAGAAACTGCGACCCTTGGGGCCACCCGCGTTTCGATGCAACTCATAAAAGTCGGTGTTTTGATCGAGCCAGTGGTCCCCCTGGCTCTTGTCGTGATCTCTTTTGCCTTCAGGAGTTCTGGTCCCTACAGAGAGTACGGACTCTCGGGCGCACTTGTATCCTGCTCTCATCGCTCAGGTCGTCTTCTAACACCTTGATGCACACCGAACACTCCGTCCCGGTTGTCAGGGAAAATACGTGCGCGGCATGCGTAGCGATGCGCTTGCAGCCAAGGTTGGTACCGGTTTGCGACGGAACTTAGCGCGGATTCTTGAATGGCCGAGAAAACGGTCCCGAAGGAGGCCACGATTTCCGCGTAGCGGGCCTTCCGAAGTAAACAGCCTCTGTCCCTCGCCAAAATGCTTGCGACTCGAAGAATCAGCAACTTACATCCCTGATCTCAGAGGTAGTTTGTTACAACTCCACACTATGTTCCAGCTCATTTCGCTCTGCTTTGGGTCGCTCGCTAGGCTGTTTCGCAGTCGCGCCAGCCTCGCACTGGAGAACTTCGTTTTTCTTCGCCAACAGCTCGCCGTGTTGAAGCGGCGACATCCGCGCCCTCACCTTCACGTTGTTGACAAGCTCTTCTGGGTGGCCGCCCGCCGATTCTGGTCCGGAATGGCAGCGACCCGATCATCCTCGTCACCCCGGAGACGGTGGTTCGTTGGCACCGGACTGGCTTTCGACTGTACTGGAGCTGGATCTCGCGCGCGCGAAAGGTGGTCGGAAGAAAACCAATCAGCAGCGAAGTGCGCGAGTTGATCTTCCGTATGGTGGTAGAAAACCCAACTTGGGGAGCGCCCCGCATTCACGGGGAACTGCTCAAGCTGGGTTTCGACATCTCGGAACGAACGGTTTCTCGCTGGGTAAAGAGGGCGACTCGCAATCCTGATCCAGCGCGGCGTTGGCTAGTTTTTCTCCGGAACCACCGCGAAGCAATTGCGGCTATGGATTTCTTCACCGTGCCGACGCTGACGTTCGGGGTCCTGTATTGCTTCTTTGTCATCGGTCACGACCGGCGGAAGATCGTGCACTACAACGTGACCCGTCAGCCGATTGCCTTCTGGATCGTACTGCAGCTGCGGGAGGCTTGGGGATTTGAACAGCCGCACAGGTTCTTGATTTTCGACCGCGACGCGAAGTTCTCCGTGGAGGTCATCTCGACCGTCAAACAGAACTGCATGGAACCTATCCGAACCGCGTTTCGAAGTCCTTGGCAGAACGGCATCGCTGAGCGCTGGGTTGGGACTGTGCGTCGGGACTTGCTCGACCACCTGATCGTTCTGAACCGGCGACACTTGAGACGGCTGCTGAAGGAGTATATCCGGTACTACCACGAAGACCGGACTCATCTCGGACCGGGGAAGGACACGCCGCACAGGGAGAGCTCAGTTCCTCTGCAGTACCGGGTCGTCGTGGTTTCGTCACGGCGGGCTTGGCGGACTGCACCACCGTTACGACCGCGCCGCCTGACATCAGCAGCCAGTTCCGAGGTTCCCGCTTCCTTAATATATGTGTGCGCACAAAGCCGTTGGCGCCTATTGCATGACAAAACCGAGCGCTAGAGGCACTCCAGACACTCAATACATACGATCGTATCGCGGGCTCTCCTTCATTTCGAGGTCCGATCGGAGCTTTGCCGAAGGACAGCCCTAGATATACCTCAGTTAGGGACAACCTTAGAACTGCTTCACATGGGAGTCCTTGGCAAAACTCGGGGTTCTGCCGTTTGCAGAATCAACCACACTGAAATCGCGAAGCCTGCTTAGGCAGTCACGAATATGAAGGGTCTGGTCAAGCATTGTGGTCTCAAACCGCGCGAGTCATACCGAAGGAACTCGCAGTCGACGTCGGTGAGTGTCTGTGATTCACAAAGGACCGCATGCTGGGGCAGACGAGCAGAGCGACGAATTTGCAGAAAACGAGAGCGTGTCGCCGAAGCCAGTCGGTCTGTCCGGAAATCAGGTCCACGTATTTTGCTGTTTTTGTTTGGCGGACTCGACCTGC
>CAWDBK010000004.1:0-42939 GCA_963800535.1 uncultured Acidobacteriota bacterium
GATATATTGAAACTGTGTGTTGACCAGGGGATTCACGACGCCCGCGCCCGTTCCGACGCCGACGCCGACGCCGGCCTGGAAACTGCCGGTCGCCACGGGGACGCGCTCGCCGATCTTGAGCGTCGCTTTCTCGCCGTCGCTCACGCGCACTTCCGGATCCTGAATGATTCGTGTCTTGTTATCGGTCAGGATGGCGTTCGCCGTGGCTCCGGGCAATGTGGCGCTGTAATCCGCCCCCGATAGATTGCGCAGGTTATCGAGGGTAATCTGCGTGGCATTGACCGTCGAGGATGACGAAGTTGTGGCCGTTCCGCTAGTGCTGCTGGTCGATCCATTGTTCGGTTGCAGCGCCGTGCGCGGCGTAAATGCCACGGAAACGCTCTGTCCCGGCAGGATTCCCAGATCGCGCAGGCGATCCACGCTCGCCGTCACCACCTGCACATGGAGCAGCACTTCGGGCTTGGCTTTGTCGATGTCCCGGATGATTTTTGAAGCCAGCGCCAGGCGGTCTGGCGTGTCGCGGATCACGATGGCGTTCTGCGCATTCACCGGTTGCACTCGCCGCAAGTCCAATAGCTGCCGCAATCCGGTCACGATCTCGGTCAGGTCCTGCGGCGTGATCGTGTTCGTCAAATAGAACGTGCGGACTTCTTCGTCTTCCACGTCCTTGCGCTTCTGCGGCGTGTCCGGCGCGACGAAAATCACGCTGCCCGAAAGCGGTTTCCAGAACGATTTGCTCTCGAGCGAAATATCATCCAGCGCTTCCTCCAGCGTCACGTTGGGCAAATCCACCGTGATGCGCCGCGAAGTGAAATCCGGATCGAAGATCACGCTCAGCCCGGCCAGTTTCGCCACGGTTTCGTATGCCTGCCGGGCGTCGTTCGTCATTTTCAGATTGATCGGGTCGGTCGACATCGGCTTCAGCTGCGGAGGACCGGCGATCAAGTCCGTATCGGAAGCGGCGTTGGGATCGACGGCGCGCGGCGTCGCCAGTGCAGCCTTACCGGCGATTAACTCCAGCGCGTGCTTCACCTGCTGGTCGGCTGCGGAATTCGACGGATCGAGCGCCTGGGCCTTCTGGAATTCCGTCAGCGCAAGCTGTAAATCGCCCTTTTTCAGCGCCCGGTTGCCTTGTTCCAGGTGGAATTGCGAAGCTTCGTAGCGCACGTGCATGGCGCGCAGTTTGTATTCGGCGTTGGTCGGATCCGTGCGCAGGGCAGCGTCGAAATGGACCAGAGCGGTGTCGTAGTCCTGCAAATTCTCAGCCTTGCGGCCTTCGCTGTAATCCGTATTTCCTTTGGGGCAGCCGGCGAGCAGAAGTACGGCAGACGCCAAAAGCGGCAACCACTTTGTACGACGCAAACAAACCCTCCGTAGGGGAGTGCGGATGCTACAGGAGTCTAGCACCCGGACTATGATGCGGCAAGGAAGCGCGGCCGTTGCCGGGCCTGTACCTTTTAGTCCAGCGCCTGTACCACCTCATCGACGAACTTATCGACCAGTTGGGACGCTTCGGTTACAGCGACGTGAAACCTGGAAGATTGCATGGGGAGCTGTCTTTCGAAGTTCCGCGAGAACATCCTTCTTTCCGCCGCCTTGCAGCCCCTCTCATGCAGCAGCTATGATGTTTACCGCATGAAAGCAGCCGAAAGAAAAGCGCAACTCGAAAACAACAAGATCGTGGCCCAGAACCGCGCCGCGGGCTACAACTACGAACTCCTCGAGAAATTCGAAGCCGGCCTGGTGCTGGTCGGCACCGAGGTCAAAACCCTGCGCGAAGGCAAAGCCTCCGTCCGCGAATCCTATGCCGAGATTCGCGCCGGCGAAGCCTGGCTGGTAAACTGCCACATACCCGAGTACCGGCCGGGCGGACCGCGCAATCACGACCCGCTCCGGCGGCGCAAACTGCTGCTCACCCGGCGGGAAATCGAAAAACTCAACGCCTCCATCCAGCAAAAAGGCACCACCGTGGTGCCGCTCAAGATCTATTTCCGGGATGGCCTGGCCAAATGCGAACTGGCGGTCGGTAAAGGAAAGAAATTCCACGACCGCCGCGAATCGGAACGCCGGAAAGAAGCCAAGCGAGAGGCCGACGAAGCCATCTCGCACTCGCGGCGCCGCTGACCTCGAACGAACACTCGAAAGGGAGACATGCAGATCAATATTGAAACTCAGCCCTACGCTTCCGTGGAGTCGGACGCGCTAGTAACTTTCGTTTTCGACAAGGACGACAAGTTCGAAGGCGTGCTCGGCGAAATCGACCGCGGCATGAACGGCAAGCTGGCGACTCTGGCGACGAACGGCGAAATCACGGAAAGCCGCTCGAAAGCGTGTTGCTTCATTTCCCCGAAGGCCTGGCTGCGAAAAAGCTGCTTTTGCTCGGGGCCGGGAAGCCGGCAAAACTTCAGGTTTCCGATCTTCGCAAAATCGCGGGAACCGCGCTGCGGCAGCTGAAAGCGCGGGGGGTGAAGAAATTTGTCTTCCTCACGCGAGAAGGCGAAAACGGCGAAGGATCGGCGCAGGCTGTGGTCGAAGGTTTGATCGTCGCCGATTTCGAGTCGAACAAATACCACACCGAGAAAAAAGATCGTGAAATCGTTTCCGTCGGCCTGGCGGGTTTCGATGCCAATGCCGACCTTCATTCTGCCATTCGGGACGGCCGCATCCTGGCTGAATCCATGAATTTCGCGCGCGACCTGATCAACGAGCCTTCGAACAAGCTGACTCCGCGCATCCTGGCCGCGAAAGCCGAAGCCATGGCTAAGGAAGCGGGCCTGGCGATCGAAATCCTCGACGAGCGCAAGATCGCCGAGCTGAAAATGGGCGCTCTGATCGGCGTGGCGCAGGGAAGCATCGAGCCGCCGCGCGTGATCGTGCTGCGTTACACGCCGGAAAACGTGATGCCGGGTGGCTCGGTGCTGGGTCTGATCGGCAAAGCGGTCACCTTCGATACCGGCGGCATTTCGATCAAGCCGGCGAACAATATGGAAAAGATGAAGTACGACATGGGGGGCGGCGCGACCATGCTGGGCGCGATGCGCGCGATAGCTGCCCTTAAGCCTTCGATTCCCGTGATCGCCGTGATTCCGTCGACGGAGAACATGCCCGGCGGGCGCGCGCAAAAGCCGGGCGATGTGCAGGTAGCCATGTCCGGCAAGACGATCGAGGTGATCAATACCGACGCCGAAGGCCGGCTGATTCTGGCCGATGGCGTCTACTACGCTCGAAAGCTCGGCGCCACGCACCTGATCGACGCGGCCACGCTGACCGGCGCGATCGAAGTGGCGCTTTCGAACGTGCACGTGGGCGCCTTCGGCGTGCCGCGGGAGTATTTGGACACGTTCCTCGAAAGCACAAAATCGGCCGGCGAAAAAATGTGGCCTATGCCCATGGACGAGGAATATCAGCAGATGATCAAGAGCGACATCGCCGACATTCGCAACACCGGCAGCGGCAAAGGCGGCGGCGCGAGCACCGGCGCGTGGTTCATCAAGGAATTCGCCAAGGACACGCCGTGGATTCACCTCGACATCGCTTCGACGTGCTGGCTCGACGAAGGCCGCCCGTGGCTCGCAAAGGGCCCCACCGGCATCGCCATCCGCTCCATCGTCGATTTCGCGATGAAGATGAAGGCCTGATTGTAGGTGCATCACTAGCCCGCAAGCTGGCTCCAAAACGCGATTTCGCGGGGTTGGTTCGTGGCCAATTCGTGAGCCGTCATCTTGAATTCATTGGTGAAGTACGAAGCTAAATTGAATCCGTAATAGATGATGTCTGACTGGTGCACGGAGAATATCGGGTTGCCGGATTCGCACGGTTCGCACGGCAGGAATCGATGCGCGTAAATCGGGAGTAATTCGGAGCCCGCGCAATCTGCTTGCGTGCGATGGCGAATGCAGCCTCAAACTCTCCTGGTCTGGAACCCAACAATCCATCCAGAAATCACCATGCTCGATGTCGAAACAAATCCCATGGGCGGGCAGATCGAGTTGTTCTGCAATTGAAATCAGGCGATGGCCTGAAGTTGTGGGCTTCGGGCCTCGCCATTCCCAATTTGGCGTAGAAATCCAACCTGTTCTCCAGTTCGGGAAATTCTCGGAAATCGGCACCGCAAACTGAAGCAACGCCCTCAGATCGGGCGGAAAATTGAAGTCATACGTGTTTTCGACGCGCGAAACCTCTGCGTCGCTGAGACCAGGTTCGAATAAGACGTTCTTGGACCGCAGTTCGGCGACGAGCGTCTGAAGGCCCGCAGTATCGAACGGCATCGCTCCCCTTACATCTTCTCCGGCGCGATGATTCCGAGCAGACCGAGCGTGGTGATGAGTTGCTCGCGGACGAGTGATGTGAGGCGCAGCAAGAATGCGCGCTTTTCGGCTTCGTCTTCCGAGAGAATGTGGTGCTTGTGATAGAAGACGTTGAAAGCCTGCGCCAGTTCGAAGGCATAGCGCGTGAGGAACGCCGGTTCCTGCGCGCCGACGGCTGCGTCAATGCGCGCGTCGAGCGACCCTGCCAGCAGACCAAGTCCCAAAGATCGTCGCCCGAGCCTGCGGCGAGGAACTTCGCGACGTCGATCTCACCCGATTCGATCCGTTTCAGGTTACCGGCGTTGGCGGCGCCGAAATTCGGATCGGCTTCCGTTCCTTTGCGAACGATTCCGTTGACTCGCACAACCGCGTACTGGACATACGGGCCGGTTTCGCCTTCAAAGCTGAGAGCGTCCTTGAAATCGAAGGCGATCACGGTGGAGCGCGTGAAGCGCAGCAGGAAATAGCGCAGCGCGCCGACGGCGATGGCGCTGGCGATGGCGGCGCGCTCGGATTCGGGCGAGTCCGCATGGCGCTCGTCAACTTCTTTGCGGGCGCCGGCAATCAGAGCGGTCGATCAGGTCGTCGGCTTTCACGCCCTGGCCTTTGCGGCCGCTCACTTCGATGTACGGCTTCTTCGCGTCCTCGGGCGGGATATCGTAGCCGAGTTCCTGCGCGCAGCGCGGCGTGAGCGCGACCACGTTGTAGGAAAAATGCTTGAGGCGATCGGCTTGCTCCACGTAACCAAGCGCGCGCAAGCCTTGCTGGACCACCTGTTGCGGATACGCCTGGCGCGAGTCGATCACGTTGTAAACCTCGTGCGCGTGGCCAAATTCCGGTGCGCCGGGTTCATCGGACTTGTGGTCGTGATCCAAGCTTCGTGTCCATCGGGATGCGTGTGAAATTTCTGGTAGTGAAAATCCCGGCTGAGCAGGCCGAATTTCCAGAGGTGGTAGGCGATGTCTTTGCCGACGTACGTGACAGTGCCGTTGGAGCGCACGATGATTTTCGCGTCGGCGAGCTCGGCGGGCTCGTCGTCCGCCTTTTCGGCTTCGGCAATGGCTCTTTCTTCTCGGAAGGCAGCTCCATCACCCAACAAGCCGGATTTTTCCCGCTCGTCGACATCGAATCGCGCCTTCTTTCTTCAGTGCTCGAAGGCGGCGTCCCAGAATTTCAGGTGTAGCACGTCGCTTTCGCGCGAGAGCAGGTCGTAGTCGATGCCCAGGCGGTCGAGCGTCCGCAGGTGCGTGTGCACGATCGCGGTGGCGACGACTTCGGCCATTTTCGTCGCGTCGCCATGGCCTTCTTCGATGTCTTTCAGAGTCTGCGAGCGCAGTTCAAGGCGCGCTTTGTCCTCCGGCCAGCCATTGCGTGACGCGCGCATAAAGATCCCAGCAGAAGTAATCGAATTGCGGCGCGGCGGCGAGCCTTTCGACTTCCGCGAAAGATTTGGGCTCGAAGTGCGTAAAGCCGAGGACCACGTCGGCGACCTGTACGCCGGTGTTGTCGATGTAATTCTGTACTTCCACCGGCGGCCGGCGTGTCGCAGGATGCGGCAGAAGGTGTCCCCAAGCACGGCGTTGCGCAGGTGCCCGATGTGCGCGGCCTTATTCGGATTGATGCTGGTGTGTTCGACCATCACTTTCGGCGCGTCCGCGGCCGGGGACGGCGCGACCGCGCCAGCCTCTTCGCATGCGGCGCGGAAAAATGCGGCGCGGTCGATGAAGAGATTCAGGTAGCCGCCGCCGGCGACTTCGATGCGCGTGACACCCGTAGGCAGCTTCAGCGAATTGGCGATTTCCTGCGCCAGCGCGCGCGGCGGTTTTTTTCAGCCGCTTGGCCAGCTCAAAGCAGACGGGCGAGGCGACTTCGCCCATGGAAAGCTTTGGCGGGCGCTCGGTGACCACCGGCACGTCGGTCTTGTAGCGCTCGTGAACGTGGCTGCGCAGCGCCTTGCGAAAGCGGTCGTCGAGGGCCTTATACGGAACTCCTTGGGTGAATCGAATCCCGAGATTATAACCGCAGATAGGAAGCGGAGAGGCAAGGAGGCAGGGACAGAACCGGCGCCGCCGAGACGGAGAGACGAAAAGAGGAAAGCGACGAAAAGGATAAGCGGCGATCGTCGGCGCACAGACACGATGCTCTGTGCGACTGGAAGCAGTTCAATTGACTTGATGGGGACGCCAGATAGTATCGTTTCTGCTTTTCCGCAGGGAAATACCGACAGCTGATGAGCCCAACGAGCGCGCCGAAAGACAAGCCCAAGTTCTATCTGACCACGCCGATTTACTACGCCAACTCGCGTCCGCATGTCGGCTCGGCATACACCACGATCGTGTGCGACGTGATCGCACGGTACAAGCGCATGTGCGGGTTCGATGTGGCGTACCTGACGGGCACGGACGAGCACGGCGTGAACATCGAGCGGGCGGCGGAGGCGAAAAAAATCACTCCGCAGCAGCTGGTGGACGCGAACGAAGCGATTTTCCGCGATTTGTGGAAGCTGCTGGGCATTACGCACACGGATTTTATTCGCACGACTTCAGACGAACACGCGCGAGCGGTGACGGCGCTGGTGACGCGCACGCAGGAGCTGGATCGCTCGCGGCCGGATGCGGAAAAAGCGATCTACAAGGCGAAATACGAGGGCCGCACTGCATCTACGACAATTTGTACGTGAGCGACACGCCGGAGACGGCGAAGTGTCCCGGCGTGCGGGCGCGACGCGGAGCTGATTTCGGAAGAAAACTATTTTTTCAGGCTGTCGGCGTACCAGGGAAAGCTGCTGGCGCTTTACAAGGATCAGCCGCAGTTCGTGCAGCCCGATTTTCGGCTGAATGAGGTGCGCAGTTTCGTTGAGAGTGGGCTGAAAGACGTGTCGATCAGCCGCAAGACGATCAAGTGGGGGATTCCGTGGCCGGGCGACGCCGAGCACGTTTTCTACGTGTGGTACGACGCGCTGACGAGCTACATGAGCGGGATCGGGTACGCGAGCGAGAGTCCGAAGCGGGCGGCTGAATTCGCGAAATTCTGGCCCGCTGAGCTGCACATGATCGGGAAGGAAATTATCCGTTTTCATGCCGTGTACTGGCCGGCGTTCCTGATGGCCGCCGATCTGCCGTTGCCGAAGCAGATTTTCGCGCACGGCTGGTTGCTGTTCGAGCAGGAAAAGATGAGCAAGTCGAAGGGGAACGTGGCGTATCCCGAGCCGATTGTGAAAGTGCTGGGGAACGACGCGCTGCGCTATTACCTGCTGCGCGAGGTGGTGTTTGGGCAGGACGGAAATTTTTCGCGCGATGCGCTGATCATCCGGTACAACGCGGATTTGGCGAACGGGCTGGGGAATCTGGCGAGCCGCACGCTGACGATGATCGGGCAGTATTTCGAGAGCAGGGTTCCGGGTATCGAAGTCCAAGAGGGATTTCAGTCGGGCGTTTGGGATCCAAAGGATTTGGGAGTTGTGCTCCAAGGGTACGTGAACCGGGGCATTGCTGGGGCGAGAGACGGATTCGAGAAATTCGACTTCGCACTCGCCCTCGGCTCTATCTGGTTCATCGTTCCCAGGTCGACCAGTACCTCGGCGTCGCCAAGCCTTGGATGCGCGTCGGTGCTCCGGAGGAGAGATTTCAACTACAGGCGATTCTCTACCGTGCGGCCGAGGCTCTGCGAGTTGCGACTGTACTAGCCACCCCGCGATCCCGGAAGGATCACAGAAAATCTGGGAACAACTTGGCCAACGAGGAAATGTGGCAGATGTTCGGATTGATCAGTTGAAGTGGGGTGAACTAAAGGCTGGGACGAATTCGGGAGGCCAGAGGCGGTTTTTCCGCGGTTCGAAAAGAAAGAAACATTGGAAAGGATCGAAGCGATGGAAAACGAGATTCGGAATCCGGCGGCTGCGCCGGCGGTGACAACACCTGCGACAGCGCCGGCGGCTGCGGGCGCTGCGGCTGCGCCGGTTGCGGCTGGCGGGAAGATTATGATCGATGATTTCGCGAAGGTCGAGTTGCGCGTGGGGCAGATCAAATCGGCGGAGCGGATTCAGGGAGCAGACAAGCTGCTGAAGCTGACGGTCGATATCGGCGATGAAGTGCGGCAGGTGCTGGCGGGAATCGCGATGGGTTATGCGCCGGAGGAGCTGGTGGGGCGCAAGGTGGTGCTGGTGGCGAATCTGGCGCCGCGGAAAATGCGCGGGCTGGAGTCGAACGGGATGCTGCTGGCGGCGTCGGCGGGAGCGGATGGAAAGCCGGTGCTGTGTACGTTCGCCGAGGATATTCCGGTGGGATCGAAGGTGAAGTAGAGCGTTTAAGGGGGTAAGTGAACGCCAGTGGCGGAAGATTCCTATTACGTTTCGGCGAAGTATTACGACGCGGCTTACGCGAAGTTTGCCGAGCAGCAGAAACTGGTCGATGCGGGATTCTATCTCGATCTGGCGCGACGATCGGGCGGGCCGGTGCTGGAGATTGCCTGCGGCACGGGACGGATATTGCTGAGCGTGGCGCGGGCGGGGATTGCGATTGAAGGCGTCGATAATTCGGCGGCGATGCTGGGCGTGTTGCGCGGGCATTTGGCTACCGAGCCTGCTGAAGTGCGCGGCCGCGTGACGCTGCATGCGGGCGACATGCGCGATTTTCGACTGGGTCGAAAATTTCCCGTGGTGACCATTCCGTTTCGTCCGATGCAGCATATGTATACCCACGAAGATCAAGCCGCCGCTTTGCGGACGGCTGCCGAGCATCTGGGCCATGGCGGGTTGCTGGCGTTCGACGTTTTTTATCCGCGATACGATTTGATTTTCGCCGGAGTGGGGGAAGAGAAACTGGAAGTGGAATTTCATCCTGACGCGGATGGTTCGAAGACGGTGCGGCGATATTTTCGGAAAGATTCGTACGACAAGATCGCGCAGAATTTCAGCGCGACGTTTTTGTTCCGGACCTTCGACGGCGAAAAGCTGGTGAGCGAAGAGAGCGAGCCGCTGAAGATGTCGTATTACACCTATCCGCAGATGCTGGGGCTGTTTAAGCTGGCGGGGTTGGAGATTGTCGAGGAGTACGGATCGTTCGAGAAGACAGCGCTGGACAATGATGCGACGGCGATGATTTTTGTGCTGCGAAGGGCCGCCGGCGGGTCGCGCATGTAAATTTGGCAGCTTCTTTTCGCTTTTACGCTTGATTAAACACAGAGTTCACGGAGAAGGCACCGAGGGCGCGGAGATGGCGCGCCGGCGCCGACGCGGCTGATGCAGATTATCGATTCGCACGCGCATTTGGAGATGGAGCAGTTCGACGCCGATCGCGGCGAAATGCTGGAACGGGCGTTGGCTGCGGGCGTGAAGACGCTGTTGGCGATCGGCAGCGGCAGCTCACCAACCGACCGGCTCGATGCGGCGATTCCGTTTGCCGAGCAGCACGACTGGATTTATGCGACCGTGGGGATTCATCCGCACGACGCTGCCACCGCGACCGAAGAGCATTTCGCGCGGCTGGATGAGCTGGCGCGGCATCCCAAGGTGCTCGCCTGGGGTGAGATGGGGCTCGACTATTACTACGACAACTCGCCGCGGGAGACGCAGCAGCGGGTTTTCCGGCGGCAGCTGGAGCTGGCGCGCGCGCACCAGCAGCCGATCGTGATCCACTGCCGCGACGCGTGGGACGATTGCCTGGCGATTCTGGAGCAGGATTGGGGGCCGAGCGGGCTGGGCGGAATTTTGCACTGCTTCACGGCCAATTTGCCGGAGGCGCGGCGCGGGCTGGACATGGGTTTTCTCGTATCGTTCGCGGGGAACGTGACCTATCCGAAAATGCAACATTTGCGCGATGCGGCGCGCGAAATTCCCCTGGAGAACTTGCTCACGGAGACGGATTCGCCTTTTCTTCCGCCGCAGGGTCGCCGCGGGAAACGCAACGAGCCTGCGTTTGTGGTTGAGGTGGCGCAGGCCTTGGCGAATGTGAGAAACTTGGCGCCAGAAGAAGTGGCGTCGGCGACGGCGTCCAATTTTCGGCGGTTTTTCAAGCTCGAGGACCGGGAGCCACAGGGCGAAACCCGGTAACGGGCGCAGGCGACAAGCTAGGCGATTTGTTCGGGCTAGAGTTCAGTCAGCGGAGCGACAAACCACACCATGGGCTTCGCCGTTCAAGCCGTAAAGGGTATTTTCGATCTGGTGCGCGACGACCTGGCGCTCGTCGAGCAGGAAATTGCCGCGCAAAACAGCGCGGCGATCGAGCCCGTGGCCGAAATCGCGAGCTACCTGCGCGAGGGCGGCGGCAAGCGGCTGCGTCCGGCGCTGCTGCTGCTGGCGGCGGGGGCCGCGGGATACCGCGGACCGAGCGCGATCCGCATGGGTGCGGTGGTGGAGATGATTCACAGCGCGACGCTGGTGCACGACGATGTGATCGATGGCGCGCAGACACGGCGCGGGCGCCCCAGCACCAACGCCAAGTGGGGCAATCACATGAGCGTGCTCGGGGGCGACTGGCTCTACATGCAGTCGTTCGAGCTGGCGCTGCGCGAGCGGAATTTCGCCGTGCTGGATATTTTGGTCGGGCTGACGCAGAACATGGTCGAGGGCGAGCTGCTGCAGCTGACGCGCCTGGGCCGCATGGATTTGACGGAGGCGGACGCGACGGAGCTGGCGTTTCGCAAGACGGCGTGCCTGTTCAGCGGATGCGCGCGGCTGGGCGCGGTGCTCGGCAAGCAGCCCAAGGATATCGAAGAGGCGATGGCGGCGTACGGGCGCAACGCCGGGCTGGCATTTCAGCTTGTGGACGATTTGCTCGATTTCACCGCGTCGCCGGAAGAGTTGGGCAAGCCGGTGTTGAGCGATTTGAAGGAAGGCAAAGTGACCCTGCCGCTGATATTTGCGCTTGAGGCCGAAGCGGGCTCGGCGACGAACGGTCACGCAGCGGGCGAAGGCCGGCGGCTGGTGGCGAAAGTGTTGGAAGAGCGCGGATTCGTGAGCGTGCGGCCCGAGCAGATTACCAGGCTCGTGAAGGACACAGGCGCGCTGCGCAGGGCTTCGGAATTGGCGCGCGATTACGTCTCGCGTGCGAAGGCGGCGCTGGAAGAATTGCCCGACAGTGAATACCGGCGCGCGCTGCTCGCCGTCCCCGATTTTATCCTCGATCGCAAGAACTAATTGTAGCGCCGGCGTCCTGCCGGCGATTTTCGCTCACAGTAATATCGTGCAGGAACTCCAAGGCTGGGGCTCGAGGGCGTAAAGGCTCACGCTCCCACCGTCAACGCAGTCAAGCTAGGCGGTCGGAATTGTGGATGCAGCGTGCGGACCGGCGGTGCGCTGGTTGGTTTGCTGCGCTGCCTGGGCGGCATCCGCGATCAAGTCGTCGGGCTTCCAGTCGTTGTCCGAATACCATTTGTAAACCTTGCCATCAGGCCCGATCACCGTGGTGCTCAGCGAGTGCGTGATCTGGCCGCCGGCGTCGAAATTGTAATAAAGCCCGAAGAAGTTCGCGACCTCGACAAGATCTTTCTGCGGAACGACGGCGAACTGCCAGCGATCGTAGGGATCGCCGCCCGTGGTGGCGCTGAACGTACCAGCATATTTTCGCAGAGCCTGGGGCGTGTCGTGTGCGGGATCGAAACTGACGCTCAACAGGCGGACCTTCGGCCCGATGGAAGGATCCTTCTTGAGCGACGCATAGATTTTCGAGAAATTGCGCGAGACCAGTGGGCAGAAATCCGGAAACGGGCAGCGCGTGTAGATAAAAGTGACCAGCAGCACGTCGCCTTGATACGAGCTGAGATGAATTTTCTTGCCGTCCTGATTGATCAGCGCGAAATCAGGGACTTTGTCGCCGGGCTTGGGAGGATCGGTGGCGCCGGTGGGGCCTTTGCCGTCGCCTTTCTTGGTGACGACAATGTTTTCAAGGTACGCGCCCTGATCGTCCACCACGACGTCCGCCGCGATTTCGTCTCCCGGTGCAAGCGGCGTCAGCACCTTGGCATCGCGCACCGAGTACGCCATGGTCATTGCGCCCATGAAGCCCACGATTTCCTGCCCATCGACCATGACCGAAGCTTGATCTTTGTCGATCGAGACGACCTTGCCGACGAGATGATAACGTTTGGCCTGCTGCTGCGCAGCGGGCTGGGCAGATTTCTTGCAGCCCGAAACTCCCAGCGCTAGCGCAGCGAGCAATATCATGAGAACGAGTCCGGCGCGGGAGCGCGTCCGGAAAACTTTCGATTGCTTTCGCAACGTCTCCACTCCTTTGCAAATGAATATTGTACGCCTGCGCCGAAATGCAGCGCATCAGTAATGAAAATGCCAGCGGAATTCCGCGTAGAACTGACGCGGGTTGTCGTAGTGAAAGCCGCCGAAAGTGAGGCTGTTGTCGATGAGCAGGTGGCTATTGGTGATATTGATCGCGTTGACGGCGACCGAAAAACGCTCGCCGAAGTTTTTCCCCGCCGCCAGATCGAGCTGCGCGTGCTCGGGCAGGTAGGCGCCCTGGAACGGCGAGCCTGCGGGGGCCCCGTTCGCGAACCCGGAGCCGTAGTAGACGTTCGCCGAAGCGAACGACTCCCACGGCAGACTCACGAAGCTTCCGGCATTGAACGTGTTGCGCTGGTCGTGATCCAGCGCCTCCCAATCCGGCGGATCGCCCGGCGTGATCAATCCGCCGGTAAAATCGCCCGCCGCCTGCGCGATTTGATTCGAGTACGCAATGTGAACTTGCGCCCGATTCCACAGACGCGGCGAACGCAGCGTCAGCTCCGTGCCTCGGATACGCGATTCGGCGATCGTGACGGGAATGAAGACGCTGGATTCGCCGATGTTGTTGTGGTCGAGAAAATTCACTCCACGCGTCTCGAAGTAATCGACATCGAGCGTCCATCGCCGAATGGGAACGGTGAGCCCGAACTGGTGCTCCTCGTCGCGCTCGCCGTGAAGTGGCTCGAACGTGCACTCGTTCAGCGTGCAAAGGTCGATCAGCGGGCCCGAGAGCGTCACCAGTGGCGGCGGTTGATAGAACCGGCCCCAGAAGGCGCGGAACACCCAATTCAGATGCGGCACCTTGATGGTTCCTCCGACGCGTGGGTAGGTGAAGTTTTCGGTGACGGCGCCGGAAAAATGCGTGGAACGCACGCCTCCGATGAGCGTTAACCACGAAGTGACGGTGAACTTGTCGTCGGCGAATAAAGCAATGTCGTCGCCCGGAACGTTGTCGTTTTCGTGGACGTTGGGGTTGCCGCTCTCGTCGTTGAACGCGAGATTGAACAGCTCGTTCTGACTTGCCGCGAAGGAATAAATCCCCACCTGGAGGTCGTTCTTCGGCACGTGGTAATCGAGCACGGCCTGCCCGCCGCCGTAATTGGTGGAGAAAACGGCATTGGTGGCAACCGGGATGTCGTTCAGCGGGCTGTGATAGCCGGAATTGTTGTAATGGTAGAACGGTGAAACCGTCAGAGTCGCGTTGGGATTGAAGGTGTGGACCCAGGAAAACAGCGCGTAGCCGTCGGTTTCTACCTCCGAATCGCGCAGCTGGCTGGTATCGAACTGCGCATTTTCGTAATCGTCGGGATCGGGATCGTAGGGGATCTGGTAATAATCGCGTCGGAGCTGCCCCACGAAGCGAAACTGGTCCTGCGGCGTTGCGTTGTACATCAGCGAAGTGAAGCCGCCGTAGCCGTTTTCCGCATCGTGCAGTACCTGCTTGACGGGAGTTTCCAAACCGAGATTGCTGCGGTTGCCGTTCAGGCTGGCGTAATACGCAAATTTCTCGGTGTGCCCGCCGAAATTAATCTGATCGTCCGTCTGGTAGAAGCTGCCGATTGTAGTGACTAGCTCTGCGGTGTTGTTCATATCGAAGCCGGATTTCGGCAGGATGTTGAACATGCCGTAGGTGCGGTCGCCGTACTGCGCGTTGTAGCTGCCGCGGAGAATTTCCATGTCGTCGATGTCGCGAGGATTGACCCGCGGGGCGAGACTGGTGGCGATATTCGTGTCGGGAATGGGCACGCCGTCGATCAGCCATGAGGTTTGATGTCCGCCGCGCATGTGCAGCATGTCGTGCGTCATGTAGGCGCCGGGCGTGAAGTTCGTGATCATGGCCAGGCTGTTGGTCAGATCCGCGCCGGGCGTGCGCGAAATATCGTCGCGATCGATCAACGTGGTCGGCGTGACTGTCTCCGGTGCGGCGGCGCTAATTTCGGAATTGACCTCGGCGGTTTGGTTCACGGAAGCGAGCGCCAGCATGAAGTGCAGGATCTCGGACGTGTCCGAAGCCAGCGTGATCGACTGTTTCACCGTCGCGAACCCAGACGCGGTGACTGTGACCGAATAGTTGCCGAATGGAATCGCCGGGAAAGAAAACGCGCCATCATCGGCGGTTTGAGTCGATTGCGACCAGTCTGAATTCGACGATTTGATCGTGATCGACGCATCAGCAACCGGCCGATGCTGCGGGTCGTGCACAATCCCGCGTACGTTTCCGAACACAGTAGCGCGGACGCGCGGTGCGGCCAGAGCTAGCGCCAATACCACCAAAAGCCAAAGATACTTTCTCAAAGGAACCCTCCGTTCCTATATGGCAAGGCAAGTGCGACGAGTCGTACCCGTCACGGTTGCGCAGACGTACGCTGGGTGACTTCGAATGCCGTCGCGGCAACTGCATACGCGCCTGCAAAGAGCAGGCCGACGGAATTCGCGCGACGATTTTCTAACGCGAGTTTGGAGCTAGGAACGAGGGGGTTGGTCGGGAGGAGAAGACGGACGAATTAACACCAGCTTCAGTTCCCCAATATGCGCGGATCGGGAAAAGACGGGGGCTTTCAAGCGCGTTGCCGGCTCAAGCATGGCTTGATCGGCCACGAACACTACTAGCTGCGCAGGGGCCTGCTTCATGCCGCACGAGCAGGAAGTGCCGGAATCCGATTGCTGGCCACAGATCGCCTTGGCGTGTTTCTTCTGCTGGCTGCGATGCATCGGGCAGAGCTTGGCGCTGCAGCAACAGCACTCCGGCGCGGAGGAGAAAGCGGAGGCGAGCATGGCGGATGGCGACGTCAGCAGAGTGACTAAGAGCACGATTGCCTGAAGTCGCCGCATGGTCCCGGTGATAGTAGCATTTCGCGAGCGGGATTTCCACGGCGCGGGAATTTCGCGAAATTACAATTTTCCCCAGAACGCGAACGTGACGGCGCCAATCAGGAACAGAAAAGAAATCGCGTGGTTCCAGCGCACGCGTTCGCCCAGATACACCCACGCGAACACGACGAAGACGCACAGCGTGACGACTTCCTGAATGATTTTCAGCTGGAAGGCCGTGAATTCGCCGTAGCCGATGCGGTTGGCGGGCACCTGAAAGCAATACTCGGCGAAGGCGATCAGCCAGCTCACGACGATCGCGAGAAACAGCGGAGCCTGGCGGTATTTCAGGTGGCCGTACCAGGCCGTGGTCATAAAAATATTGGAGCAGATCAGAAGCAGGACGGTTTTCATGGCGCTGAAATCCTAGCATGAAAGTAATTTGCGCGACGACGCACCGAAGCGTGATGAATTTGCCTTTGAGAAAGCATCGCGATAGGCTCGGAAAATCTTGCTGCCCCTGAAGCTTATCTACCACGACGATTACGATCTGAATCTCGGCGCGCATGTATTCCCGTCGCAGAAATATCGGATGATTCGCGATCGCCTGCTGGCGGACGGCTCCGCGGACCCCGGCGATTTTCTCGCGCCCGAGCCGGCGTCGGATGAAGACGTGCTGCGCGTGCACGCGCCGGAGTACGTGCGCAAGCTGAGGGCCGGCACGCTGAGCCGGGAAGAGGAAGCTCAACTGGAAGTGCCGTATTCGAGGGAACTGATCCGTGCCGTTTGGCTGGCCGCGGGCGGGTCGATTCTGGCCGGCCGTCGCGCGCTGGCGGACGGCTGGGCCGCGAACATCGGCGGCGGATTTCATCACGCTTGCCCCGATCACGGAGAGGGGTTTTGCGTCATACACGATGTGGCCATTGCGGTTCGCAAGCTGCAGTCGGAGGGCGCCATCGCCCGGGCGATGGTAGTCGATACGGATGTGCATCAGGGCAACGGAACGGCCGTCATCTTTGGCGGCGATCCCAACGTCTACACGCTTTCCATTCATCAGGAACGCAACTATCCGCACCCAAAGCCGCTGTCGACTGTCGACATCAATCTTCCGGACGGCACCGGAGATGAAGAATACCTCGCGATTCTGGAGGACCATCTGGATGATGCTTTCAGCGAGTTTTCAGCGGAGCTTTTGTTCTATGTCGCGGGAGCCGACCCATATATCGAGGATCAGCTGGGTGGTCTGGCTTTGACGATGCCGGGCTTGGCGCGCCGAGACGCGCTGGTATTCGACTACGCGCGTCGACACAAAGTCCCTGTGGCGATTGTGCTGGCCGGAGGTTACGCGAGGCGCGTCGAAGATACGGTAAAGATTCACGCCGCAACCATGCTCGCGGCGCGCGACGCGGCCTTGCGGTAGCGCCACTTAATGCAGGGAGATATCACCGGACGTCGTGCCGACTTCCACGCGCGCCTTGCCGTCGCCCACGCGAGCCTGAAAATCATGGCGGCCGCTGGATTGTTCCTGCAGGGACGGCACGCTCGCGTTGACCTCACCCGAACCGGTATGCGCGTAAAACCGGAAACTGGCGCTCGCTGGAACGTGGAGGCTCACGTCGCCGGAGGTTGCCCGGACATCCCAGTAATTCGCGGATCCCGGATTGCCCTCGATATTGATCTCGCCCGAGCCGCTGTGGATGCGCAAGTCGGCCATTGCGTCGCGCACTTCGATGTTGCCGCTGCCGGCATCGGCTTCCACGTTGCCGCCGGGCCGCTCGATGCGAATTTCGCCCGATCCGGTGCGCGCGCGCACATCCCCTTTCGCGCCGCGAACGACCACCTCGCCCGAACCTGCCGTCGCTTCGATTCGTCCCTGCGAGTCGGCGAACGTAGCATTGCCGCTGCCCACGATGGCATGCATGTCGTTCTTGATACCCGTGGCGCGAATATTGCCCGAGCCCACCGTGAAATTCGCGGGCCCAGCAATGCCTTCGACTTCCAGATTGCCCGAGCCTGAAATTCCGCGCATTTCCGTATCGGGCGGGACGGTCACCGTATAGTCTGCGGAAAATTCCGCCCGCTCCCAGCCCGATGCGCCGATGTGGATCAAGTCACCCGATTGCGAGAACGGCGGGTTCGCGACGAGATCTTTCAGCGTTCGATCCGGGTCGTCCCAGGGCCACGAGCGGACGCGAAATTCGGCGTGGATCTTCACTTCGCCGGGCGCGCCCACAGTGACGCGCGAGTTCCCGCTGCCGTTGGAAAGCTCCAGCCGCACGGGACCGCTGACAGTGTAGGAGCGGTCGCCGCTGCCTTGGACACTGGATTCGGGACCGCAGCCGGAAAGAATCGCCGCCAATAGAGCTGCGCCCGCGAGCATGGCTGTGAATACGGGTGTCGATCGAGCCGCTGAATATCGCAAGAGTCGCTCTTTGGACATGACGTTGCCTTCCTAAACAGCTCTACGCACGGCGAAGCCGAAAAGTTCCACTGAAGGAGGGGATTCCGCAGTCCGTAACTCAGGTACGCGGCTACTGAAAATCGACCATGACGTCGACGGTCCGATGATCGGGGTCTTCCTGCAAGAACCGGCCGATCTTATCGTAGTGAAACGGGAGACCCACGAAGGCTTCCCTGATACCCGTGGCTGCGAATTTCTCGTAGATTTCCTTATTGAAGATGGCGCCCGGCGCGATGCCCCACGCCGCGCGGATGCGCCGCTCGCCTTCGACCGATAGGCCCGTGAGCACGAGCTTGCCCATGCGGAATTGCGGGCCTTCGTTGATCGCCACGTTGTAGCTCACCTTTTTTGCGAAGTCGTCGAATTGCGGCACGGGAGTGAGAGTCATGTCGAGATAGCCGCTGCGAGCGTATTCGTCGCGCACGGCGTCCCAAAGCGTCTCGATTTTCATGCCGTCGGCCGGATCGCCATTTTTCAGCGACACGATGGGGTTCAGCATCGCAGAGGTTTCCGCTATATTGCCGCTCCAGACCACGCCGCCCCACGCGAATTGCGGGCCGGGATCGATGGGGGCGGTAATCGTCACGCGTGCGCTTCCACCCGTGCCGGTGGCATGCGCGACGGGCTCGCCGAATTTCACGCGCAGGTAAGCATTCGCCAGGTAAACGGGACGCACCTGCTCGAATTCGAACAACTCCACCAGCGTGCGCGAATAGGGCTGGCCGACTACGTCACCCACGCGCTGCTGCAAGCCGCGGTCGTTCGTCGCAAGTGCGTCGCTGAATTGCACCGCGCCGATGCTGACCGCGGCGTTGTCGGCGTGAAATTGTTCCACGTGTTTTTCGGTCACCGGCGCGGTGACCACGGCTGCCGAGACGGCCGAAACGACGCCGCGCGCAGCCAGCAGGCGCTCGAGCGCGTTCGTCATTTCATGAAGCGTAGATCCGCCTGCGGCAGCGGTGCCGTCAAAAAGCGGAATTTCCTTTTTCAGGTCGGCGATCAGTTCTTCGTCGGTAAACCACGGAAAATTGTCGAACCGGACGGGCAGCGTCGGCGCATCGGTGACTTGATATTCGGCAGCCACGCCGGCGTCGGTGTCGAAGAAGCGGTAATTGACGTTCGAAAAAAGACCGCAGCGGGCCAGACGATCGGCGCCGTTCTGCAGATCGGCCTTCGTGACGGTCGAGCCGGCCGAGAGCCCTGTTTCAGCAGCCAGCAACTCAGGCTTATATCTCGCAGAGCCCACGACCTTCACCGACGCAAGCTTGCCGCTCGCGGACTCCTCCTGACCCCGCACGGGGCGTGCTCCAACGCAGAGGCCAAGCGCGCAAATCAGCAACCATCCCCAAATTCGCGAGACTCGCATCGCCCGGAAATAATCGAAATGTGAGATTGAGGTCAACCCTGCCATGTCCCCGGTGACACCGTAGTGATTGGAAGCTTTCCGATCTCCGATTGGATGCCTCATGCGGAGCGTTGTCGTTCTCACCGTGCGGACACCGAGACACACGGACGACTCTGCATTGGGGCGAGTGTATATCTGCGGCAGTCTATCGAAAAGCCTATTCGACGGTGACGGATTTGGCGAGATTCCGCGGCTGATCGACGTCGCAGCCGCGGCGCACCGCGATGTGGTACGCCAGCATTTGCAGCGGAATAATTTCCAGGATGGGCGAGATCAGCTCCGGCGCAGAGGGAATCTCGATGATGTGATCGGCTACGCCTTTGGCGAGATGGTCGCCTTCAGTGACGACCGCGATCACGATGCCGTCGCGCGCCTTCACTTCCTGCAGGTTCGAAATCGTTTTCTCGTAGCGCGTCATGGACTCAGGATCGGATTCGTCGCGCGTCGCGATGATCACCACCGGCAGATTTTCGTCGATCAGCGCGTTCGGGCCGTGCTTCATTTCGCCCGCCGGATATCCTTCGGCGTGAATGTAGGAAATTTCCTTCAGCTTCAGCGCGCCTTCGAGCGCCACGGGGTAGTGGATTCCGCGCCCGAGATACAGAAAATCCGTGTGCTTGTAAAACTGGCGCGAGAGTTCCTCAATCGCAGCGTCGCGCTGCAGGATCGCGCCGATCTTGTGCGGCACCTTTGTCAGCTCCTGCATCAGCAGTTTCGATTGCCCGGATCCCAATTTCCCGCGCACCTGGCCCAGGTAAAGCGCCGTCAGCAGCAGCGCCGTCAGCTGCCCGGTGAACGCTTTCGTCGAGGCCACGCCGATCTCCGGCCCGGCGTGCGTATAAATCGTCCCGTTCGATTCGCGCGTCAGCATCGATCCCACCACGTTGCAGATCGAAAGCACCTTGGCGCCTTTGCCGCGCGCCTCGCGTTCCGCCGCCAGCGTGTCCGCTGTCTCGCCGGATTGGCTGATCGCTATGATCAGGCTGTCCTTTTCCACGATCGGATCGCGATAGCGGAATTCGCTGCCGTAATCTACCTCTACTGGAATATGCGCCAGCCTCTCGATCATGAATTTTCCGGCCAGCCCCGCGTGCCAACTGGTGCCGCAGGCCACGATTTTCACGTCCCGGAAACTCTTGAACTCCTCCTCGCGGATGTCCATTTCGTCGAGAAACACTTTGCCGCTTTCCTGCGAAATCCGCCCTAGCAACGTGTCGCGCACCGCGCGCGGCTGCTCGAAAATCTCCTTCTGCATGAAATGCTTGAAGCCGCCCTTTTCCGCCATGATCGGATCCCAGGCGATGTGCTGCGGCTTGCGATGTATCGGATGGCTTTCGAAATCGGATATCTGGATGCCCTGCGGCGTCACCACGGCCACTTCGCCGTCGCCCAGGAAGAAAACGCTGCGCGTGTGCGCCAGGATCGCCGGAATGTCGCTGGCGACGAAAAATTCCTTCTCGCCCAGCCCCAGCACGATCGGCGGGCCCAACCGCGCGGCCACGATTTTGTTCGGATCCTTGGTGGAAAGTGTCACGAGCGCATACGCCCCGGTCATTGCTTTCACGGCGCGCAGCACGGCCTGTTCGAGCGGCACGTCGTTCGCCGAATATTTCTCCAGCAGGTGCGCGATGATCTCCGTGTCCGTCTCGGTGACGAATTTATGCCCTTCGGCGATCAGCTGCTTCTTCAGCTCAATGTAGTTTTCGATGATCCCGTTGTGAACCACGACAATCTCGCCCTTGCAGTCGCGATGCGGATGCGCGTTTTCCTCGGTGGGGCGCCCATGCGTGGCCCAGCGCGTGTGCCCGATCCCGTAGACGCCGTCCAGCGGCGTAATCCGGATCGATTCCTCCAGATTGCGCAGCTTCCCGGGCGAGCGCCGCACGTCCAGCTTCCCGTTTTCGCCCACCACGGCGATCCCCGCCGAGTCATAGCCCCGGTATTCAAGCCGCCGCAGGCCATCCAATATCAAGGGAACGACGCGTTTGGGGCCCACATAACCGACAATTCCGCACATAGTCGCGCTCTCCGGGCGGCCGTTGAGGAGGGGCCCCCGCCAGCCAGTTGATCCAATAATGTTAGCACAAGGGAATCGCCGCCTGGAGCAGCCCACGGCTCCCGTTTCTCAGGTGGTTAGATGCCGGAATCGGCGCGATTTGTCGCTACGGGGCGGATCAAAATGAAGAAAACCTCAGAATTTCTCTGTGTCTCCGTGTCTCTGTGGCCAATCTTCGGGTTTATTCGAGGACTTCGAAACGGAACTCTTCGATCACGGGATTGGTGAGGACGTCCTTGGCAATGCGCTCGACTTCCGTCTGCGCTTCCGCACGGTTCATGCCGTCCAGATCCAGCACGAAAAATTTGCCCTGGCGCACAGCCTGCACCTTCGAATGGCCCAACGAGCCAAGCGCGCGCTGAATCGTTTGGCCCTGAGGATCAAGAACGGTCGGTTTCGGCATCACCCAGACATGAGCTTTCATTTTTGTCCCCGTGCGCGGCGGCGCTGCGCGGATTATACCAGCCCCGCCGATTTCCCTGCCGCACGAAACTCCTCAAGCAGCTGCCGCTTTTCGATCGGCGGTAGGAACGCCGCGCTAAAGCTCTGCTCCGCCAGTTGCAACATCTGCTGCTGCGAAAGACCCAAAGACTGCGCGTGCGAATATTCCGTTAGCAGATCCGTATGAAACATCGCCGGATCATCAGTCGAAAGCGTGACAAGCGATCCCGCCGTCATCAGCTTGGCCAGCGGATGATCCGCCACGGACACAGCCGGTTTCGCCGTCTGCTTCGAGAGTGCCCCGGTGCAAATGTTGCTCGAAATGCAGTTTTCCAGCACCACGTGTCGATTCGCAAGCGACGTGATGAGCGCCGGATCGTGCATCACCCCGATGCCGTGCCCGATCCGCTCCGCTCCCAGAATTTCCACGGCTTCCTTCACCGCTTCCGGCCCGCCCACTTCTCCCGCATGGCAAACGATGTGCAAGCCCTCGCTCCGCGCGTGGTCAAATGCTGGACGAAAATTCACCGCCGGGAACGCCAGCTCGTCGCCGCCCATCCCAAACGCAATCACCCCCGCACGCGAGAGTTTCGCCGCGTGGCGTGACACCTCGTTTGCCGCATCGGCGCCGAATTGCCGCGCGGCGTCGAAAATCCAACCGGTCCTCAGCTTCCGGTAAACCACGCTCTGCGACGCTTCACGGATCGCCGTGAAATTCGCCTCCACATTCTGCATGCGGCGCAGCATCACGCCTGCCGAAATCGTGATTTCGGCATATACCACGTTCTGCCGCACCAATTCCTCGCACAAATTCCGTGTGATCAGCGCGTAATCTTCTGGGTCGCGAAGAAACGACGTCACCCATTTGAACGCTTCGATGAATCCGGCAAAATTCGAGTAGTTGTAGCGCGCAGCCACATCCGCCGCGGTCAGTTTTACTCCGTGGCGATCGGCCAGCTCGACTGCCGTTTCTGGCCGGACCGAGCCTTCCAGATGAAGGTGCAGTTCAGCCTTGGGGAGAGCGTCGAGGACAGTCGGGGTCCGCGTCGTCGTTGTCATTGTCACGTGAAAATCGTCGCTCGAACTCAGTTGCCCGGCAATTGCGGGCGTCCGGCGTTGATCCAAGCAGTCATCCAATAGGATCCCGTATCGGTAGCCGCGTCCGTCATCTGGCGGATCAGCACCGCCCCGGCTTGCGCGTAAAACCGGTCGTAGTATTCGCTTGTGTAGCCGCTGAGTCCCTCGTGTGCGCGCCGGTCCGCCAGCAGGATATTTTCAAGCCACGAGTGCGCGTCGAGCGACATTTCAAACGCGTGATCGGTGGGATCGCGGATAAATGCCGCCTCGTTGGGTTTCAGGAAGAAAAATCGCTGGTAATGGTCCACCAGGCTCACGCCGAAGCGGGAATTGATGCCCGGCTGGCCCGAAGCGATGCCGTCGTTGTTCGAGGTGGACTTGAACGGATCGTGCGCCGCCGCCACGTAATGCGCCAGGATCGCCGCCGAAAGCTTCGCGTCCTCCCAGTTGCGCGCGCGCAGCGCGTCGGTCAGTTTCTGGCTGTAGAGCCCGATCTGCCAGGGCAGCAAGCCGTGCGCCGTCAATTGGCGGCGGCCGAACTTCGCCACGGCTGCAGTGTACGTGCGCGGCAAAGCCGCGAATGGATACGGCCCGTAATGATCGAGCTGGATGAATCCTTTCGGTTCCTCGGCGGGTGTCCGCGCTTCCGATTGCAGCGGGTCGGTCACATGCTGCATCAGGTAGCCGCGATTGGCCTGAAAGAACGGCAGCATCTCGTCCGGCAGCGTATCCACCGCCTTGTCGACGATCATGCGCTCGGCGCTATCGCCCCACCCGAAAGATGACGGCAACGCCAGAAACAAAATCCCAATCAGGAGCACGGGCGCGGCGCGCAGCGAACCCTTCAGCGCTCGTGGGACGAACCCGCGCATCAGCGAGAGGCTCCTTTCGCGGCCGCCATGTCCGCCGCGGAAAGCTGGCTGTGTTTCCGGCTGTAGAAATAATAGATAACTAGGCCGATCAGCAGCCAGCCGAAAAATCGCAGCCAGTTCATGATGGGCAGCCCGGCCATTAGCAGCAGGCAGGTCAGAATGGTAATGATCGGCGCCATCAGACCGCCGGGTGCGCGGAACGATCGATGGCGGTTCGGATCGCGAAAGCGCAGGATCAGCACCCCGCCCGCCACCAGCGCGAACGCGAAGAGCGTGCCGATATTCGACAGGTCGGCAAGCGTCCCGATATCCAGCAGGCCCGCCGGCACGCCCACCACAACTCCCGCCACCCATGTGGAAAAATCCGGCGTGCGGAACCGCGGATGCACTCGGCTGAAGATGCGCGGCAGCAATCCGTCGCGCGACATCGCGAACCACACGCGCGCCTGCCCCAGCTGAAACACCAGCAGCGACGAAATCATGCCCAGCAGCGCGCCGATCAGCACCGCCAGCCGGATGTTCCCGAAATGCAGCCGCTTCATGGTGTTGACCACCGGAGCCGCGTCGTCCACTAGCGTCTGCCACGGGACGATCCCAGTGAGCACCACCACCACTCCGATGTAGAGAATCGTGCAGACCACCAGCGTGGCGATAATTCCGATCGGCAGATCGCGCTGGGGATTCTTGGTTTCTTCAGCGGCGGTCGAAACCGAATCGAAGCCGATGTATGTGAAGAAAATAATGGAGCCGCCGGTCAGGATGCCCGGCCAGCCGTTGGGCGCGAAGGGATGCCAGTTCGCGGGATGAATCATGTGCGCCGCGAAGCCGATGAAAATCAGGATTGCCACGATCTTCAGCAGCACCATGATGTTGTTCGTCTGCGCGGATTCCTTGATCCCGCGCACCAGCACGATGGTCAGCAGCATCACGATCACGAACGCCGGCCAGTTGAAGCCGAAATGCCAACCGGGCTCATAAAGCGTGTTGCCCTGCAGATCGCTTAAGCCTCCCGGCAGATAAGCCGGCGTGATCCAGCGCAGGTCTGGATGCCAGCCGAACCAATCGAATAGACCGACAATGTGCGCGGAAAATCCCACGCTCACGGCCATGTTCGAAACCGCGTACTCGAGGATCAAATCCCAACCGATGATCCAGGCGATCAGCTCGCCCATGGTCGCGTAGGTGTAGGTGTACGCGCTGCCTGCGATCGGAATCATCGCCGCTAGCTCCGCGTAGCAAAGCGCGGCGAAGCAGCAGACCACGCCCACCAGCGCGAACGAAATGGCGATCGCCGGTCCCGCGCCGGGCCGGCCGAACGATGCGGAGTGATAAATCAGATATTCCAGCAGGGGAGCGTTCAGAACGGAGCTGGCGCTGAGTTTCTGACCGGCGATCGCCGTGCCGACCACCGTGAAAATTCCGGACCCGATCACTGCGCCGATGCCCAGCGAAGTTAGGCTCAACCAGCCGAGCGATTTCTTCAGGCGCATTTCCGGGCGGTCGGCGTCGGAAATGAGCTGGTCGATGTCCTTGGTGCGGAAAAGCTGTGGGTCCAAATCGCCACCTTTCCGGTGCGAATGTCGAAAACTCTACCCTGTGAGACACTTCCGCGCAACCTGTCCTTGAGTCCAAGCTCCGCAAATCAAGCGCGCAATGCTTGCCTCGGTGAAAGCCATCCGCCGGGCGCTAGCCCCGTGGGGGCGATTGTAATTAGCCCGACATGGAGGTCGCCGCCGCGGCCGGAATGCCGGGAAAGCCAATCCAGAAAACGCGAGAGTCCCGGAGGGACGATTGAGATTGAGGGTTCGCGTGCGGAAACAATCTAGGCGAGACAATTACGCCAACTGCAAATTCGCATACCGCTCGAGCAATTTCTTCGGCCCATAATCCTGAAAACTCACGGTAATGCGCCGGTCTTCGCCGTCGCCATCAACCTCAATAATCGTCCCAATCCCAAATTTCAAATGCCGCACGCGCTTGCCAATCAACGGATTCTTCGAACCCGCCGATCCTCCCGCCGCTCCGCGACCCGCCGCCGTCGGCCGTCCATACGGCGTGCGCCCCCCGCGCCCACGGGAATAATCGTGCGAGAACTCGGGATCGGGCTCGTAGCGGCGCGTCTCGCCCGGATCGGCCTGCGATCCGACGGCGGTCTCGATCAGATCGCGGGGAATTTCCGCCAAAAATCGCGAGGGCAGAGAAGCGCGCAACCGGTCCTCGCCGTAGCTGCGTCGGTAAACCGCCCGCGTCAGCACCAGCGTCTTTTTCGCCCGCGTCATGCCCACGTAAAAAAGCCGCCGCTCCTCCTCGATCTCCCCGGGCGTGTCGATCGAACGGCTGTGCGGCAGCACGCCTTCCTCCAGACCCGCCAGATACACCGCGTCGAATTCCAGCCCCTTCGCGCTGTGCAGCGTCATCAACGAAACCGGCACGTCCTCCTGATACTGATCCGAATCGCTGGCCAGCGCCGCCGCGTCCAGCATTTCGTCCAGCGTTTGCCCCTGCTCGGTGGCTTCCATCATCGCGTTGGAAAGCTCGCGCAGATTCTCTGCCCGCGATGTGTGCTCCAGGTTGTCCTGCTGCTCCACCCAGTTCAGCAGCCCGGTGCGATCCAGCACGCATTCGATCAGCGTCGCCGGCGGCAGCTCCTTGCACAAATCCTGCAGCAGTTCGATCAGCTCTTTGAACGAATTCAACGCTCCTGCAATTTTCTTTCCCGTCGAAATGTTTCCCCTGCGGATCGTTTCCCAAAGCGACTGCCCGTTTTCCTTGGCCCGCGCCTCGAGCGCCGCCACGGTCGTCGCCCCGATGCCGCGCGGCGGCACGTTCAGCACCCGCAGCAGCGCCACATCGTCCTCTGGATGAAAAACCAGCCGCACGTAGGCCAGCGCGTTGCGAACTTCGGCCCGCTCGTAAAAGCTGAACCCGCCCACCACGCGATAGCGTATGCCCAGCCGCCGCAGCACTTCTTCAAACGACCGTGACTGCGCGCCCGTGCGGTATAGCACCGCTACGCGCGCGTCCGAGTTCTCCCGAATCTCCATCGCCAGCTCGCCCGCGATGTATTCGGCCTCCGCGCTCGAATCCGGCGCCTCGAAATACCTCAGCGCGTCGCCCTTTCCCAGCGTGGCTTGCAAGTTCTTGCCCAGCCGGTCGGAGTTGTTTTTCACCACCGCCGCCGCCGCATCCAAAATCGACTGCGTCGACCGGTAGTTTTCCTCCAGGCGAATCAGCTTTGCACCCGGAAAATCCTGCGTGAACCGCTTCAGATTGCCCGCCCGCGCTCCGCGCCATCCGTAAATCGACTGGTCCTCGTCGCCCACCACGCATACGTTCTTGCGCTCGCCTGCCAGCAGGTACACCAGCTGTTCTTGCGCCGCGTTGGTGTCCTGAAATTCATCGACCATCAAATACTGAAACTGATTGCTCCATCGCTCGCGCACCTCGCGATGGTCGCGCAGCAGCTCCACCGCGCGCAGCAGCAAATCGTCGAAATCCAGCGCCGCCGCCTTGCGCAGCAGATCGTTGTAGGCGCGGAAAATCTTGGCCGCATCCTCGCGCCCGCCGTTGCGCATGTCTTTGGCCTGTTCCTGCATTTCATCGGGAGTGATCCCGTGATTTTTCGCGTGGCTGATCTGCGCGCGAATGCTGCGCGGGGGAAAGTCTTCGGTCGTCAGACCCAGCCCGATCAGCGACCGCTTCACCGCTGCCGTCTGGTCGTCGTCGTCGTAGATCGCGAAGTCGCGCGGCAGTCCCAGGCTTTGCGCCTCGCGCCGCAGCAGCCTCGCGCAGAAAGAGTGAAACGTCGACACCCACACGTCCCAGGCCCCCTGCCCGCTCGCCCGCAGCAGGTCCTGTATGCGTTCCTTCATCACGCCCGCGGCTTTGTTCGTGAATGTGACGGCGAGAATCGAGCTGGGCGGCACGCCTTGCTCGATCAGGTGCGCCACGCGGTAGGTAATCACGCGCGTTTTGCCCGTGCCCGCGCCGGCAAGAACGAGCAGCGGTCCTTCGGTGGCGAGCACGGCTTCACTCTGGCGTTCGTTGAGCCCGGCGATGGACGGCGCTTTTTTCGGAGAATTGGTCAAGTGCAAATTCTAGCTGAGCGAATCCGATTCGGCAATTTTCACACCGAAAGTGCAGGAATTTGGTGTCTGTACCGAATCTGTCCATTCGTACAGCAGCCAAGCACAGCGTAAACCGCTATGCTGGTCGAACGTCGAACGAAGAATTGAGGTCTGCATCGTAAGAGCACGAAAGCTCTCAACTCGCGCCGGAGACAGTAGGCCGGAAAATCACGGCCGCCCAATCAAACGCCCGCTCCCTGTCCTCTCTCCGGTTTTTCTCTGCGTCCTCTGCGCCTCAGCAGTGAGGCGGTTTCCTCTGTGGACTCAGTGCCTCCTCAGGGCCCTCTGTGTTTCGCCTTTGAATTTTCCCGGAGCGGTTGTCATCCAAGCGCGTTTCTAATCGACAATGAAAACGAATAGAAATCGTTATATCTCGATGAAAACAAAGGTCGGGTGCCACTTCTACTCGACAATTATTTGGGGGGGATGAAGCAGCTACTGAAAATCGAATCGCGCGGCCCGCTGTCAGGGATCGCGCGAAAAACTCTGCTACAATCGCCCCGCTCTCCGGACTCACCGCGAAATGAATCCATTGAAAATGCCGCACTGGCTGGCGGCGCTGGTTGCCACAATGGGCGGTGGCGGACTTTTCGTCGCCACGTTTCTGGATTCTTCCGTGCTCACGCTGCCATTCATCGCCGACGCGCTGGTGATGGAGCTGTCTCGCGAGCGCCCCGCGCGCATGCCGTATTACTGCGCGATGGCCGCGCTCGGCTCGCTCGCCGGATGCATCTGGATCTACCTGCTGGCAAAAAAAGGCGGCGAAGTCTATTTTCACAAGCATCGCGGCGCACATCGCGTGAAGGGATGGGTGCAGCGCAACGCCTTCCTTAGCGTTTTCATTCCCGGCATCCTGCCGCCGCCGTTTCCGTTCAAGGTCTTCGTGCTCGCCGAGGGCGTGTTTCAGGTGCCGTTGAGGACTTTTGTGCTCGCGCTGCTTTGCGGCCGCGCGCTGCGCTATTTCATCGAAGGAATTTTAGCGGTGAGATACGGCGACACAGTTCTCGTGTATTTGATGTCCCACAAAATCGGCTTCGCGATAACTGTCATCGCGATCCTCGCCGTGCTTTTCATCATCAGCCGAATTCTGTTCCGCCATCAGCATCCGAAAAGCTAGGGATTGGGTTCCGACGCGAAGTAAAAGACGTGGCGTTGGAGCTGAATTTGGCTGTTGTATTCCATGCGGACGAAGATGTTCGCGGGTTGGAAGTCGCCGCTGGCGAAGCGCAGGTCGTGGATTTCGACCCGAAAGCCGGCCTCGTGCGGCCGCACTTGCGCGAAGGGAACCTTTGCGTAAAGCAAGAATTCCCGGGCCGCGGCGCTGTCTTCTCCGGCAGCGAGTGCCGGCGACGCCTGCGGTTTGAACTGGGTTTGACTGCGCGCCGGGTCGAATTCGTCGTGCGGGCCCATGTCAATGTCGACCAGTTCCACGGTGTCGTCGGTCTCCACCACTCCGCGCCATTGATACGGGGCCGAACTGTCCGGAAAAGCGGCGGCTGAGAGCGCCACGCGTCCGTGATATTCCCGCGAGAGCAGCAGATCGACGGCGCTGCTGTGAAGGTCGGCGCGCCATCCGAAATATGCTGCGATCAATGTCAGCGTGACGAGCGCGGCAACGCGCCCGCGCGGGCCTTTCTTTCGCGCGCCCACTTCCTCGCTCACCAGCCCGAACAGCAGCGGCAACAGCAGCCCGCACACCAGCAGCAGCAGAATCCACACGTCGAGATCGCCGATGATTTCCAGCCCGGACCAATGCGTGTAGAAAGGCCAGAGAAGCTGCACGCCGATGCCGCTGGCCAGATCGAGCAGCATGTGTCCCGCGGCGCCGATCGCACTGACCGCCAGAGCCGCGCCGAATGCCAGTGGTGCGATGACCTGCGAGAACGATTTTTTTTTCTGCGGATATTTGCGGTCAATAGCGCAGAAACCAGCGGCCACGGCGAACGCGATCACGATCGATCCGGCGACCGAATGAAGCACCGCGCGATGAAGATGCAGGAACGCGCGCGGCCCCGCGAAATACGTGACGTAATCGAGATCGGGTGCAAGCCCGGCCACGATCATCATCGTGGCGCCGAAACGCGGCAGGCGCTTGCCGCCCGCGCGCGCCAGAGCGAGCGACGTGAATGCGTGTGTGAAGGGCTCCACGTTTTTCTGTTTGGAGAAATCTCCGGCTACTGCGCCGCCGGCGTCACGATCGAAAGCGCGTCGGGCACGATCCGGAACGACATCGGCAGCGGCCCCACCGGTTCGCCGTCGACCTGAGCGTACACCGGTTCGGCTTCGGCGGGTTCGCAAATCACTTCGGTGGCCTTCCACGTTTCGATTCCCTGGCGCTTTCGCAGCGTGCCGGCAAAAAGCGCGGGCAGGCAGGCCAGATAGCCCAGTCGGCTTTTCGTTGTGTTGGTCAGGAATTCGAATTTGTCCTCGAACAAACTCGCTTCCGTGGTGATTTTGAACGGGCCACCGTAATGCGCGGTGCGGCCGACGACGATGATGGTGGCTTGGCGGTCCTGACCACCGGAGCGAATCTTCATCTGCGGAAACGCGTAGCGAAAAAGCTGGCGGAAGCCTTCCACCCAGTAGGCAAACACGCCGGCGCTTTTCTTCAGGCCTTCGTGCACGCCGTTGACGATCGCTCCATCCGGCCCGGCGCCCGCGACGGAGAGAAAATAGCGCCCGTCGGCGGAAATCGCTGGCGAATGATTACCGTTCATAGGCGTGGCGACGCCCAAAGCGATGCGGCGGATCGCGCCGCCGGAAATCAGGCGCGCGGCCTGCGGAATGTCCCACGGAATCCCGAGTTCCTTCGCCAGAATATTCGCGGTACCGGCGGGCAACAGCGCCATGGGCACTTGGCTGCGCGCCAAACCGTTGACGATTTCGTTGATGGTGCCATCGCCGCCGCAAGCGATCACCATTCCGCGGCGCTGGTCCACGGCCTGCTGCGCGATGCGGACAGCCGCGCCCGGTCCGGTGGTGGGCGCCAGCTCCACGGCGATGCCCGCGTCTTTCAGGATGCGCACGGCGTGCTCGATCTCGCGGAAGCGCGCGCCGCGGTTGCGCCCACTCGTCGGGTTATAGATCAGCAGCGCGTCTTGTATTTGGTCGGGCATCGGTTCGTCTCGGGCAGCTTGGCCAATCGCGCATTGTATAATACCGGGGAGTCCGGACGGACCTGATCCCCCTGAGGGTTTCCCATGGCAAGTGGTAGCAAAACCGCCAAAGAGATCGAAGCGCTGCGCGAAAAAATTCGCCATCACGAACACTTGTACTACGTGTTGGACGACCCGCAGATTTCGGACGCCGCGTTCGACAAGCTCATGAACCAGCTGAAGGCGCTGGAGGCGGCGCATCCCGAGCTGGCGTCCCCCGATTCGCCGACGCAGCGCGTGGGCGGCGCTCCGCGCGAGGGATTTCAGCAATTCAGGCACAGCGTGCCGATGATGAGCTTGGACAACGCGTTCTCGTTCGAGGCGCTCGGCGAATTCAACCGTCGCGTGACGCAGACCACGGGACGCGAGACGGTCGAGTACGTCTGCGAGCAGAAATTCGACGGTTTGAGCCTCTCGCTGATTTACGAAAAAGGCCGGCTGGTGCGCGGAGTGACGCGCGGGGACGGTACCACGGGCGAGGAAGTGACGCCGAACGTGAAAACGATCCGTTCGATTCCGCTGGCGATCGATGCGGCCACGCTGAAGAAAGCCGGGATCGCCGGGAATTTCGAAGTGCGCGGCGAAGTGATCATGACGCGCGACGCCTTCGAGAGAATGAACGAGCAGCAGGAAGCGCAGGGAGGGAAGCGTTTCGCCAATCCGCGCAACGCGGCGGCCGGCGCGGTGCGCATGCTCGATCCCAAGATCACCGCTTCGCGACAGCTGGAATTTTTCGCGTATTACCTGCTGGCGGACGGGCGCGTGCCGAAGAAGAAGCAGTCCGAAGTGCTGGAGACGCTGACCGCGCTGCTGTTCAAGGCCAGCTACGACTGGAAAATGTGCCCTTCGATCGAGCACGTGGAGAAATACATCAATCGCGTGGAAGCGAGGCGCGAAAAGCTGCCGTACGAAATCGACGGCGCGGTGATCAAGGTCAACGAAATCTCGCTGCAGAACGAGCTGGGTTACACGTCAAAGGCTCCGCGCTGGGCGATCGCGTACAAATATCCGGCGCGGCAGGAAACCACGCTGCTGAAGTCGATCGAAGTGAGCGTGGGACGCACCGGCGTGCTGACGCCGTTCGCGGTGTTCGAGCCCGTGCAGATCGGCGGCGTGACGGTGGTGAAATCCACGCTCCACAATCTGGACGAAGTGCGGCGACTGAACGTGCACGCGGGCGATACGGTGCTGGTGGAGCGCGCGGGCGAGGTGATCCCGCATGTGCTGAAAGTGGTGAAGCACGGCACGGAGGAAAAAGAGTTCGAGATGCCGTCGAAGTGCCCGGTGTGCGGCATGCGGGTGTATCACACCGAGGGCGAAGTGGCGTACCGCTGCGTGAATGTTTCGTGCCCGGCGCGGCGGCGCGAGTCGATTCTGCACTTTGCCGGGCGCCACGCGATGAATATAGACGGGCTGGGCGAAAAAATCGTGGTGCAGCTGCTGGAAAAGGGCCTGGTGAAGGATTTCGCCGATCTTTACAAGCTGGAGCTCGAGGAAGTGGCGGGGCTCGAGCGGATGGCAGAAAAATCGGCGCAGAATCTGCTGGATGAGATTGCCGCGAGCAAGAAGAACAGCCTGTCGCGGCTGATTTATGCCATCGGGATTCCGTTCGTGGGCGAGCGCACGGGGCAGCTGCTAGCGGGGCATTTCGGCTCGATGGAGAAATTGCAGGACGCGAGCGCGGAGGATTTGCTGGCGGTCTCAGAAGTGGGCGAGACGATCGCCGAGGGCGTGCACGAGTTTTTCGCCGAGTCGGCGAACCGCAAGCTGATCGAGCGGTTGCGAGCGGTGGGCGTGAATATGAAGGACGAGCGTGCCGCGCTGAAGAGTTCGAAATTCGCGGGCATGACGTTCGTCTTCACTGGCACTCTGGCAAAGCGCTCCCGCGAAGAAGCCGAGGCCCTCGTCGTCTCGCACGGCGGCAAGGCAGGCGGCTCGGTGAGCAAGAAAACGAGCTACGTGGTAGTAGGCACCGACCCCGGGTCAAAGTACGACAAGGCAAAATCGCTCGAAGTTCCCATCCTCGACGAAGCCCAATTCGACAAGCTCCTAGCTTCGCGCTAGGACGGTCTTGCCGGGCTTGCGAAAGTCGTACACACCCGGCGACAGTGTTACGATGGAGTTATGTTCCCGGTTTCTTACCCCACTGCACTTTTTTTTCTAATTGTTTATGCGCTTGCTGGCCTCGTGACGGGCGCGCTTACTGGACTCTCGGCTTCCGCCCTCTTACGCCTAGAACGAGGAGGATTGATTAAGGATGCGATCCTTGGTTCACTCGGGTTCTTGGTGGGCTTCATTGGATGCGCGTTTGTACCGTGGCCGGAAGACACGATCAGATACTACGTGGGAAAGACCCTAGTTGAGTCCACCTCCAGCCGGTACCAGCATCCAATCCGAGTTGCATTTCTCGCGGCGGTTCTTCTGCCTTTGATGCGCGAACTGTATCGGTTCAAGCGTTCCCGTTCGGATGCATCTCCTGCTCCGCGCCAATCGCATCCGCCAAGAGCTAGCGTATAATCAAGCGCAGCGGGTGAGCCGGGTGATCACCGGTTGGCGTTTCGCGAGAGACGCTGACGGGAGGAAAGTCCGGACTCCGGCTGCGGTGAGCTCGCAAGAGTCGGCTGCAGCAGGGCGACGCGCCTGGTAACGCCAGGGGGTTGCGTCACGCGATGCGCGAAAGCGCGGTGCGGCGATGCGGCTACGGAAAGTGCCACAGAAAATAAACCGCCGGTGAGATGAGACCTCGGCGGCAGGCTTGCGGAAAAACCGCGGGCCCGCCAGTTTCGGTCGGCTCATTTGGCAAGGGTGAAAAGGTGGGGTAAGAGCCCACCGCCCGGATGGCAACATCCGGGGCACGGAAAACCCCGCGTGGAGCAAGGCCAAATAGGAGGGGAGGGCCGGCCCGGCCCGAATGCGTCGCGCTCGAAAGAGCGGGGCGCTGCGACCCTCGGGTAGGCTGCTTGAGTCCCGGAGCGATCCGGGGCCTAGAGGAATGATCGCCGCGCGGCGCGCCCGGAAATTCGGGCGTGCGGCGGACAGAATCCGGCTTACAGGCTCACCCGCTACTATCTCTTGCCGAATCAATTCGGTTTCCCCTTGGGCGCTTCTTCCTGTGCCTGTGGTGTGCCCGATATCTGCAGCCCTTCGCCGGATTCCATGATTCGCCTGGCGCGCTCGCGTAGTTCACGGACAAAGGGTGCGTAGTGGCGCTCGATTGTTTGGACCGTATCACCGAGAAGCTTCGCGACGTCGTAAGGAGAGCCTCCCCGAGCCAGCATGTCCACCGCAAAGGTATCTCGAAAACGGTGAGGGCGCGACTCAAGCACGCCGGCGCGGCGTCCTAGAGCAAGCATGCGCTCATAGAGGCGCGGCCGCGTCAGCGATCGGCCCGTAGCCGGATTCAGCAGAACGCGATCCTCGGGCTGCGGACCTCGGCGATCTCGCTCGATCTCAAGCGCGAAGAAAAGCTCGGAGTGAATTGGCAGAAGGACCCGTTTCCGTCGCTTGAGCGTCAGCCGGTTGATCTCGTGGGTTTTCCAGTCGATCTCCTCCCACCGGAGCCCTACGGCATCCGAGCCTCGCATACCTGTCCACCGCAGCAGAAGAAACGCGAGAAGGTCCTTGCCAGCTTGTTTGCGGAGCTCCGCGAGCTGCTCGGCGGAGAAAGGCTGCGCGCCGAACTCGGGCCGATCGCCTGGCCGTCCATCGAGACGAACAGGATTTTTCGACACGAGCTCGCAGTCGATCGCGTATTCAAAAACTCGGTGCAAGATCGCGACGTCGAGAACAACGCCCCGGCCGCCGCGGGAGTTCTTCTTTGCCACGATCCGCGCGAGCTTCCAGCCCTTAAAATCCTCGAGCGTCGACCGTTTGATTTCAATCAGGTCCGAAAGGCCGCGTTCGCCAAGAAAGTCTCCGAACGCAGCGCAGGTTTGGAGGTAGCGCTCACGCGTCGACTCGCGAAGTTTGTCGAGCGCGACTCGCTGAGACATCCAGCCCTTGAACTTCGCGACGAGATCGATCCAGGTGCATTGGGATACGAGATCCTCGTCGGGCACGTGCCCGGCAATGGCTGCGAGCTTCGCAAACGTATCTTCTGGCAGGACCGTTCGCAGATTTTGCCAGTGCCCGGAGTCGGGGCCCTCCGCGATCGCGCGCTCGATGCGGCCGTGAAGCAGCTGCGCGGCGTCGCCATTTGCCGTGCCGAGCGAGAGACGTATCCGCTCCCGTTCGCCGGCGCCGCGACGTCCGCGCGCATTGGCGGCGTCGCCGGCGCGGCCCTCGAGCCGATACGTTTTGCCTCGCTTTTTGACGCGGAACGTCATACCAGAACTCTCAGATGGGCGCGCTCAATTTTCAGCACTACATCCGCCGGGATTAGTTTGTGTCCCTTGCGACCCTTCGCAGCGAAATCGAGGATTTTTTCGCCTCGGACCCGGTTGTAAACGGAAGCGCGCGAACAGGACCAGCGCCGCGCGAGTTCGGGGATAGAGAAAAACGCCGGCAGGGTGCGCGTTGCCTCTGCTGCCGCCGATTCCGTCCCCGCATTGGCGGCCCGGCCGATCGTTGCAGTTCCGATCGCGGACGCGGGCCTGACTTCTTTTTTCGCTGCGCACTCCCAGCCTTCCATGCACGGAGATTAACAAACACCCAATCCCTCAAAACCAGGGGGTTTTGAGGGAGTTTTTCTGTGGAAAAGTCCGTCAAAACCCTTCGTTCCCGGCCCGCACCGGCCGTTCTAGTAAACGAGGCGCTCGATCGTGCTAGGAGAAACGTCATAGTCCTCCGCCATGAAGTCGAGCGCGACCTCGTAAGGCTTCCACGTGGAGTCGAACACTCCTCGTCCCATCCACCGGAAGAATTCCGGCCAAAATAGCAATCGGCGAAGTTTCCCCACCCGAGCCTGAGCGCAGATCCAATCTTGAAAGGCCGTCCGCGCCGTAGTTCCCTCGGACAGGCACCGGCGAAGAAGCTTGAGCTCATCTCGGAGCACCTTATATTTTCCGGCATGCCTCGCCGCTCAGCTGGCAAAAGAGACGCGGGGCGGCCGCCTTCCCCCTAAGTCGCTAGCCGCCTCTTACGCAGAGATCGACGTTGGACCTGGATACTTCGCGCAAGCTGCCCGGCGCGAGAGGCCTACTCGGCCGGCGCATGTGCTTGTAGAGAGCATTGCGCGAGAGACCCATGGCGAGCGTGAGGTCCAAAGCATCTGCACCTCGAACGCTTCGAGCAGATCGTGAATCGCCCTGCCAGTGACCGGTTCGCCGTGCTCGAAAACGCATGGTCGACCGGGAAACCCTAAGCGTTTAAGACGGAAATAAACAGCGGTCTGGGAGAGCCCCGCGCGTCTCGCGATGACCTTGACTTTCGCCGCGAAGTCGGGCTTCCGCGATTCCGAAATCGGACGCCGATCGATCCTCCGATTTCCAACGCCATGGTCGCGATTCGTGGGTCTGCGCCTCTGCGCGATTAAGCGCTCCTTCGCGCGAACTTACAAACCCGTGATGCCCTCGGGCAAACGGCTTGCCGAAGCGGCGACCGAGGCGTCCCAGTCCGATCCTGCTGGCCACGGCCGCTCGGGCTTTAGCGAGGCTCTCCGATGCGAGACCCGTGCCCGAGTTGTAACCCCATTTTGCTTTGTACTGTGGCGCCGTAGTGAATACTCCCCGAGATGTTGAGCACTGATCCTAGCGAGCGCCCGTCCGCACTCGAGGCAAATGATGAAGGCCGGTGAACGCAACGTCTTCGCTTTGCGAATGTCGTCGCGGCAAAGCGCGAGTTCCGCGGGCGAAGCGTACGACTCACTGCGATCGGCGCCCGGACCATTCATAAGCGCGCGACTGTACCCTAAATCGTTGATATGTAGCAACCGGAGTGGTACAAACTTTCGGTCATGAAACGAAAGCATCTCAGCACCGTCGAGATCGCCGCTGCCGCCGGCGTCCGCCTTCCACTCCCAGTATTCGATCAAAACACGTCGGATCGCGGCGCAGAGCGGGTCAGCCTTGTCAACGGGCGCGCCGTGCGGCTCTGGCCGGAAGCCAGGACCCGGCTCGTTCGCCGGCTGAAGGGGACTCTGAAGCCCGGTCCCCAAACGCCGCGCGCGAGGAGAACAGTTTCGGCGCGACCTGGGCGTCAGCCTTAGTCTGAAGCGGCAGAGAAGGCCGACCCGATGGACCTCAACTACGATCTCTTCGAGATGCTCACCGACGGCTCCCCCATCTGGAGAGGCACGGCCAACGGTAGCGAAGAGGCCCTTCGCAAACTAGACGAGCTAGCAAAGCAGACGCCGAACGAACTTCGAGCGATCCACGTACCTACGAGCACCGTCCTCGCCGCCGTCAACAAAAAGAAAGCCTAAATTGCAGGCCCGTTCGGGGCAGCCGCGACAGCAGCTCAAATTTTCCAAACGTACGGGAACGTTTTCTGAGAAATGCGGGCCGAGGCCCGGAACTGCGCTGCGCTTTCAGGCCGGCGTCTGGGCGCTCGATTCCGCCATCGCGCGCTCCGACCTGAATCCCCTTCGCGGCGCACGGAGGCGCGAGTGACGAAAAAGGCGAAAGACAAGCGGTGGGATTCCGAGTTCTCCCGGTTTGTCGAGGCCTACGGTGTTCGTCTGCTGGCCGCTCGTCTCGAAGTCCGCCCTTCGGCGATCTACCATTGGGTGAGGGGAGCCTCTGCTCCCCCATCCGGCCAATGCGATCAAGATCCAGAAGCTCGCGAAACGCCGTCGCATCGAGCTCTCGCTCGATCAGATCTATGAACATTTTTCGCGGGTAAACTTCGAGCATTACGGCCCGGCGTCACTTCGTCCGAAATCGGCGCGCAGGCCGAGGTTGACAGGTACACCTCCTGGATCCGAGGGAAGTCCACCCGCGGACGAGACGGTGCGTCCAAACCGGCGCAGCCGGCTCAGCTGCGAATTTCGGCCGCTCCTTTGCGTCTGACCCCCAGCTCGGGGCAATTTAGTCCGCTGCTCGGCCGCGGCCGTCGCGCTGGAGCGTCCGGGAGTGCCGCGTAGTCGGCCGGACCGAAAATTCCGGCGTGGACACCACGATGGGAATGTGAGCAAAGTCTCACGGCCGATTCCGCTGGCACGGGATGTTTCTTCGCAGATCGCCGGCAAGCGCCGCCGGCGAAAGAGATCGAAGATATTCGACCGCCTCGTTCCTCTCGGATTCGATCCTTTCGCAGATTCGACGGACCCAATTTGCCACGGAGGATTGCGAGCTCGGCGAGTTTTCCCAATACTGGCGCGTGAAAACTTTTTTCGTTCTTGACGTCAGATCCTCCCGCCGTGCGACGGGGGCTTCAGACCGCGCTCGATCGAAATGACTTTTGGACTAGAACTCGGTAGGAATTTGCCAGCCGACATGGTGATACCTCACTGTGTAGGTTAGCCTCGCGCGGGTGCTAGATACACCGGCGCGGGGCGCTTTTCTCTTGCGGGATCAGGATCACACGCCGGCGCCGCGGCCGCAATGGAACCAAAGTACGTGACTCCACTCACTCCACGCGGTTGAGGTGACTCCAGGACTCCAATGACTCCAGTTGGTGCAGGTGACTCCGCCGAGCTTCGCGTGCCCTCCGCCAGCTTGTGCAGCACCGCTCGGGTTTCCCGTTCGATGATGGCCTGAATCATCGACCTCGAGGTCTGCTCGACGAGCTGAGGCGCCAGACGCGCACCCAGCGCCATGAAGCGCGCCTTCGTCACGCTCACGAGCTCGGCCTCGAAGCGATCGACGTCTTCGATCGAGACCAGGCCGCTGCGGATCTGCGCGAGCTTGATCTCCTTGAGCTCCCTGTCCGCACGAAGTTTGCGGAGGCGCACCTCGCGCTCGCTACCATTCTCCATCGTCCATCTGAATCTTTTTTCTGTCGATCGCCGCCTGAAGAAAGCGGATGTAGCACGCGGGGCATTTATCGACGTCGTACCTTCCCCGGCGTTCTTTTGGCATCCCCTCCTCGACGAGCTGGAAAACACGGCGCCTCTTCAGATTCAGGATTCGCGGCGAGCTGGTCGGCGTTGACGAGAAGCCGCGGCCTAGCTTTTTCCTTCGCAGTTTTGCGCCGCATTTACTCGATCACCGTATCCACGAGGCCAAGTAGAAGGCATCAAGACTCGTGAGCCTGTTCTCCCCACGCTGCAGCGCGAAGCAGAGCGCGAGGGCGAACGCCTGGAGCGGTTGGGAAAACTCGCGAAGAGCCCCGGACTCGGTGCCATTCATCGATCGAAATAGGAGTCCAGAAAGAAAAAACCATCGACGATTTTTCCCAAACCACTCGAGCGAGGCTCCGCTCGCGATTGGCCGCGGCGCCCTCGCATCCGACGTCGACGGATATCTTGAGCATGATCTTCTCGAGGTCCGCCGCGTCCATGAGTCGCCCGTCCCGACCTGGTCGTCAAATCGGCAGAGCAGTTTTTCGCAATGGCCGCAAAGGGCCGCCGCGTTCGCCAGAACTCTTCGAGCGCCGGCGGACGTCCTGCTCTTCAGGATGGCGTTCAAACAGTCGACCTCCTGGAGGTGTGGATGCCCGACGCTTTCGCGATATTCGCTGAAGGCTCCGTGCAGTGCTCGCAGGACAAAGGCGAGCCGCGGCGCCGATCGGCGGAGGAGTGCAATGGCGAGCTCCTGCTCCGACACCCTGAGATGCTCCCAGATTGGCAGTGCGGCATCGATTCCCGTCGACGCCCGGACGCGGGTGCCGTGGAAAAGCAGTCGGCTGGCCGGATGCGCGATCGCGAAATCTCCCGCTGACAAAAGATCTGCGGCTGCGCTTGCTGCTTTCGCTCCGGCGACCGTGATGATCCTGCAGGGACTCGCGCCGTTCTCGGTCGATTTCAGAAGCTGCAGGATGCGCTCGCCCGACGGCGGCGCTTCCGCCGTAGCTGTCGATGAAAACGGTGATGGGTTCGCGGCTTCGGAAGTGAGCTCGAGGATCCGCGGCCGAAGTCGGTCCACAGAGCCTCATCGAGATTCTCCCTCAATCCAGATCGCGCGGTCCGGGTTCGGCGTGACGTCGGCGTCTGCGTCGTCTCGAATTTGCGCCGGCCGATATCGGCGCGCGATCGAGGGGCACTACTGACTTCTCGAAAGGGCCTTCGACGCCGCTTTCGGATTGTCGGTGAGCTGCTGCAGGATCACGCGGCCGGCGGCCTTGCTCCCGAGGTGCTTCAGCACCAGGCCTTCCTCGAGCGAGATCCCGAGGTGAACGTTCGAATCGCCGGGACTCTGGCTCATGCCGCCGACCAGACCGCCGTCGGCGAATTTCGGCAAGGCGAGGTGCTCGATCGAGGGAATTTTCATTCCGCGGTTAATCGCGTCGAGGTTGTGCGCGCCGAACGCTTTCACCGCCTCGGCCTTCACGACGAACTCGCCGTCGGACAATCGCGCCGGGATCTTGTCGTCCTTCGGTCCGCCGGGCCCCTTGATCAGACCGCCCTCGGCTTTTCCGAACGCGCCGAAGAAGGACGCGCCGAAACTTCCGGACTAAACCCGCCGGCCGCTTGCTGCGCGATCTTGAGCAGGAGCAGCTTTCACGAGCATCTGCTCGATCGATCGCGACGACGCTCGCGGCCAGGCCGCGGAACTGATCGGCGACACTGCGCGTTCCTTTCCCGATGTTCTCAAAAAACGAGCGTGAAGTCCTGCGAGATCGGACCGCCCAGCTGGGCACCGAGCGACGTCGCCGACGCCTGGAGATTTTGAACTCCCTGCTGAGCGTTCTGAGCCGCGGCGATATTGTCCGAGCTCCCCGTTTTCCGCGCAGCTGCAGCTTCGGCGGCCGCGTCTGCCTGGAGCAAGGGCAAGCGCTCCCGCAGGAGCTGATTGATCTCCGCCTCGGTCTCGAGCGGGGATTTCCGGCCGGCGCGGGCTTCGATTTCGATCTGTTGCTTGGCGAGCTCGAACGCTTTCTGATCCTCCTGCGTTTTCGCTTGCGCCTGGTCGAACTCGGCCTGAGCTTCGATCGCCTGGCGGAGCGCGGCGACCTTCGCATTAATCTGCGCCGGCGAATCGGTTCCGCGCTGCTGCAGAGCGAGCTGGTATTCCCTAGTTTTCACCTCGAGCTCGGCCTGCGCGGATTTGACGCGGTCTTTTTGCGAGTCGGCGAGCTGTTTCTCGAATTCCTGGATCTTCTGATCGTTCTCGAGCGTCTTAGCGTGCTGGTCCGCGTCCAGCTGACCCTGCTTCGTCGACGCGGCCGACTGCTCGAGCGCGATTTTCGTATTCAGGTCCTCGACCTTGGCGAGGAACTGAAGTTTTTCCGCGTTTAGCTTGTCGGCGTTCTGCGGAGTGGAGGCCGTTTTCGATCGCGCGCCGGCGGCGTCGGCGGCCGCCTGAGCTTCGTCGCGCTGCTTTTGCAGGATCGTGATTTCTTCCTGTGCAGCTGCTTGGACGTCGGCTTTCCTGCGCGCGAAGTACTGCTCGAGGCTGATCTCGCCGCGATCGTATTCGGCTTTGTCCTCCTCGGCGCGCTTCGCAAAGTACGCTTTGAACAGCTCGATCTCGTCCTGCAGCTGCTTTTCGGTCAGAGCGAGCTGAGCCTTCGCCGCGGCGCCGGATGGTTCGGCCTCGCGCAGCTGGCCGGGCTCCTGGTCCTGTTTGTCCGGCCGCAACCGCGCCAGGCGCTCCTTCGCGCGCCGTTTCTCTTCATCCTCGCTGGGAAACAGATCCGCGTAGTCGCCTTTGAAAGTTTCGCGGAGGCTTCCGTAGATCGCTTTCTGGCGCGCGACCTCGTCCGACACGATTCCCGTCGAACTTTTGATTCCGCCCTCGAGCGTCTTGAACGCGGTCACCAGGTGCCCGGACGCCGCCTGGCTGAGAGCGCCGAATTCGGTTTCCGCCCCGACCTTGATCTCGCTCCAGGCGGCCATGAAGATATCGGCGATCGACGCGGCGACCGTGCCGAGCGTTTGACCGAGGCCGATGAAAATCAGAGCGATGCCGCGGACCGCTTCGCCGGCGTATTTCCCGACTCCCTCGAACGAGACGCCGCCCTGCGTCACTGAATCGACGAACGCTTCGCCGACGTCGGCGATCGCGGGAAGCAAGCCGGCCTCGAACTGCGTGGCGATTCCTTTGCCGGCGTCCTCGAGCTCCTGCATGGCCGCCTTCGCCTCGCGGAATGAGTCCGTCGTCGTTTGATCGAGAAGCAGACCCAGCTTCGCCGTCGCCGCGGTCGCTTTATCGAAACCTTCTGCGGCGATCGCGTTGAGGACAGGGATCATTTCGGCGCCGCCTCGCGAGAAAATCAGCTGCGCGGCCGTCGCTTTCTGAAAACCAGGCGCCATTTTTCCGAGCCGATCGGTGACGAGCGCAATTTTTTGGTCCGGGTTCAGGCCTGCGAAATCTTTCGTGGTGATGCCGAGGATCTGAAAGCCCTTCGCCGCGGCGTTGGATCCGGCCTCAAACTCCGTGATCGATCGCGCGGCCTTCGTGAGGCCCTTGTCGACGGCTTCCGTTGCCACACCGACGTCGCCGGCGACCTTGTGAAACACGCTGAGCGTCCCCATCGCGAGGCCGGTTTTGTCCGACATTTTCCCGATGCTGACGGCGGAGTCGAATGCTTCTTTGCCGATCGCCCGAAACCAATGACCGCGGCGGCCGAAGCGATTCCGCTGAGCGCTTTGCTGAGAGAGATCGAGGAGCTCGCAATATCGTCCTGCTGCTTTTTCAAATTCTTCAGCTGATTGCCGAGCTCCTTGATCGCCGCGGCGACGCCGGCGTCCTCACGCGGTCAGCTTGACTTTGATTTCGGGGGCGTCTGCCATTTTTAAATTTCTCCTTTCACTGCGCGTCCTAAATTCCTTCACCTCGAGAGCCTGGCAAAAAGAAAAACTCGAGCTCCGCGGCCGCGATCTCTGAATTTCATCGCGCCGGCGATCGATTTCCTCGAAAGTCTCACGTTCCGGCCGAAAATGCAGTGCAGTCCGCGTTTGGGCCTCGGTCGCTGGTGCCCTGGCGCGGTCGCCGTCACCCGTGAAGCCGGCCG
>CAWDBK010000005.1:0-23534 GCA_963800535.1 uncultured Acidobacteriota bacterium
CAGAGGCGGCCCGGGTTCCCTGTTGACCGTCACTTCGATTTGACCCAGCCGATTTTTGGGAAGCGGAAAAGGTGTCGGTTGCGCAGACCAGGCAATTGGCAATAGGGTTTGGGTCTGGCGTGAACGCACCGATTACATAGGAGGAGGCGATCGGTCGATTCGGAAGGACCAGGGATGAGGGAGCCGCGGATGGGATTGCCGATGCGCACTCGAGAGCTGGCCCGACCGAGCAGATCGACTCTCCCAGGAGCGCCCATTGCCGGGACGGCTGCGAATCGGTCGCAAAGGCGAAACGCGGTTCCGCGCCGGCAAGATCGGCGAAACCTCCCGAATCAAGGATGCAACCGGCCTGCGCACATTCGTAAAACTCATGCGGTGATGGCGCACCATGTGGCCAACGCTCGCCATCCGTCGAATGAAGTGTCACGCCTACGCCGTGCCCGCCGTGATTTTCGCGGTCCACATATTCGACTCCGTATGACCAATACTCGCCGCCATGAACGTACAGCGAAGCAGCGTACGCGTTGTCGAGCCTCGCGGTCTTTAGCAGGAGTTTCCGCCGTCGGTCGTAGAAAAATAAATGTGCTCGCCATAGGATTGAGCGAATTCGACCGTAAGGTTCGAAGCGCTCGACGCAGCGATACCGAGTACCCGGAAGGGCGGACGAAACGAAGATCCTGGGGGCGGAAACAATCTTTGGGGACCAGTGTTGGCCACCGTCGGACGTGATTTGTGCCGCGGATTCCGTTCTGCGGAGCCCGTGTTGATCGTCGGCGAATGATAGCTCTACCGTTATTCCGAATCCGCGGTCCACGTTTTCCATGTAGCGCCTGTGTCATTCGTGAACAGGAAACGTCCGTTGGTGCCTGCAGCGAATCCGACGCTTTCGCTGGTGAAGCTAATGGCCAGTAACACGTCGCCGTCGGCGCTCTGATGCATGGTCCTCCAAGTGTGGCCGCCGTCGGACGACCGGGCGATCATTTCGTCGGCGCCGCAGACCCAAAATGTCGCATGGGTCGCAGTAATCGCCGTAGGGCGGAAGGGTAGCGCGATTGGCCGCCATTTATTCTGCGAGATTGCGGGTGATGGGTCCTGATTCTGGGCGCAAGCTGGGCGATCGGCAGCGAGAAATGTAGCCGTGGCGCAAATTAGGATCGTTGGCAGGATGGGTGCGCGGCGCATTGTTGATCGTAGGGCGGGGATATTACCATCGGTTGGCTGTTGAGCGAGTAACTTCCATGCACCGGAGCGAGGGCAAAACAAGGTCGAGAGCTGCCGGGCTAAAGACCCCGGCGCTACGTTTAAGTCAACGGCAACGGCGAATACCTGCGGCGACATCATCTTCTAAGGCGCCAATCGGGAGATTGGCGATCCCAGGGAGTCGCATTGCGCCCTGCGCTTGCAATGGGCTAGAGTTGGCGGCGATGGCGCCGGATTATCCAGCGATTACCAAATCCTTTCTGGATGCCGTGGACAATTTTGCGAATCCGCGCGCGCAGATTTGGCGCAAGGCGCGCGGTGCGGAGCCCGCGGTGTGGGAATCGATTGCTGCGGCGGAGACGCTGCGTCGCGTCGCTGGGCTATCGAAAGCTCTGGCGGAGCTTGGCATCAAGCCGGGCGACCGCGTCGGCGTGATTGCGCCGAACTGTCCGGAGTGGGCGATCGCGGATTTCGCGATTCTGGGATTGGGTGCGGCGAGCGTGCCGGTGTATTTCCACGAGTCGGACGACCGGCTGACTTACATCCTGAAAGATTCTGGTGCGCGAGTAGTGATCACGTCCGGTGAGGACCAGGCTCACAAGATTCAAGAATGCCGCAAGAGCTTGCCGGAGCTCGAGCAGGTAATCGCGGCGGCGCCTCCGCCGGATTTGCGGGGCGACGTCCTACATTACGAAACTCTGATCGCCACGGCGGGAGATGACGACGTCGCGCTTTACCGCCAGAGCGCCGCGAAGGTGATGAGCGATCAGCTGGCAACAATCATTTACACGTCCGGCACAACAGGCGAGCCCAAGGGCGTGATGCTGACGCACGCGAATCTGACCTCGAACGCGCTGGATTCGTGCCGGGACGACGACGGAGAGCCGGGGGATATCGGACTTTCATTTCTGCCGCTGTCGCACGTGTACGAGCGCGTGGTGGACTACACCTATTTTTTCCGCGGGATCAGCGTGGCCTACGTTGAGCAGCCGGAAGCGGTGGCGCAGGCTTTGCTGGAGGTGCACCCGACCATGGTGGCGGCGGTGCCTCGGTTCTTCGAGAAAATCTATGCCACGATCATTGAAAAAGGACGCCGCGAGACGGGCCTGAAGCGCGCGATCTTCGATTGGGCGCTGCGCGTGGCGACGGAGGCTGCGCCGTGGAAAGCGTACGGCAAACCGGTAAGCACGGGCGTCAGGCTGCGCTGGCAATTCGCGAACAAAGTGGTTTACTCGAAGTTTCGCGAGGGCATGGGCGGACGAGTTCGGACGTTCACTTCCGGGAGCGCTCCGCTATCCGTTGAGCTGCTGGAGTTTTTCTGGAGCGTGGGGCTGCCCATCTATCAGGGCTACGGGTTGACAGAAACTTCGCCCGTAGTGTCGATGAGCAATCGACTTTCCTACAAAGTGGGCACAGTGGGGCGGCCCATTCCGGGCGTGGAAGTAAAAATCGCGGAGGACGGCGAGATTTTGGTGAAAGGGAATTGCGTGATGCAGGGCTACTACCACAAGCCCGATCAAACGCGCGAGACGTTCACCAGCGACGGCTGGCTAATGACCGGAGATATCGGCCGGCTCGATGAAGATGGTTTTCTGCTGATCACCGATCGCAAGAAGGAACTGCTGAAAACGGCCGGCGGGAAATTCGTGGCGCCCGCGCCGATTGAGAATCTGCTGAAGACTTCACCGCTGATTGCGAACGCGATGGTGGTGGGCGACCGGCAGAAATTCCCGGCCGTGCTGGTGGTTGCTAATTTCGCCGGCATCGAAGAGGAGGCGCGCAAGGCGGGACGGGAATTTTCGACGCACGCGCAGATGCTGGCTGATCCTTGGGTGCGCGATCTTTATACGCGCGAGCTCGACCGGCTGTTGGCTCCGCTGGCGCAGTACGAGCGCCCGAAGCGGTTCGCGCTGCTGGCGAAGGATTTTACATACGCGAACGGCGAACTGACCTACACGATGAAGCTGAAGCGGCGCGTAATCGCGGAGCGTTACGCCGATACGATCGAGAAAATGTACGCGGATGTGGAAGAGCCGCGACCGCAGCGGATGGTCTGAGAAGAGAAGCAGGGAAGCAAAGAGGCCGGGGAGCCAGAAACACAACAAAGGCTGGATAGCAGGAGGTCCCGACGATGGACGCGAAATTACGGGAGCTGCTTGCGGAGCTCGAGCGCCACGGGCAAGAAAATGACGCGCGCGAGGCGGATCGCGCGAAGAAGATGCTCAATCTGGAGCCGGAGACGGCTCAACTAGTGAGCATTCTGGTGCGGAGCAGTGGCGCGCGCCGCGTGCTGGAGATAGGGACGTCGAACGGGTACAGCACGATCTGGCTGGCGTCGGCAGCAGCGGAAACGGGCGGGCAGGTAATTTCCGTCGACCGCAGCCCCGAAAAACAGGCCATGGCGCGAAAAAATCTGCTGCGGGCGGGGCTGGCCGATCATGTGGCGCTGATTTTGGCGGAAGCGACCGAAGCGGTGCGGGATCTGGCGGGACCGTTCGATTTCGTGTTTTTCGATGGCGACCGCGTGACCGCGCCGGAGCAGCTGGAGCTGCTGGTTCCGAAGCTGGCAACCTGCGCGCTAATCGTCGCGGACAACGCGATTTCGCATCCGGACGAGATCAGCGGCTACCTGAAGGCGATTGCGGGGACGGAAGGCTTCATGCATATGGTCCTGCCGGTCGGAAAAGGGTTGAGCCTGGCGTATCGGGGGGCTAAGCCTGCAGCGGCGGGCGCGGTGCCATAACGAGGCAGGGAGGCAGGGAAGCACGGAGTCGAGAGAGGTTGCTGGTTGTTACGCCGCGGAGAGATTCTTCGGCTACGCGACCCGACGACCGGCAAAAGCGGGTCGAGTGCAAAGGCGTCGGGTCGGGTCGCTCCGCTCAGAATGACGCCGGGTGGGTGGCGGGTAGTAGAATGGTCGGCGCGAGGAAATCATGACGGATCAACTGGTGATTGCGGGGCGCGCGTTCAAGTCCCGGCTGATTGTGGGAACGGGAAAGTACCGCAGCTTTCAGGAAATGGCTCGGGCGCACGCGGCGTCCGGCGCGGACATGGTGACGGTAGCGGTGCGGCGCGTGAATTTGACCGACCGCTCGAAGGAATCGCTGCTCGACTACATCGATCGCGAGAAAATTTTCATCCTGCCCAATACGGCGGGCTGCTATTCAGCGGACGAAGCGGTGCGCGCGGCGCGGCTGGGGCGCGAGGTCGGGCTGTCCGAATGGGTGAAGCTCGAAGTGATCGGCGACGAGCAGACGCTTTTTCCGGACACCGAACAGCTGATCGCGGCGACGAAAACACTGGTGAAGGAAGGATTCATCGTGCTGCCGTATACGTCCGATGATTTGATCGTGGCGCGGAAGCTGATCGACGCGGGCGCCTCGGCGGTGATGCCGCTGGGGGCGCCGATCGGCTCGGGCATGGGGATTCAAAATCTGGCGAACCTGCGGATTTTGCGCGAGCGGATTACGGAAGTGCCGCTGATCGTCGACGCGGGCGTGGGGACGGCTTCGGACGCGGCGATCGCGATGGAGCTGGGCGCGGACGGTGTGCTGATGAACACGGCGATTGCCGGCGCGCAGGACGCGGTGCTGATGGCGGAGGCCATGCGCGCGGCGGTTGAGGCGGGACGCAAGGCGTTTCTGGCTGGGCGGATCGAGAGAAAATTGTACGCGACGGCGTCGAGCCCGCTGACCGGGGTCGTGCGGTAAGGTTTAGCGAAACAGGATGTGCCAGGAGATGTCCACGAGCGCGTGGACGAGCGCACCGGGTACCAGCGAGCGAGTGCGCATCCAGCAGTGACCGTAGAATAATCCCGCGATCGTGGCCAGCAGCACGTATTTCCAGTTGGGAAACGGCGCGTGGTAGATGTGCGAGAAGCCGAAAATAATCGACGCGACGATCAAGCCCGCCCACCGATTCTTCATCGCGCGCGACAGCAGATTCTGCAATAAGCCCCGGAACAGAAACTCTTCGGGCCAAGCGGTAAAGAACAAAATTCCCAACAGCGTCAACGGTCCGCCACGGGCGCGCGTGAGCGACGGCTCGAAAACGAGAAAACCCAGCGTGATGCCGAGCGGGATAGCGATGGCCGCGAAGATGGCGAAGTGCAGCGCGAAATTTGCCGTGAAGCCGCGGCTCCAGGTGATGGCGTAGCCGACGCCGTCGAGCCGGCGCAGCAGCACGAACGCGGCGACGGCGGTGCTGAGCGCCAGCAGGATCGCGAGCGTATGCGTGAGCGGCGGCGGATAGGGAAATACGCGATAGAGCAGGCGCGTCGGCACCGGCAGCACGGCGGGCAGCCAAATGAGCAGCAGAGCCGCGTAATCCTCCCAGGTGCCGGGCGATTTTCCGGCGCTGGAAGCGAGCAGCATCGCGGGCAATAAACAGTACGCCGCGCCAGTAGCAGCAATTTCCAGCTACCGGAAACCATGAGCGAATAGATCAGCACCGCAAAGAGCGGCACCAGCGCGACGAAATAGGACGCATGGCCAGCAAGCGCGCGTTGCGCGGACTGCAAGCACGCGCGGCGACGGCGAGAAATAGTTCGAATCCGAAGAGAACCGCGGCGACGCCGAGCGCAACCGCGAACGCCCGTCCGTGAAATCCGCGGCGCGCACCTTCCCATGCGGCTGCCGCGACGACCAGCGCCCACACGGCGAGCGCCGTGCCGAAATTCAGCTCCCAGGATTTTCCCGATGACGGCATGGGCGAGGATTTTACCGGACGCGCCGCGCGCGCGCAAGAACTTGACGATAAGAACTTGATTTGAGATTCGGCGTCGGCGATGCTGTCGCGTGCCAACGGCGCCTGCGGAACCCGGAAAACAGCGGCTCGCTTATATCGACTGGTTGCGCGGCCTTGCGTGTGTGGTGATGTTTCAAACGCACTGCTACGACTCATGGCTGGGCGGCGCTGCTCGCGACGGGAAATTCATTCGATGGTCGCAGCTGGGCGGCACGCTGCCGGCGCCGCTCTTCCTTTTCCTCGCCGGTATTTCCTGCGCGCTACTCACGGATCGGATGCGGAAGCGCGGAAACCCACCAACGCGATCGCGCGCACCACGATTCTGCGTGGCGCCGAAATCTTCGGGCTTGGACTGCTGTTTCGCTTACAGGAATTCGTTTTGGGGCAACCGTGGGCGCCGTGGACGGATTTGCTGCGCGTCGACGTGCTCAACGTGATCGGAATTTCGCTGATGCTGATGGGCGCGGCGAATTGGTTGGCGCGCGGGCGCGCTGCCAACGCGGCGCTAGCGGCAGGCGTCGCCGCCGCCATTGCGATGGCCACGCCGCCAATGTGGACCACCTGGCGGCCGAGATGGCTGCCGTGGTTTCTCGAATCGTATGTGAACGGCGTGCACACGTTCGGCGTGCCGCAGCCGTGGCTTTTTCCGATCTTTCCTTGGGCGGCGTTCGCGTTTGCGGGACTCGCAGCGGGATTCCTCCTGTTCGGCGACTGGCCGGCCAAAAATCCCGGCCGCGTTACGGCGCTTTTGGGTGCGGCGGGCGTGGGATTGTTCTACCTCTCGTCGTGGCTCGACAAATTGCCGGCGCGCTACGCGGTCTACGACTATTGGCATACCAGCCCGAATTTTTTTCTAGCGCGCGTGGGAGTTCTGCTGGTGATTGTGTGGATCGGTTACGCGTGGTGCCGCTGGGGCCTGGGACAACTGCGTTTCAGTCCGCTGATTCAACTCGGACAGGCGTCGCTACTGGTCTATTGGGTGCATATCGAGTTCGTCTACGGGCGGTTCTCGATTTTGCCGAAGCGGGCGGAGCCGATCTGGGCGGCTTCGCTAGGATTGCTGGTGATTTTCGCTGCCATGGTGGCTTTGGCCACGCTGCGCACGCGGTGGAAAGGGCGCGGCGGAGATATATTGGCGCGGATGCGCCGCGTGCCGCGGACGGCAGGGAACGCGTGAACTTGTTTCTGAAGGCTAGCGGCCAGGCTGCGGAGACGAGGAGTCATCTCCGGCCTCGGGGCCGGTTTTGAAGATGTACTCGCCGGGCCGCGCGAGCCCCATTTCTTCGCGCGCGATGCGCTCGATGGCCTGCGGATCGTTCTTCAGCGATTCCACGCGATCCTGCAGCCGCTGATTTTCCTGGTTGATCCTGTCGATCTCGCTCTGCACCGACGCCGCTTCTTTCTGCGAGCGGCGCATGGCCACCACGCCGTGGGTGCCAAACACGTCTTGCAGCAGCAGCGCCGTGAACGCGAGCGCGAGAAACCAGCTCGCATTGCGGCGGCAGAATTGACGCAGCTGTTCGGTAAAGCTTAGTGGATTGTCGGCCCGGGCTTCCATGCGGGCCTGTGATTGCACGATCCAGGCGCGCGCGTCAGCCGCGAGTTTGTCGGATTCGGCCATTGATGTCGATTCAGTATAGATGCGGGCGACGGGCTCGGTTCCCGAGGGGCGCATCAAAATCCACGAGCCGTCCTCGAAAGTGAGCTGGCAGCCGTCCGTGCGGTCGATCTTGGTGACGCGGCGGCCGGCGAACGTCTTGAAGTTTTCCTTCAGTCGCGCGGGCAGCTTGGCTTGCGCGTCATCCGGCAGGTGCAGGTTCAGCCGCACGGGCCAGAATTCGCGCCCCACGCGCTTGAAGAGATCGCGAAGCTGCTCGGCGAGCGTTGCCTGTCGCGCGGCGATCATTTCCGCCACCAGCAGGCACGCCAGGATGCCGTCCTTTTCCGGCAGGTGACCGCGGATGGTCATGCCGGCGCTTTCCTCGCCTCCCAGGGCTATTTTGTCCTCGCGCAGCAGCGGGCCCACGTACTTGAAACCCACCGGCGTCTCGTAGACTTTCACGCCGTATAGTTTTCCCACGGCGTCGAGCAGATGCGTGGTGGCCACACTGCGGGAAGCGCCCAGCTTGTAGCCGCGCGTTTCGAGCAGGTAATCGAAGACCAGTCCTAGTATGTGATTCGGCTGTACGAACGAACCGTCGCGATCGATGATGCCAAAGCGATCTGCGTCGCCGTCGGTCGCCAGACCCGCGAGCGCCTTTTTTTCGGCCACGGCTTTGATCAGCGGTCCGAGATTTTCCTCCGAAGGATCGGGCCCGGTGCCGTCGAAAAGCGGATCGCGATTGGCGCGAATCTCGGTGACGGCGATGCCGCTCTCGCGCAAGATGCGGTCGAGCCAGCCTGCGCCGCAGCCGTGCACGGCGTCGCAGACGAAGCTGCCTTTCGCTTTCGCCAGCACGTCGAAGCGGATCATTTTGCGAAGCTGTTCGAAATAGGGCGCGCGCGGTTGGATGCCGGGGAAATCGTTTTTGACCTCGTGATGGTTCGTGCCGCCTTCGGGCAAGGCGGCCGCGCGCTTTTCGATGTCCTTGGTTATTTCAGGCAGCGCCGGGCCTGCGTCGGGTCCGGAAAACTTCAGCCCGTTGTAGGCTGCGGGATTGTGGCTGGCGGTAATATTCACGCCGCCGTCGAGCTTGCCGTACAGGATCGCGTGCGCGATCACCGGCGTGGGCGTGGGCTCGCCGCACAGCAGGATTTTGCATCCGTGCGCGCGGAGCACTTCGGCAGCTGCCAGCGCGAATTCGGGAGACAAGAACCGCGTGTCGTAGCCCACGATGACCGTGGGAGACTTCGTCTTTGCGAGCACGTGGCCGGCGATCGCGGCCGACGCGCGACGGACGCCGGGGAAAGTGAAATCCTCGGCGATAATTCCTCGCCAGCCGGAGGTGCCGAAATGGATCGTTTGGTTCGCCACGGAGCGATATTGTATCTTGGCCCGCGGGCGGGGCGTATCGGGTATTCACGGGATTGCAACGGCCGGCGTAGCGATGGTTGACCTAAAACGATGACGGACAAAATCTTGGTTTTCGTGACCTGCGGATCGGCGCGCGAAGCGCGCACGATCGCGCGAAGGATGGTCGAGCGGCGCCTAGCCGCTTGCGGCAACGTGGTCGAGGCCCCGGTACGGTCGATTTACCGCTGGAAGGGAAGAGTCGAGTCGGCACGAGAGTTTCTGCTGATTCTGAAGAGTACGCGGATGCGATTCGCCGCGCTCCAGCGCGAGATCCGCAAGCTGCACAGCTACGACCTGCCAGAAATCATCGCCCTGCGAGTGACGGCAGGGTCGCCCGCGTATCTGAGGTGGATCTCGGAGTCTCTAAGCGCCGCAGGCAAGTAGAAATAGTCGCTCCACTCTGAAAAATCCTCATCGCAGCGCTAGTCAAACAGCTGCGGACCAGTACCCGCTTGTCCGGCTATCCGACTAATCAGCCGTTACAAAATCCGGCAGAAGAAACGGGTCTGAAGACTTCGAGTCTTCACACACCAATGTCGATAATTGGGGCTTCGCGAATCCAAGGACAGGCAAGCCGCATCGGCCAGGCCGAGTGCAGGAGAGCTGGTTTATTCCCGCGTCTACGAAAGTCGGAGTCGGTAGGATCGGCTGGCACATATCGACAGACGAGCTATAATGCACCCGCATTAGCCCCCGGGGGGTAGTGTAATCGCGCGAAGATCGGCGCGCCGCGAAGCTGCGGAGTCACCTTTGAATACGAAGGATTGATTACATGAGAAAAGAATATCGCTCATTCCTTTTTGCATTGCTCGTTCCAGCGTTCTTGCTGGTCGGCGCATTCAAGCTCGTTGCGGCAGTTGAGGAACAGGGATCGCAGGCGGTGAAGCAGCAGCTTTGGTCCAGTCCCGCCACCTGGCCAGGCGGGAGGGTGCCCGGCGCAGGGGACACAGTCACCATTGAAAAAGGCAAGGATGTGCTCCTCGACGTGAGTCCGCCGTCGCTGGGCGGCTTGCAAATCAAAGGCAAGCTGAGCTTCTCCGATAAAGCCGACATCGTGCTGACCACCGAGTCGATCCTGTTGCACGGGGAACTGGAGATCGGCACCGAAGCCAAACCCCACACGCGCAAGGCGACCATCACCCTCACCAACAATGTGGCTGGTAACGACCGCGGGATCATGGTCGAGGGCGGAACCCTGAACCTGCATGGCGACCGGACGAATTCCTGGACCAAACTCGCCGGAACCGCGAAGGCCGGCAGCGCCAAGATCGAAGTATTGAATGCCAAAGGCTGGCGCAAAGGCGACGTGATCGTGCTGGCGTCGACCGACTTCGATTCCACACAGGCGGAGAGGCGGACCATCGCCGCGATTTCGGGGAACAAGATCACGCTCGACCAGCCGCTGAAGTACATGCACTTCGGCAAAATTACATTCGGCGTGGATGAGCGCGGTGAAGTGGGCTTGCTGACGCGAAATATTGTGATCCAGGCTTCGGACGACGCGGAACGCTCGTACTTCGGCGGGCATATCATGGCGATGACCGGATCGAAGATGTATGTCTCCGGCGTGGAATTGAACCGGATGGGCCAGAACATGCATCTGGCCCGCTATCCGATCCACTGGCATCTGTTGGGAGACGGCCAGGGGCAGTACATCGAGAATTCATCGATTCACGACACCTACAGCCGTTGCGTGACGGTGCATGGCACCAACAACGTGCGAGTGGAAAACAACGTAGCCTTCAACACCGTGGGTCACTGCTACTTCCTGGAAGACGCCGTCGAAACGGGTAACCAGTTCATCCACAACCTGGGAATAGAGACCAAGTGTCATCCGGACGGCAAACCGTGCGTTCCGACAAACCTCGGTCCGATCGGATCGGAGCCAAAAAGGGTGTTCGATCCGGCCGGGCAGAACGCCAAGGATGTCCTGATCCCTTCCGACAACACGGCGTCGACTTTCTGGTTCACCAACCCGGACAATATTTTCCGGGACAACGTGGCCGCGGGGTCCGAGGCGACAGGTTTCTGGCTGGCCTTGCCGCAGCACCCCACGGGCGCGTTCGAAGGAACGGAAGTCAGCAAGACAACCTGGCCACGCAGAATGCGGCTGCGGGAGTTCAAGGGCAACACCGCGCATTCGAACTTTGACGGTTTCATGTTCGACCGCGGCCCTCAGCCCAACGGCCATATCAGTCCGGGCGGCCATATGGCCCAAGCCAATCCAGCGGGCGCGAACAGCCCCATCGTGGAGACGGTGATCGAGGATTACACCGGCTACAAGAACCGGAACAGCGGAATGTGGGCCCGCGGCGAGATGGATACCTTCAAAAACGAGAAGCTGGCCGACAACGCCATCGGCTACACGCATGCCTCGGGCAACTTCGGCCGCTCCGAATATACGTCACGGGTCGTCGACTCGCTGTTCGTGGGCGAAACCGAGAATATCGGCAATCCCAGCACGCCGGTGGAGAAGGCTTACGGCCGCAGCTTGCCGGAACCCACAGTTCCGGATTTCCCGATCCGCGGCTACGAGTTCTACGATTACCGCCATGAACTGGACAACGACACGTTCGTGAATTACGAGGACAACGCCACGCGCAAGACGGGAGCGATCTCTTATCTGCTGTTTACCAGCTTCGGAATGAGCACCAACAACACGGTGCAGCGCGCGAAATTCGTCAACGCCAAGCCGGTGTATTTTCCACCGATGGAGAGCAAGTGGACCAACGATGATTACGGCAATGGGAGCTACAAGACCTCGGTGTTCCACGACGCGGACGGCTCGGTCACCGGAGTCCCGGACTCCTACATTCTGATCAACGACGAAGATGACGAGATGGCCATCGACGACGCGTGTGAGGTGAAGCCGACCTGGAATGCCGCGGTGTGCAAGGGCGATATGGGACGTTTTGCTGTTGGCGCCCCGGCTGGTGAAAGCCGCGGTGGCGGCCCGGTGGTTTTCCCCGCTCGCAGGTTTGACGGCACCGGTGGTCCGGGTGCTGCGAGAACCGCAGCCGTTGTTCCCGTCGCGGCGAACGGTCGTCTTGATGCTGGCGCAGGTGGTGCGATGGCCGCAGCCACAGGACCGGGTCCATCGGGTCCTGGACTCGCGGCGACTCGTCGAGATTCCGGCGCAGCGGGTGGCGGCCCCAGCGGACCTCCGCAGCCGCCCGTGATTGTGAGCCGCAATGGCAAGGAGTTCGAGCTAACTGGTCCGACGAACATACGCGCCGGCACGGAGATCAAGGTGACCACCGAAAGGCCGTCCGTGGCGCTGCAGCTGAGCGAACTGGATAGCGGCTCGTGGGTGATCTTCGAGCTGCCGGGATTCGCCAAGGCAGCGTCGGGCACGGCGGAGGAGAGTCTGGATGCGCTACGCAAGGCCGACGTTACGTCATACTACAAGGACAAAGACGCGCTGTGGGTGAAAGTCGTCTCCAACGGTGAAGGTGCCCGCACCGCCGGCCCTGGCGCCGGAGGAACCAGCGTCCAGGTCAGCCGGTAGGCGGGAGCCTGTCGTATGACCAAGGGCCCCCGGCACAGGCCGGGGGCCTCCCCGACGCTGAAAACCGGCGCCTCGACACGCGCGCACGATAGTCGTTTGGCCACGGACGATAGCTAACAGCAAAAAATGCCGATTTTAGAACTTGTGATACCAAAGATTTCCGGCGCTAACCGGACAAGGGAGTACTGGGTCCGCTCGTCCGTGGCTGTCGCAGATCACCTAAGGCAGTGGCACCGGCATTTTGACGCGCGAACCGCTGAACTGGGTCCCGATACGCAGGTTGCCGGCGGTCCGCCTTACCAAAGGTCCGAAAACTTTTCTGCCGCGCTCCCTCTGTGGGATGAATGTCGCCGCAACGAAGCAAAGCACGGGGTGCGTGATATGCTCTGGCCGATCTCGGCGCCAAATTGAAAATCGCGGTCAAGTTAAGAGAGGATCCGCCATGGATCGCAAAAGCAAATTCACGATCGCGATAGCCGCGGCGGCGCTCGCCTTCGCCGGCGTCGCAGCCGTTCAAGCGCAGGATAAATACTCACTGAAAACGACGAGCGGAATCGCGTTTTCCGATTTTAAGGGATACGAGGACTGGTCGGTGGTCTCTTCCGCCCGGACCGACGAAGTGTTGAAGGTGATCGTCGCCAATCCGACCATGATCGCGGCGTACAAATCCGGCGTTCCGGGCAATGGCCAGCCTTTCCCGGATGGCTCCAAGATCGTGAAGCTCCAGTGGAAGCCGAAGAAGAGCACGGAGGCTCCCTTCGTAGTGGATGTGCCCGACGTCTTTACTCAGGCATTCGTGATGGAAATGGACAACAAGAGATTTCCGAAAACCGGCGGATGGGGATACGCGCTATTCAACTACGATGCCCCTTCGGACAAATTCATAGCCGATCCCAGCCCTGCGGACTGCGGAAACACGTGCCATACGGCCGTGAAGGCGAAGGACTACATCTTCCATCCATACCAGAAGCGTTGAATCGCGGTTGCCTGCCACACCACGAAAATAATACTGCGGAGATTTACCGCCTTCACTGCGGCCTTGCGCCTACGCTCGCCGGCTTCCCTTCGATAGTTTCACTCGACGATAATCCGGTCCGCCCACTCCACCATCGACACAAAGACTGGCGGACTGCCGAATTTGGCTCCCCATGGATCCATGTCCGCCTGCGTGACATCGCGGGCGCGGGAGCATGCTCCGCAGGAATAAATCGGAACGTGTTTGGCGACAACTTTCGCGAGCGTCTCGCTCAATGGCGGCCAGCCAACGGGGAAAATGGCGTTCGCAGTGGACTTTCGCATCAAAGCCGTGGCGTCCGAGAGCAAATAGATCTGCACGTGGTGGCCGGCTTCCGCCAGTGCGAGTCCGTGTAGAAATGGAAATGCTGCCCGGGTCGGGTCATCCGGTCCCCACGCGCCCTTCATCATGATATTCAGGGTCTTTTTGGCGTCCTGCGCCTTCGTGCCCAAAGCCAGAAAAGGGAACCCCGCGAGTTGAGCTAAGAATGTGCGTCGCGCCATGATTTCTTCTCCCGAGTTGAGATTTCCGATGGGGTAGGTTCCGCGAGCAAGTTCGGCCGTTTGTTCCTGGGCGTAAACGCCAACCGCACATGGCATATTCAGCTTGGCTGAACCCTAATTAGCATTAATTCAGTGTTTGGACAAGCCGGCCCCGGAACTCCCGTTGTCCGGCTCTCTCGATACTTCCTGATTGTGGAAGCCCGGCCTATACTTCAGGCTACTTGAGGCTGGCCGGGAGTTGGAGTAAAAAGGGAACGTGATCGCGACGCGGAACAGTTTCATGTCGATCCTCAAGAATGCACTCGGCATGGCAGCCTTGATTCTCGTCACGGGAAGCGCGTTCGCGCAGGACACGCACCCCAGTCAAAGCGGCTCGACGGGCGGCACCGCACCCAGCCAATCGGCGTCCAAGGACGATAAGAAGCAGGCGGCTTCCGAACCTGCCACAACGAAAATTCGGATCACCGTGGTGGATCCAAATGGAAAACCGGTTGATAACGCGAGCGTCTACGTGCGCTACAACGAGCCGGGCGGGCTCTTTCACAAAGAGAAGCTGGCGGAGTTGAGTTTCAAAACGAATCAGCAAGGCGCGCTGAAAGTTCCCGAAGTGCCGCAAGGCAAAGTGATGATTCAAGTGATCGCCAAGGGCTGGCATACGTTCGGTCAGTGGTACGACATGCAGAAGGACGAAGAAACGGTTTCGATCAAGCTCGAGCAGCCCGTGAAGTGGTACTAGAAGGCGACCCGTAAATCGTTTAACCCCCGCGTTGTCGTTCTGAGCCGACTCCAGGAATCTCCCCGGCGTGCCGGCGGCGAACCAATTTGTTCCACCGCGTGTTTTGATGCAAAGAAATTTTTTCGAAAAACTTCGCGCTGCCATGTGCAACCGATCGACCCGAAAAATTTTCGCGCTAGTACTTTTGTGCACCGAACTTGTGCAAAGAGGACTAAAGTCAATTCCGAAGCGCGATTTCAATCTGCGCCGCCGCCATTTCCACACGGTTTTCAACAGAACTGTTGAAAACTTTCACACTACGTTCACGAAGTCTTGCGACTTATGCGCGCGTGTGGCGAGAAAATTGCTGCACTACGCAACCCACGTAGTCTTTGGCGGCGGCCTGCGCGTGGTAACATTTCTATCCGTTATCTGAAACGAATCGAACAAAATTGAAACAGCTGATCATCAACGCGGACGATTTCGGTTACACGCGCGGCGTGAATGAAGGGATTATCCGCGCGCATCGCGACGGAATCCTGACCAGTGCGACGTTGATGGCCAATGGCGCGGCCTTTGACGACGCCGTCGAGCGCGCCAAAGCGAATCCCAGACTCGGCGTGGGCTGCCATCTCGTGCTCACTGGCGGCAAATCGGTCGCGCCAAGGGAAAAAATTCGCTCGCTCGCGGATTCACAGGGCCGCTTGCCGGTGTCTCTCGGCTCGCTCGTCGCGCGCTTGAGCCTCGGCGCCATCCGCACCTCGGACATCGAGACCGAATTGAGCGCGCAACTCGAAAAAATCCGCCACGCCGGGATCGAATTGACGCATGTGGACACTCACAAGCACACACATGTGCATCCCCGCGTGATGTCCGCGGTCGGACGAGTGGCGCAAAAGTTCGGGATCACGCGCGTGCGCAACCCCATCGAAGATCTGCGCGACTCCTGGCGCACCGCCCGCAGCGAGAACACCGGTCTCGTTCTGAATATGGCGGCTTCGAGCGCCGTCCGCTCGGTCGGATCGTGGTTTCAGTCGATTGCCCAGCGCTATGGCTTGTGCTCGCCCGAACATTTCCTCGGCTTGGCCATCACTGGAAGCGTCAGCGCCGCGGCCTTGTGTCGTCTGATAGACACACTTCCTGACGGCTGCACGGAAATAATGACGCATCCCGGCCTCTGCGACGCCGAGTTGATGACCACCGATACGCGCCTGAACAAGCAGCGCGAGACCGAGCTCGACGGCCTGCTATCTGCCGAGGCCCGCCGCCTTGCCGAAGCCAAAGGGATCCGCCTGATCAGTTATCGAGAATTGAACTAAGGTCGCAAGTCGAACGGAACCTCGCCCCGCCCCGCGCTAGAATTTCTGCAGGCACCAGCATTCCGGAATTCAATCTCGAGGGGGAATCATGAAGCTATTTAGGTCAGCGGTGATTTGCGCGTGTGGTGTCGTGGGACTAGCTGCGATCGCCAGCGCGCAGATGGGAATGGGCATGCGCCCGCCGATGCCGATGGGAATTTTCACTCCGACGGTTGGGGCAGGAGCGATCTATGATGAAACCGCTCAGGACGGGACGAAAACCAGCATTGAGTACGATCTCGTCGGCAAAGAATCCGTAGGCGGCCACGACGGTTTCTGGCTAGAGTTCGTGATGAATCAGAAGATGGGTCCCATGGTTATGAAGATGCTCATCGTGCCGGGCTCCGATCAGCCCACCGCGCACCTGATCATGCAGATGGGAAAGAATCCGCCCATGGACATGACTCAGATGGCGCAACGGGGCAATTCCGCGAAGCCGAACTATGACGTGCGCAATGGCTCACAAGATCTCGGCAAGGAATCCGTCACTACGCCGGCCGGCACTTTTGCCTGCGAACATTATCGATCTTCGACGGGCGGCGATTCCTGGGTCAGCAGCCAGGTGCCCCCTTTCGGCATGGTGAAGTCCGTGAACAACGGCACTACGCTCGTGGTAACCAAGGTCGTTTCCGACGCGAAGGACAGGATCGTCGGCACGCCTGTTCCATTTAATCCGCAGCTGATGATGCAGGGAATGCAGAACCAGTAGTCGCTCTGCGTAACGCCGTCATTCTGAGCGCAGTGGCAGGACGTTTTTGCCTTTCGTCCCGCTCTTGCGGGAAGTCCTGCCACGCAGTCGAAGAATCTCTCCCGGGCGTGACAACCGGCGACCAGTCAGATCAACGAGACGTTGTCTTAGCCCCCGAGGCAAGTTATTCCAGATCGGGTGGGGTCACCTTGGCGATCCACGAATCGTAATCGCCGGTGTATCCCACCTGCTCCTGCCGCCCGCGAACCCGTTTTTCCACCGCCGCCATCGCCGCGCTCGAGAGCGACGGCAGCCCGCGTAAAGTCTCCTCCACCGCCCGCGCTTGCCCGGCCGCTCGCGCCTCCGCGGGCGCAAACGAGGGCCTCACATCCGGATCCTCATCGTCCGCGCGCAGGTAATTCTCAACCAAATGCTTTGTCACCTTCTGGCTGTGCACCAGCGACACGTGGATATTGCCCTGCCCGGTCACCACGTTCCCCACGCCGAACACATGCTCCGCGTCTGCGTACCGCGGCAATTCCTCATTGCCGAACGTGTAGTACTCGCCCTTCATTGTCACGCCTGGCAAAACTTCTGGCACCGAGCCGATCGACGAAATCACCAGCGGCGCGCGCAGTTCGTGCTCGCTCCCGGGAATCGCCTCGCAGCGTCGCCCTTCGAGCTGGGTGTTCGCCACCTTCAATCCCACTACCCGGTCGCCTTCGACGATCAATCCCGTGGCCACGCTGCGCTCACGCACGCGAAATAGATATTTCTCTTTCGCCAGCCGCAGCATTTTCTGCCGGATGACTTCGGTCTTGGCGATCTGGTCGGGTGTCGCGTGGTCGGGCGCGTGCGCCAGAGGCATATCCTGCTCGCGCCGGCGATACATCAGCAGGCAGCCCTTCACGCCCAGGCTCGCCGGATCCACTCCATGCGCCTTGCATGCCGCCGGAATTCCTTTTTCCAGCTCATGCATGTCCACCGCCACGCCTCGCGCGCGCAAAGCCCGCTCGTAGTTTTCGATCTGCAGCACTTTCACCACGTCGATCGAAGCCAGGCCGCCGCCCACCACCAGCGCCTCATCCGGCGTCTCGTAGCGCGGGCCCACGTAATTCTTTTCATTCTTGTGGTTGTACCAGTAGATGAACGGATTCTGGTAGACGAGGCCCTTGTCGACGTACTTCTCCGCGCCGGGGACGCCCAAGTCGCGGTCGCGCCAAGCCCCGTTCGCCAGGATCACCGCGGAAAATCCCCACTCGCGCGTGAATTCCTCGAACGGAATATCGCGCCCTAGCCGCGTGCAGGGAACGAAATCCACGCCTGGCTTTTTCAGCCGCGCGTCGATGTGCGCGTACTCCTGGCGGCGTTGTTCGACGTGCCAGCGGGGCAGCCCGTCTTCGATTTTTCCGTACGGGCGCGCGTTCTGCTCGATCACCGCCACGCGCACGCCGTGGTCGGCCAAAATCTCCGCGGCCACGGAGCCGGAAATCGCCCCTCCGACAACCGCGACAAAATGTTTTCCGTTTCCAGGCATCGTCAGCGGCAGCAGCGAAAACTCCCTCAGTTTATCGCGCGAAGGCAGCCGGATTGTACACCGGCTCGCCGAATTCCGCCGCCGTTGGTCCCTCCCGCGCGAATCTGCTATATTTCCCGCACTGGGGAATCCGGGGGACGTCTGCGCGTCGCACAGGCCGGGCGCTGCGGACCGAAGGGGGGCTGGGAATGCACGTAGGCTACGGCGCCGGTTTTCAACATCTGGGTGGATATTCCGACCGGCAGTTCATGCGCGAGGAAATCGGCAACTGCATTCAGGCCGAGGACCTCGGCTTCGAATCCGTCTGGTGCACCGAGCACCATTTCGACGACTACTCCGTCAGCCCCGATCCCTGCCAACTGCTGTCCTACGTCGCCGGCCGCACTAAAAAAATCAAGCTCGGCTCCATGGTCATCGTCGTGCCCTGGCACGATCCCGTGCGCCTGGCCGAACAGATTTCGCTGCTCGATCACGTCTCCGACGGCCGCTACATCCTCGGCTTCGGCCGCGGCCTGGCCCGCCGCGAATTCGAAGGCCTGCGCATCGACCAGAACGAAGGCCGCCAGCGCTTCGACGAATACGCCAAGCTGGTGCTCGATGCGCTCGAAACCGGCTTCATCGAAGGCGGCGCCACCGTGCAGCAGCCGCGCCGCGAAATTCGACCGCGGCCGTTCAAATCCTTCAAGGGCCGTTCGTTCGCCGCGGCCGCTTCGCAGGATTCCGTGCCCGTGGTCGCCAAGCTCGGCCTGGGCATGCTGGTCATCATCCAGAAAGCCTGGAAGCTCGTCACCGCGGATATGGAGCGCTACCACACACTGTGGAAGGAATTTCATCCCAACGAGGAAGCGCCCAAGCCGTTCTGCTCCGGCTTCGTTTTCGTCGACGAAAGCGGCGACCGCGCCGAGGAGCTTGCCCGCCGCTATCTCGCGCTCAATTACCGCACCGCGCTCGAGCACTACGAAATGCTGGGAAAACATTTCGACCAGATCAAGGGGTACGAGCGCTATTCGGACATGAGCAAGTACCTGCGCGAAATCGGCGAGGACAAAGCCGTCGAGGACTACATCAACCTGATGGCCTGGGGCACTCCGCAGCAGGTTCTCGAAAAATACGAGGGCTACAAGCGGCTCATCGACATGCAGGGCATCATGCCCAACCTCAATTTCGGCGGCATGCCCCACGAAGAGGTCCAGCGCAACATCGCCTGCTTCGTAAAGCACTGCATGCCCGAACTCAAGAGCTGGCCCAGCGCCACGCTGGCAGAGCCAAAAGAACTCGCCGCCACCACGGCGTAGCTTTTCGTGGCGCCGGCGTCTCGCCGGCTCTCCGCCTTAGGTCTAAACGTAGCGCCGGTCGCAGATCCTGAGCGCAGCCGAAGGGCGGCTTTTGCCTTTAAATTTGGTTTCGCCGTCATTCTGAGCGGAGTGACCCGACGGTTTGGCATTTCGACCCGCTCCTGCGGGTCGTCGGGTCACGCAGTCGAAGAATCTCTCTTCGTTTTTCGGCCCGTTCCCACGCTATCCGTCGTTTTCGCGACAACTAACCTGCCGCATCCCGCAAACTGCACTGAATCACCCCGCCGCATACACCGATGCGGGCATGTCACCTCACACCTCCGCGCTCTATAACTGAAAAACCAGCTATCGACAGGAGACCACGACATGTATCACCACGTGAAAGAACTGATGTACACCGTGGAGGTCGGCACGCCCGACCCCGCGTTCGGCAACATGCTTCTCGAGCAGTTCGGCGGCGCCAATGGCGAGCTCGCCGCGGCCATGCAATATTCCGTCCAGGGCATCAACTGCGACGATCCCGATCGAAAAGACATGCTGATGGACATCGGGACCGAGGAGCTGAGCCACCTGGAAATCGTGGGCGCACTCGCGCGCTTGCATCTTCGTCCGCTGAAGACCAATCGCACGGCCGCCGAAATCGACCCGCTGATCGCCATCGCCGGCGGCGGCGGCGTTTCGCTCCATAACTCCATGGGCGACGCCTGGACCGCCGACTATCTCAAAATCACCGGCGAGCTGGACGTCGATCTGCGCAGCAACATCGCCGCCGAAGCCCGGGCCAAGATCGTCTACGAACGCCTCATCGGTTTCACCGAGGATGCCGGAACGATTCGCGCGCTTCAGTTTCTGATGACGCGCGAAATCACCCACATGAAGGCCTTCACCGCCGCGCTGGAAAGCATGGGCAAGGATCGCTTCACCATCGGCAAAATTCCTCCCACGCCGGAGCTCGTCAATCAGTATTTCGACGATTCCACCGGCACCGGCGACAACGGCGAGCCCAACGCCCGCGGCCCCTGGAACACCGGCGGCGATTGGCAGCTCGTCGAGGCTCCGGCGTTCAAGGCGTTCGAATCCGAAGTAAAGGGCACGCGAACGCCCACCAACGGAAAATCATCCGGACGGCAAAACGCACAACGCCCAAACCGCCGCCACAAAAACCACCGACGGCCAGCGCAGCGCATGACAAGTCCGCCCACGCCGCCAAAGCCGGCTCGAAAAAATAAGCGGTCCGGATGTTTCAAAAAGTTGTCTTAGGAAGCGAGCAGTCAAAAAAAAGGAGAACCACAGATGGCACGAGACGAGCACAACGAAGCAGCGCAGCATCACGACAACGCCTCAAAATCGCACCGCAACGCGGCCGAGCACCACGGAAAGGGCAATCACGAGGAAGCCAAAAAGCACTCCTCCGAAGCCCAGGACCACTCCGGCCGCGCCGACGAAGCGTCCAAAAACGCCCACCAGAAGTCAGGCCAACAGAAGTAGCAACCAAGGGGGCCACCCGCCAGCCCCTTTTTTCTTGTCTTCGAACGAAACGTAACGGGGGGAAGATCCTGAGCGCGCGAAGAGGGCTCTTAGCCAAACGCTCTTGCCGTCCCTCCCGGAGCACAGACAATCGTGTCTGTGGGCCTCGGAGGTTGCGCATGAGTCCGGGACCTCGTCCATCAGCCTCGGCCGAGGTTCTCGCAATTGTCCTCATCGTGGACACAACGATGGCTGGCTGCTCTGAAATTGGGAGATTTCCAGATTCATTCGGCGAGCTTCAGAAGTTCGGCTTTCAATTCTTCCACGTACCGCTTTGCAGCTGCGAGATTATCGCCCGTTCGCAGCCAGACCCTAACGAACGCGCGCCGAACTCGCGACACATCGACGTTGAGAATCCGCGAAAACTCAGCAAAATAATCGTCGTGCCCAATCCCAGACGCGCCGTCTAGCGCGATGCGCACCTGGTCGATCGAAAATCCGAGCGCCGCTGCTAGGCCGTCAGCAATATCCGGTACGGTCCGACTGAGCTGCATTAAGATCACGCCGGGGTCTGCAGTTCCAGGAAGAAACGTAAACGGCCAAGAAAAACCTGCGTTCTTAACGGACTCTCTCCTGTCGCCGTCGTACGCACCGACGATCCTCACAGACCGCAACCGACCCGGCACGCACTTCAGAACCGCAGAAATATCACTTTCGCACCCGGCACGCACAATTTCGAACTGTCTGAGCACTTCTGTGTCGACTTCTTCGAGAATAGCGAAAGGAAATCCTGCGCAGTTACATCTTCGACGAGAATTAGACCCTGATACGCCACGCCGCCGCCTAGAAGCTCGCCGATCTGCACGATCGTCGCATTCTCAACGACCTTGGTGCGCCCTTGATCGCGAACCAAGACCTTCAAGTGCGTACGCGGAATATGCCGGATTACCGTGGGCGAGTGAGTCGTAACCAAGACCCAGATTGCTCTCTCGTCGGCCAGCTTTGCCACGATATTCATTAGGGAGTCTTGTGACCGAGGCGATACGTGGGTCTCCGGTTCCTCGAGTATTAGAATGGATTCCCGAGGCAAGTCATGTAGGACCCAGTATGTCAGCAGAAGCGATAACTCTCCGCGGCCCATCTCCTCGCTCCCATACGTTATGCCGTCGGCAGTGACGCGGAAGTACGGGAATCGATCCATCTCGCCATAATCTGAAATTTCAAAGATCTCAATGGCGGTGTAATTCTTGCCCACTAGGTAGCAGGCGATCTCGAGCTCCACCTCGTTTAGCTGCAAAGGCGTCACTGGCTCCAAAAGATCATCAAAATTCGGATCAGTATTGACATGCCGAAGGCAGCTATTTCCCAATGCCGAAGGGTCGAGCGCCCGAAATTCACCTATGTACACCAACTTCGTCGAAACTCGGGCGCCCAAGGCGTCATCCCGAACTGTCAGCGGTAGTTCGGTGCCATCCACAAATACCGTTCCCTCGATAGAACTCGATCGCAGCCGATCTTGGTAAGGCGAACCGGTTTGATTTGGATTCGTCGAGAGCAACTGTTCAATGGCAGCAGCAAGCGTGGATTTACCGACGCCATTTCCTCCAACCATGGCGTTTATTCCGGACGGGAATTGAATCGCCGCGTCTTCCAAGCAATAGAGATTCTGGAAGGAGACTCGAGCCACCCTCGTCGGGAACGGCCGCGAATACACATGCCGCCAATGGTCATCGAACTTAGCGCGGCGCAGCTTCATGACAATTCGGCCCACCCGTTATCAATGAGATTGCGAGCCAGCAGGTCGTCCTCGTGCTTTCCCTTTAGACTGCGTAACGACTCATGAAGCCGCGCAAGCTGGCTGAAACGCAATCCCGACGCGAAGCGACCCCCAGTAACAAACTGCTCAAAAATCAACCAAATTACTGCGTCTCTCAGAATCACCGAAGAGATGTCCGCCACCCTAGCTGATGAGCGAGTTCCATAAATCGCGAATAGGCGATGAAGGGGAACGACACCTCCGACGGACGTTTCAGGCCCAATTCCGTCGTACATGCCCCCGCCGCGGAGCAGCTCGAAGAAACTTAGAAAACCGGTTAATGGCTCTTTAGTAGTTAGATCGGCTGAAAGCAACCCTCTTACCAAGAAGATCAACCAGCTGAAGAGGGTCGCTTTGTTGAACTTCGGTATCAACGGCGCATCACTATTAGTGGCACCCGCCAGGATTTCCATGGCCCGTCGAAGAAGATCTACGGTCTCGGCGGAGAGAGGCCGATCTTTTCGATAAAGCGCCGCTAAATCCGCCGACGTAATCTTCTGGGCTAACGTGCGCCGTTCAACAGCAAGGGCACTGCGGGATAGCACGTCGTCATAGGCCATTCGCAGGTTGGAGAAAGCAAGATGGCTCTTATTCAACCCGACATTTTCAAGAAACTCGACAAGGTCTCTGATTTGCTCACGCACAGGTCCGAAGAACGCGTTTCTCTGTTCCG
>CAWDBK010000006.1:0-28997 GCA_963800535.1 uncultured Acidobacteriota bacterium
GGGGTGAGTCTATGAATCAGTTGCTGATCGATAGTTCCTTGCACGTAGACGGCTCTGGCAGGGTTAGCTCTGAAGTTCTTGTCTGCGACAATCAAAGCCTTGCCGCAGCCTTTTCGAAGTGAACTCGCGTGCAGCGACGCTCTTGTTTCGGTGACGCTTGCCGTTAGGGACTCTCATGAACATCGCGAAAGAACGCCCATTAGTGCCGTACTTTTGGTAGACCCTGTCGATAGCGGCGGTGAGCGACCTTTCCTGGGGCGTCTCCTTCATCGGAGTTTTCCGAGTCGTCTTCGTCATGTTCACGGCTCCGTGCAACATGTTTGCCCCTACGCGCCTATATATCGCTGAAAACGTAGGAAGTCAACGTGTCGGACAGGCAATTTAGATCGTAGAAATTTTCCCACACGGCTTGATTCCTCAACATACGAATAACGCTGTACTGTGCCTTATATTTACTGTTTCAGTTGGTTACAACGCGCTTGGTGTTAGGTTTTAAGGGCGCGACCGATCTGCGCCCACATTAAACATGATTATCTACATACCCATGACCAATGGCGACGCGGGCGGCTGCGTCCGATCGCAGGGAAATCGTGTGACCGTACCACGCAATTTAACGGGGCTTCATGTCGTTTAACGGCTTAAAGCGTGGCTGTAAAATGCCGCAAACAAGAGAGATAAAGCCATAGATATCCGAGGAGCAGCTTTAATCAACTCGATAGGTTTGCTGTCCCGTTGAATTCGGCCAAATTTCGCGTAGCTGTATCAGCACGATAGAATGCGCCTGGGGCCATCACCGACAGTCGCGACATTCGAATATCAGCGCAACGGGGGTGGTCCCTTTTTCGCGTGGCTATCCGCATACCCGTCAATTTTGGTAGGGGATAGCGGATACGCACGGGAAAAAGGGACCACCCCGGGATGTGTTCCTGTCATTTCAGGTCGATGCGCAATGCCGACGCCGATGCAATCCCCACGCGATGCAGAGCGAAGATGTAGTTTTCCTGCGATTTTGTTTCACGAGATTCGCCGGAATTAAACGTATCGCGCTCCAGTGGTCGGAAGTGATTGAGAGAACGGTTTGGTTTCGAATGCCATTATCAGGCGCGAAAACAGATGTTTTTACGCCGAGTTGTGACTAACATCAACGGGCGAAATAGTTCCTTTTTACGAGATGGCTGACTTGTCGACTGACAAAGTACCTACGATCGAAGGCCCGATCACGTGCCAGTTCCCAAGGCCCGGCGGCCAGCCCTGCAAGCGGCGGATCGCCGACGGAGAAACGCGCTGCTGGCAACATGCAAGCGGCTTAAGACTGAAAATCAAATCGTTTGCTCGCAGTTGGCCCATTGGATTTGCTCTTTCCGTGCTCGGGGTTCTCGGAACGCTTGCGTTTGGTGCTCTGGAGGTTTATTGGCACTATCAGAACAGTCCCAACGCCAGTGACTCCACGAAGCAGAAGAGAATTGCGTGCGAGGTTGAGACCGTGAATTTTGGTCCGATCTACCGATTTTTTCAGGAGCCACAGGTCTACTTTGAGCGGCTTGACACATCACTCCGCATCGGCCTGACCAATCACCTTGGTAAGCCAGTCTACCTACGACGCTACACTGCGGAGGCACTAGTCGAGACCGAGTGGGTGCAATTCAGAAACGCGGATAGTGCTTCCTTCGAACCCTACGCGTTCGGCGTGATGGCCCGCGAGGATCCTGGAGGCACGGCGCCGTATATAGGGCGGTTCGACCTTTCGGCGAATGGTTTTGATTACGTGATGCAGCAAAGGCCGCTCAACGTAGATGAGCACATCGAACTATGGATGTTTTTCATTTCGGGTCTTTCCCATGAGAGCGCTCCGGGAATCAGCCGATTCAGATTTGTCTTCGACGATGGTGCGGGAGAGAAATTCGCGTGTACGTGTCCATATTCGATCGCCGCAGACCGAGGCATAGTGATGGGAACCAACACGGGTGACCTTAAGGCCATGCCCCGTGAACAGATACCTGCGAACATGCGCGAAGAACCTCCCCACTGAGAGCTGTCGCTTCCTCTCATGACGGGCGTGCAGCGCGGCGGCATTACGTTGGCGCTGACTTCGAAAACGCGGCGGGATATGATTTAGCTGGAAATATGCGAATTCTTCTCGACTCGCGAGATTTGATTGAAGTTGCTGAGCATCAGAATCGAGTAACAACTCAAGCTTTAATACATTCCTCCGTGATAACAACCACGAACTCGTTTTATGCGCCTCAACCGTTAGGGAGATCAGCAGTCCGCTAGTACACGGCGCATCCTTCATAGATACAATCCGACCAATTCTTCAGGCCATCGAGACATTGCCGATTCGATATCTCAGGGAGGTGGATTTATTTGGCGTTGAAATTCAGGCGGCGGTAAACGCTTTCTCGAAAATGATTCTGCCTGTGTCCCTCCAACTCCCTACGTGCGTACTTACCCTGATACCTTAGCTGGTCCCGGGCTCGATGGCGGTCTGCCTATTGTCGGCTTGCGGTTGAACGCGTAATTTACGAAATGTATCTAAGCCCCTATAGAGACCGCATCTTCGGTGCTCGTAACCAGCAATTGGCAGCCTTTCGACACGTGATGCTTCAGGAGCGTTTAAACTACTGCGAAACCATCAGTACCGGGCTCGATTGCATTCGCAAACGTCTTGCGCAACGCCGCGAGTCACAAAGCGAGAATGCCAGCGAATGCAGCGGACTTTATTAATTACGTTTACGTAGACGCAAATCGTTGTCCGGGCTTTCGTCTCAACCACGAAGTGTTTCGTTCTATCGCGAGAAATCTCCACGACAATCCCGAGGCGGGCGATTTCGTGGATTTCGCTTTAATCTCGACTATTCCCTACGTCGACGCCGTCACACTTGACCGACGAATGAGAACATACGTTGAGCAAGCATCTCGCAAAATGTTGAAAGTAAATGCACATCGAGACTGTAGGAATCGTGTATGCGGATGTAAGCGACCTGATGCGGCGGCTTTGAACGTCAGGGAATTGAGCCGATTTCTGTGGCGATGAATGGTACGGACCGAGCGACGACTTCGCGTCCGTTTTCATCGATAAACGCAAAGACTCCATCATGACTGACGACGTCGCCTGTAATCCACTTTGAGCGAACGTTTTCAATTCCTTCAGTACGACGTTCCTAACGTTATTGTCGGACAATTCGTGACGAAAAATAGTGATATTCCAGCGGCGCTTCATCTCAGGGCACATTACGTTGATATCAAATTCAGTTTTCAGCGTGCTCACGTTAGCTCCTTACGGCCCTGATTGTAATCCTTGTCGGGCTAGTGAAGTCAATCACCTAACTTGTGGACGTTTTCAAAGTGGAGCTTCAGGGCCAACTTGACGAGTGCCTTCTAGTACTCACTCGACTGCTGTTGCGACCGCAACCCGATCACGGCTTTCGCGAGCGTCGACGCTTTCATCTTCTTTCCATTGAGAATCGCCCGAATTGTTTTGCGATCAAGCCCCGTCTGCCTGGTTGTTTGTCGTAGCCCTTGCGCGCGAATCTCAGCGATCAATCCTCTGTTCGCAGCCACACGCCCACCGTCATAACGAATGCACGCATCGTCGATGTTCTCGATGAAGTCGTCTTTGCCTTGCTCACACCGCGAGATTTCTTTCCCGATGCAGTGGTGTAAACATCCTTTAATCGTTATTCGTTTCAGGAGGCCGCGTGTATGCGGTTTGCACGGCTTCTCGTCCGGTCCGAGCGATTTTATTTCGGGGTGTTGGATATAGCCGCAGAGAACATCCCCCAAGGTGATTACGTCCGCTCGTGAGAGTTCGTCTAGTCGATAGCTTTTTCCATTGCGCGTGTTGATACAACGAGACCGCGCCCATCCGGTGCGATTTTTGTTGAAGGGAGTAAGAAGCGTGAGTTTGAGTGCGTCTCGTGTTCTAGGATGCAGGACAAATCCGAACGGGCTAGCTTTTCCATCCGTATGACGGTAACGGCGTCCTTCTGGGCGTCTGCCGCGCTTTCACCCATTAGTTCGAAGACCTTTTGCACGTGCTCCAGATATCGCCCACGAATCTCGTTCGACTTGTCTTCCTGCGGGATGTAGTAATCGCGGTCGGGTAATCCGAGCCCGCCTTGTGCGACCGCCGCGATCTGCTGCTCGGAATTGTCGAAATCCTGCCGCGAGCCGCCACGGAAAAGGACTGCGCTACCATGGGCGAGCTGAAGTCGCGCAACGAGCGGTGCCAGGTCCTTCGTCGACTGTAGGCCGTCTATTTCCCGCAACTGAGGCTCAATGGGACTGATTCCCCGCTTTTCTACAGCAGCCTCGTTCATGCAGGCGCCGTAGAAATCGCCGGCTTCCTGCTTGACTTTGTCGCGCGGCTCACTGGAAGACGCAGCTTGATCGAGAAGCTCACGCAGAAGCGCCAGATTGTCCTGCTAGAGTTTCTCGTAGACCGCCCATCGCGTCTCGTCGTTCGGTATCGGATTGCTCTTTTGCCACCCGCCGCACGCGTACTGATAAAAATTCACGCACGGTTTCACCGATTGGTCCATCGAACCGACGTCGAGGCTCGGACAATACGGCAGCTTCGGTTTCTGGGACGGCTTTGCGGCTGACTGGCTTTGTGCGGCAATAGACGAAGCTGAAAAGATGAAGACGAACGCGATGCGAGCGATTTTCACGTGGTCCACGCTGTTGACGATGTCACCGACGATCACGCATCCGCATCATATCGTGGCGCAAAAAGGGTGTGTATCACTTTTCGCCGCCTCATAGCTATACCTGTCTTCCCTGGCGGCGCGATCGGATCAAAGCTGTATCATTGATCCTCGATGGCCAGCCTGAGCGAGCAGTTCGGAGCGATCGATATCTATTTGTTTGATCAGCTTCTACGAGGACGCGTCACGCCCGGAATGCGCATACTCGACGCAGGCTGTGGCTCGGGCCGCAACCTCATCTATCTTCTTCAGCAGGGTTTCGAAGTATTCGGCGTGGACGCCGATCCGCACGCCTTGCAGGCCACGCGTCAGCTCGCCGCAGCTCTCGCGCCCCGACTCCCGGCGAACAATTTCCGCATGGAATCGATTGAGGGCATGTCCTTTCCGGACGCATTCGCGGATGCCGTGATCAGTAGTGCCGTGCTCCACTTCGCGCGGAACGACGACCACTTCCACTCCATGCTGCAAAGTTCATGGAGAGTTATGAAGCCCGGCGGTCTGCTCTTCTGCCGCCTCGCATCGTCGATCGGGATTGAGAACCAAGCGCGGCGCATCGCAGGCCGCCGCTTCCAATTGCCCGACGGCTCCGAGCGTTACCTGGTCGACGCACCACTCCTGCTGAAGCTCACGCGAGATCTGGGCGGCGAGATGCTTGATCCATTAAAGACGACGGTAGTGCAGAACCAGCGCTCGATGACGACCTGGGTCGTCCGCAAGAATCGGTAACACCGAACCTCGAAGTCGCCGCTGCGATATCTCGTTATTCGGACGCGTGCTTCGCGGCGTTGGCGGCCTGCTGCTTGCAGTTTTCCTGCATCGAACTGGGCATCTGCGCGCAGCGAGCGAAACTATCCGCCGCTTCTTTCCACTTCCCCGTGTTTTCGAGGTCCGCTCCGAGGATGAAGAGATCTGTTGGATCGGGCTTGGCGTTGCCAGTAGTGGAAATTTCCAATTCCTTCGCGGACTTCTCGTAATCCTCCCGGCGGAAATAGAGCATGCCCAGGCCGCTATGGGCCACGCCTGCCTCGCCGGTCTTGTACTCGGTGAACTGCTGATCGGTCACGCCGTCCGGTTTTACCAGCTTGCCGAGTACGTCGAGCGCGTGCATCTCATAGCCCTCAGCCTTTTCCAATCTCTTGTCCGCGTCGGGGTCTTTGGAGTCATACGCGCGCGGGATCACCCACCCACTGAGCGCCAGCAAATGCACGTCGTCAGGGAATATAGCGATTCCCTTTTCCGAAATTGCATAGAAGCCTGGTAGATCTTTCTTCGCGTAGTAAGTCTGCGCCTGCTCCTCATAAACTGCCTGAGCATAACGGCCCTTGGGATATTTCGCGAGATACGTATCGCCCAGCTTGATTTTCTTGTCAGGCTGATCGGCATCAACCTTGTGAAACGACTGGTAGGCCCCTTGTTCCTTGGGATCTCCCAATTCCTGCGTCAGATATTTTTCCGTAACCGAGTTGTTGGCCTGAGTCCCATCCATGGTCGACAACTTGTTGCTGACTGGTCCCGTCGAACTGCCCTGTGCAAGCGAAACCACTGGACACAAAAGAGCGGCCGCCAAAGTCGCCGCAGCAGCAAGATTGCTCACGTTCGTAATTCTCATTCCCCACCTCTCTTATCCCGAAATCTCACCCCCGATTTGGCGAAGCCACTTCAGTTGCGGTCATCATATACCGGATCGTTTATACGATTCGAGTGGCTACGAACGCCGGTCGGCGGATGTCTCGCTTGCCATCCTCGCGGATTCAAAAAGGGTCCCACGCAAGTTAAGGCAGGGCGAAGGCTACGAAGGCGTTGCCGCTGGCGGCGATTACGTATTGTTTACCGGCGATCTGGTAGGTTACGAAGTTGGAGCCGGATTCGGTGCCGCCCACCGTGAAATCCCAGAGCAGTTTTCCCGTGGAAGCGTCGAGCGCGAAGAAATTGCCTTCATCGCTGCTGGAGAAAACCAGGCCGCCAGCGGTCGCGAGCGTGGAGGTTTGCGTGGGAGCGAGAGTCTTGTATTCCCATTTGCGCTTGCCGGTGGCGGCGTCGAGGGCGCGGACCGCGCCGTAGGCGTCGTCGCCACCGAGTGTGACGCGGCCGCCGCCGCCGAAACCCGGAAAATCGACTTTGTCCTTTCCGGAGACGGTGTAGGCGCTGATCTCGCGCGAGGAAACGTAGAACATTTTCGTGAGTGGCGAGTAGGACGGACTATTCCAGTTTGTGCCACCGTGACCATCCGGAAAATTGAGCGTGCCTTCGCGCGTGGGCTCACTGTTGGGATTCAGAATCGGGCGGCCGTTCTCGTCCAGGCCCTTGGCCCAGGTTTCGGTGACAAAGGGCGTGCCAGCGACGAATGCGCCGTTCGTGCGGTCGAGGACATAGTAGAAACCGTTACGATTGGCAAGCGCGAGAAGCTTGCGCGGCTTGCCAGCGACGGTGCCGTCGAAAAGCACGGGAACCTGGATGGAATCCCAGTCATGCGTGTCGTGAGGCGTGAACTGGAAATACCACTTCATCTTGCCGGTGTCGGCGTCGAGCGCGATCACGCTGTCTGTATAGAGATTGTCGCCCGGCCGACTCGCGCCGTTGTAATCGGGAGCCGGGTTCCCAGTGCCCCAGTAGATAAGGTTGAGTTCGGAATCGAACGAGCCGCTGCCCCAGGTGCCTCCACCGCCGACACCGGTCATATCCGGACCCCAGGTTTCCGAGCCGGGCTCGCTGGGATTGGGAATGGTATAGGAGCGCCAGATTCGTTTGCCGGTTATGGCGTCGTAAGCGTCGATGTAGCCGCGAATGTCGACGTCCCCGCCGGAAATTCCGACGATGACTTTGCCGTTGAGCACGCGCGGCGCGCCAGTGAGAGCGTAACCGTGGCCGTTATCATCGACGTGCGTGTTCCAGCGGACTTCGCCGGTGGCTGCGTCAAGAGCGACGAGGTGCGCGTCGAGTGTGCCGACGTACACCATGTTGCCGAGAACGGCGACGCCACGATTGGAGCGGTGCACACCGATGGTGTAAAGGCGTTCAGGAAGCTTCGGAGTCCAGGTCCAGATTTTGGTGCCGAGACGCGCGTCGAGCGCGGTGACGGTGCTGGGCGGCTCGGTGATGTACATTACGCCGTTCACGACAACTGCCGAGGACTCGATTGGCGCTTCGCCGGTTTTACTGGGCTGGTACATCCAGACCGGTTTGAGCGAGTGGACATTTTCGCGATTGATTTGCGTGAGGCGCGAGAAACGCTGCGAGAAATAGTCGCCGCCGTACATCAGCCAGTCCTGCGGCGTCGAATCGGCTTTCAGCAACTGATCGTAGGTGACGCCCTGCGCGACGGCGCGCGGAGAAGCAAACGCGAGCACTACGGCGGCAAAGGCGGGGAGCGCAACCGGGAATTTTTTCATTGCGAGGCCTTCAAACTGGAAAGATACGCGATCAGGTCGTCCATCTGCGCATCCGTCAGAGTGCCCTTGAAACTGGGCATGAAGCTTTTGTCCGGCTCTTTTTCCAGCTTCAGCAGATCGGGTTTGCGAAAGCCGTGAAGTTTTCCCTGCGCGTCCTTCAGCACAATCGAGAAAGAGTCTTCGCCGACACGCATGCCCTCGGTGGCGTGGCCATCTTTTTCGACAGCGCGAAACATGAGGTACTGCGTGAAATTGTTACCGTAGAAGCCACCAGAGGGTTTCGGCAGATCCGCACCGGGATCGATGAGGCGCGCTTTCAGATTGGCGCCGCCGCGCTGGGCGCCGATGTGCGAAAGATCGGGGCCGAGCGTGCCGCCTTCGCTGTTGATGGAGTGACAGGCGGAACAGCCGCTAAGATGATAGAGCTCTTCACCTTTCTTCGGGTCGCCCGTGGCGGCCCCCGCCGGCGTGGAATCGAATGTATGCAGCCACGCGACAATATTGGCCGCATCCTGCTCGCTGAGAATATAGGAACTCGGCATGCCAGTGCCGGGAATGCCGCGACGGATGATGCCCGACACGACGGAGTCGCCGAGCGCGCCCGGAACGCCGTGAAGATTGGGGCCGTTTTCGCCGCTGGCGTCAATTCCGTGGCAGGTCGAACAGTTGGCGGAGAAGAGCGCTTTGCCTGCTTCGGGATCGAGCGGCCCGAGTTTCACCGGCGGTCCAGGCGGAGGCGCTTGCGCGTGGGCAGGCAGCGCCAAAAATATAAGCGCCATGAATGCAGCGCAGCTCGGCACTGCAATGAATGCGCGGAAAAGCATGGCCGAATTCATCCCGCCCCCGAAAACCGTGAACGCGGGATCATATAACATTTGCCATGAAAACGGCGCGGCAGAAATGCGACCCGGAGAAAATGAAGGCATTCGATTGTTCGCGGTTGAGCGCGGATTTTACGAAATTGAGCAAACCTGCCAAAAGGGCGTTGATTAATGCCGGGATCCATTCGCCGCGCGATCTGGCGCGGCAGAGCGCCGATGAAATCGCCAAGCTGCACGGCATCGGGCCCTCGGCGATGCCGGTGCTGCGCGCGGTGCTGAGAAAGCAAAAGTTGAAATTCCAGACCGCGCGCTAATCCGCATCGCCGGGGCCCTTTACCCCACCCAAACTATTGAATCAGCGTGAAGTGAGCCCTGCGATTTTGGCTCCAGCAGGATTCGCTTTCTTGTGTGCAGAATGGGCGCTCCTTGCCGTAGCTGGTGGTCTGAATACGGCTGTCGACGATTCCCAGGTCCACGAGGTAGCGTTTCGCGGAAGTGGCGCGCCGGTCCCCCAGCCCGAGATTGTATTCCTCGCTTCCGCGCTCATCGCAATGCCCTTCGATCGCGAATCGTACGTTGGGGTAGGAGCGGAGGAATTCCGCGTCGCGCGTCAGCGCGGCGCGGTCGGTATCGCTGAGCGCGGATTTGTCGTAGTCGAAAAACGCGTCTTTAATGTTCTGCTGGAAGAGCTGAGCCTCCGAGGGCGCGGCAGCCGGCTGCGGCGCCGGGGCAGTGTTCGCTTTCGGCGCTACCGGTGAAGACGCCACGACGGGGGCGGGTGATGGTTTGGGAGGCGGAGCCGGGGCGGCGGTGCTGGCGACGTGCTTGTGGCATCCGGAAGCAAGACTGAAAATGGCGACGACGGCGAGCAAGATAAATTTGTTCGAACGGTAATTCATGGCGAAATCCTCCTTAGCACACGGGCGTTGGGTGGTTGCTGGGTGAGGGATTCGTAGCGAACGTGCAGACACGGAATCCCGAGGCCACTACGCTGAGAACAACGTCTCGATCAGCACCGCAACGAGGAATTCACGGAGGGAGGAGCGCAGGTAAACCCGTCGGCGATTTCCGCGAGATTCGAATTGGGAAGATTGATGAACAGGGTCGAAACCGATGCGGATGGAGCCACAATGGCCGCGGCGAGGAGAAACAGCAACAATAACAACGCCTGAAGCGCCTGAAATTTTGTCGCCGGACCATAGGCCGCGGAAAATGGACCCTGGCCGATGGGCACAGGGCATACCGTGAGCGCGACGACGAAGATTGCCAGAAGCGCACAGACGAATCGAATCCAGTGCATCGGTGAGTTAAGTATTCTGCGGGTGAGGACGGGTGTCAAGATGGCGTGTTCCGTTTCGATAGCACCCGCGCTGGCTGGGGGATACATGGAGATGCATCGAGAGCAAGCAGTGGCGCGAAGGCGTTTCGCCTTATATTCGCCCACGAATTGCTCTGGTATAATCGCGCGATAATTACATGACTAACGACAACATTTCGCGCGAGGCGGCGGACGGCGGGTTTCCGTTGAATGCTGAGCAGCGGAGGGCTGTGGAGCATCGCGTGGGGCCCCTGCTGGTTGTAGCGGGGGCGGGGACAGGCAAGACGCGAGTGATTACGGAGCGAATTCGCGCGCTCCTGGATTCGGATTCGTCGCTGGTGGGTGAAAATATTCTGGGACTGACGTTTACTGACAAAGCCGCCGGCGAGATGAAGCACCGGGTGGTGAAGGCTGCGGGCGAGAGGGCCGAGGGGGTGTGGCTTTCGACGTTTCATTCTTTCTGCCTTGAGAAAATCCTGCGGGCGGCGAATCCGAAAATTCAGGCGCTGGACGAAATCGATCACCGGATTCTACTGCGGCGGAACATCGCGGACTTGGGACTCGTGCTTTTCAAGCGGCTGGCTGAGCCGGCGGAGTTTCTGAAGGATTTTCAGAGTTTCTTTTCGCGCTGCCAGGACGAACTGGTGACTCCGGATGATTACCAGCGTTACGTGGCGGTGTTGCGCGCGAAGCACGAGCGCCGCAAAACAACGCTGGAGGCGGACGAGCTGGCGATCGCGGAAGAGGAAGTGGCAAAGCAGGAGGAGCTGGCGCGCGTCTATCGCGCAAGCGACCAGCTGTTACGCGAGAAGAATTTGTTCACGTTCGGCGCGCAACTTCTAGAGGCGGTGCAATTGTTGCGGACGGATGCGGAGCTGGCGGCGCGGCTGCGGGAGCAGTATCGCTACATTCTGGTCGACGAATTTCAGGATACGAACATCGCGCAGCTGGAGCTGCTGTGGCTGCTGACGGGCGAGGGCCGCAACATTCTGGCCGTGGGCGACGACGACCAGGCGATTTACCGGTTTCGCGGGGCGTCGTTCGGCAGCTTCACGATTTTTTTAGAGCGGTTTTGCGGGGCACGCGCGGCATTGCCCAAGGCCGCGGCGGCGAAGGCGATCGTGTCGCTTTCGCAGAATTATCGTTCGACGAAGCGGGTGCTGCGCGCGGCGGGCGAGTTGATTTCGCACAACGAGAAATCGCCGCTACTGCCGCCGAAGCATCTGACCACCGAAAATCCGGACGGCGAGACAATTCGCGTGGTGGAATTCGCGGCGTTTGAGGAAGAAGCGCAGTGGGTGGCGGCGGAAATCGAGCGGCTGCACGAGGCGGGGGCTTCGTGGCGCGGCTTTGCCGTGCTCTATCGCAAGCACACACATCGCGCGCAGCTGGTGCCGGCGCTGCGCAGGCGCGGCATTCCGTTCGTGATCCGGAAAGCCTCGATTCTGGACGACACGCTGGTGCGGGATTTGCTCGCATGGATGCGGTTGATCGCGGCGCCGGCGGACAACGTGTCGTGCGCGCGCGTGCTGGCCGCTCGCTATTGGGGGCTGGAGCCGCGGGACCTGGTACGCCTGGCCGAGCGGGCTAGCAAGAATCGCAAGCGGGCGCTCTGGGACGAAGTGGAGGCCTCGCACCGGGACCCGCCGTTCGACCGGCCGGGCGTGCGGCTGACTGAATTCGTTGAGCTCGTCGGCCAGATGCGGCAACTGGCGCGCAGCGTAACGGCGAGTTCCCTGCTGGCGGAGCTGATCACGAATCTCGGCATCGCGCCGGTGGCTTCCGAAACGGACAAACAACGTCTCGAGCGGCTAGTGGCGTTCGTGAGGGAGTGGGAGAGGAAAAGCGAAGGCAAACAGCTGCGACATTTCATTGAGTACCTGCGCTATTTCGATGAGCTCGACGGCGACGTCCAGCTCGAGGAGGAGTTGGCGGGCGATGCGGTGCAGTTGATGACCGTGCATGCGGCGAAGGGGCTGGAGTTTCCGCACGTCTTTATTTTGCGGTTGAGCAAGAGCGACTTTCCTTCCGGCGCACGGCGGCCGAAATTCGAGTTCCCTCCCGACTTGATGAAAGAGGAGCAGCCCAAGGGCGATTTTCAGATTCAGGAGGAGCGGCGGCTGTTTTACGTGGCGCTGACGCGGGCGCAAAAGCGGCTGACGCTTTCGACGATCGTGAACCGGCGGAAGAAACCGTCGCCGTTTCTCGAGGATTTTCTGGCGGATTCCAAAATCGCGAAGATGGATACGGTGCAATCGGCTCCAAACGTGGATGTGCCGCTGACCGAAGAAATGGTGGGCCCTCCGCCAGTGGCTGACGATCCCACGCGGCTGTTCCCTGCTTCGGCGGGCGATGTGAAGACTTATTCGCAGGTGGCGCTCTGGGCCAAGGCGTTTCATCCCCCTCGGCCAGAGCCGCTGCAATTGAGCGCTTCGGCGATCGACGCCTACGAGCGGTGCCCGATGAAATATTTGTTCCAGTACGTCTGGGGAATTCGTGGCGGGCCGCACGCGCAGATGACGTTCGGCAACGTGATGCACACCACGATTCGCGAGCTAGTGGGAGAAATTCGCAAGCGCGGCAAGGTGGCGCTGGAGGAAGTGTTCGCGATCTACGATCGAGTGTGGAGCTCGACGGGTTATCCCGACGAATATCAGGAACAGGAATACCGGCGGGCGGGGCGCGAGCAACTGGAGGCGTTTCATCGCTGCTGCTGCGCGGAACCGCCGGACGTGCTGCATCAGGAGAAAGGCTTCGAGCTGCCGCTCGAGAACAACGTGGTGATCACCGGGCGGATGGACCAGGTGAACCGCCTTGGCGAGCGCGAGATTGCGATCATCGATTACAAAACCGGGCGACCGCGCGATGCGGAAAAAGCGGCAGAGGATTTGCAGCTCAGCATTTATGCGCTGGCGGCGTTGGAGATTCTAGATCGCACCGCCGGAAAGCTGGTTTTCTATAACCTGACGAACAATGAAGTGGTCGAGTCGACGCGCGATGCGAAGGCGCTGGAGGCGACGAAAGCGAAGATTTCCGAAGTGGCGGACCGTATTCGGGCCGGGGATTTTTCGGCGAAGCGCGGGTTTGGCTGTGGTTTCTGCGATTACAAACCGTTGTGCCCGGAGCACGAGGAGCTGGTGACGATTCAGGTAGGGATACAGAGTTAGCGACGCGCCTCAGAAGCTCCCACCCGCTAAACATCTCTGCACGATACCCCTGCGGAAACACGTCAGCGGGACACCGGCGCTACCTGGCGGAGGTTATGGCGCTTTCGTAGAAGCCTTCGCGCGTTTGGATGCTCAGGTCGGGGCGCTTCACGCGGACTTCGATCGGGTGATAGTCCTGGCCCTTGCCGACTTCCTGCGGTGAAAACGTGAGCGTGTATTCGTTGCGGGCCTCCTCGGTGATTTCTGGGTAGAGGCGGTCGAGATCGCCTTCCTTGCGCGAATAGAACGTGTCTCCGCCCGTATCGGAAGCGTACTTTTGCAAATCGGCTGCGCCCTTTTGCAGGAATTTCTTACCGACGGGAACCGAGCGAGAAACGGAGATCGAGTACAGGGAAATATCGGAGATCAGCAGCGAGCGCAGCGTCTCGTCGAAGCTATGGGCGTTGTTGTTCGAGTTGGCTTCGTCCGATATCAGGAAAATAATCTTGCGGCGATCGCGGCCTCGCCCCTTCAGCATCTCGCCGGCCGCGAAAATTGCGTCGGTCAGGTCCACGTCGCTCTTGAACTTCGGAGCGATCGTCAGCGGAGGCACGTTGGTGGGACCCGCACCGCCGGGAGGCGCCTGATTGGCCGGCGGCGGACCGCCGGGAGGAAATGCGGGATCGACGATCTGGGTGTGATTGTGCGATCCGATCTCGAAACGCTTGAGATTGGTGAACAGCGCGTCGTTGTTCTTGGAAAAATCCGTGATGGTCTCCGGGAATTCCTCGTAGGAAACAAGTGCCACCTCGTCGTCGGGCCCGAAACCCGCGGCGATGGAGATCAGGCTTTTCTGGACGTCCTTCACCACGCGCTGATCGAGGTCGTTATCGAGCAGAACTACGGCCGAGAGCGGCACCGCTTCGGATGAAAACGTGGCGATCTTCTGTTCGACGCCGTCGGCGAGAATGCGAAAGTCGTCGCGTGTAAGGTCGCCGACGAGCTGGCCGTGGCTGTCTTTCACCGTCACCGGGACGATGACGATGGGCGTGCGGACGATAATCGGCTGAGGCTGCTGCGATTGCTGCTGTGGAGGCACGGGAGCCTGGGTCTGAGTCTGGGCCTGGGCGCCAACCGGCAGCGCCAGCAGCGCCGCCAGACCGAGATACGAAATGAATCGCGTCATCGAAGAGTCTCGTCTCATGTCTGCGGCCCGGCGCTGGAATCTCAAATCCCACGCCCGGCCCGAAAATTTCGGCTCGAACATCCGGCAGAGTGTATCCTGCATCGTATTCGTCTGACGACCATTTCAGGGAGATTATACAATGCGGTTGACTAGCATCGCGGCGGCTATTCTTATCCTGGCTTTGGCCAGCTATTCCGCGCTGATATCGCTTCCCGCGCACGCGACCCCCACGCCGCAAGGAGCGCCGCGCGGTCCCATGGGCCCTCCCGGCAGCCAGCCGAATACGCAACGGCAGGAAGCTCCGCCGCCCGTCGAACCGCCTGAGTCGCAGGCTCCCATCGGAATCACCACCTCCGTGGTGAACGTGTTCGCCACGGTGCGGGACAAGCACAACGCGATCGTGGGAGACCTGACCCAGGACGATTTCAAAATCTATGAGGATGGCGTGCAGCAGAAAGTTGCCTACTTCTATAGAGAAGTGAACATGCCGATTTCGCTCGCCATGATGATGGATACGAGCGGAAGTATGTATTACATGCTGAACGCGGAGAAGGACGCGGGATCAAGATTCGTGCACGAGGTGATGCACCACAAGGACGAAGCAATCGTCATGACGTTCGACACGGATGTGAATCTGCTGGCGGATTTCACAGAGGATCCGGCGGTGCTGGCGCGGGCGATCCATCGCGCGCAAATCAACGTGGACGCTTCGGGCATCGGCGGCACGGGCGGGACCATTCCGCAGCGGGGCGGTGGCGGGACGAATCTTTACGACGCTATATACCTCGCCGTCCACGACGAACTGGGACCGGAAGCGGGACGTAAAGCCATCATCATCATGAGCGATTGTGAGGACAATGGCAGCAAGATGTCCGAGCGCGACGCGATCGAAGCGGTGCAGCGCGGCGATGCCGTGACGCACATTATATTGATTAGCGATCCCGGCGCGTCGGAGGGCTACGGCGGCGGAGTCGCGCAGTCGCTGGCGTCGGAAACGGGCGGGCGGGTTATCAACGTGCGCAACGAAAGCTCGTTGGAGAAAGCGTTCGACGTGATTTCCGAAGAGCTTCGGTCGCAATACCAGATGGGCTACTACCCCACTAACCAAAACCGCGATGGGACATTCCGGAAGATCAAGGTTGAGGTCACGCGGCCAGAGACCAAGGTGCTGGCGCGCCGGGGGTACTACGCGCCGGGACATTAGAGCTCACCATTGCGGATCGCCGGTAGACCGGCTGAAATCCCGATTCATTCAATCCATGAAGCGCGCCTCAATTACTGGCAGGCGCGGCCGAGCCGTAATAGCCTTTGCGCGTGCTCACGATAAGCCCCTTGCGCGTGGTCTGGACTTCGATGGGACGATAGGTGCCGACCGGCGGAGGGTTTGACGGCGCATACGCGATGAAATATTGACTACGCAGCTCCGTGCCGATGTCGAGAAATGACTGCGCGAGATCGTCGAGCCTGTAGGGGAAAAACGCGTGGCCCCCAGTCTGGTCGGCGAACTCTTCGAGTACTTTGTCCCCGGCTTCCAGATGGTACTTGCTTGGCTTGGTCTGATCGTCAACTGCGAGCCAATCGGTATTCGTGCTTACTGAAAACACTGCCGCCTCCGATTTGATCGAAGCATCGATCGCGTCGGTGAGCGCGCGGTCGCTCAAATTATCCTGCCCGTCGCTGATCACCACCACCACTCTGCGAACTTCCGTCTCCGGGCCTTTCGGCAGCGGCGGGCGCGCCAGCTTTTGCGCGGCCATGTAAATTGCGTCGTTCAAAGCCGTGCCGCCGCCGGCGCGCTGGGCTCGAATTGAAGTCATCAGCGCATCGAGATCGCCGCTATAGTCCTGGATGATTTCCGGCTCGTTGTCGAAGGTCATCAGAAAAGCGAGATCCTTGTTGCGGCGAATCACCTTGTTCAGGAAATCGACGGCTGCGTCTTTTTCGAATTCGAGGCGGGGCCGGATGCTATTCGAGGTATCGAGCAGAAGCGCGATGCGCAGCGGTAGATCCGTCTCACGGCCAAAGAATTTGATTTCTTGCGGCTGGCCCTGTTCGATGACTTTGAAGTCGCCCTTGTCCAGATCGGTGATGAATTGATGGTGCTTGTCCGTGACCGTGACCACCAGATGGACGAGGCCGGTGGTGGTGACCAGCGGGGGAGGCGCCTTGATCGCCGGCGGGTTCTGCTGATTGGCTCCCTGCTGGGGCGGCGCAGGAAATTCTTGAGTTCGAGCAATGCCCGCAGTCAACGCAAGCAGTGTAAGCAGACCAATCCGCAGCCGGAGGTTCCTCATGGAAAGCATTCCCCGCGGATGATTATAGGAACTCCCGGAGCGCAGCGTCAATCCGGGCGGGATCGGCTTTCATGGCACCGCCCAGCGTACGCAAGTAATCGGCCAGTTCGGCTGGCAGCGGCGCGCGAACTTCGATGCGCTTGCCTGTGCGCGGATGGTTGAAAGCCACGCGCGCGGAGTGGAGAAAATTCCTCTCGAGCGGCGGGAGAAGATCGTTGGCGACGCGCTCGCGGCGAGGCGCGCCATACAGAGTGTCGCCCACGACCGGGCAGCCCAGTGCGGAAAAATGGACGCGTAACTGGTGCGTGCGGCCGGTATGAAGATTGGCGTCGATGAGCACGAAACCATCGAGGCGCAAGCGGGCGCGCCAGTCCGTGCGCGCCTCGCGGCCCTGGCGTCCCCGGGCGGTCATGCGCGATCGGCGTCGAAGATCGCGCGAGACAGGCAGGTTGATCGTGCCAGCCTCGCCCTTGATTTTTCCGTGCAGGAACGCGACGTACGTTTTTTGGATAAGGCGATCCCGAAAATCGTCGACGAGTTTGCGGTGCGCGGCGTCGGTGCGGGCGACGATAATGGCGCCGGAAGTGTCTTTATCGAGGCGATGGACAATGCCGGGACGCAGCGGGCCAGCTACCGTCGACAGCCCAGCGGCGCCGAAGCGTTCGAGGAGCGCGGCGACCATCGTGCCGGACGTCACTCCCGAGCCGGGGTGAACAATCATCCCGGCGGATTTGTTCACCACGGCGATATCGGCGTCTTCGTAGAGGACATCGAGCGGAATCGCTTCGGGTTCCACGCCGGGCGGGGTGGCTTTAGGAATTTCGACGGTGACGACTTCGCCGGATTCAACGTGATGCGAGGCCTTGCGGGCTGCGCCGTCGACCTCCACGCGGCCTTCGTCCATCAGCAGCTTAATGCGCGAGCGGCTGAGCGCCGGAATCTGCGCGACCAGGAAAACATCGAGGCGTTGGCCTGCTTCTTCGGCGGTGACGATGAATTTCATTCGAGATAAGTGTTAGGAACGGCTGGCTGCGGCTCGCGCAGGCCCGGTGGGCTTGACGGGCTCGGCCGCTTCGCCACCGTGGCGGAACCAAAGGTAAGCGCCAAACAGGATGAGCGCGATGCTGACGAGCTGCATCAGCGAGACGCGGTTGTTAAAGAGCAGCGTGCGGCCCGGGTCGCCGCGGAAAAATTCGATCGTGCCGCGCTCGATGCCGTACAAGATGAAATACGCGCCGATGATTTGTCCGGTAAGCCGGCGTTTGGTTCCAAGCCACACGAGGATGGCGAAATTCAGGAATTCCGCACCGGCCTCATAAAGCTGCGTGGGATGCAATGCGACACCCAGCGGAGTGCCGCTGATTTTTTCGGCAAGCGGACTGGTGAAGGTGACGCCCCAGTCGAGCGCCGTCGGTTTGCCGTAGCAACAGCCCGCGAAAAAACAGCCCAGGCGGCCGATTCCATGGCCGATGGCGATCGAGGGAGCGACAAGATCCATCACGGCCCAGAACGACAACTTGTGGTAGTGAGTGTAGAGAAGAAAGAAAATTAGTCCGCCAGCCATCCCGCCGTAGTAATCGCCGGCTGATTGCACTGTGGCCCAGGTGAAAATCTCGCGAGGGTGCTCACTAAAGTAATTCCATTCGCTGAGGATGAGCCAGATCTTCGAGCCTGCGAGCGACGCCAGGATTCCGTAGATTCCGAGGTTCCAGACCTGATTAGGATCGATTCCGACTTTGGGCGCGTGGCGGTAAGCCCACAAAAGCCCAGTAAGGAATCCGACGGCCGCCAGCACGCCGTAGGTATAAAAGGTGAAGGCGCCGGATTGGAAAAGAACCGGGTGCATCGTTAGGCCTGTTCGCGGCTGGGATGGCGCCAATCGCGCAGAAGCTCGAGGATCACCAGCCCCGCGCCGATTACGATCGCGGAATCGGCCAGGTTAAAAGTGTACCAGTGGTAATCGCCGACGTGGAAATCGATGAAGTCCGTGACGCTTCGCCGCAGGATGCGGTCGAGGACGTTACCGGCTGCGCCGCCTAGGATCAGCGTCATTCCGCACTGGCCAAGCAACGCTCCGGCCCGGCGGGTGACCAGCAACCAGATAATGAGCGCGATGACCGAAACCGAAAACACGATCAACAGCGGCGCGCGCCAGGGCGAAGTCGAGTCCGCAAGCAGGCCGAACGCCACGCCGGGATTCGTGCTGTGGACAAAATTCAGGAGACCGGGGATCAGGACTCGACTGGAACCCGCGGAGGTCCATTTTTCAACGGCATTTTTGCTGAGCTGGTCAGCCGCGAGAATGCACACGGCGAGCAAGAAAAAGAGCAGGACACGGCGCGGAAAGTTTTCACTCACGATGGTGATCCAAGCGGCGCGACTAGGCCGCCGCTCCATCTTGCTGAGCTTTTTCGCGCGCCCGCTCTTCAATCGCGGCCACGCAGCGTTCGCAGAACGTCGGGTGGACGGCGGTTTCCCCCACATGGATCGAATAATTCCAGCAGCGCTCGCATTTCTTGCCCAGGGCGCGCTCGATCTTGATTTGCAGCGCGGGAATTCCAGCGGAGGGTGACGCGCCCTCGACGGCTCCATCCGCAACAGCCACCTGCGAGACGATGAAAAACGCCGGAAGTTGCGCCGCGTGTTTCTCTAGCAGCGCGGCCAGATCGCCTGTGGCGGCGAGCGTGACGCGGGCTTCGAGATTCGCGGAGATCGTCTTGGCGGCGCGCACCGGCTCCAGCGCTTTCAGCACTTCTTCGCGCACAGCCAGAATGCGGTCCCAGTTCTTCGCGCGGGCCTCGTCGAGTGCGTTTTCGAAATGCTCGGCGGCCGGGAAATTCGCCATGTGCACGCTGGGCGCCGCGCCGGCCGGCTGCGGCAGATGCTTCCACACTTCCTCCGACGTGAAAACCAGCACGGGCGCGATCAGTCGCACCAGGGCGCGCGCGATATGGTGCACGGCAGTTTGCGCCGATCGCCGTCCGCGGCTGCTCGGCGCGAAAGTGTAAAGGCGATCCTTCAGCACGTCGAAGTAAAACGCGCTGAGATCGACGCTGCAATAATCATGAAGCGCGTGATAGACGCGGTGAAATTCGTAATCCTTGTACCATTCGAGGCACTGGCGGACGAGCGCGCCGGTTCGGCGCAGCATCCATGCGTCGATCTCCCACATATCCGCATCGTGCACCACGTGCTTCGCAGGGTCATAATCGAATAGATTCGAGAGCGCGAAGCGGAACGTGTTGCGGATCTTGCGATAGGCCTCGGAAAGCTGCGTCATCATCGCCGGTGAATTGCGCATATCCGCGGTGTAATCCTGTGAGACGACCCAAAGCCGCAGCAGATCGGCGCCCCATTTTTCGACGATTTCTTTGGGGTACAGAGCGTTACCGACGGATTTCGACATCGGCGCGCCCTTTTCGTCGAGCGTCCAGCCGTGCGTCACCACCTGGCGATACGGCGCGTGCCCACGCGTGCCAATGGCGTTCAGCAGCGAGCTCTGAAACCACCCGCGAAATTGGTCGGGGCCTTCCAGATAGACTTCGGCCGGCCAGTGCAGTCCGTTTTGTTCGGTGAGCACCGCGAGATGCGTGGAACCTGATTCGAACCACACGTCGAGAATGTCCGTTTCCTTTTGCCACTTGCCCGAGCCGCAGGAACATTTCGTTCCCGGTGGCAGCAATTGTTCGGACGTATGCGTGTACCAGGTGTCGGAGCCTTCGCGCTCGAAAAACGGCAGCACGTGGCGCAGGGCCTTGAAGTCGCGCAGCTGCTGGCCGCAGTTCTCGCAATAAAAAACAATCAGCGGCACGCCCCAGAATCGTTGACGGGAAATGCACCAGTCGGGACGATCCGCGACCATTTTTTGCATGCGATCGTGGCCCCAGGCGGGAATCCATTTCACTTTTTCGATTTCGGCCAGCGCGTCGGTGCGCAGATTTTGCCGGTCGAGGCCGATGAACCACTGCTCGGTGGCGCGAAAAATCACGGGATTCTTGCAGCGCCAGCACTGGGGATAGCTGTGCTGGAGCTTGCCCTCGGCAACCAGTGCGCCGCGCTTTTTTAGCAGCTCGATGATCGGAGCGTTCGCTTCGAAGACGGTTTTGTTCTTGTATTCAGGCAGGCCGTCGATAAAGCGGCCTTCGTCATCGATCGGTGCGTACGCTTCCAAGCCATATTTTTCGCCGGTGCGGAAGTCGTCGGCGCCATGCCCAGGCGCGGTGTGCACGATGCCGCTGCCGGCGTCGAGCGTCACGTAGTCGGCCAGCACCGCGGGCACGATCACATCGAGGAACGGGTGGCGGAATTGAATGCCTTCGAGTTCTTTCCCAGTCCACGAGCCGCTAAATTCGCCCACCTCGACCTTTGATTCTTCGGCGAGCGCTCGCAGCCTTTCTTTGGCCAGCAGCAATTTGCCGGCAGGCGTCTCGGCGACTACGTATTCATAATCGGGATGAAACGCGAGCGCACGGTTTGCGGGCAGCGTCCACGGAGTGGTCGTCCAGATTAGTCCGCTGACGCCTTTCCCCAGCTTGGCGGATTTCTCGTTTTCGATGACCGGGAATTTCACCCACACGGCGTGGCTGGTGTGATCCTCATATTCCACTTCGGCTTCTGCGAGCGCGGTGCGGTCGTAAATGCACCAGTAAACCGGCTTGAGGCCGCGATAGATGTAGCCCTTTTCCAGAAAATCGAGAAACGCGCCGGCGATCGAAGCCTCGTCGTGAGGGTTCATGGTGAGATAAGGATCTTTCCAGCGGCCGAAAACGCCCAAGCGCTTGAATTCGACCTTGTGGATTTCCACATACCGCGCGGCGAACTCCCGGCACATGCGGCGAAATTCCGCGGGCGTTACTTTAGCGGTCTTACCACCCAGCTCTTTCTCGACCTGTGTCTCGATCGGGAGCCCGTGGCAATCCCAACCCGGCACATACGGCGAGCGGAAGCCGGACATAGTCTTCGACTTCACGATCATGTCTTTCAAGGTCTTGTTAAGGCCGGTACCGAGGTGAATTTCTCCCGTGGGATAGGGCGGACCATCGTGCAGCACAAACATGGGCTTGCCCGCCCGGGATTCCAGGATGCGGTCGTAAAGCCCTATTTGTTCCCAAGCGGCAAGCTGCTCCGGCTCGCGCTGCGGAAGCTGGGCCTTCATCGGAAAATCTGTCTTCGGGAGGTTGAGCGAGCCTTTTAGATCGAACGGTTCGGCCATTAAGGAAGCGAGAAGCCCTTTCTTGATGCCCGCGCGCATGCACTAGCGCGGGCGCGGCGGCATGTAGTACAAGTTTGCGCCGTAGAAACTCAAAATGGTGGTCGCAGACGCTATGTTACAATGATTCCCGTAGCGTGTCAGCCGTGCCGCTGCCCCAGACATCCTTTTCCGCAGGGCAGCGTCTAACATTTGATGGAGACGGCGAGAGGCGCGCAGGTCGCTGAAATGTCAGACTCTAGCTTGAACCTGAATCAGCCAGTCCGCGACACCGAGGACACCTCGCTGCGTATCGGGCGCCTGCCTTCCCCTTCTCGTGAGGGCAGCATCAAGAGTCTGTTTTCCAACCTCCGCGATTTCCTGGTGGAACGCCCCACCAAGGTAAAGGCCGGCACCCCCACTGCGTTCGACATACCCAAATTTGGCTCCGGTGTTGGGGACAATTTTAAAGAGTTCCTGCATTCCGGGCCGAAGGGCAACGTTCGGTCCGCGCTGCTGGTTGACTGGCACGAGGAACCGAGCCTTTGGAGAAATCTGCGGGACCTGATCGCGCCCCGGAAGCTGCCGCCGCTCAAGACTACCAGCCAGCCAATTCGTGTCCCCGAGATTTGGTCGAAGAACGAGCAGTTCGGCTGGATGCAGCTGACATCGATCATCGTGCACGGCCTGGCAATTGCGTTCATCGTGCTGCTGCCGTTCCTATTTCCGAATTGGCTCACGCCGCCGGTGACGAAGGCGTCCAGTCCCGAACTGCCGACTGACGTGACCGTTTCGCCCTATCTGAATAAGCTCCAGCCGGCCGCCAAAAAGGCGGGCGGTGGCGGCGGACAGGCAGACAACGCGCCTGCAGCGAAGGGCAAACCGCCGAAGTTCTCCTGGACTCAGATTTCGCGGCCCATGGTAAATCCGCCGAAATCGGCGATCACGATCACCCCGACAGTGCTGGGCAATCCCGACATCAGGCTTCAGGATAACAACGATAAGAACTGGGGCGACCCGTTCTCGCATACGCTCAACGGTTCGATGGGTAATGGTCACGGAAACGGTTTGGGCGACGGTAACGGAAACGGCGTGGGACCCGGCCAGGGATACGGCACGGGCGGCGGCGTCCCGAACGGCGGGACGGGTGGCTACGGCACGCCGGCCTGTCTCTATTGCCCGCGCGCGGACTATAGCGACGAGGCAATGAAAGTGAAGGTGCAAGGTGTCGTCGAGCTGATTGCCATTATCACGGCGGACGGCCGCGTCACCGATGTACACGTAGCCAAAGGCTTGGGGCTGGGTCTGGATGAAAAAGCCATCGACGCAGTTCGCACCTGGCGATTGAAGCCGGCGCTCGGACCGGACGGTAAACCGGCGACCGTGCGGCAGATCATCGAAGTGACGTTCCAGCTGTACTGACGACCGCGCATACCCAGGTGCGCCTCGACTTCCTTGCGTTTGGCATTACCCCTCGTTCCGCTTGAGCATTAACCATCTGGCCCCATCTCCATCGAACTGTGAACGCATCTGCTACGATGAGCGGCATGAAGAACGTGATTTGCACTGTCGCAATTTTCCTGGGATTTACGGCTGGGCTGGCGACTACGGGCATCGGCCCAGGCCGCCTCTATTGAATTCGTCGCTCAAGCGACTCCATCCGACGGTTTGCAGGAGCCCGTGCGTGGTTTTCCATTCTACCTGCTGAGCAAAAGTTTCACGGACATTGGCAAGGAAGCTGCGAATTCGATCCCGAAGCCGGACATGGACGCTTTCATCGCCAAGCTCACCGTATCGCCGGAGCTGAAGGCGTGGATGAAAAAGAACCGAACCGTGCAGCTTTCCGGCGAGGAATTCATCAAACGACTGAACGCCGACATCATCCTGAGCATTCCAGAATTCAAGAATACGTATATGGATCGGAATTCCGGAGATCAATCGGCGGATTTCCCGCGGCCCAAATTCAAAGCTTCAGACGAAAAGAAAAATCCGGAAAAGTTCAAAAAGCTTTCCGACGAATACATCGAAATCGTGCGGCATTATATCGAGGACCATCCGGGAAGCCTTGACGGGCTTGACCTGGGACTTTCCGACATCGACCCCGGCCCGAAGTGGAATACCATGATGGGAGCACGTACGACAGCCATCCATCAGCGCACGCTTGATCTGGCGCAATCGAATTACATGGTGGCGCGCGCGGAAACGAATCTGCAAGGCCAGGGATACATTCGCGGACTCGCAGCGGGAACCTACTGGCTGAGCACGCTCGACGTGCCGGCCATTGTGGGCGACGCGCGGCCGCGATGGGATATCCCCGTAACGCTGCGGGCTGGCGAAACGAAATATCTCGCGCTCTCGAACTCCAATTCCGTCCGGCCGCCCGTAGCGCAGTAGAATCCTTCCTCCTTGAGGTCCCGCGTGGCCAACAGAGACATCGCGTTGCTCATTGAAAAGCTCCGTGCTGAAGGCGCGGCGGAACGCGCCCAAACGGCAATAACCCTCTTCGAGCGCGGGGCGAAACTTGCCGAGAGCTCCATCGACAGCTGGCTCCGCATTGCATCATTAGCGGATTTGCTGTTGCGCGGTCTCTCGGGCGGGCCGCAATTGACTGTAGGTGTCGCTGTACAGCCGGAGACGTTTGAACGACTGCGCTCAGCCAACGGTGCACCTCGCCTCGCCGAGGTGCCTGCGGACCAAGATGCGCGGGAATTCGAGTTGGAATATCCCGGAGGCGTGCGGCTCGACATCTTGACAACTCGGCAGCCGGGTCGCGGCGGAGCAATTGACCGGTTCCTCCAGAAATTCGGCGAGGGCATTCAGCAGATCGAAGTCCTGGTCAGCGATATCGACAGAGCTACAAAAGTCCTTGGCGCCGAGTTTGGCATCCAGCCGATTTATCCAGCCGCTCGGCCAGGCGCGGACGGCACACGCGTGAATTTCTTCCTGGTTCCCGCGCCGGATAAGAAAAAAGTGCTGATTGAATTTGTCGAGTCGCGGTAGCCGCTAAGCCTCACTTACTCGCCCGTTTGTTCGAGGAGCTTCGCCACCAGCGAGGTCCATCCAGTTTGGTGACTGGCGCCCAGGCCCGCGCCGGTATCGCCGTGAAAGTACTCGTAGAACAAAATAAGGTCTTTCCAGTAAGGATCCTTCTGCAGCATCTCACTGGCGCCGTATACGGGACGGCTGCCGTCGCGGCGCAGAAAAATTTGCGACAGGCGGCGCGAAATTTCGGCCGCCGCATTCCAAAGGGACTTCTGCTGGCCCGATCCCGTGGGACATTCCACTTTGAATTCTTCGCCGTAATAGTAATGAACGCGCTGAAGCGATTCGATTAGCAGGAAATTCGTGGGGAACCAGATCGGTCCACGCCAATTCGAATTGCCTCCGAACAGATCGGTCGAGGATTCCGCCGGCTCGTACTTCACGGAGCTTCGTACACCGTCGACTGCGACCTCGTAGGGATGATCCAGGTGAAACTTCGAAAGCGCGCGAATACCGAACGGCGAGAAAAACTCTTTCTCGTCGAACAAGTAGCGATAAATCCTCTCAAGTTTGCTGCGATTGGCGATCGTGAGCAGAAGCCGTGGACCCTCCGGCGTCATCTGGCTCATATCCACGTGCTCGGCAGTGTCCGGATGGTGCTTCAGGAACCAATCCATGCGGCGCTTGAATGCTGGAAATCGCGCGAGGTCCTGGGGATCGAAAGTCTCCACTGCGAACAGAGGAATCAGCCCCACCATCGAGCGAACTTTCATCGGAATCGTCTCGTTCGTCGCCGCCAGATGAAGGACGTCGTAGTAGAAGCCGTCCTTTTCATCCCACAGGCCAATGCCCTGCCCGCCGATATCATTCATCGCCGCTGAAATGTAGATGAAATGCTCGAAGAATTTGCTAGCGACGTCTTCATAGGCAGGATCGTCGTGCGCCAACTCCATGGCCATCGACAGCATGTTGAGGCAGAACATGGCCATCCAACTGGTGCCGTCGGATTGCTCGATGTAGCTGCCGGGTCCCAGCGGCCGGGAGCGATCGAACACGCCGATATTATCGAGCCCGAGGAAGCCGCCCTCGAAAACGTTCTTGCCTGTCGGGTCTTTGCGGTTTACCCACCACGTGAAATTAATCAGCAGTTTATGGAACACGCGAACCAGAAATTGACGGTCCGGTTTCTTTTGGATGCGTGCGGCGATTTTATAGACGCGCCACGCCGCCCAGGCGTGCACCGGCGGATTGACATCCGAAAAATTCCATTCGTACGCGGGCAATTGCCCGTTCGGCCGCATGTACCATTCACGAAGAAACAGCACCAGCTGATCCTTCGCGAATTTGGGATCAATCAGCGCCATGGACACGCAGTGAAAGGCCAGATCCCACGCCGCGTACCATGGATACTCCCATTTGTCCGGCATGGAAATAATGTCGGAGTTGTGTAGGAAGCGCCAATCGTGGTTCCGGCCCTGGAAGCGCGCAGGATCAGGCGTCGGTTGCGTGGGGTCGCCGCGCAGCCAGCGGCCCACGTCGTAGTGATAGCTCTGCTTGCCCCACAGCAAACCTGCGAACGCCTGGCGCTGCACCAGCCGCGGATCTTCCGTCATTCCCAGATGAATTCGCCTTTCGTAAAACTCGTTGGCTTCCTTCAGCCGCTGATCGAACATCGAATCAAACGGCGCGCCGAAATACTTTTGTGTGGCCGTGCGGCTCTCGGCGGGATTGCGGTCCATCAGGCGAGCCCGGATCGTCCGGCCTTTGCCCGGCGCCAACTCCGCAAAGTAGTGGCCCGCGGCTTTCGTTCCCGCCATTGCGGGATTCACAGCGGCTTTTTCGCCCGAAATGACGTGACAATGAAACGCATCTTTCACATAAGGCGTTCGGCTTTTCTGCCCGAACAGCCGCTCCATGTTCGTTTCGTTGTTGGTGAAGAGCAATTCGGGCGTGCCCTCCATCAACAGCCAGCGCTTGCCATAGTGATATTCGTCGAGTTCCATCAGCGCGCTGCCCGCGGGCCCGTCGAGCCGGATAAACTTTCGGCGGTTCGTAATTCTCGCCCCACGCCCAGCGGTTTCGGAACCACAGCGTCGGCAAGAATATGCAGCTTCGCGGCTTCCGGTCCGCGATTCCACGCGGTGATGCGGATCAGGATATCTTCGGGCGTGGCCTTGGCGTACTCGACGAAAACGTCGAAATAGCGGTTCTCCTTGAAAATGCCCGTGTCGAGCGAGTTCGTATTCCGGATCCTTTCGCGTGCGCTTCTTATTTTCGCGGACCAGCTGATCGTAGGGAAACGCGGCCTGCGGATACTTGTAGAGGAATTCAGATACGAGCTGGTCGGCGTGGCGTCGAGATAGTAGTAGCACTCCTTGACATCTTCGCCGTGATTCCCTTCCTGATTGGTGAGCCCGAAAAGCCGCTCCTTCAGGATCGGGTCTTTTTCGTTCCAGAGCGCGAGCGCGAAACAGATGTGCTGGTGGCGGTCGCAGAAACCGCCGATGCCGTCTTCGCCCCAGCGGTAGGCGCGCGAACGCGCATGATCGTGCGGAAAATAGTTCCAGGCGTCGCCGTTAGCGCTGTAGTCCTCGCGGACCGTGCCCCACTGGCGCTCGGAAAGGAATGGGCCCCAGCGATTCCAGTGTGGCCTTCGCGGTCGTCGTTGGCTTGCAGCCGTTTTTCCTCTTCCGCTCATTCTGGTCCTTGAGGCGGTCAGATGCGGATTGGGCTCCGGCAGTGATCTGCAGAAGGGTCGCCGGCGAAGTTTATTCTATCGGTTCGAGCGCGGCGATACAACGGCCAGTTCCGAACATTCCTACCTGACGCGGCTGGCCATGCAGTAGCGGCGGCGCTCGATTCTGTAATCTCGGTGGCAACAAATTCCTAGAGCGCGGAGCCCGATCCTGGCCGGACCGACAACCGAAGTCTATCCGCAGTGCCGACGATACGGCCGCGCCCTCTTCCTGGCCTATCTCGATGCTTTGCGTTTGCATCGCCGCGACCGCCGTGATTTCGCCCATGCCGTTTCTCGGCAACGCTTCGGGGCACGATTTCCAGTTTCATATCGCGTCGTCGATGGACGCGGCCGGCCAGTGGCGCGAAGGAATCGCCTATCCGCGATGGGCCGAATGGGCCAACTGGGGATTCGGCGAGCCGAGATTCATATTTTATCCGCCGGGATCGTGGATGCTCGGCGCAGCGCTGGGCACGGTGCTGCCGTGGAGAGATCGTGCCGGGCGTCTATATCTGGCTGGCTGCTGGTGGCCGCCGGAATATCGATGTGGAAGCTTGGCGCGAGAATGGCTTCCCGCGCGGGCATGCGAGGTGGCCGCTGTCTTATTCGCGGTGAATCCTTATCATCTGGTGATCGTCTACTACCGCAGCGATTTTGCGGAGCTGATGGCCGGGGCGCATCTATTGCCGCTGCTGGTCTGGGGCGCGGCTTGCGAGTCGGGCGCGGCGAATGGCGCCGCGTGCCGCCTGCTTGCAGCCGCCTTCGCCGGTGATGTGGCTTTCCAATGCGCCTGCGGCGGTGATTGCGACGTACTCGCTGGCGCTGATCTGCTGCTCGTGCGATGCGTGACCCGTCGAAGTCTTCGTCCAGCTCGATTCTTCGGCGGTCGCTGGCGATGGCCGGCGGGCTTTGGGCTGGCGGCGTTCTACATCTCTGCCGGCGGCGCGCGAACAGCGCTGGGTCCAGATTACCCAGGTTCGTGGCGGACAATCTCGATCCCGCGAGAAATTTCCTATTCAGCCACTGCGAACGATCCCGATTTTATGGCTTTCAACTGGAAAGTTTCCTACGTTGCGGTCGCTGTCATCGCCGTGACGTTCATCGCTGTCATGCTCGTGATGCGCAGGCACGAGTTTAGGGTTGCCATCTGGACTTTGACCCCGCTGGGGCTTGCATCCGTCCTGCTGATGCTGCCGGTAAGGCAACCATTGTGTGGCACGTGTTACCCGA
>CAWDBK010000007.1:0-287604 GCA_963800535.1 uncultured Acidobacteriota bacterium
CTTCGGTAAGCGCCGAGGCTTGAATCTGCAGGGGTTCCTTGCAGCCCACGCAAATACGCCGCACCAGGCGTTGTGCGCAGATCAGGTTCACCGACGTCGCCACCAGGAACGGCTCGATGCCCATGTTCATTAATCGGCTGATCGTCGAGGGAGCATCGTTCGTGTGCAGCGTGGAGAGCACCAGGTGGCCGGTGAGCGCCGCCTTGACCGCGATTTCCGCCGTTTCAAAGTCTCGAATTTCGCCGACCAGAATGATGTTCGGGTCTTGCCGCAGGAAAGCGCGCAGGGCAGAGGCGAAGTTCAGGCCGATCTGCTCCTTCATCTGCACCTGGTTGATCCCCGGCAGTTGGAATTCGACGGGGTCTTCCGCGGTCATGATGTTCGTTTCGGGGGTATTCAGCCGCGCTACGGAAGAATAGAGCGTGTTCGTTTTGCCTGAACCCGTAGGCCCGGTCACCAGCACCATGCCGTAGGGCTTCAGGATCTGCCGCTCGAACTTCGCCAGCGCTTCGGGCTCGAAGCCTAGCTTGGTCATGTCCAGGCGCAGGTTTTCCTTGTCCAGCAACCGCAATACGATTTTTTCGCCGAAAAGCGTGGGAACGGTCGAAACGCGGAAATCGAGCTCTTTCTTTTTGCCGTCCTTCAGGTACTTGATCATGATGCGGCCGTCTTGCGGTAGCCGCTTCTCGCTGATGTCCAGCTTGGACATGATCTTCATGCGGCTGGTCATCGCGTCTTTTAGCTTCAACGGCGGCGCCATCACGTTCTGCAGAATTCCGTCAATCCGGAACCGCACGCGAAATTCCTTCTCATAAGGCTCCACGTGGATGTCGCTCGCGCCTCGCTTCACCGCATCGGTCAGGATCAGGTTGCACAGCTTAATGATCGGCGCTTCCTCGGCCGCCTTCGACAGGCTGGCCAGGTCCATCTCGGTTTCTTCCGCGGCCAGTTCGAGGGCGTCGGCTTCCTCGCCCGTCAGGTCCTTCATCACCTTGTCGAGCTCTTCGACGCTTTCCACCTCCCCGTAGAACTTGTGGATCGCTTCGCTGATCGCCGTTTCGGACGCCACTACCGGCTCGACGTTGAATCCGGTCATGAACTTGATGTCGTCCATGGCGAACACGTTCGTCGGGTCCGTCATCGCGATCGTCAGCGTCGAGCCGACTCGCGAAAGCGGCACGATCTGGTAGCGGACCGCCGTTTCCTGCGGCACCAGCTTGATCACCGCCGGATCGACTTCATAGAATTTCAAGTTGATCGAAGGAACGCCGTACTGCCGGGAAAGAACCGCGGTGATATCGTCGTCGCTTACCAAACCCAGCTTGACCAAACACGTCCCCAGCCGCCCGCCATTCTTCTTCTGATGGTCGAGCGCCTGCTTCAGCTGATCCGCTGTGATCAGGCTGTCTTTGACGAGGATTTCGCCGAGACGCGAAGACATAGTTGTGTTTCCGTAGTGGTACTAGAACCACCGGAATTTGCAGAGTAGCATGCGCTCGCCTGCGGGGCAGGAACCGGCTGCGGCGTCCGTAGTGAATCTGCTAACACCTGATGCGCCCCGCGCCGACCTGTCCCTTGGTACAGGCTAATTTTTGCTCCTGACCATTCGTACAGGGCTGCCCAAATTTGGCATCGGCTGCGCGAAATTTGTCTTGAGTGATTTCGCCCCGTCCCTCGGGCCTTCGCCCGCGCGGTCTTGTCCCGTTTGCAATTTAAGCTTTCGTGGGAATTATCGGATTGAACTGCCGGTGACTTCAGGCTGTGACTCCGCTAGGGTCCGTGATTGAAAATGTTCCGTCGGAAACGGCGACAGACGGGCCGGCGTACGGCCAGAGAGCCAGCACGGATTGGGCCCCTGTAGAGCTGCACCGAAAAACTCGACTCCGCAGCAAGGTTGGGATTACGATCTGCGCACCGTGGTGGCGATCGTCAGAATCTGCAATTTTCTCTCCGGGCGGCTGAAGAACCGGTCCCGCTTGCTTCGGGTCTTGTACGACCTCGTTAGCTCGCCTTGTCCCGTATGTGCTCGCATGGACGTCGGTTGCAGCACTTCTAACGGCGTTCCCCGCCGTGGCGCAGAAAGGCGGAGGCAGTCGCGGCGGCACCTCCCCCCCGCCGACCGCGCCCTCAGGCTCCAATACGAATCCTGACGCGTTCCCAACTGTGAACCCCGACACCATGTCATTGGCCTTCATTCGACCGCCGGATAATTCCGGTGTGACTTCGGGCGACGCCGGCCGCTTGGTCGATTCCGAAACATGTATTTTGTGGACGGAATCGACGGTCCGTTCCCCCACCGTCAGCTTGAAGCGCCTGACCATTCCCTGGAAAGCCGTGAGCGAGTATCAGAAGGGCTGCAGCGCATACAAAAGCCAAAAGCTTGCGGACGCCGAATCTCACTTACACAAGGCCATCGACAACTACTCGGATTACGCTGCGGCGTCGGGTTGTCCTCGGAAAGGTCCTGGTAACTGAAAAAAAGAACGACGAGGCCAGGACCGCGTGCTGGAAGGCAGCCGAAATCGATCCCAGATACGTGGCGCCATATTTGTGCCTCGCGGAATTTGCGGCCAAGGAATCCGATTGGGGTCAGGTGGCCAAACTTACGACGCAGGCGCTAGCGATCGATCCCACCGGCAACCCGTACTCGCTCTATTATGCTGCGGACGCGGCACTGCACGAGCGCCGCCTGGCGGAGGCGGAGTTGCACGCGCTGGCGGCTGTGCGAGCCGACGAATGGCATCGCATCCCCGAGCTGCAACTGTTGCTGGCGCAGGTCTACGACATAAACGGAAATGTGGCTGCGGAAACGGCGCAGCTCAAGGAATTTTTGAGAGTAGCCGCAACTTCGAAGGACGCCGCGATGGCGCGGGACACACTTGCGAAATTGGAGACTACGCCCGCACCGGCGGACTCGGCTCCACAACCGCCCTCGAGATAATCAACGAAATCAGGTCACGCTCGGATAAGGCTTTTTCAAGGCCAATTCGGCATCGGCTGCGCGAAATTTATCTTGGCGTTTTCGCATCGCCGCCGCTGCTGGCAGTTCTCAGTCGCAATTGTGGCATTCAATCAAGCAATCGGAAGAAAGCGTAGGGGGCTCCAGTGCGCGGGACGTGAATTCCCGCGCAGTTTCCGCGTCTGAATGAATCGTTCGCTTGATGCGGCCGGGGGCTCGCTCGGCGTGAGCGTTTATGCCCTAGCCTCAGTGCTTCGGCTTCTGCTACGATGGATTGCAGGGCGGTTAGCTCAGCGGTTAGAGCGTCCGGTTTACACCCGGAAGGTCCGCGGTTCAAATCCGTGATCGCCCACCATCCGGCGTAAATGGCGCGGGGACGTAGTTCAGTTGGTTAGAACGCTGCCCTGTCACGGCAGAGGTCGCGAGTTCGAGTCTCGTCGTCCCCGCCATTCTCTCTTCCGCGCTTTGGCGCGTTTCATTCTTCCTCGTTTGAACCCCAGGCTTTCCGTCGGCCCAAATTGGTGTGCGAAACGGGACTGCGCGGACTCCGCTTCGGTGTCACCGTCACAATATGAAGACTAAAACCAGGGACAAGGCACGCGATAAAGCCACTCGGGCCAGCGTGAGACGGGAAATGGCGAAACCGCGCATGGCCAGATCCGCCAAGATAGCCCAACGAAACGAATCGGGCTTAAGTGGTGTGGCGTATGTTGACGCTTATGAGGGTTTGGGGTCGGAAATAGAATCGAGCCGTGAAGTCCCCCGATCCAAGGGACATCCTCCAGGCGTTGCGTGACCAATTGAATGGTCCGCGGAACAGCTCCTGCCCCTCATGTGCTTTGGCGCTCGTTTACGTCCAAGCTCGTTTATCACTCTACGGAACCGATGAAAAAGTCACGGTTCCCCTCGGATTTTGTGCGCAGTGCGATGGGATTCCGTTGACGGCGGAAGTTATTCAATAACCGCTCTCAACGATTGCTGGGGACGCTAAGGCCATGCATTACCACCTTCACTGGTCGTCGACGGGGTTTGGTTCCGAGAGTTTCGATTCTTACGCGGAAGCGCACGATACGGCACGCAGCATAGTGGAAGGTAATAGCTCAACGCCAAAGACCGGTGCTCTGCCAATAACGAACGAAACTTTCTCGGTCGAGCTTTTCAATGAAGATTGCCCGGTCTGCGCGAAATACAAGTGCGCACGCGGCTAGTTGGCCGTCCGTTGCCAAGCAATGCTGCACCGCCGGAGACAGCAAGCGAATGGGTGAAGAGTAGTGGAACGAACCCGATGAAATGGACCGTTGGATTCATCCAAACGAAGCGCGATAACCGGAGCTAGTCGATGAAAAAGTCCGCACCGGCGGAATCCGCCTCCGCATTAATCGATGAAAAGATCAAGCAACTGGGTGACTGGCGCGGAGAGACGCTCGCGAAAGTGCGCGACCTCGTTCATCAGGCGGACCCGGAGATCGTCGAAGAGTGGAAGTGGAGCATTCCCGTGTGGTCCCACGGTGGCATCGTGTGCACGGGCGAGACGTACAAGAGCGTCGTAAAGATGACGTTCGCCAGGGGAGCTGCCTTGAAGGATCGTTCCCGCCTTTTCAACTCAAGCCTCGAGGGAAACATCAGACGCGCCATCGACATTCACGATGGTGAAAAAATCGATGAGGCTGCCGTGAAGGAACTCATCCGCGCGGCAGTCGCGCTCAATCTCAAGGGCGGCCAAGATAAAAGCAAGCCTAAGTCCACGCGAGCGAGCAGCGCGAGAGCCCGCTAAGGCCATCGCAATCCCATTCCCCTCGCTCCGAATTCCACCCGTCTCTCGAAGCCTTCCAGCAAGCTGCCGCATCACATGCTTTGCCCCGTCGCGTCCAGCCGCGCGCGAGCCAACGCCCGCTTGATCCGTTCGCCCGCACCCGCGATCGGCCAGAAACCAACCACCTTTCGACATTGGAGAAGACCGTGCCCAAACAACTGGAAGGAAAAGTCGCACTCGTAACAGGAGGTTCGCGCGGTATCGGCGCTGCGATCGCCAAACGTCTGGCCGCGGACGGCGCGAAGATAGCCATCACTTACACAAAAGGCGCAGACGCAGCCGCGGCAGTGGTTAAGGAAGTGGAGCGCGCCGGCGGAAAAGCTCTCGCGATCCAGGCGGACGCCACGGACGCTGCCGCCAACAAAGCCGCTGTCGAAAAAACGGTTTCAACTTTTGGCCGTCTGGATGTGCTGGTCACCAATGCCGGCACGGGCTTTCCCAAGCCGTTCGCGGAGGCCACGATCGAGGAAATCGACAAGGTGATCGACCTCAATATTCGCGGGACGATGTATGCCACGCACGCGGCGCTCAAGCACATCAAGGACGGCGGCCGCATCATCACCATCGGTTCGTGCGTTGGCGAGCGCGTCATGACTCCAGGCCTGGTTCCCTACTCGGCCACCAAGGGAGCGGTGAAGATGTTTTCGCAGGGATTGTCCCGCGAACTCGGAAGCCGCGGGATCACGGTCAACAATATTCAGCCCGGCCCGATCGACACAGATCTGAATCCCGCGACGAGCGATTGGGCCGTGCCTCAGAAAGCCACCACCGCGCTGGGCCGCTACGGCCGTGTGGAGGAAGTCGCCGCGCTGGTTGCGTTCGTGGCCAGTCCGGAAGCTTCGTACATCACGGGCGCGAACCTCACGGTCGATGGTGGCACCAACGCCTAGGTTCCGTACTCCGGGCGCACTGAATCACGAACTGGGAAACTGGGTAATGGCGTTCTGGCTGGAGCAGGTTCAGCCCCACCGCGCTAGGCCGACTCCTGAGATTCAATCAATCCGATGACCAAGTCGTCGAGTTCCGGACGTAAAGAAGTTCGCCGTTCGTCCGGTGAGTTGGCGCTCACATAGTAGGGATTCAAGCGCGAAAGGGTTTGGTTGATGTAGATGCGCCGGTGCGACACCAAGCCCTCGGCGAACGGCTTCGCGAGGCAGCGTATAGCGGTGATACTGGCAAATTCCCGACAAAGTGGGTTGTTTGAAGAAGAGTTGCTCGAGCCGCCACTCGTATTCCAGCAGCTTGTCGAAATTGTGCTCGGGACCGAATTCCCAACTCATGTCACCGCTCGCCCAGAGGCCGCGGTAGCCGTCGCTAACGGCCTTGCGTATCGCGTCTTCCAGCGTCCGGATCATCTTGTCGACGTCGAAACGCCCGTCCACCAGGTGCGTTTGCTCCGAAGAAAGCACCAGGCTCCCTCGTGCGAGTTCTTGCGGGACGTCGATTTCCAGGGCTGACAAGCAGGATCGTATGCCCGCAACCATCGGGGGGCAATCAAGGTATAGACAGCGGCATTCGTTCGCCAGTTTTTCTCGAATCGCCTCGGCCAGGATTGGCAGGCTGCATGAAGGCGAGCCGTCGTAGATGAGACATTGATGCCGCGCGCTTGGGCCCATGGGTGGTCGAATCCAAATTATGCACATTGAAGCCAGAGTTGCAAAGCCAGCGATTGGTGATGTGCCACGACGGCACGGGCGACGATAGCGCTGCACGCCAGTGTGGAAGATCCCGGCGTGAAAATCCTCGCGACGGTACGGGTGGTGTCGTGAACCGGCAGCGCTGGTCTATGATATGGCTTGAATATGGCTCGGATATGCTGCTGCAATTGAAGTGCGAGGTGTAAACGCTTGATCGACGCATCCATCCAGCAAGTGTTGGCGGAATACGAAGTCCGCGCGGCTGAGGAGTACAAGCTCCAGTTGCGCGATGGAGCCGAAAAGTGGCTCGCGCAGCGCGATGAATTTCTGATCTCCGTGGGGCCAGCTACCGGCCAGCTGCTGAATATTCTGGCGAAGAGCATCGAAGCGAAGGCGATCGTCGAGCTCGGCACGTCTTACGGCTATTCGACCGTGTGGCTGGCCGAAGCCGCGCGCGCCAATGGCGGCAAACTCATCACGCTCGACAAAGCCGAGTACAAACAAAACTACGCGCGACAGCAACTGAAACGCGCGGGGTTGGACGCCTACGTCGATTTTCGTTTAGGTGATGCGCTGGAATCGCTGCGCACGCTCGATGGCCCATTCGATTTCGTACTGGTCGATCTCTGGAAGGAACTGTATGTGCCGTGCCTGGAGATTTTCTACCCGAAGCTCGCGCCCGGCGCGTTTATCGCCGCCGACAACATGATTTATCCCGATGTGTACCGCGAAAGCGCCCTGGAATATCGCAGGCTGGTGCGTTCGAAGCCGAAAATCGACTCGGTGCTGCTGCCCGTGGGGAGCGGAGTGGAGCTCAGCCGTTACGACGACCCGCTAAAGCCGCAAGATCGAAATATGCGAAAAATTCTCGATTAGAATCAGTCGCGTCCGTTTATTTTCAATGCCTTAGAGCCGATTCTAATACTCATAGTTTGCGATTAAAAAACAGTATCCATCGCGTGGGAGCGCCCGTTTACGACTTGGCGAGAACGCGCGTCTCCGCTTCGTGCATCGCCTCGTAAATCTGATCGAAGCTCTCAATCGCAAAGAGTAAATGATGGATCTGATCGACGCGGACGGGCGTAGCCAGCACTTCATCGAGCGCGAAATCGCGCACCTCGCAGCCGCCCTCGATCACGTTGGTGCATTCGTTCTGCGAGCTGATTACGCCGCTACCATAAACCTTCACCTTGCCGCCTTCGCGGATCAGCCCGAATTCGACCGTGTACCAGAAAAGCCGTCCCAGCCGCTCGAGTGTTTCTTTGTCCTTGATGCGCGCGCAGACGCTGCCGTAGTGCTGCAGGAAATCGGCGAACACGGGATGGGCGTGCATCGGTACGTGGCCAAACACGTCATGAAAAATATCAGGCTCCGGCGTGTAGCCGAGCGATTCCCTGCTGCGCAGCCAAGTAGTCGTCGGGAACATGCGCGCGTCGAGCATCTCGAAGAACGCGTCACTCGGCAGAAACCCGCTCACCGGCGTGGTGCTCCAGCCGGTCCGGGGTTTCAGGCGCGCTGAGATTGCCGCCAGGTTCGGCAACCGGTCGTCCTCCAGACCGATAATCTTGTATCCCTCCAGATACGCCTGGCACGCGTGCGACTCAATTTGTGGCCGGCGTCGGCTCACCAGCTCCGCCCACACCGCGTGCTGCTCGGCGGTGTAATCGGCGTATTTCTGCTCCGTCAAAAATGAGGCTGCCGCCACGAGCGCCATTAGAGGTTCAGCTCCCCGTACTTTTCATCAGATGCCGCTATTGCCTCGTTCGAAACTCCCGTCATCGCTCGCGCTGCGTCGTTCGTCCACCGTCCCGCAATCGCCGCGCCGCATTGGGGGCAATGCCCGTCGACCATCTTGTTCTCCAATACATCATGCCACGACCTGCGAATCACGAGAGTGGCACAAGACGGGCACAGCGTGTGCGCGCCATCGCTGTGGATATTTCCCTCGTAGACGTAATGCAGGCCCACGTCGAGTGCCGTCCGCCGCGCGCCGTGCAGCGTCTCCGGCGGGGTCGGCGGCTTATCGCGCAGCTTGAAATCAGGATGAAACGCCGTGAAGTGCAGCGGTACATCCGGCCCCAGATGTGCCAGAACCCATTCGGCGAGCGCGCGCGTCTCCGCGGGAGCGTCATTCAGCGTGGGAATGATCAGGTTCGTGATCTCGAACCACACGGCGGTCTCATTCTTCAACCATTGGAGCGTGTCTAAGACCGGCTGCAGATGAGTGAGCGTGACACGACCGTAGAAGTTCTCGGTGAACGCTTTCAGATCGATATTCGCCGCGTCGATGTGATCGTAGACGTCGTGAAAGGCTTCGCGTGTGATGTAGCCGTTCGACACCATCACGGTCTTGATGCCGGCTTCATGCGCGGCGTGGCAAATATCGATCACGTACTCGCCCCAGATGGTCGGCTCGTTGTAGGTAAACGCGATCGAAGGACAGCCGTGGCGAATCGCCAGCCGCACAACATCTTCTGGCGGGATATAGGTCGAGTGGACCTGATCGGAGCGCGATTTCGATATGTCCCAGTTCTGGCAGAAAAAGCAGCCCATGTTGCAGCCGGCCGTGCCCATGGAAAACACGCGAGTGCCTGGCAGGAAATGATTCAGGGGCTTCTTCTCAATCGGATCAATCTGCAGCGCCGCCGGATGCGCGTAACCAAGGCTGTAAAGTTTTCCGCCCTCGTTCGCGCGAATAAAACAAAACCCCGCCTGTCCCTCGCCGATATGGCAGTGCCGCGGACAGAGGTAGCAATGCACCTTGCCGTTCGGCTCGGGCTCCCACCAGCGAGCTTCGTGCAGCTGCTTCAGTCTGCCGGTGATGACGGTGCTCGGCATATCGGGAAGTCCTTGCCGCAATTATACGCTTCCGGCTACACCTTGCGGCGTTGGCCTATCCGCTGTTTGATGTATTCCTTTTCAAAGGTACCCGTCGCAACATCTTTGCGGCGCGGGTCACGCCGCGACCGAGCGAATTACTGAGGAGGAAGCAAATGGCACGATACGGGAAAGCGGCTGGAAAGAGCGTGAAGAGCGCGATGCACCGCGAAAAGCGCGGCACTCTTCGTTCCGGCAAGGGCGGCAAAGGCGGCCGCGTCACCAGCCGAAAACAGGCCATCGCTATCGGCCTCTCGGAAGCCCGCAAGAAAGGCGCAAAGGTTCCGCGCAAGAAATCCTGATCCACAGACGAAACGTGCGTTCGGCGCTCGCGTCTTGGACGCCCGCAAGCGCCGAACTGTGTTTCAGGATGAGGCTTGCGAGAAAGTGGGCTGAAGCTTACTGAGCCAACTTCACGTCGGTATTCTTCGCCTCTTTCACATCCTCTCGCACGCGCATCGAGATGACGGAGTATTGCCGCTCCTTCTTATCGTCCTCGCGATCAAGCACGTAGAGCTTGTCCTTGCGCACGCGAAAGCTTACCGCGTCACCTACCGGTAGCAGCATGGGATGCTTCGTGTCTGTGGGGCGAATGTGATAGACGATGCGGTCGCCCTGGAGCACGTACTCCTGGCACAGCACCTGCTGCGTATTCTTGTGCTGCGCGTCTGTCCCCAGCACCTCGCCTGCAAAAGTCTTGCTTCCCTTCTCCGCCGTGCCGCACGGCGACGAATCCATCGAAAGCAGCGTGCCTTTGTCGTAGGCCGGTGGGTCCTTCGCCAGGGCCACGGACGCCGATATCGCCGCTATCATTGCAACCAGTATGAATTTCTTCACAGCACACCTCCGCGAAGAGATTTACGACCCTGCTGATTCATAAGGGTAGGTAGGCCGCTATTTGATATAGGGGAGCATATTTGGAAGCTCACAGGGGCGGGTGCTTGACTCCTTCCGGCCCACTGTTAGTCTGGCTAAGTAGCCATGCAACTCCACCAAATAACCCGAATCGGGTGTATTGCGACGCGAAGCCACTTGCCGCGTTGGCTTATCGCCTGCAGCCCCACGTGCCCCATCAGGAGGTGCCTCCATGAGCTCCAGCCAGACCGACGATCGTGACCGCCGCGTGCCCCATCCTCTCCGAGCTACAACCAAAGTTCTAACGCAGGGATTCGACCCGGCGCTGTCCGTAGGTTCCGCGCGCCCGGCGGTATTTCGCAGCTCGACCTATGCGTTTCAAAGCCCCGAGGCGGCCGAGCACGCGTTCGACGTCTCGAGCGGCCGCGTGAAATTGAAGGAAGGCGAATCGGGCGACCTGATCTATTCGCGGTTCAGCCACCCCAACGCGGAAATCCTGGAAGCCCAGGTGGTCGCGCTCGAGGCCGGCGCCACCTCGGCGCTGGCATTCAATTGCGGCATGGCGGCGATCATGACGTCGATCCTCTCGCTCCTGCGCCCGTGCCAGTCCGTGGTCTACGCCATTCCTATTTACGGCGGCACGCAGCATTTCGTGGAGGATCATCTCTCCGTGTGGGGCATCACCGGGATTCCGGTTTTGGCCGGACGCATCGATTTGCTCACCTCAGCTATCGCGCGGGCCGAGAATCTCGGCGCGGTTCTGCTTGAGACTCCGGCGAATCCGACGCTGACGATGACGGACATTCGGGAGGTGACCGACGCCGTGGCGCAATTGAAAGTTCCGCCGGGCGCGCCCCGCCCGATCGTCATGGTCGACAACACCATGCTGGGGCCCGCGTTCCAGCATCCGCTCACTCTGGGAGCCGATCTGGTGGTCTACTCCGGCACGAAATATCTTTCGGGGTTCAGCGACATGCTCGCGGGCATCGTCCTGGCGCGCGATGCAAGCCTGACGCAATACATCGCCAAAACTCGGAGCATGTTCGGCACGATACTTCAGCCGGACGAATGTTGGCTGCTCACCGGCCGGCTGCCGACCGTGGGATTGCGCATGACGCGCGCCAGCAAGAACGCCCAGCACATCGCCGAGGAGCTTGCCAATCATCCGAAGATCAAGCGCGTCTACTACCCCACGCTTTTCACCGATCCCGAACAGAAACGAATTTTCGCCTCGCAGTGCGACCAGCCCGGCGCGATGTTCTCCATCGAACTCGCGGGAGGAAAACCTGCGGCGTTCGATTTTCTACGCCATCTCGAAATCGCCATGAACGCGGTTTCGCTGGGCGGCGTCGAGACGCTTGCGTGCCATCCGAAATCGACCACACATTCCGGCTTCACCGAAGAGGAATTCGCGCAGGCGGGCATCACCGACGGATTGGTCCGTATTTCCGTGGGCATCGAGCACTGGCGCGACCTGCTCGCCGATTTCGAGCGAGCACTGGACGCTATTTGACGTGCTCAGCCTGCTTGCGTTCACCTTACTGATCGCCGCCGGATCTTTTCTGGCGGGTTTGCTCGGATCGCTCACGGGACTCGGCGGCGGCGTAATCATCGTCCCGTTGCTCACCCTAGTCTTCCACGTGGACATCCGCTACGCGATTGGCGCGTCGCTGGTGTCGGTGATCGCTACGTCTTCCGGCGCGGCGGCTGCGTATCTGAAGGAAGGCTACTCGAACATTCGTGTGGGAATGTTTCTGGAAGTGGCGACCACGATCGGAGCGCTGTGCGGCGCGTTTCTGGCCACGCGGATTCCGACCGCGGCGATCGCGATCGTGTTCGGCGTGGTGCTGCTCTACTCTGCGTGGACTTCGATAATGCCCGAAGCGCCCGTGCCGATCCATGCGAGCGGGGACGCTATCGCACAACGCCTAAAACTCGATGGCACGTATCCGTCTGGCGAAGGCGAATTCGTCGCGTACCACGTTCACCGCGTGCCGCTTGGTTTCGGGTTGATGTACGTTGCCGGCACGCTTTCTGGTTTGCTTGGGATTGGATCTGGCGCAGTGAAAGTTCTAGCGATGGACCGCGCCATGAGCATTCCGTTCAAGGTCTCGACCACGACGAGCAATTTCATGATTGGCGTCACGGCTGCGGCTAGCGCAGGCATATATCTGCACCGTGGATATATCGATCCCGGACTTTCCATGCCGGTCATGCTGGGTGTGTTGATTGGCGCGCTGCTCGGCGCACGAATCCTGCCGGGAGCCAAAGTACGAACGCTGCGAATAGTTTTCGGGGTCGCCATCGTCGCCGTGGCCGTCGAAATGATGCTGCAGGCCTTGAAAGGGAAAATATAGATGGCGGACCACGGAATCAGCGAAAAGCGATTTGAGAATTTGATAGGAGAGATACTGCGCGCCGGCGTGATCGCCGCCGCGGTGATCGTTTTCATCGGCGGCGTTCTCTATCTGCTCAAATACGGCTCGGTGAAGCCCGACTATCGAATCTTTCGCAGCGAGCCGAGCGACCTGCGTTTCGTGCAGCCGGTCGTGGCGGACGCCGCGGCGCGTCACGCGCGCGGATTGATCCAGCTCGGGCTGCTGATCCTGATCGCTACACCGGTGGCGCGTGTGGCCTTTTCCGTGATCGCATATATTTCGGAGCGGGACTGGCTGTACACGGCGATCACGCTGCTGGTGCTCGGGGTCCTGCTCTACAGTTTGACCGGCGCCTAGGTATTCAATCGTTTTCGCCGTGGGAGGTTAGAGTGGCCGCGAAAATCGAGATCGAGCAGACTGCGCCAGAAGAGTTCAAGGTGCGTGTGAGCGAAGGCGCGAACGAAACGCGGCACGTGGTGACCATGAAGACCTCCGAGTACGAGCGCATTTCGGGGAAAAAGGTCACGCCCGTGGAGCTGGTGCGGAGAGCGTTTGAATTCCTGCTGCAGCGGGAGCGCAAGGAACAGATTCTGGCGAAATTCGACCTCACGATTATCGGAGTCTACTTCGCGGAATTCGAGAACGTGATCAAACGCAAACTTGAAAATCCGTAGTGCGCGCTACCCTTCCGGCCGTCCCGCGTTGCATTCCCGTCAGACAGTCCCCAAAGACTTGGAACTTTTCTCCCTTCGTGCGGAATCTGTAGTGAACGAAGAACACACGCAGATTCAGGCAGGAGGAGACACACGTGCCATCCCATTCGAAACTTGCGCTCGCCGCTTTGGCGCTGGCGCTCAGCTGTGCCCCGGTAATGGCTCAGGCCGATTCGCCGGACGATCCGCCGCGGCGCCCGATCCCGGCGGTCCGGGCGGTATGGTGCACCGCGAGGGACCTGGTCGCGATGGCCGAGACGGAGGCTGGGATCGCGGACGTGACGGTGGAGGTTGGGGACATCGCGAGGGCTTCGGCCAGGGCCGCGGGATGCGCGGGCGCGGAGGTATGGAAGGCCGGGAATTCATGCTCGGCCGGCTGCTGAGCAATCCGGAAATTCGCGACAAGATCGGGGTGACCGCCGATCAGGCCGCCAAAATCCGCCAGCAGGAAGCCGATTTTCGCAAAACGGAAATCCGGGATCGCGCCGATCTGCAGGTGAAGCAGATCGATCTGCGCGAGCTGATCGCGGCCGACAAGCCGGATCGCGCGGCGATCGACGCCAAGCTGACGGAGATCAGCACTTCGCGGCTGGCGCTTGAAAAATCCGCGGTGGCCTTCCGCCTGACTTCGCGCAAGGCACTGACGCCCGACCAGCGCACCAAGCTCCGCGACCTGCTGCGCAGCCGGCGCGACGGTGACGGCCGCCCAGGTCCGGGCGGTCCTCGCGGCGGCGCGCGCGGCGCTCGCCGCGGAGGTCAACCGCCGGCGACACCGCCCGCGAACCAGTAGAGCAACCGTTCGGCTGGCTGCGCGATCGAATGAAGCGCGGCCGGCACGAACTCTTTCGACGGTGATTCGAGTTTTCCTCGGCCTCAGCGTGCATGAAATCGAAATTCAATCGAGCTAATCCTGCCACTGCGCTTCGAGGCAGCCGTGCGTATGTGCTCGGCTTTGGCACGCTGCTCGCGATGATCTCTATTCCCTTCCTCGCAGTCGCAATTCCCGCGGCGCAAAATTCAGCTCCGACCGCGACGACGAAACCAGATCTCACTAGCGTCGTCAAGGTCGTCAACGTGCCGGCCACGGTGCGTAACAAGAAGGGCGAGCTGGTGAAAAACCTGACGAAGAATGATTTCGTGCTTGCCGAGGACGACCATCCGCAGGACATCAAATATTTTGTCCTCGAGAACGACTTGCCCATCACGATCGGCCTGCTCGTCGATACCAGCTTGAGCCAGCGCCGGGTGCTCAGCTCCGAGCGCACCGCGAGCTACGATTTCTTGAACCAGATGCTGCATCAGGACAAGGATCGCGCGAGCGTGATTCACTTCGATCACGAAGTGGAAATGCTTCAGGACCTTACGTCGGATCGCAAGAAGCTGGAGGATTCGCTGAAGCTGCTGGAAACTCCCGACGAAGACAGCGGCGGTGGAGGCGGCTACGGCCGTGGCGGGCACGGCCGTGGCGGCGGAGGCACGCTGCTCTACGACGCGGTATACCTCGCGTCCAACGAAGTGATGAAAAGGCAGCAGGGGCACAAGGCGCTTGTCATTTTGTCGGACGGGGTCGATCGAGGCAGCAAGGAGACACTCGAAGACGCGATAGAGGCAGCGCAGCGTTCCGACACTTTGGTTTATTCGATTCTATTCGCGGATCATGACGAGCAAGGCGGCCACTACGGCGGGGGGTACGGAGGGCACGGTGGCTGGGGCGGCGGAGGGATGGGAGGTGGCGGTCCCATGGGCGGAGGCGGCCCGATGGGAGGCGGTGGGCGTCGTCGTCAGCCTGAAGAGGACCGTCCCGACGGCAAGAAGATTCTCACGCGGATTTCGAAGGAAACGGGCGCGCGCATGTTCGAAGTATCGAAGAAGCTGCCGATCGACATGGTCTACGCGCAGATCGAAGACGAGCTTCGCAATCAGTACAGTCTCGGCTACACACCCGAAGGGATGGATGCAGCGCTGGGCTATCACAAGCTGACGCTGACGACGAAACAGAAAGACTTGGTCGTGCAGGCGCGCGACGGGTTCTACGCCGATCGGTGAAGCGGGGGCAATTCGCCGGAAAACCGGGTAGGGACCAGCGCCGGGACTTGGTGAGCGACGTGCGCTAAGGTCGGTTGCTTCACCTTCGACGCGCGGCCTTCCTGCACCATTCGGTCGTACGCTTGGTTCCACGAAGGGACCGCCACGGAGTCCTGCAGCCAGTGCGCCACGGAGGCCTCATCGCACCAATTCAGCAGCTTCGGCATGGCTGCGCGGTGCACTCCCGCGACACGATACGCCTCCATCGCCTTTGCGTCGGACCACACGGTCAGCGTCCAAAAAGCTCTCGCTTTATCGCGCATCAGGCGTCCTCCGAGAAATCCAACGGACTTCTGCGCCTGCCTGGCGCTGCTGAAGGCATAGACCAGGAACTGAGGCACGAAGCGCAGTGAGCGAATTCTCAGGCGCGTGACAGAAACTAACGGCATTAAGATCTCCCGCCCCGCACGATGCCAACCGGAAAATCCCATTTCAAGCAGTCGCGACTGAATTTTACCGGGGTTACGTTCAGTACCAAGGGCAATCTTGCGCCGCGGCCGCGCGGCGGTATGTCGGCCCGCATTTTCTGCAGCGCTAACCTCCAGTCTTTACAATGACATGCAGTCATAGTTTCGGGCGAAAACCTCGCGATAGCCCGAAAGTACCTGTCCCGAGGTACGGGCGGGCCATTTTCCGCACGGCTAGCCAACCGTAGAGTGGGCCTCGGGCATGCAGCGCCGTTTCAGCAGTTTAGTCGACCCGGGCGCGCGCTTTTGATGAAGCTAACGGCAAAACTCGAAACCTCAAACCTCCGGCTGCGGACGAAGCTGGTGCTGTCGTTTGTATTGACCATCGCTACGCTGAGTTGCGCCACGCTTCTGGCCGTGCGTCACGTCGCGAAAAAGCACCTGCAGCTGGAAATCGTCAGCGAAACGCAGACCTCGGTGCTGACGTTCATGGCCATCTTGCACGAACACCAAAACGCGCTGAATCGCAAAGCCGACCTGCTGGCGACGCTGGCCGACCTGACCTATTTCGATTCCTCCACTTTCCAGCAATCAACCGACAACCCGCTCGAGACCGACGGTAGCGACTTGGTCGTGCTGGCGGACGGCAATCATCAGCTGATGACACTGCACACGACCAACCCGCGCATGACTCCGGCGGTGGCGCAAAGCCTGCTGATCGGTTCGGTGGCCAAGAACTGCGCGAAGGACTGGTGGTATGTCGACGGCGCGTTGTATCAGGTAGCGATTGAACCGGTTCACCGCCGGCCGAACTCGGACAATTCACAGCTCGGCACCGTGATCGTAGGACGTGAGATCGACTATTCCGCGGTGCACAATCTGGATCGCAGCCATTCCGCGGACCTGGCGTTTACCTTCGACGGCAAAGTGGTCACCAGCACGATGGGGCCCTACGACGAGCACGAACTGAACCAGCAGATTGGCTCGCTGCAATCGTCGGGCGAAGTGATGATCAGCGGACAACGGTTTTACGCGATTTCCGTGGGCCTCACGGATGGCGAGGGCCCCGGGGCGCGCATGATCGCACTGAAATCCTACGCGCGCTCGGAAGCGTTTCTGGCGGAGATGAATCGCCTGCTGGCGGGGCTGGGCGTGCTCGCGCTGGGAATCGGCACCTACCTCGCGATCCTTATCTCCGACACATTCACAAGCCCGCTCGGCGGTCTGGTGCGCGGGGTGCAGGCTCTGGAGCGCGGCGACCACACTTTCCCTCTGGAGGCGCACGGCGGCGACGAAATCGCGCATGTGACGCGCGCGTTCGACCAGATGCGCGGCACGCTGCAGAGAAACGAAGCGCAGAAGAGGCAGCTCGAGGAAGACCTGCGTCAATCACAGAAAATGGAAGCGCTGGGCCGGCTGGCCGGCGGAGTGGCGCACGATTTCAATAACCTGCTCACCGTGATCAAAGGTCATGCCGAGCTGATCACCGATCGTTTGTCGGAAAAAGATCCCCTGCAGGGCAGCGGACAACAGATTCGCAAGGCGGCGGACCGCGCGGCGTCGCTGACGCGCCAGATGCTTGCCTTCAGCCGCCGGCAGGCGCTCGAACCGACTGTGTTCGACATGAACTCGCTGGTCGCGGACATGTACAAACTGCTGAAGCGGCTGATCCACGAAGATATCGAATTTACGTTCCGCGCGGGCGAATCGCTCGGACGCATTAAGGCGGATACCGGCCAGATCGAGCAGGTGTTGCTGAACTTGGCCGTCAACGCTTCCGACGCCATGCCGCGCGGCGGCAAGCTTGTTATCGAGACGCGGAATGTGGTGGTCGATCCCGAGGCCGTGAAATCGCGGCCCACGGTCGAGCCCGGGCTTTACGTCATGCTGGCGGTTACGGACACCGGCGTCGGCATGTCGCCCGAGACGAAGGCGCGGATTTTCGAGCCGTTCTTCACCACGAAAGAGTCCGGCAGAGGCACCGGGTTGGGCCTCGCGACCGTCTACGGCGTGGTGAAGCAGAGTGGCGGCTTCATCTGGGTGGATTCAATGCCCGGAAGCGGCAGCCGCTTTGAAGTTTATCTGCCGCGCGTGGAACAGGACATTACGCCGAACCCGTCCGAACAGATTGCGCCGGTGAAGGCGCGCGCCGCAGGCACCGTGCTGCTGGCGGAAGACGAAGAAGCGGTGCGCATGCTGGCGTTCGAGTTTCTGACGGCGGCGGGATATCGCGTGTACGTGGCGGCCGACGGCGAGCGAGCGCTGGAGATTGCCGAGAATCTGAAAGAACCGATTCACGCGCTGGTCACCGACGTAGTGATGCCGAAGATGCGCGGGCCGGAGCTGGCCAAGCGGTTGCGTGCGACACGGCCGGATTTGAAGGTTGTGTTTATGTCGGGTTATCTCGAACAGAACGAAGGCGGCGAGGATTTTACGGGGAATGCCGCGTTCCTGCAGAAGCCTTTCTCAAAGGACGTTCTTGTGCGACAGGTCACGGCGACGCTGGCGGGTGAGGTCTCGAACGCGCCTGCTTTGCATATCGCGTAGCTCGAAGTTCCCTCCAAATAAAGTCTACATGCAACGGCGCCAACCTGAAGGTGGCCGCTACGAAACCCCTCCCTGAAGTTGTCCGGTAGCAAACCAAAACATCTAGTGGACCGTGATGCTAACCGCGGCTGTGGTTCGGCCGAAGGCGTTTGTGGCGTAGAGCGTGTAGCTCGTGGACTGCGTCGGCGTGACCACCACGCTGGTGCCGCGGGTGGCGCCGATATCGGGCGAGACGATGAGGTACGACGCGCCGGTGACTGACCAGCTGAGAGTGACTTGCGTGCCCGCGGAAACCGACTGCGAGCTGGCCGTGAAGCTCGAAATCACCGGCGATGCGCCTGTGGGCAACTCGCTTGCGTGTAGATCGGAGTCATCCGAATGACTTCGAAATCCGAGGCGGTTACGCCGCCCAGATTGTGCAGGTCGTCATTGTCCCACCGTGAGTCGGGCGCTCCGCTGATGTACATGTTGGAGCCGTTGTCGGCCATGATGAGGCCGTATTTTTTCATGGCGTTCAGCAGGACTTGATTGGTAGCCGAGTAGGAAGAAATATCGAAGCTCGATTTCAGGCGCAGGCGCATGCCCATGGGCGCGGCGTTTGCGTTTGTCGATTCGCGGCCCAGTGTGATGCGGGCGGCGTGAACGCGGCGATGCTTTTCTGCAGCGTGAACCGCAGGGCGTGATTGATAGCGCCCGCGGCAATTTCGTCGTAGCGCGCGAGGCCCGGAAAAATCGGCAGGCCCGCGGCGTCCGCGGAAGTCCAAGTGTAGGGGCGCTGCTCGTCGGCTGTGAGGTCCCAGACCGCGGACGAACCGGCGTTCCACGCCGAACCGCTCGGCTGACGCGTCATAGAGCTCGTAGAGCCAGCAGTTGGCGTTGTCGAGGATCAGCACGTGCTGATCGCCGCTCGGATTCGGATCGCCTTCGATCGGCGCGTTCAGCGGGATGGGCATTGGCCCGGGATCGCTTTCGTCGCCGAACTCGGTGAAGTTGATGGTGACCGGCGCCTGCGTCGAATCGACAACCTGATACGGAATCCCGATGATCGAGCCGTCGAATTCGCCGGAGCCGAAATCCGCGTGCAGACCGACGGTGGGGCCGATGAAATTGATCAGCGCGGCGGAATTCGGATCGACCGGCGCGGATGAGATGTCTTTATTCCACAAACTGTCTGCTGGGAACGGGACGAAGCCGCGGAGGCTGCCTTCCTGTCCGGGCTGCATGGCGCTGCAGACTGCGGGAGGAGGCGGCGGTGGTGGCGGACGGATTGCCGCCACTCTGGTCGTCACCTGCAGATTTACGGACGCCGAGGCACTGCTGCCGGGATTCGGGTTCACGACCGTAATGGAGTAATTCCCGGCCGTGGCTTCCGTGCCGCTGGCGATGAGCTGCGATGACGGAAGTGAATGTCGTCGTGAGAGCCGCGCCTGCCAGTTCCGCCTTTGCGCCATTGACGAAGTTACTGCCGTTGATTGTCAGCGAGAAGACTGCCAGCCGTGATCGATGTGGGCGAGATGCTGGCAAGCGTCGGCGTGGGATTCCAGAGCGTCACCGCACTTTGCCCCGCGGCGCTGAATCGGCCGCGCTGACGGCTTGCACCGTGACGGTGTTCGGACTCGGCAGCGCGGCGGCGCCGTGAATACGCCCATCGTGCTGATCGTGCCGGTGCTGAAGCGCCGCCGGTGACGGCGTTCACTTGCCAGGTTACGGCCGAGTTCGAAGTACCCGTGACGGTTGCTGAAAATATTTGAGTGGCGCCGGCGCGAACAGTGGCGGTGTTCGGTGAAACGCTTACCGAAACTGCCGGCGGTGGAGGCGGAGGTGGCGGCGGTGCGCCCGGATTGCCGGTGCCCGTTCCGGAAGTTGTGCCGGCGCAGCTCGCCTGAAAGATGGCCGCTGCAAGAATCAGGACCTCTAGAAGTTTTCGCGTCATGTTCGCTTCACGGGCTTGGTGCAGCAATCACCAATTTTCCCGCGAAGCGATGGGGAGAAACTACTGTACGGAAGTACAGAAAAGGGGCCGGTAGGCAGTCAAAGTCTTTCTGAAAGTGAACGACCATAGCCAGCACGAGACTGAAAAGACCCCGCCGGGGTCCTGAAGTTGCCGAAAAAACTTTCCCGACGCCGATCGGCTAGCTAATTGTTCAACAGCGGGATGTCTTTTGCCGGACGCGGCGCGGGGAATGATTTCAGGAAAGCATAAATATCCGCGAGATCCTGATCGGAGACGACTTTGGACGTATAGGGCGGCATTTGGCCCGTGGGGGCGCGGACGTAGCGCAGCACCGCGGCGAGCGTAATGGCGGGCGGGCCGATGCGCGGGCCGGTGCTGGCGCCGGCGCCCTGGCGGCCGTGACATTCGTAGCAGCCGTAAGCGGCGAAGAGTTTCTTGCCGTTGTCGGCGTTGCCTTTCAATTCGTCGACGCGAGGAAGATTTCGGAGCGAGCGATTGCAGGTAGGCGTACACGTCCGCGAGCTGTTTATCCGACGCAGTCGATTCCGAAATGGGCGGCATTTTGCCGGTCGGCTGACGAACGTAGGTGATCAGGCCCGGCAATTCGAACGGCGGAGGCGCGATTGCCGGCGCCATCGCAGTTCCCTGCGCCTGCGCGCCGTGGCATGCAGTGCAGCCGGCCGACATAAAAACAGTCTTGCCGTTCGTCGCGCTTGCGGCCGGCGACTGTGCGGCGGCCGCCTTGGCACCAACCGTGGCGGCGAGCGCAAGCGCGGCCGTGATTCCGATGACGAGCGTGTTTCGATGGCGCACGAGTTCTCCTTAGCGCGGCTGCGTGAGCACGTCGACGAGCGCGGGGTTTCCGCCCTTGACGACTTCGATCGCGCGGCGGATCGCGGGCGCGAGGTCGTTGGGATCACTGATCGGACCTTCGCCGTGCAGCCCGAAACTCTGTGCGAGCTTCGAATAATCGATCGCCGGATCAACCAGCACGCTGCCGATGCTGGCGTTGGTGATGCCGCGCTGGTGGCGGTCGGCCATCATTTGCACCTGCATCAACTCCTGATGATAGGCGCGATTGTTGTGCATCACGATGAGCAGCGGAATGCGGTGATGCGCGGCGGTCCAGAGAACGCCGGGAGCGAACATCAGGTCGCCGTCGTTCTGGATGCAGACGGTGAGACGGCCGTGCTTGCGATTGGCGAGCGCTGCGCCGACCGCCGCGGGCGCGCCGTAGCCGACTCCGTAGCCGCCTTCGCCGCCGATGTACTGATAGTGCTTGTTGAAATCCCAGAGCCGCAACGGCCAGCGGCTGACGAACTGGCAATTCGAGACCAGCGACCAGTCTTCGATTTTGATCTGCGCCCAGATTTCGGCAGACATGCGCGCGGTTGAGATCGGCGTGGCGTCCCAGCCGCTGGTGGCTGCTTCGCGCTGGGCTTGCATCACCTGCTGGTGCGTGGCGGCGTGTTTCGCGCCGCGATCCGCGAAGGCGCGCTTGCGATCGTCGGTCAGCTCGCGCTTCACCGCTTCGATGAGAGACGGAAGCGTCGCTTCCGCGTCGGCGCCAATGGCGAGGTCGACCGGGGCGTAGCGCTGGAAATCCTGGTAGTTGCTTTTCATGTAGAGATCATTCGCGGTGATGCTGACGAGCTTTGTGCCGGGCTTCGTCGCCGGGCGAACGTGGGGAGTCACCTCCCCGTGCACGGTATTGACCGTGCTCCAGAAATCGGTGAGCTCCAAGCCGGCGATCACGTCGGCATTTGCGATGGCCGCTCCGCCGTGCTCGGTGTGATTCAGCGGATGCCGTGTGGGGAAATTCATGCGGCCGTTGCGGTCGATCACCGGAGCCTGAAGCAATTCGGCGAGCTCGATCATCCCAACGAGTCCGGCTGGCGTGCGCGCCACGCGATCGGTAACGAGCACGGGGTTTTCCGCGGCAACCAGCATTTTCGCCGCTTCCGCGACGGCCGCTGAATCTCCTACTGGCGGTGAGACCATAGTGACCTTAGGCACGGTCAGCTCGGCGTCATCGCGGATGGCGTATTCCTGCAGCTCGTGATCGGCCACCAGCGCGACGGGCATCATCGGTGGCGTGGTGGCGATTTTGTAGGCGCGCACGGCGGATTCGGGAAATGCCTGCAGCGAAACCGGGCGATCGTCCCATTTCACGTAATCGCGAATCATCGCGGCGGGGTCTTGCGCGGCGTGCGTCCAATCGACCTGGCCGAAACGCTCTGCGCTGTCGCCGAAATTTCCGAGGATGATATAGACGGGAACCCGATCGCAGAATGCGTCGTAGATCGCCATGGAGGCGTGCTGCAGGCCAACCGTGCCATGGACGCAGACGAGCAGCGGCTTGCCTTCGATCTTCGCGTAGCCGTGTCCCATGGCGACCGAAGACTCTTCGTGACAGCAGGTGATGAACTCGGGCGCTTTGTTGCCGCCGTAATTGATCAGCGACTCGTGCAGGCTGCGGAACGTGTTGCCGGGATTGGCGCAGAGATATTCGAAATTGAGAGTTTTCAGAACATCGACCATGAAATCGGAGCCGGGACGATCGACGGTTGTGGCTTCCACTGGGGAGGTTGCCGCATCGGCGCGAAGTTTCAACAACGGTGGCGGACCGGATGGCTGCGGCGGCGTGGCGCTTGCGGCGTGTGCGGCGGCAGGAACGGCCAGAGCGGCTGTGCCCGCGGCAGCCGTGCGGAGAAACTCGCGGCGGTTGACGGATTCTTTTTTCGACTTGCGCACAACTTCACCCCCGAAATGATTTCGAGAGATTACTCCGGAACGCAGATTTACGCATCAGCGACTTCTTAATATGTGTGATACGCGAGCGAGCGCTACCTGGGGCTCCTGGCGCGCCGGCGTTCCCTTTGATCCGCGACCCACGCGAGAAAAAGCTCCATGCGCCGGCGTTCGCGCCACATGAGGCGCAGGAATTTTCTCGCGGTGAGATCGGCGGCGTCATGCCCGAAAAACGTCTCCATGCGCCATTGGATATAAGGTGATTTCCACGGGCTGAGCCGGTGGCCTTTCGAGATGATCCAGTAGTAGCGCAAGGCGTTGAACATGAACTATGCAGAAGTCCGGCGGACCCAGAGGCGCTCGGTGGCGGGTTTGCCGAGGTGGATGCGGGCGGCGCCGTGCCCGGCGACGGTGAGCGACATAGTTTCGTCGTATTCGCGATCAAGAACGCGAACGCGGGCGGCGGGGCGCAGGTGGCGTTGGTCGAGAAATTCAAGGAATGCGGGATCTTTTTCGTAGACGCGCAAGATTTCGTAGGTGTGGCCGACTTCGGTTTCGGATAGCTTCACCGCGCCGTGCTTGCGGCGCAGTCGGGACATGCCGCCGAAAAGCGGCACGCCGTGCGGGCACCGGCTGTCGCGCCCGAACCGCGCCATCAACAGGCGCGCGACCTCCGGCGAGATGCCGTGCTCCAGGCGTTCGGCTTCTTCGTGGGCGCGCGACCATTCGAGGCCAATGATTTCGGTGAGAAGTTTTTCGGCCAGGCGATGGCGCAGGACTAGATGTTGTGCGGCGCCCTTGCCCTTGGCGGTCAGTTCGATGCGACCGTCACGGCGCACGCGGAGAAACCCAAGACGCGTCATGCGCTTGAGCGCCGCCGTGACCGCCGGGGGCGTGACTTTCAAGTCCTCGGCCAGCCGCGCGCTGATCGGCACCTGCTCCTCCTGAACGATTTCCCAGATAGCTTTGAGGTAGTCCTCCTGGGAGACGCTGGTTGTTTCGCGGCGCATGTCCGCGTCAGTTTACAACAACCGCGTCGATTACCTACGAGGCCGAAAATAAGCGAGAACCGAGGTCACGATGCCAGCGCTACGGGATGCTCAACACTACTTTGCCGAATTGTTCGCGGTTTTCGAGGCGGCGGTGAGCGTCTGCGGCGCGGTCGAGCGGCATGACAGTGTCTATTACAGGCTTGAGCAGGCCGCGCTTGAATAGCTCGAGCGCGGCGAAGAGATCGGATTTGAAGCCCATGAATGAGCCGAGGACCGAGAGCTGGCGTGAGAACAGATAGTTGATGTTGATCTTCGATTCGAAACCGGTAGTCGCGCCGCAAGTGACCAGGCGGCCGCCCGACTTCAGGCTAAAGACGCTCTGGTCCCAGGTGGCAGCGCCCACGTGCTCGAAGACGACGTCAACGCCGCGCCCGCCCGTAAGCTTTTTTACATCGCGAGCGAATTCGTCCGCGTGCAGCAGCATGTCGTCCGCGCCAAGCTCGCGCGCCTTCGCCAGCTTCGGTTGCGAACCCGCGGTCGCGATCACACGCGCGCCAGCGGCTTTGGCAATTTGGATCGCGGCGCTGCCGACGCCGCTGCCCGCAGCGATCACCAGCACCGTTTCTGCGGGCCGGAGCCTCGCGCGATTGAAAAGCATGTGCCACGCAGTCAGAAAGACGAGGGGGATAGCAGCCGCTTCCTCGAACGAGAGGCTCTCCGGGATCGGGATGGCATTCACGGCCGGCGACCGCACGAATTCGGCGTAACCGCCGTAAATCTGCCGGCCGAACAAGACGTAGTCCGCGCAGAAATTGTCGCGGCCGGAGATGCACTGCTCGCACTGTCCGCAAGATATGCCCGGCGCAAGCAGCACGCGTTCCCCAACCTTGACATTCGTGACCGCGGCTCCAACTTTGGCGACTTCGCCCGAGATGTCGCTCCCAGGGATATGCGGGAATGCGACACTGCGCCCCGGCAGCCCGCTGCGGACCCATAGGTCGAGGTGATTCAAAGCTACGGCGCGCACACGCACCAGCACGTCCCGGTCGTCAATCGCCGGCTCCGGCATTTCCGCAACGCGCAGAACTTCCGGACCGCCGTGCTGCTCCAAAATCACCGCTTTCATGAGCGCCTCCGAATGCGACGGGCGCGCTAACGTAGCATCGCACCCAGACCGTGTCTACACGATGAATCCATTCTGCGCGCCGATTGACACCGCACCTGCGGCAAAGTACGCTCGTGAAATAGCATGGACATTTTCGAAGAAATCGTGCGGATGCGGCGGTCCGGCCAGCGCGCCGCGCTGGCGACCATCGTGCACACGAACGGCTCGATTCCAAGCTACGAAAGCTCGCGGATGCTGGTGCGCGAGGACGGCTCGATTGCTGGCACGATCGGCGGAGGATGCGTCGAGGCGGACGTGTGGGCCGCTGCCAAGGAAGTGATCAAGCCGAACAGCCGCGCAAGATGACTTTCAACTTGAATAATGAAGCGGAGTACGACGTTGGACTGATTTGCGGGGGAACGGTCGAGATTTTCGTGGAGCCGATTCTGCCGCAGCCGATGCTTTACATTTTCGGCGGCGGGCACATGTTCGAGGCCGTCGCGCGCGTTGCCGCGCACGCGCCGGATTTCCCGTCGGCATCATTGACGATCGCGAAGCATTCGCCAACCCGGAGCGATTCCCCATGGCCGCCGAGATCTATACGACTACGAAGAGGCGTACGAAAACATCAAGCCGAATTCATCGAGCTACCTGGTGATCGTCACGCGCGGCCACAAAGACGATATGCGCGTGCTGTCCTGGGCCGTGCAACACCGATGCCCGCTACATCGGCATGATCGGCAGCAAGCGCAAAGTGATTTCCGTCTACAAGGCGCTCGAGAAAGAAGGATACCCCCCGGAAAAGTTCGATCACGTGTACGCGCCCGTAGGACTTGAAATCGGCGCGCTTACGCCGGAAGAAATCGCCGTGAGCATCACCGCCGAACTCATCGCCGTGCGGCGCAATGCCGCGCAGGACCTGCCGCACAAATCGGTGAAGCTCGTCGCAGGCCGCCGCTGCGGAAGATAATACCGTCGCTGCACGCGGCCTCGCGGATAACGATTGACCCACCAATGCTCGCCGCGGTAATCCTCTCCGGCGGCGAATCCCGCCGGATGGGTTCCCCAAAGCGCTGCTTCCCTACCGCGGACAAACGTTCGTTGAACACTTGATCGAAGTCACCACGCACCCACGCATCGGCATGCGCAAAATCGTTCTCGGCGCGCTGCGGAAAAAATTCGCGAAAGGTTAGGGCTCGATCCGTCGAACGTCGTCGTGAATCGAATGGGCGGCAGGGCCAGCTATCTTCCATCCAGGCCGCCGTTCGCAGCCTGCCGCGCGGCGAAACGAAGGACTGATACTCTGCCCCGTGGACCATCCGCTCGTTTCCGCCAAGTTGGTGGCGCAACTAATAGCTGAATTCGACAACAGCGGAAAATCAATCGCGCTGCCGATGTACCACGGCCAGCCGCGGCCACCCCCTAATTTTTCGCGCCAACCTTTACGAAGCTGCTCGAGGCATCCGCCGAGGTTGGAGCGCGACAGGTTGTTTGGACGCATGAAGCCGATACCTGGCGGTGCCTACGGAAGAAGAAGGAGTGATGCTCAACATAAACGATCCGATCACGCTGAAGCGCGCTTCGGTGGAAGCGGTTCGGAGGTTCCGCCCCCCTAAACATCATCGCTTCGAGATTCGCGTTGAATCGGCGTTTTCGGAAATCTCGGGCCAAGATCGGCACGGCTGAAGTCTTCGCGTCAAAGTTTTCGCGTGAGAGCCTGCACGACATCGTCGCAAAGCTGGGCCGCGTGAAACGAAGCGGGCGGCAATCCGTTCAGAGCGTCGGAAATTTGCTGCGCGGAGAAATCCCGCGGTTCGGCCGGACTTTTACCAGCAAGCAGATCCGTCAGCACCGAACCGGCGGCAATTGCCGCCACGCAACCTTGCGTTTTGAAGCGCGCCTCTGCGATTCGTCCCGATTCCATGCGTACTGCAACCCTCATCACGTCGCCACACACCGGGTTGGACATTTCCGCCATCGCCGTAGCGGCCGTCAGGTCGCCCGCGTTGTGCGGATTCCGAAAATGCGCCAATAGCGTCTCGTTGAACATGGCCTGGCAGCTGTGCAATAGCGAACAGCCAGTATAAGACACCCGGGATCCGTGCTCCGCCTTTCGCCTGGCCCTCGCCTGGGCCCGCCAAGGCCCCCAGGCGTCTAAGGGTTTTACCCTATGGGTTTACGGTTCAATCTTATTGACAGCTTGAGGCTTACGGCGTTAGTTTAGAGCTCCCAGCCAATGTTCCACGTCTAGGGCGCGGGGAACATCTTTTAATTCGCCTACATATTTGCTTTCAGGAGAGACGACCGATGCAACGACTCGCACACCTTCTCACCCTCGTGATGGCCATCGCTCTTTTCGCGACTGCCGGCTTCGCGCAGGATGGGAAGCTCAAAATCAAGGTCACGCCGAAGCAGGCGTATGTATTCGTGGACGGCAACGCCGTTCGCGACGGAAGCCAATCCATTTCCCTGAGCCCCGGGAAACACACCGTCGTAGTGGTCAACTACGGCTACAAGATCTCCACGCAGGACGTCACCATCGAGGCCGGCAAATCGACGCCTTTGGAAGTGAAGCTCGATGCCCAGGGTGGCAATGTGGGCGGTCCGTTCGGCGACCTGCTCCTCGAAGGCGACTCGCGCGCCGCCGTTCTCTCCGGAGGCACTGCACCCGGGTATTTCGTCGGCCACGTCGACGAGATGAATAACGACTGGGTCTGGCACCAGAATTTGCTGCTGCCTCCCGGTTCGCACCACATCACGGTGACGCACGCCGGCAAGACCGTATGGTCGGGCGACGTGACCATCGAAGCGAACAAGAAGACCGTCATCTACATGGACAAGAAGCAAGACCAAGACGGTCGAATGGAAGCGCGGCGAGAATTTGAAGGACGTGCCGCGATTCAAGGCGGGCATTGCCAGCGCGCAGATTGCCGTGGCGCCGGCGACCGGCAGCTTCAGCTCCTCGACCACCCAGATCAATTGCGGACAGTCCTCGACGCTGACTTGGAACACGACGGAGACCGTCGACAGCAATATCAGCGGCATCGGCACCGTGCAGAACAGCGGCAGCCAGTCGGTCTCACCGCATGCGACCACGACGTATGACTTCACCTCGACCGGCCCCGGCGGCACGATCAAGGGCACGAGCACGGTCAACGTCAACACGGTTGTGACCGGCAGCATCAGCGCCAACCCGGCCGAAGTGCACTACCGCAAGATCGGCGACAAGGTCATCACACAGGATTCCTCCACGGTGACCTGGCAGACAGGGAATGCGGATAGCGTCACGGTCGACGGCCAGAAGGTCGATCTGAACGGCAGCGAAACCGTGAAGGCCGAGCCGGCGGACACGTCTCAAGTGCCCGATGGCGGCGCCCCACGCACTGTCGACGAGACCAAGAACTTCGCGCTCGACGGCTACCAACGTCTGCGGCGGATCGCTGAACCAGACCGCTTCGCTACACATCACCGGGACCGTGGAACCAATTCCGGCGGTCGTGCTGCAGAGCGTGTTCTATCCCACGGACTATCCGGACAAGCGGCACCCGCAGGTCGGACTTGTCCGTAGCCAGCAGCTCGCGCTTGCGACTCTGGCCGGCGGATTCAAGAAGTATCTTGAGTACGATCCGGATGCCAAGCTTTCCGTCGAAGCGCACGCCGACGAACGCGGCTCCAAGCCCTTCAACCAGGACTTGAGCGAGCGCCGTGTTGAGCGGATCAAGCAGTACCTGGTCGACCAGGGCATTTCGGCCGACAAGGTGGAGACCGCCGCCTACGGCAAGGAAAAGCCGCTGGGGAAGAGCGACGTGAGCGATCTGGAAAAGACAAACCCGAACGCGCCGCCCAAGGCTCGCATGCGTGACAAGCGCGCCGACTGGCTGGCCTACAACCGCCGTGCGGATATCGTGCTGCTTCCGTCCGGCAAGAAGTCAGCGCAGTTCTTCCCGCACAACGCCGACGACTCGAAGCTGATCTGGCAGGTCCCCAAGCCGCCACTGGCGAAGGTTCAGGCCGATCAGTAGCCGAAACTGAATTCAACCAGCGCGCCGGGGAGCCAATGCTCTCCGGCGCGTTTTGTTTTGGGATGGAGAAAATCGACCATGCTAAGTGTTGTTGCAGCTTTGATCCAGCACGAGGGCAAGCTGCTTGCATGCCAACGTGCTCGCGGCTCACGGTTCGAGCTGCAGTGGGAATTCCCGGGCGGCAAGCGCGAAGAAGGTGAGACGCTCGAGGCCGCTTTGGCTCGTGAGCTGCACGAAGAACTCGGTGTCACTGCGGCGATCGGCCCCGAGGTGCACCGGCTGAGGCATCAATATGCGTCGACTGGCGTGCCGTTCGAGCTGGTTTTCTTCGCTGCGAGCGCGCCGGCGGACAAAATCCAGAATCTAGAGTTCGAGCGCATTGAATGGCGCGAGCTGCGAACGCTTCCGGAGCTAAACTTTCTGGAAGCGGACCGCGACCTGGTGAAAAAGCTGGCGAGCGGCGAAATCCGGCTGCCGTAGCCTACTTCGCGGGGAAAATCTTGCTCACCATCATCGTGATCGGGTCGTAGTAGCGATCGACCACGCGCTCCTTGAGCGGAATGATCGCGTTGTCGGTGATGTGAATTTCCTCGGGGCAGACTTCCGTGCAGCATTTCGTGATATTGCAGTAGCCGATTCCCATCTCTTTGCGCAGCATGGGAATGCGATCGGCTCCGTCGAGCGGATGCATTTCCAGCCCCGCCACGCGCACGAAAAAGCGCGGCCCGCCGAATTGTTCTTTCTTATCGTGATCGCGCAACACGTGGCAGACGTTCTGGCACAGGAAACATTCGATGCACTTGCGGAATTCCTGCACGCGATCGATGTCGCGCTGGTCCATCTTCCATTCCACGCCCGGCTTAGGCTGGAACGGCGGAATCTTCTTGTTGACCTTGTAGTTCCAGGAGACGTCGGTGACCAAGTCCTTGATCACCGGAAACGCTTTCAGCGGAAACACGGTGACCGGCTCGTTCGTCGGCAGCGCGTCCATGCGCGTCTTGCACATCAGCCGCGGCTTGCCATTCACCTCCGCTGAGCACGAACCGCACTTCGCGGCTTTGCAATTCCAGCGCACGGCGAGATCGGGCGATTGATGGGCCTGGATGGAGTGGATGGCGTCGAGCACAACCATGCCTTCGGTTAACGGCACTGTGTAATCCACCGCCTCGCCGTTCTCCCGGTCGCCCCGATAAACGCGTAATGTCGCTTTGGCCATCAAATGCCTCCGACTTCCCTGCCACGCGATTCTACTTGGCGCCTTCGTCCAGAATCTGCGCCAGCTCCGCGGGCATTTCCGGCCGCGGAACTTCAAAGAGCGCCATCGCGCCGCCCTTCTTGACGATCACCTGATTTTTCTTGCCCCAATCCTCTTCCGTCTTTGGAAAATCCAGACGGCTGTGCGCTCCGCGGCTTTCCTTACGCGCCAGCGCCGCGTGCGTGCAGGCTTCGCAAACCGCCAGCATGCACCGCAAGTCGATCGACAGATGCCAGCCGGGGTTGAACAGGCGCGAACCTTCGACGTGCATGCTCTTCGCACGCGCTTTCAGCTTTTCAAGCTCCACCAGCGCTTGCCGCAAGTCAGCGTCGGTGCGGAAAATCCCGACCAGATTCTGCATCACGTTCTGCAGGTCGTGATGAATGGTGTACGGATTATCCTTGCCTGTGGCCTCAAACGGGGCCACCGCCTCGCGCTCGGCCTGCTCGATCAGCGCCGCGTCGATTTTCGACGCTGCCGCTTTCTTTGCGTCCTGCGCCGCCGCCAATCCGGCACGTCGCCCGAAGACAAGCAAATCCGAAAGCGAGTTCCCACCCAGGCGATTGGCGCCGTGCAGCCCGCCGGCAGCCTCGCCCGCCGCGTAAAGCCCTGGCACGGATGCGCGCCCGGTATCGGCTTCCACGCGAATTCCGCCCATCACGTAATGGCACGTCGGACCGACTTCCATCGGCCCCTTCGTAATGTCGACGTCCGCCAGTTCCTTGAACTGGTGATACATGCTGGGCAGCTTGCGCTTCACGTATTCGGCCGGCTTGTGCGAGATATCGAGAAACGCGCCGCCGTGCGGCGATCCCCGGCCTTCCCTCACTTCCGTGTAGATCGATCGTGCTACCACGTCGCGCGTCGAAAGCTCCATGCGCTTGGGATCGTATTTCTCCATGAAGCGCTCGCCGTTCTTGTTGCGCAGGATTCCGCCCTCGCCGCGCACTGCTTCCGTTACCAGAATTCCCTGCACGCCGGGCGGAAACACCATGCCGGTCGGGTGAAACTGCACGAACTCCATATCCAGCAGCTCGGCTCCGGCCTCATACGCCAGCGCCATGCCGTCGCCCGTGCATTCCCACGAATTCGACGTGATCTTCCACGATTTCCCGATGCCGCCCGTCGCAATCACAATCGACTTCGCCTTGAACACTACGAAGCGGCCCGATTCGCGCCAATAGCCGAATGCGCCGGCGACGCGGTCGCCGTCCTTCAACAGCTTCGTGATCGTGCACTCCATAAACACGTCGAAGCCCAGCTGCACGCCGCGATCCTGCAGCGTGCGAATCATTTCCAGGCCCGTGCGATCTCCCACGTGGCACAGCCGCTTGAACGTGTGTCCGCCGAACGCGCGCTGCAGAATATCGCCGCTTTCGGTGCGATCGAATAGCGCGCCCCATTGCTCGAGCTCGCGCACTCGATCGGGAGCCTCTTGCGCATGCAACTGCGCCATGCGCCAGTTGTTCAGGCGCTTGCCGCCGTTCATGGTGTCGCGGAAATGCGGCTGCCATCCATCGGCCTTGTCCACGTTGCACATCGCCGCGGCCAGGCCGCCCTCGGCCATCACCGTGTGCGCCTTGCCGAGCAGCGATTTGCACACCACACCGACTTTCGCGCCCTGCGCCAGCGCCTCAATCGCCGCGCGCAGCCCCGCGCCGCCCGCGCCGATAATCAAAACGTCGTATTCGTGTGTTTCGTACTTGGAATCAGCGCTCACAGCAGTCGAATGTCCTTGATCGCGCCGCTCGAGACAAGCCGGATGTATAGATCGGTCAACGCCACGGAGAACAGGCTCAGCCAGGCCCAGAGCATGTGATTCTCGTTGAGCTTCGTAACCCATTTCCAGCCCGTGTGCCGCACGGGACCGAAACTCACGCACGAGAAGCAATCGACCTTGCCGCCGACCAGGTGCCGAAGCGAATGGCACGAGGCGGAATACGTGGTCAGCAGGACCACATTGACCAGCATCAGCACTGAGCCCACGCCAATGCCGAATCCCTCCGGCCAGCGGAAGGCGATGATCGCGTCGTACCAGAGAAAGCACAGAAAAATGGTCGCGACGTAGAAAAAATAGCGATGCGCGTTCTGCAGGATCAGAGGAAACTTGCGCTCGCCCACGTAGCCGCGATGATCGCCTTCGCTGACGCCGCAGGCCGGCGGATGCATTACGAACGCGCGATAGTAGGCTTTCCGGTAGTAGTAGCACGTCGCACGGAAGCCCGCAGGACCGCCCAGGATCAACACGGCTGGCGAAAGCGGCCACCATTTGTGAGTCGGATCGATGAGCGGCGAGTAGAACGGCGAGAGGTACGGGCCCCACTCGTAGAATTTTCCTTCGAAGGCCCGGAACGTGGCGTAAACGATAAATGCGGTGAAGACGATCAGCGTGGGTATGATTTCGATCCACCACGCGTCTTGACGCTGCGTATTTCCGAACCGGCTCAGGCTTTTGAGAGTTGAAGTATCCGCCACCCTGATGTATTCCCCCGAACACAAATAGAATATTCGAGAAAACGCGATTTGCAAATAACATTCGCAGAAAAATAAACCGGCCGCACGTGACGCGCCAAATAAATCCAGCACACGCGGCTAAAATTCCATTCGCGCACAAAACGCACTTTCAGTCGCGATGCACCGTCGCTGGCGAGAATGCCGGCAGGCACACCGCGATGTACTCGGCGCCCTCGGGCGTCGAATACTGCACCCACTCGCCCTTATGGGCGTGCACGGCCTGCCCGGGTCTCACGTCCATCGTGCCGCCTTTGTGGGTCACGCGCAGCACGCCCTGGAGCACGATCGAGTATTCGTCAAACTCCGGAGTCTGGCCTGGTTCCAGCCATCCTGCAGGACTGCGCATGTGGGCGACGCTCGCGCCTTCGGACTTGGTGTTCACCCGCCCCACGAATTCCTCGATGATCTTGGGCTTCGTTCCCGCCGCTTCGATGCGCGTGGGTTTTGCAATCAGCGTAGGCATAGCTCCTCCTGGATATGGTCTGCCATTCTACTTGCTTTGCTTTTCGCCGCGACGTGGGGCGCGAATCGTCTTTCCGCGAATTAGCTGGCCCTGAATTAGTTTGCCGCGAAGCCGCCATCTACCACAACTGATGTGCCGGTGACGAAGTCCGAAGCGCGGGACGCCAGAAATATTGCTGCCCCGCGGAGTTCCTCCGGCTCGCCCCAGCGACCGGCCGGCACGCGCCGAATCAGTTCGTCGTAAAAAGGTTTGTCCTTGAACGCATCTGTCAGCTCGGTGTGAAAATATCCAGGCACAATCGCGTTCACCTGCACGTTCACGGGCGCCAGCTCGATGGCCATTGATTTCGTCAGGTTAATCAGCGCGCCCTTCGTCGCGCTGTACGATGCCGCGACCGCATTTCCGAACAAACCGTAGATGCTCGAAATGTTGATGATCTTCCCCATCTTCCGCTCGGCCATCCGCCGCCCTGCGGCCTGCGACATCAAAAAGCACGCCGTCAGATTGATCGCCAGCACCTGATCCCATTCCTCGATGGGCACCTCGAGCGACGGTTTGATCAAGCCGACTCCGGCGTTGTTCACCAAAATATCCACCGATCCCAGCTCCCGCTCCACACGTTCCACCGCCGGCTCGATCTGCGCCCGGTCGGTAATATCGGCTTTGATCGCCATCGCTTGAACGCCGCTTTCTCGCAACTCCGCCAGCGCCTTCTTGTTCTTCTCGCGATTGCGACCTAGGATTGCGACCGCGGCTCCCGCATTCGCGAAACCCAGCGCGATGCTCCGGCCGATACCGCCATTTCCCCCGGTGATCAGCGCCACACGGCCGCTCAGATCGAAAAGTTTCGATGGGCCCATCCAGTGAACTCCCAATTTGCGAAGCGCTAGACCAGCAAGCGGCCGCCATCCACGGCCAGAATCTGCCCGGTCACGAAATCCGCCGTCGCCAGATACAACACGGCGCCCGCAATGTCATCGCCCGTGCCCGTGCGGTGCAGAGGAACCCGCTGGATATATTCCTCGTCGGGCGCCTCTCCAGGAAACTGAATCGTTCCCGGCGCCACGCTGTTCACCAGGATTTCCGGTCCGAGCGCTCGCGCCAGGCATCGCGTCAGCATGATCGATCCGGCCTTCGACACGCAGTAGTGCGTATAGCTCGGCCAGGGCAGCATCCCACCGAGCGAAGACAAATTGATAATCCGCCCGCGCCCCTGCCGCTTCATGATCGCCGCCGCGGCCTGCGCGCATAAAAACTGTGACTTCACGTTGATATCAAGAATCCCGTCCCACTGCTCGTCGGTCAGCTCTTCGAATTTCGCGGCGAAAAACTCGCCCGCGTTGTTCACCAGAATATCCAGCCGCCCAAATTCTCTGACCACCTCCGCAAAAAGCTTCTCCACTTCAGTCCGCTTGGTTACATCGGCTTGAATCGCCGCGGCCTTCCCGCCCGCCGCCCCGATATCGCGCACCACGGCGTCCGCATCCTGCTTCGCCCCGCGATAATTCACCGCCACGGAAGCTCCCTCCGCCGCCAGTCGAAGCGAAATGCTGCGCCCGATACGTTTATTAACGCCGGTAACGAGCGCGACCTGCCCCTCAAGCCGTTTCGCCAAGACTAAAGCCTCCTCAAAATTACCGACCGACACATTAGCATTAGCCGCCCCTCGCCGCACATCGCCCATTTGCCTGCGCGCCCGCGCTCGGCCATAATGCGCCGGGAATTAGCAGACAGCCATGGCCACATCCGACACAAAACGAGCGATTCGGCCAATCGCTCCGCCCGAGCCCGAGCTCACGCCCGCGGAATTGCTCCGCCGCGCTCAAGCGATGCTCCCCCTGCTGCGCGAGCGCCAGAATTCCGTCGAAGCTGCCGGCTGCATTTCCGAAGACACCAACGCGAAATTTATCGAAGCGGGCTTCTACCGCATTCTCCAGCCGCGCATCTTCGGCGGTTACGAATTCGACCTGCCCACTTTCCTGCGTGTGATGATCGAAGTCTCCCGCGGCTGTTCGGACAGCGGCTGGGTGCTCGCTCTCACCGCCGGACACGCGTTCCTGATGTCTTCCTTCGACGAGCAAGCGCAACGCGAAGCCTTTGGAACCCATGGCGAATTTCGCGGTCCCAGCGTCGCAATGCCGGGCGGAGTCGCCATTCCGGTCGAACGCGGCTATCGCGTGAAGGGCACGTGGGACTATTCCTCGGGCTGCGAACTCGCCACGCATTTCATCGGCTCGTGCCTGGTGGAAGGATTGAAGGACGCCGCTCCCGGCTACGGGGTCTTCGTGCTGTTTGACCGCGCGCAGTACCGCATCGTCGACAATTGGCACGTCATGGGCATGCAGGGCACCAGCTCCCGCCGGGTCATCGTCGATGAGATGTTCGTGCCGCAGCATCGTGCGCTGGCGTTGATCGACGAGCAGGGCCAATACATTCACCCGCGTCCCGGCGCCCTGGTCCATGCAAATCCGTTCTATCGAGGCCGAATCACGTCGCTGCTCGTCTCGGAAGTGGGCGCAGTCGCCGTCGGCGCGGCCCGCGGCGCACTCGATATCTACGGGGAAATCCTGCGCAACAAGAAAACCAACTTCCCGCCCTTTCGGCTGCGCGCCGAAGAAATCGAATACCAGCGCCATTTTGGCGAAGCGCAGTCGCTCGTCGATACCGCCGAAGCAGCCCTGCTGAAAATGGCCGCCGACTACATGGAATACGCCCGGCGCGACGCCGAAGATGAAACCCCCTTCACTGACGAGGACGATCGCCGGTTCCTCCAGCTTGAGCAGCAGTGTGTACGACTCTGCTTCGAGGCCATCGACCTGATGCTGCGCACCAGCGGTACATCCGCCGCGTCCAAAACCGCGCCGCTCGGCCGCTACTTCCGCAATCTCGCGGTCATTCGCACGCACGTGACGATGCAGCGCGACCACACTTCGGCGAACACCGCTCGCCTGCACTTCGGTCTCGTCCCACTGAGCCGACTCTAGCCGCTCGTCCTCCGCCGCGGTTCATGTAAAATCATCGCGCCATCACGGAGGCTGAATGAAACTCGATCTGCTCGCCATCGCTCCGCATCCCGACGACGTCGAGCTCACCAGCGGCGGCACGATGATCAAAATGGCGCAGGCCGGCTACTCGACGGGCATCCTCGACCTCACGCGCGGCGAAACCGGCACGCGCGGCACTCCCGAGACCCGCCTGAAAGAAGCCACCCGCGCCGGAAAAATCATGGGGGTAAAAGTCCGGCGCAACCTCGGACTGCCGGACGCGCGCCTCGCGGTCACAGATGAGTTCAAAGCCGCCGTCGCGGCCGTGATCCGCGAGTTCGAACCGCGCACCGTGATCCTGCCCTACTGGGAAGGCCGTCACCCAGACCACTACACCGCCGCGCGCCTGGGCTACGAAGCCTGCTTCCTCGCGGGGCTGAAGAATTATCCGCTCGAGGGCCTGCCGTTCCGCCCGTACAAAATTCTATACGCCGCGGCGTACGCCGATGTGCGCCCCACGATCGCCGTCGACATCACCAAGCAGTATGACCGCCGGCGCCGGGCCATCCTCGCCTACGCCTCGCAGTTCACCCCGCCCAAGGAGCAAAAAAAATCCCGCGTGCTCATCCCGCTCGACGAGCTCGAAGCTCGCATGAACTTGCAAGCCAGCCACTACGGCCGAATGATCGGAGCGAAATACGCCGAAGGATTCGTAGTGAAGGAAGTCGCCCAAATCGACGACATAGTGAAAATGCCAGTCCGCTCGATGTAACAGGGCACAATCACTCCAGTCTGTGGTCTTACGAGCTACAGACTTCGCCAAGCAAGTGCAGTCTCGCCTTTCCTGTCACAAACGAGCGGATCCCCGCCGGCTTCAAAGCAGTGCGCACCTTCGCTCCGGCATTGCAATCTCCACCACACGCCGCCGCAGCACCCGCTAACGATTGCTGCTCTCTGCTAGACTGATCTCAGGCCATCTGCCCCAAATGAATCCATTCCGCCGAAAATTCGACGCCAAGCCCGCGCCCAAGCGTCCTCCGGCTCACCTCGGCGGCCACATCGCTTCCGACACGCACCGCGTGACTCTTGAGCTGGCCCGCGCCGAGACTTTCGCCTCCATGCTCGCCAAAAGCCGTCGCTCGCACGTGATGGAAGTCTCCGACCTGCTTGCGGGCATGTACATCTGCAATTGGGATCGCTTGTCGCTTTACTGGCAGGAAGAAGACCGCGACGAAATCGAGACGTTTCTGCGCGGGATTTGCCGCATCAGCCCGGAGCGCTGGCACTCGTGGATTGAAATCTACGACGGCCTGCGCCACAAGGGTGAGCGCTGGCACCTGCTGCGTCCGTTCGAAAAACTCAAGAAAGCCACGCCGCCCGAGGCCGCCGTGAGGCCATCTTCCGCACTCGTGGCGGTGTTGAAACACGCGGAAGAAATCGCCCCCTCGCACGACTCAGTCGACAACCGCAAGGTCCCGATCCTGACCAGTGAGTGCGTCCTGCTCTGTATCGTCCGCAGCTTCGGCTCGGAAATCACTCGAAAACTCGCCGGCACCGGCCTCGACGCCGCCAAACTCGAACGCGACGCCCTATTCCCCAAGCGCGCCCCGCTAACCTAAGCTGTCTCTGTGATCTCGCTGCCTTTCGTGTTTTGCTTTGGCAGCTTTGAATCTCAAATAATCATCTTAAATCTCGGCCAAAGCTCGCTCAGCGGCGCGATCGGCTTCCGGCAAACATAAATCGCCACGTTCCGCTCATTCGGCATCGCATTCGGACTCACGCTCGTAGCCGCTACGCGCACATCGCCCCAATTCTTCACGAATTCCTCAGACCGCTCGCCGTAAATAATCATGCAAGCGCCCGAGTATCCGCGCGGCCCCCAATAGAAATAACTATTGTGGCCGCTCAGCGCCTTCGGCAACCCCAGTCCCGGTCCAAAATAATCGATCGCCCCTGCCTCACCGTAGTTTCCTGCCAAAATCCCGCAATCCGCCCGATCCGCCTCCGGCACTCCTCGATACACCTGCGCCACGGAAGTCGCTAGCGTGTCCCAACCAAACATGTCCGCATACAGCTGTGGCAACTCGACGCCCACCGCGTCGCGCTCCGTCTTCACAGCCTGCCCTTCCGGCAGCTTCGCAGAATAGCGCAGAAAAGTGTCGATCGGTAGCATCGGCACGCCAAACGGCGCCGCGATCGCCCCGCCCACAATCAGTACCGCCGGAAACGCTACGCGCAACCATCGCCTCGCCTGCACCTCGGAAATTTGCTCGAACGCCACTCCACCCGCCGCCATCAGCATCGGATACACGGGCAGCGCGTAATACGATTTCCCGCCGAAAATCACAAACACAGCCAGCACGATCAAATAAGCCCAACCCAAAAACCGAAACCGCTTCCCCTCCCGAGCACAAAAGCACCAAACCAGCCCGCCCAGCCATACCGGCACCGAGAGCGGATGCATGAAAACGGCCTGCTCGCCCAAAAATCGCAGCGGCGATATCGCCACGTTCTTGTAAAGCTGCGCATTCCGCACCACTTCAATCTGCGGCCACCCATGTCTCGCTTCCCACATCAGGTTGGGTGCGAATATCGCGAGAGCGATCAGCCCTCCGACCCAAATCCACGGCGATTGAAGAACACGCCAATCCCCGGCCAGCGCCAGCCCGGCCACCAACGCAAAACCGAACACCAGCATGGTGTGCTTGTTCTCGAGCCCCATGCCCGCCACCGCCCCGTATCCCAACCACCATCGAGGTGACGCGCCCTTCACTATCCGCACCGCGAGCCACGCGCACACTACCCAGAAAAGCGGCTCGAATGCATTCATCGAGAAAAAACTGTCGAACGCGAGATACGCCGTGGCGCACAGGATCGAAGCCGCAGCTAAAAACTGCGCGAACTTCCCGCCGCCGAGCTCCCGCGCCAGTATGCCCGTCAGCAAGACCACTGCCGCCCCCGCCAGCACTGGCAGCAGGCGCAATGAGACAATCGTGTTGCCAAGGAGATGATGTGAAATCCACGCGAATAGAGCGATCAGTGGCGGCTGGTCGACATAACCCCACGCCAGATGCTCCCCGCAAGCCATGTAGTAGAGTTCGTCGCGGAAGAATCCGTAATGGCGGATGCCGCTTAGCTGTAGCAGCAGCTTCGCAGCCGCCAGGCCGCAAAGGATGGAGGTGGAACTCAGCACCCACGCGCCCGTGCGTAGCGTGCCGAGCCTACTTTTGCTCAGTGCGTCTGTGTGTGCTTGTGTCTCGCTCATGCGAGCGGAAGCGTCACGGCCACAAGTCCGCCGCCACAAACCATCCGCGCAGCACCCGCTGCCGAACTAATTTGTAGCGGGAGTCACAATCGAGGCCGATTTGATACTGTCGATGTTCGGGAAATTCTTGTCCAGGTACGCTTTGCCTTGGCTGGTGATCGCGCCCTGTTCCGGCTTCTCGCGGTATTCGGAGTTGATCTTCTGCACCACATCCATTCCGCTGATCACTTTGCCGAACGGCGCGAATCCCTGGCTGTCCAGGAAGGTATTGTTGCCGTAATTGATGAAAAGTTGCGTGGTGCGCGTGTTCGGCCCGGCGGTGGCGAACGTGACCATCCCCGGCGCGTTGCTCTGTGTCACTTTATCGTCCTTGATATTCGCGTTCTGCCAGGCTCTATTTACTGCCGGATCCGCGTTCAAACCAAATTGCACCATGAATCCCGGCACCACACGGAAGAATGCTGCGTCCGTGAAATATCCGTGCTTCACCAGATTGTAAAAGCGGTCTGCCCCCAGCGGTGCCCACGCCCGCGTCACTTCCACCACAAAATCGCCCTTTGTCGTCGTGAACTTCGCCTGAAACGACTCCGGCGCTTTGGCAGTCATCGTAGCCGGGTGCAGCAAAGCGGAATCTGTCATATGTGATGTCCTCGGTTTAGTCGTTGCGCTCGTCGAGCTGGTTTGTCCCGCGGCCAGCGCCGCGGATCCCAATACCGCCACCGTGCAAAGTGAAATCGTTGCGGCCAGCAGTCTCATGCTTCGGTTCCTCTCCTGATTGTCTCGAAATAGCGTCCCTTCATTTAGTGCTCGTGGCTGCGGCCTTCACATCTTGCATCAATCGCAGCACGTTGCCACCGAGAATTTTCTGAATATCTTCTTCCGAATATCCGCGCTGCAGCAGCCCCTCGGTAATCTTCGGAAACCGCGACGCATCCTCCATCCCGTAGGGCATCGCCGCGCCGTCAAAATCCGACCCCAGCCCCACGTGATCGATCCCCCCCACTCTTACTGCATGGTCCACGTGATCTAAAATCTTCGTCCACTCCACACGCGGCAGTTTCCCCTGGGCAATCAGCCCGCGCAGCAACCGATCCTCCTCCAGTAACTGGCACGCTTCATCTTCCCCGCAAATCCTCTTGGCCTCCGCTTCCATCTGCTTTTCGAGCTCCGGATGCGCCTTTTCCGCGTCGCGGAATTCCTGGCTCAGAAATCCCATATGAAAATTGATCTGCATCACACCGCCGCGCGAGGCCAGCTCGCGAATCAGCTCGTCCGTCAAATTCCGCGGCGATGCACACAGCGCATAGCAGGAGGAATGGGACGCCAGCACGGGCGCTCTACTCGCGGCCAGCACGTCGCCCAGCGTCTTGTCCGACACATGCGAAACGTCCACCATCATTCCCAGCCGGTTCATTTCCGCGATAGCCGTCTTGCCAAACTCGCTCAGCCCGTTATGCGCCGCCTTGTCCGTCGACGCATCCGCCCAATCGGTGTTCTGCACGTGCGTCAGCGTCATGTAACTCACGCCGCGCTCCGCAAATTCGCGCAGCACGCCCAGATCGCCGTTCATCATGTGCGCGCCTTCGATCGCCGTCAGCACCGCGATTTTCCCCGCCGCTCGCGCCCGCCGGATGTCATCGGCCGTTTTCGCCGCCGCCAGGTCATTCGGCCGCTTCGCAACCGCGCGCTCGATGGCTTCGATCTGCGCAAACGCCTTTTCCACGGCCGGCTGCCCGGTAATCGTCCCGCGAATCCACACCGCGAAGAAAATCGCTCCCACCCCGCCTTCCCGCATCCGCGGAATGTCGACCGACCCATCCCCGTGGCGTTTCCCGATATCGAAGTCCCCAAAAAGAAGCCGCTGAGTGGTGTCTGTATGCGTGTCTACCACCAGCGAGCGAAAATGAATCTCGCGAGCCTTCGCCGAAATATCGGCCGGAAGATCCAGCGCTTGCTGTGGCAAGTAGCCTCCGCAGAATGACCTACACTCCACCGTGTCACCCGCACCGCGATTCCCCGCGCGACTTGGGCTCCATAGCTTATACCAGAACTTGTAGCCCTATCTTCGGCCTGCTTTCGCCCCATACGGGCCGGGGAGTGTTTCATTCGGAACATCCGGCCCGCGCCAGAGTCCACTCGCGGAAGCCCTAAGGTATCCTCATCTGTAAGGATTTCGGTGCTCAAAGGACCGTCCAGGCGATGGCCAGCGAACAAATCGGCGAACTGAAAAAGTGGGCCACCGACACCGCCAAGAAGGGCAACGGCGGCGATCCCATTCCGTTCGTCCGCGCCATGGAATTAATCAGCAGGAATTTCGGCCTCCAGCCGCACGAAGTCGCGATTCTGGGACTCACCAACGACGGCCGCTCGTTGCGCTTCCTGGCGCCCGAAAATCTCCGCACCGTGGGACAGATTCCGCTTTCCAGCACCAATTCGCTCGCTGCGCGCACCGTTCGCGAACGCCGGCCCGAGCTGATCAACCATTTCTCGGTCGTTCCGCATGCATCGGTTTTCGAGGCCGTGCCGATTGCCGACGAAAAACGTGGCGATCCCATTCAAAAAATCATGAGCTCGCCGATTTTGTCCTCCGGAAAAGTGGTCGGCGTTCTCCAGGTCTCTCGAAAGGGCAAAGCCGCCAGCGACGCTGGTCCTGACTTCACCCATCCGCAGCTCCGCGAGCTGAAGATGATCGCCGACGCGCTCGCCCCGTGCGTTCTGCTCGACAGCAAAGAGTAACAATCTCGCCCTTCTGCCCTCTCGCCCCCGTGTTCACACCATTGTAATTTTCCGCACACGTGAAAGCTGTTGACATCCCTGCGCACGCTTGTTAATTTCCGAACGCTTCGTTGTTCTGACACAACAGGAGGCACCGCAGCTTCGGCAAGACTCATGGCGTTCGTCGCGCAGAAGATTTTCCTCACTAAAGGAGTTGGTAAGCACCGCGAGCGCCTCTCAAGCTTCGAGCTCGCTTTGCGTAACGCCGGCATTGCCGCCTGCAACATCGTTCGCGTCTCCTCGATTTTTCCGCCGTCCTGCAAGTTGATCTCCCGCAGCGAAGGTCTCAAACATCTGAAGCCCGGCCAGGTCGCTTTCACCGTTATCAGCGAAAATCAGACCCGCGAACCGCACCGTCTCATCGCCGCCGGTGTCGGACTCGCGCTGCCCGCGGACAAATCGATGTACGGCTACCTCTCCGAGCATCATTCCTTCGGTGAAAGCGAAGAAATCGCCGGTGAATACACCGAAGAGCTCGCCGCCGAAATGCTCGCCACCACTTTGAATGTCGAGTTCGATCCCGATTTGTCGTGGGACGAAAAAAAAGAGGTCTATCGCATCTCCAATAAAATCGTCCGCACCATGAACATCACCCAATCCGCCGTGGGCGATAAGCGCGGCCTCTGGACCACCGTCCTGGCCGCCGCCATCCTCCTGGGCGAAGACGACTAGTAGCGCCTCCCTCCTCCCGCCGTTTTGCTCGCAGACTGGCAAAGTCCATACGGTTCGACGTAGTTCCCTGCTTCGTTGCTTGCTTGCTTCCCTGTTTCCGCTGTAGGCCCTGCGTCGCCCACCCGACACAACCCCTCTCCCTCCCTCGCATTGCACCATTCGCACGCTCCCCCGTGAATGCCTTTGCCAATCCTCCCCCCCGCAGGTAACGTAAAAACAGTTGTCGGCATATGGCGAACTGAATTCTTCCAAGGATCCGAAAAACTAAAATGAGCCGCTACACCCCTCTGCCGCCCGAAAACTTCGGCGGAATCCCGGAAGAATACTCGCGCTACGAATCCTCGCGCGCCGTCATTTTCCCCGTACCTTTTGAGCGCAATACCAGCTACCAGCAAGGCGCGCGCAATGGCCCGGCCGCCATCCTCGCCGCCAGCCGCCAGATCGAACTCTACGACGAAGAGCTCCAGCTCGAGCCCTACAAGGAAATCGGCATCCACACCCTCGCCCCCATCGACACCATGGACGGCGGCCTCGGCGAAGTGATCACCGAGCTTTTCACCGCTGAAACCGGCCTGCTCGACGATGGTAAATTCCCCGTCGCGCTCGGCGGCGAACACGCGCTCACCCCTCCCCTCGTTTCCGCCGTGGCGCAGCGCAATAAGAATCTCAGCGTCCTTCACATCGGCGCGCACGCCGAGCTTCGCCACGAATATCAGGGCTATCCTGCGAGCTCCGCGTGCGCCATGCGCCGAGTCGTCGAGATCTGCCCGGCCGTGCAGGTCGGCATCCGTTCGATTTCCGCCGACGAGTGCCGCGCGCTCCCCCAGCTCAAAACGCAAATCTACTGGGCGAAGGATGTAGCGCGCCTGCCCGTGAAAAGCTGGATTGCCAAGGCGCTCGCCGACCTCAGCCCTGTCGTCTACGTCACCATCGACCTCGGCGGCTTCGATCCGTCAATCGTCCCCTCCACCGGCGCCCCCGAACCCGGCGGCCTCGACTGGTATCAGGTGATCTCACTATTGCGCGCCGTCGCAGACCATAAGAAGATCGTCGCCATGGACGTGGTCGGCCTGTTACCGCATTCCGACAGCCACGCGTCCGACATGCTCGCGGCGAAGCTGATCTACAAAACCTTGGCCTACGTTTTCTGCCTCGGATGACAGCCTAGCCCGAATGGGCGATGGCGCTGTCATCGCCGGAAAGGCCATGGCACGGCAATGTTCCCCTTCGCGATCGCGGCTCTGCTGTTGCAAACGCACACTTACTATTTCGGGGTCGAATCTCGCGGACTCATCGGCTGGATCATCATCGGCCTGCTCGCCGGTTGGATCGCCGGCCACCTGACGCGCGGACGCGGCTTCGGCTGCATCGTCGACATCATTCTGGGATTGATCGGCTCGGTAATCGGCGGCTGGATCTTCGTGCACCTGGGGATAGCTCTGTGGGGATTCTGGGGCAGCCTGCTAGGCGCCACCGTCGGCGCTGTGGTGCTTGTAGCCATCGCCCGCCTGTTCACCGGCGGCGGCCGCGACTAGCGTTTTGCATTTGCCGTGAGTGGCACAGACACTCCTGTCTGTGGTCCGACGACCTCCATTCAACATCAGGTAACCGCAATCGCGGAAGAATACTTTCTCTTGTGGTTCTGCTTCCCTGCCGCTGCGTTTCCTTGCTTCCCAACCTCACGCTTCTACTTCGCCGCGAAGAAACTCCACAAAATCCAAACCACCGGCGCCGCCAATATCAAACTATCCACACGATCCAGCACGCCGCCATGCCCCGGCAAAAGCGTGCCCGAATCCTTCACCACCGCCCCGCGCTTATACGCGGACTCGATCAAGTCCCCGGCCTGCCCTGCAATATTCGCGGCGCCCGCGATAATCAACATCGTAACCGTCTCCACCTGCATCCATCGCGCGAAAAACACCGCCACCAGCAGTGACGCCGCAAAATTCGCTACCGCGCCCTCCCAGGTTTTCTTCGGACTCAGCGCCGGTGCCATGGATACCCGCCCCAGCGACTTGCCCACGAAATACGCCAGCATGTCCCCGGCCCAGATCAGGATTAGCGTGAAGAGCACCAGCTGCCGGCCGGCATGCCCGCCCGCCGCGGACTCCCCGGAAATTTCATTCACGCGCACCAGATAGCTGAACGGCAGCGCCACGAACAGCAGCGCTGCGGAGCTGATCGAAATCGCAGGCAGCACATCCTGCAGCGGCCGCCGCGTCGACAGCCCGATCACTACCGCGCCGAACAGAAACACGATCAGCACCAGATCTACTGTCACATCGGGGGGCGTGCTGTGATAACCCAGCTTCGTAATCGTCACATCCAAGCTGTGAATGGTGTGGCTTTCGATCATTCCCGCCACGTATTGCGAATAAAAAATTCCCGCGGCGCAAGCCATCGCCCACTTGCGAAACCCGGGCATTCCCACGCGCTCGCCCAGGGAGAAAAACTCCCACATTGCGGCTAGCGCAATTCCCGCCGCCACCGCCGCCAGCGCCTCGGGGGGGCCCCACCACACCAGCGCCACCACCACCGGGATCAGCACCGCCGCAGTCGCGATTCGCAAAAGCATTCGGTCTTAGCCTCGCCTCGACCGCGCGTCGTGATCGGCGCGAATTGTGCCCAGCCCGCCGTAGCGCCGTTCGCGCTTCTGAAAATCCACCAGCGCCTCCAGCAGTTTCACGCGCGAGAAATCCGGCCACAGCGATTCCGTCACGTAAATTTCGGCATACGCGATCTGCCACAGCAAAAAATTGCTCACCCGCATTTCACCGCTGGTGCGGATCAGCAGGTCGGGATCGGGCAATCCGGCCGTGTACAAATGATCGGAAATCGTCTGCTCGTCCGCGCGAAAAGCCGAAAGCCCATTCTCGCGCACGTGATCGAGCATCGCGTTGAACGCATCCGCCAGCTCCGCCCGGCCGCCGTAATTCAGTGCCACCACCAGCTTCATTCCCGTGTTCCGCGCGGTCTGCCGCATGGCGTCGGCGATGTCGCGGCTCACCGCCTCCGGCAGTTCCTTGGAGCGCCCGATCACCAGCAGGCGAATGTTGTTCTTGTGGATCGTGGGAAGTTCGCGCTTCAGATATTCGCGCAACAGCCGCATCAGGAAATCGACTTCTGCCTGTGGCCGCCGCCAGTTTTCAAGCGAGAACGCGTAGAGGGTCAGGCAGGGCAGCTTGAGCCGCGCACAGGTCTCGATCACCTCGCGCGCCGTTTTCACTCCGGCGCGATGGCCGGCCACCCGCGGCAAATGCCGCCGCTGCGCCCAGCGCCCATTGCCGTCCATGATCACCGCGACGTGATGCGGCAATCTCTCCAAATCCAGTTGTTCCAGTAGCGCCGCTTCCTCGCGGCTGCCGGGCTTCCATAATTCGGCTTGTTTCACGGGACGATGTTCACGGAGCAGCGTTCAAGTGTCACGAAGAACAGCTCAAACCAAATCCGCTCGCGAACTTAGCACGCCCCCCAACATTTGTCATGTTCGGCCTTAGCCTTGGACTTAAACGTAGCGCCGGCTCCTTCAGCCCGGCAGCCTCTGCTTTTGACTTTGGTTTTGCCGTTGCCATTGCCATCGCCATTACCGCCGCCGTCGCCTCCCGCCGTCATTCTGAGCGGAGGGACCGGACGCCTTTGCATTTTGTTCCCGCTCAGTCGGAATGGCCGGTCATGCAATTTAAGAATCTGTCCCCCGCGCAAACGTCAAAGATAGCTCCCCCCGGCTCGCCGCTTCTCGATTCCTGCTTGCCCTAGCAAGCAGCCCCGTCCCGATTGCGTTTGCTACTTGCTTATCCGAAGCGCACCGTCGCCGCCTCATTTCTAAGGGAAATCCTGTATTACATCGCATTCAATGCGGTGCTACCCTTTTTAGCTGCAATGTCGCATGCCCTACACACTACCGTCGAGGCCCCGTCAGTTTCATGTTCAGGATTCTGATCGCTGACGACAGCGACGATACGCGCACTTTCCTGCGATCCGCCTTGACCTCGCGCGGCTGGACCGTTTGCGGCGAAGCCGCCAACGGCCGCCAGGCTGTGCTCATGGCCAGCCAGCTCAATCCCGACCTGATCATCATGGATCTGTCCATGCCCATGCTCACCGGCCTCGAGGCTACGCGCGAGGTCCTGCGTGCCAGGCCGAAGCAGCCTGTCATCCTCTTCACCCTGCACGCGTCGCCACAACTAGCGACCGCCGCCGCCAACGTCGGCGCCCTCAAAGTCATCTCCAAAGCGGACGGCCTGGGCGCGCTCATCGCTGCAGTCGAAAAAATAGCCGGCGCTTCCAATCCGTCTGGCGGCAACCGCGGCAATCCGGGCAGCTCGTCCGGCCCGTCCCTCGCTTTCATCGACGCCCCGACATCCGCAACTGACAGTCGTTCAACGCTGAAGCCCGGCGCGGCAAGCGTCCAGCCGCACGCGGAGCCCGTACTCGCGGCATCCGCGTCCGAGAGTGGAAAAATAGGCGACCCCGCCGTAACCGAAAAAGTCCCCGGCAAGCTAGACCCTAGCGAGGCCAAGATCGGCGAGCCGGCGAGCAGCGGGACAGCGGCTGGTGACGCCTCGACAGTTCCACCGGGCGACGCCACATCGTCCGACGGTCCCGCGAATTCGTCGCAGGACCCGCAAGCCTAACTCGAACGATCCGACCTGCCGCGACGCAGGTAGCATCACCCTTCGTCCCGCCATCTTCTCTCCCGGTCCCGCCGTAAGCCTTCGTAGCGGCCGCCTTTCAGGCGGACGCTTTTCTCTTTTTCCTCGTCGTCCGCCCTCGCGCTTGAAGTCCCGCTGCGAAGCCGGCGAGTGCGAACCTGCACTTTTCCTGTACATTAGGACAGCAGATTTCTAGATGAATTTTGGTTAACGTCAGTCGGGGCGAAATTGCGTCCCGCATACGCGCGCTTCTGGCGCCGCATGCCCCGCCGCAACCCGTCCGGGTGCAAGCGGGCCGCCCTCCGGGCGAGGGCCGGATAGCTCTTTGACAATTGAATAGGCTTTTCGTCCTGAGAGAGTCGGACCGACATTCCTGTCTACCTCGTGCGGGCGTCGCTTCGCCAGAAAATACCGCGCTCGCCAAGGGGCCTTTCCGCGATTTCTATTCGACACACGAGCCGAATAGAAACCGCCGCAACCTCCTGAAAACAAACAATCGGTGCGCATTCTAATCGACACAAAACCCCGGAGGAGGTAAGGAGTCTCTGGGAGAAACGTTCGGTCTCTCTTCAGCCCGCATTTCGCGATACATCATCCGAGAAAGCGCGCCAAAGACTTGTCACACCTTTTCGAGGGTCGCTTGCACGCTAAGTCGAAAAAAAGAGAGTTTTCGACTTCGCTCAGGATGAAGCGAAATTTGCGGAAGCTAGTGAGGATGAAACACGGAGACGAGCATGCCCGATAGACCGGCAGCGCTCGGATTGAAGATCGAAACCCACACCAGGATCAGCGTCAGCGCGATCATGATGATGCTGGAGCCCCAGGCGATGATGTTGAAGGTGAGCGTATTGACGCGGTCGCCCATCAGGTCGCGGCGGTTGATTAGCAGCAGGATGAAGATCAGCACCACCGGCAGCCACACTCCGTTGGCCACCTGCGAGAGGACCAGGATTTTCAGCAGCGGCGCTTTGGGGATCAGGATGATGCCGGCGCCGACGACGATCAGTAGCGTGTAGAGCGCGTAAAACGTGGGCGCTTCCTCGAGCTTGCGGTCCAGACCGGCTTCAAAGCCCAGGCCTTCGCAGATCACGTGCGCGGTTGAAAGCGGCAGGATCGACGCGGCGAAAAGCGACGCGTTGAGCAAGCCGAACGCGAAAAGATAGCCGGCCCACTTCCCCGCCAGCGGCACCAGGGCCTGCGCCGCTTGTCCCGCGTCGGTGATTACCTGCGTGTCCGCGTGAAGATTCAGCGTGGCCGCGCAGCAGACGATGATGAAAAACACGATGACCATGCAGGAGATGCTGCCGACCAGAACGTCCATGCGCGCGTGCTTGTACTGGCGCGGGCCAATGCGCTTTTCAACGAACCCCGCCTGCATGTAGAAAAATTGCCAGGGCGCGATGGTCGTGCCGATCAGGCCGATGAGCATCAACAGATAGGGCGCGTTCATCTGCGCGTGCGGAATCACAGTGGATTTCGCGGCCAGCAGCCAATCGGGCTTGGCGAGAAACGCCGACACGGCGTACGTCAGGTAAAACGCGCAGGCCACCAGAAATATTTTTTCCACCTGCCGGTAGCTGCCACGCACCACCAGAACCCACACGGCGATGGCCGCCAGCGGCACGGAAACGTATTTGCTGACGTGAAAGATCTGCATGGACGCGGCCACGCCCGCGAATTCTGCGACGGTGTTGGCCAAATCGACGAAGAACGCCGCGACCATGACGAAGAATGTGGAGCGGAAGCCGAATTCCTCGCGGATCAGGTCGGAGAGGCCCTTGCCAGTGACCACGCCCATCCGCGCGCACATTTCGCCGCTCACATAGAGCGCGATGGTCATGGGGATCAGCGACCAGAGCAGCGCGTAACCGAATTGCGCGCCCGAGGTCGTGTAAACCGCGATGCCGCCGGCGTCGTTATCGACGTTGGAGGTGATCAGACCCGGGCCGACCACCGCGAAAAAAACCAAAAGCCTGCGGCGAATCGTCCGCGTGTTGCGGCCGAGCTCGCGGCTGCGCTTGCCGAGGCGCTCGATGGTGTCCGTCAGTGTGATCCAGGTGTTCATTTTCGAATTCGATTCGGCGCTCTCTCAGGGCCGAAGCTGGGGAGAGATTCTTCGACTGCGTGGCCGGACCCGCCGCGGCGGGAAATGCCAGACCGTCCGGTCACTCCGCTCAGAATGACGGCATGAGCAAAAGGCCCCCAGTTACAGCTGCGAGCGCATGCGGCTGACGACGTCGTCTACAGTGATGGTGCCGACGGGCTGGTTATCGTCGTTGACCACCGTGAGGCTCCGCAGATTGTATTTGTCGAACATCTCGTACACATCCTTGTCGCTGTCGTCCGGCTTCACCGAAAGCAGCGGCTCAAAGGCCAGCTCGGCCATGCGCTGCTCCCCGTCGGCCAGGATCAGGCGCGCCACGGGCACGGTGCCGGAGAGAGCGGCCTCGCGGTTGATGAGCACCACGTTGTCGAGCTGGTCGAGCGAGATTTCGTGAAAGCGGATGTAGTCGACCACTTCGCCGCGCGTGGCGTCCTCGCCCACGACCACGAGTTCGGTGTTCATCATGCCGCCAGCGGTGTTTTCGTCAAACTTCATCAGCTGCTTTACCTCCGCGGCGTCGACGTTTTCCATTTCGTCGAGCACTTCGCGGGATTTCGCGGGCTCGAGGCTCTGGATCAAGTCCACCGCCTCGTCGGGATTCATTTCCGCCAGGATATCGGCGGCCTTTTCGAGATCGAGCTGTTCGACCACCTGCGTTTGCAGGCGCTTGTCGAGCTCGGCGAGCGTTTCGGCCGCGGTTTCCTCGTCGAGCGAATCCATGATCGACTGCCGCTCAGCGGGCGAGATTTCTTCCATGATGTCGGCGAGATCGGCGGGGTGAAGTTTCGAGAGCTTCGCGCTCGACAGGCGCAGCTTCACGCGGCGCAGCGGATCTGTCTCGATCAGATTGACGAATTCCCACAGGATGGTGCGCCGCGGAAGCTGTTGCTGGATACGGCGGATGCCCATGGGCGGGACCACGCCCTGGAGCAGGCGGCGAACGGCGCCAGGAAGGCCGACGTCAACCTGCGTGAGGCGCAGCTCGGTGTTGCCGTTGACGCGCGAATCGGCGAGTTCGACGTCGTTGACGCGGACGACCTTGCGACCGTTGGTGTCGATGATCTGCTGGTCGAGCAAATCTTTTTGGACCGCGAGCCAGGAGTCGGAAGGGTTATAGAGCTCGAGCTGAGACTCGTCCGTCGTGAGTTTGATCCGTCCGGGAGCCACGGAGTCGATCTGGTCGTAGCGGGCCACGAGCGGCCGGTACTTGCCGCGGGCGATGAGCAAGCGCGAAATGCGGTTGGGCTGCTCGTCGGGGACGATGAACATTTCCTTGACGCGGCCGACGAAGTTGCCGGCAACGTCGTAGGCTTCGGCGCCGAGGATTTCCGTTGCGTGAAGCATAAAGGCTCCTTCGATGCTGCGTTGCACTTGATGCCGCAAGCGGTGCCGCCGCCGCGCTGGCGGCCCGGCGCGCGCCAACCGGTCGAATCCTTTGGCTCGCTTAGCAGCGCTCAGGGTGCCTACCCTGGCCGGATAGGCAAAAAAAAATGCCCGGGACCGGCAATGCGACCGGGCCACGGGCGGATGAACATCCCACCAACGGTCTAGCGCAGGCCGGGCCTCGCCTCCCTGTTCCCGGTGAGCCAATCGGCGCGGACGAGGCGCGCTGTACGGCCGATGGAGCCGCCAATCGAGCGGCCGAGCCGGGAATCACGAACAAATGCGAGCGTGTAGGCAGGGGCACGCGATCCGGCGGCTGGTGCGGCCGGAACGCGGCGACTACCGCCAGGCTCCGAATTGGGCGAACGCTCTTCCATGACTGCGTTTGCTCCCGTTTGTTAAGTAACGGCTGCGCGGAGCTTTGTCAAGAGTAGAGTGCGAGTTTCGTCGATTTTTATGCGCGAAACAGCATGTGACGCGGAATTCTGCCGCGGCGGCGCGCATCGCGGGCGTAGAGGTCCCAATAAGTGGCGCGAATGTAATCGCCGGCCGAATAGCCGAGAGCGCGAGCGACGCCGTCGATTTGCCGCGGGGCGCCTTCGATTTCGAGGAAATTGCCGACGGGCGTCTCGTCCAGGTCGAGATGGAGTCCGGGAAGGCGAAAGCGGGTGCGAAATTTTTCGTAGCGGAAGCCGGGGCGAAAACCGAGAGCGCGAAATGCGGCGACCCAGTCGGTTTGGGGCGACACCGAGACCTCGGATTCCAGGTTTTGCTTGTAGCGGGCGCCGGCCGAAACGGAAACGGGGCGCTTGGAGGTGAGCCAAGCGCGGGCGGGACCCGCGGGCACACGCGTCGAGCGAGCTGGGGCTTCGATGCGCAGCCGGAGCAGGCGGCCGCGGCGGCGGATGTCGTGATCGGGCGTGTCGAATAAGGTGTTCCGTTCGAGGACGCGGCCGTGGCACGCCGCGCCGAACTTGTGAAGACGATCGATCATGGCGGCAAGGTCGGGGATGCGTAGCTTGATTTCGGTTTCGGCGTGAGTGGGCATGTGGGTTCGTCGAAAAACGTCTCTCGAATCATAAGCTGAACTCATCGGAGAGTGCACTTAGCATCGACAAACGACACGGAGAAAGAACGGGACTCACCGCAGAGGCGCAGAGGGCGCCGAGACACGGCGGGTGCCAAATTGGAACATGCGGTTCCCGTTTTGTGCGTTCGGATTGCGAGGGTGCGATTCGACGGGAATGGCATGAAAGTTGCGAAGCTTCGCGTGTGGCGCTGACAGGAGCGATTGCGAAGGTGGTTGCGCCGGGTGCGGGCGAGACAGCATAATCGCACGACAATTTTCGAGACAGTTTTTCGACAGGCGTGTGGCGGCCTAGCTTCGGGAGACGGCGGACTTTGGCGGGGGAAACTACAACGGCGACGGAACCTACGACTCCGCTCATGCAACAGTATCATTCGGTAAAGAAGCAGCATCCCGAGGCGTTGGTATTGTTTCGCCTGGGCGATTTTTACGAGCTGTTCTACGAAGACGCGGTGCTGGCCTCGCGCGTTCTTGAAATCACGCTGACGGCGCGGAACAAGGAAAAGGGCGAACCCGTGCCGATGTGCGGCGTTCCCTACCACGCGGCGGAAAATTACATCGCGAAACTGATACGCGCCGGTCACAAGGTGGCCATCTGCGAACAGATGGAAGAGCCTGGGCCGGGGAAAAAGATCGTGCGGCGCGAGGTGATCCGGGTGCTGACGCCGGGAACAGCAATGGGCACGGGGCTCATCGACGCGAAGGAGAATAGTTTTCTGGCCGCGGTCTCATTTAGCCCGGCGGCAGCGAAGAGCGCGGCAGCCAGCGGGGCGTCGACCAGCCCCGCCGGCGGCGTCGGCAGCGCAACAGCGAGCGCGGTGACTAGAGCCGGGCGGCAGGGGGAGCCGCGCGTGGGATTGGCATACGTCGATCTTTCGACCGGTGAGTTTCGCGCGACCGAATTCGCGGGCGAGAAAGCCGAGGCGAGGTTGCGCGACGAGCTTGAGATTCTGAGGCCACGTGAGGTGCTGCTGGCGCGTCCGGCGGCGCTTCTTTTCCCCGATCAGCGCCGCGTGAATCCCACGCTTTGGGACTCCCAAGGTAAGTCGATCGAAACGCGCCTGGACGACTGGATATTCGAGGCGAATTTCGCGGCGAGGCAGCTCGAGCAGCATTTTCGGGTGATGGCGCTGGAGGGTTTCGGGCTGGTGGGACACCCGCAGGCGACGGCTGCCGCAGGGGCGATCGTGCATTATCTGCGCGAGACTTCGGCGATCGGGGCGCGTGACGCCGCCGACGCGGCCAAAGTGCCCGGGCTGCGTCCGGCGGGGGCGGGCCTGGAGCATCTGGACCGCATCGCCTACTACGAGCAGCAGGACGCCATGGTGCTCGACCAGGTGACGGCGCGCAATCTGGAGCTCGTGGAGGCAGCGCCGGGCGATCCGGCATCAGCCACTCTGGCCGGCGCGATGGATGAGACGGCGACCGGGATGGGCGCGCGGCTGCTGCGGGCCTGGATTCTGCGGCCGCAGGTTTCGCTCGACGAGATCGAAGCGCGCCTGGACGCTGTGGGCGAGCTCAAATCAAGGACGATCGCACGCGAGGAGATCCATAAGGAGCTGAGCGGCGTCCTGGACCTTGAGAGGTTGACCAGCCGGATCACGCTCGGCATAGCTTCTCCACGCGATTTGGTGGGACTCCGCGCGTCGCTTGAAAAAATCCCGCGCATTCGAGAACTGCTGGGTCCCGAACCGGGTGTGGGGACAGCGACGCGGTCCGGGACCAGGGTTCGCCGGCTGGGCGAACTGCGCGAAATGGACGACGTGAGTGAGGTCCGCGGGCTGATCGCCCGAGCGATCGCCGACGATGCCCCGGCGCTGGCCAGCGATCCGGGCGTGATCCGGCGTGGATTTGACAAGGAGCTCGATGGGCTGCGGGCGATTTTGACCGACGGGAGGCAGACCATCGCCCAGATGGAAGACCGCGAGCGCAAGCGCACCGGGATCGCGTCGCTCAAGATCCGCCACAACCAGGTGTTCGGCTACTACATCGAGGTCTCAAAACCAAATTTGCCGCTGGTTCCCAAAGACTACGAACGCAAGCAGACAGTTGCCAATGCCGAGCGGTTTACCTCGCCGGAGCTGACAGGATACGAGCGCAAAGTGCTGACGGCGGAGGAATGCGCCGCAGAAATCGAGCGGCGGCTCTATGCGGAGGTGCGAGAGAACATCGCGCGCGAGGCGGGCCGGGTGCGGCGGACGGCCGCGGCCATCGCGCAGCTCGACGTGCTGGTGAACTTTGCGCGGCTCGCGGCGGCGCGAGGCTACACGCGTCCGGAATTCAGCGAAGCCGAGCCCGCGAGAAAAGGTCCTCGCGGCGAGACGCTGGTGGCCGGCGGACGCCATCCCGTGATCGAGAAGCTGCTGGAAGAGCGCGGCGAGCGGTTCGTGCCCAACGATCTTTATCTGGACGACCTATCGGCGTTCCTGCTGCTGATCACGGGGCCCAACATGGGCGGCAAATCGACCTACTTGCGGCAGACGGCGCTGATTTCGATTCTGGCGCAGATAGGATCGTTCGTGCCGGCGGCGCGGGCGAAGCTTCCGATCATTGACCGGGTGTTTACCAGGATCGGAGCCTCGGACAACCTGTCGCGCGGGCGATCGACATTTTTGGTTGAAATGAGCGAGGTGGCGGCGATCCTCAACACGGCTACGGCGGCGAGCTTAGTGCTGCTCGATGAAGTGGGACGGGGCACGGCGACTTTTGACGGGCTGTCGCTGGCCTGGGCCGTCGTGGAAGCGCTACACGGCGGGGCGCGGCCCCGTACTTTATTTGCCACGCATTACCACGAGCTCACCGATCTGGAGGAATTGTTGCCGGGCGTGAAGAACGTGCACGTCTCGGTCGAGGAATCCGGAAGCGAGATCGTGTTCTTAAGGCGGGTGGAACCCGGGAGCGCGGACAAAAGCTACGGTATCGAAGTGGCACGCCTGGCGGGGCTTCCGGCGGGAGTGGTGGCGCGGGCGCGAGAGATTCTGGCGCGTCACGAGAAAAGCGAGGAACAACTTACGCAGGACCTAGCCCAAGAACTGGCGCACGAGCTGCCGGCGGCGTCCGGCGTGGGCGCCGCTTCCGTGCCCGAACAGGCCGCTTTTACGGCGATTGCCGCGCCGGTGCTTGATGCGCTGCGCAACGCCGATTTAAATCACCTGACTCCGCTGGAGGCGCTTAATCTGCTGGCAGCACTTCAAAAACAGCTGGCGTGAGGCCTCGCGCATGGCAGCTCGGACGATGAGGGTGATCGGCATGATGTCCGGGACGTCGGCGGACGGAATCGACGCCGCACTGGTGGAGATTTCAGGGGCGCCCCCCGCGATCACCGCCCGACTCGAAGGACATTTCCATACGGCATTTCCCGACTACCTGCGCGAGCGCATCCTGCGGCTCGCGAACGGCGGCGCCACCAACACCGCGGAGGTAAGCGAACTCAACTTCCTGGTTGGCGAGGAGCTGAGCCGGGCGGCGCTGGCGGCCTGCAAGAAGTGGCGCGTGGGCCTGAAGGACGTGGGGCTGATCGGCTCGCACGGCCAGACCATCTTTCATCAGGGCGTCAAGTCGAAATACCAGGGCAAGATGCGCGTGCCGTCGACGCTGCAGGTCGGCGACATTAGCGTCATCGCCGCGCGCACGGGAATCACCACGATCGGAGATTTCCGTCCCGCGGACATGGCTGCCGGCGGCCAGGGCGCGCCCCTGATTCCCTTCGCGGATTATCTTCTGTATGGCGACTCGCTGCGCGGGCGCGTGGCGCTCAACATCGGGGGGATCGCCAACGTCACCGTGATTCCGGCGCATGCGAAACCGGAGGAGGTGTTTGCGTTCGACACCGGGCCGGGAAATATGATCGTGGACGCGCTGGTGGAGCGCACTTCGCACGGGCGGCAGGCCTTCGATCGCGATGCACGCATCGCCCTTTCCGGACGGACGATTTCCGAGTTGCTGGTGCGCCTGATGCGGGAACCCTACCTGCGGCAAAAACCTCCGAAATCGGCCGGGCGCGAGCAGTTTGGCGCGGCGTACGCGGCGGAGCTGCTCGGTTGGGGCAAGAGGCATTGTGCGGGGGCGCCGGATCTGATTCGCACCGCGACGATATTTACGGCGATGTCGATCGCCGACGCATTTCGAAGATTTATTCTGCCCCGGGCGCACGTGGAGGAGCTGATCGTGGCCGGGGGCGGGGCGCACAATCCGCTGATGATGGCGCAGCTAGCGGCGGCGTTGCCGGGAGTGGAAGTGGTGCCGGGGAGCCGGTTCGGAGTGCCGCCGGAGGCAAAGGAGGCGTTCGGGTTTGCTCTGCTGGCGTACGAGACGTTTCACGGGCGTGCGGCGAATCTGCCTTCGGCGACGGGAGCGAAGCGCGCGGCAGTGCTGGGGAAAATCGCGCGCGTGGGATTGGATAAGACGGTGGGGAGCGAGAATTGACGGCGGCGAGACGGGCAGCCGGCGGCGGACTTGGAGGCGCGGCTTTGGCCGTGGTCTTGATTGTGGCGAGCGTCGCCGGAGGTTGCGGGCCGGCACAGACAGAGGACGACGCGCGCACGATAAATTTCCTGATCGAGTCGATGCCCATCAGCCTGGACCCGCGGATCGGGACGGACGCGCAGTCGCAACACCTCGACGGATTGATCTTCGACAGCCTGGTCTCGCACGACGCGCAGATGAATATCGTTCCGGATTTGGCGTCGTCGTGGGAAACGCCTGACCCGCTGACGTACGTGTTTCATCTGCGGCGCGGGGTGAAGTTTCACGACGGCCGGACGTTTTCGTCCGCCGATGTCAAGTTCACGTTCGAGTCCATCCTTTCCGGCGCCCTGCCTTCGCCGAAGCGCGGCGGATTTCTACTGATCCAGTCGATTGAAACTCCGGATGAGTCCACCGTGGTCTTTCATTTGCGGGAGGCTTCCGCGTCTTTCCTCTGGAACATGGACCGCGAGGCATTCGGGATTGTGCCGGCGGGATCGAGCGCAAGCGTGGCGCAGCATCCGGTGGGGACGGGGCCCTTCCGGGTGGTGAGCATCGCGCAGGATGAGGAAATTGATGTGGAACGCAATCCCGAGTATTTCGGCGAGGTGCCGAAAATCGAGCGGGTGCGGTTCAAGGTGGTGCCGGAAGCCATCGTGCGGGCGCTTGAGTTGCGCAAGGGCAGCGCGGATATCGGCGGGGTGAATTCGCTGACGCCGGACATGGTGCTGGCGCTGACCAAGCAGCCAGATTTGTTCGCGGAGGATCAACCCGGGACGGTGATTTCTTACATCGCATTCAATTTTGACGATCCGATACTGGCGCATCGCGAGGTGCGTCAGGCACTGGCCTACGCGACCGACCGTGCCACGATCATTCGCTATCTGCTGCGGTCGCAGGCGCGCGCGGCTTCCGGCCTGCTGCCGCCAAATCACTGGGCGTACGAGCCGGACGTGCAGCAGTACGGCTACGATCCGGCGCTGGCGGAAAAACTGCTCGATCAGGCGGGGTTTCCGCGGCATGGGGACGGCGTGCGGATGCACCTGACGATGAAAACGTCGACGGAGGAATCCGTGCGGTTGCTGGGCGAGGCCATTGCCGAGCAATGGAGCAAGGTGGGCGTGACACTCGAGTTGCGGGCACTGGAGAATGCGACATTTCAGGCGGATATCGGCCGAGGAAGCTTTCAACTCTATACGCTGCGGTGGCTGGGGGCGAACAACGATCCTGATATTTTCGACATTGTGTTTAATTCAAAGCGCATGCCGCCGAACGGGTATAACCGCGGGCATTATCACAATCCGGAAGTCGATGCGCTGATCGAGCGAGAAAAGGTGGAGCTCGATCGGGAGAAGCGCAAGGCGATCGTTTCCGAGATTCAAAAGTTGGTGGCGGTGGACGAGCCGTATCTCGATTTGTGGTTCAACGATAACGTGTGCGTGCATCGGGGGCGCGTGTCCGGAATTGAAGTGTCGCCCGGCGGAAACTACGACTTTTTGAAAACCGCGCAAGTGAAGTAGGGGGACGATTCCCGTCGTGCGGGCGTCATTTGTATCGCGGCTTAAACCGCGGCCCACAAACTTCACCTGACTGAGCCTGACAGGATCTGACGAGCCTGACGATCGCCTGAAAACGGTTTGCCGGCGTTAGCCTGCGTGCCCGCCACCCGAGACTATTGAAAAACTTTGTGGATATCGGCGTCGGGGATGGCGCCCTGGCGGGCGATGGACCAATCGTCGCCGTCGATGCGGACGATGGTGGAGGCCAGTGTGCCACCGGTGTCTCCTGCGTCCAGAATCAGAGGCAGGCGGTCGCCGAGCTGCTCCACGATTTGATCGGGATTGGTGCAAGACGGATGGCTTGAAAGATTGGCGCTGGTACCGGTGACAGGCGAATCCGCGGCCTGGATCAAGTTTGTTGCAATGCGCGAATCGGCCCAGCGGAGGGCGACGCGACCGGTATTGCCGGTGACCTTGAGCGGAAGCCGGTGCGTAGCTTCGACGACGAGCGTGAGAGCGCCGGGCCAGAATTTATGCGCGAGAGTGAGGAATGCATCGGGCACATCGCGCACCAACGTGACGGCCTGTTCGATCGAATTCACCAGAATCGGAAGCGCGCGGGTTTCCGGACGGCCCTTGAGCAGGAAAACACGCTCGACGGCGTAGAGATTGAACGGATCGGCGCACAGTCCGTAGAACGTGTCGGTCGGAATGGCGATGACGCGGCCGCGGCGAATGAAGCTCGCGGCATAGTCGATCACATGCGACTCAGGAGCTTCGGAAGAGACCTTGAGGATTTCAGGAGGCAATGTTCGCTATCGGCTTAGGCGCCGTGACCCGCAGCGAAAGTAGCACAGGGCGCGCAGGGGATGCAAGACGCATGGATCGATAGCTTTGCGGGCCAAGCCGGGTCGGCGCTACGTACGTGACGCGAGTGCGACTATTGGCAGGCGGGTTTGCCAGAGCCGCGAGAAGTGGTTTAGCCTAGAGTTTGCGTTTCCAGGCGGGATCCGAGACACCTACCGAAATGGCGGAAGTCATCACAAGTCGCGACAACAAGTGGCTGAAGCAGTTTCGCGTCGCGCTGCAAGGGACGGGTCCGCGCGATGGCGGGCCGATCGGGGTCGAAGGTCCGAAACTGATTGAGGAAGCGCTGCGGTCGGGCCTGGAGGCCGAGGCGTTGCTCGTGAGCGAGGACGGAGAGCGCGCGGTCACCAGGATCTTTCGGGCGGCCGGGGCGAGCGATGCCGGGATTGCGAGCTCGCGCGTGCTGAGGACGACGGATAAGCTCTTCGAAGGTGTGACGGGAACGGAGGCGCCGCAGGGAGTGGCGGCGCTGTTCAAGCAGCGGGCCTGGGAGTTTGACGACATACTGCGCGGAGCGGGCGAGCTGCGTGGCAGTTCCCCGCTGGTGATGGTTCTGGCCGCAGTGCAGGATCCTGGCAACGTCGGGACCATACTGCGATCGGCGGAAGCTTTTGGCGCGACGGGAGCGGTGGCAACGCGCGGGACGGCCGATCCATGGTCGCCCAAGGCGCTGCGCGCGTCGGCAGGTTCTGCGCTGCGGTTACCCTTGCTGCGAGGGCTGGCGATTCCAGTCCTGCTGGCGCAGCTGAAAATCAAGCAAGTGAAAATTTACGCGGCGAGTTCCGCGCATACCGATCGGGCTGTCGTTGCCGATCTGCGCGAGGCGGCGGCGATCTTCGTGGGCAACGAGAGTAGCGGAGTGCCCGCCGAAGTCGAGCGAGCAGCGGACGGGATTATTACCATTCCGATGGCGGAGACGGTTGAGTCACTGAACGCGGGAGTCGCAGCGTCGCTGGTGCTTTACGAAGCAGCGCGGCAGCGGAGTGCCCTGCCGAAGGGCGCGGTATAAAGCCATGGGTCTTTTTCGCGCGATTGAACCCGAAGAAGCGCCGCAGGCGGGGCGTCCGCTGGCCGACCGGATGCGTCCGCAGACGCTCGATGAATTTATCGGGCAGGAGGAGCTGCTCGGGCCGGGCAAGCCGCTGCGGACACAGATCGAGCGCGACGAGCTCGGTTCAATGCTGCTGTGGGGACCGCCGGGATGCGGGAAGACAACGCTGGCGCGGATCATCGCGCGGCGGACGAAGAGCGAGTTCATTCCCTTCAGCGCGGTGCTTTCCGGGATCAAGGAGATCAAGGAAGTGATGGCGAAGGCGGAGGGCGTGCGGCGCTACGGCAAGAGGACGATCGTGTTCGTCGATGAGATGCACCGGTTCAATCGCGCGCAGCAGGATGCATTCTTGCCGCACGTGGAGGCCGGAAACATTTTGCTGATCGGCGCGACCACGGAAAATCCGTCGTTCGAGGTGATTGCACCGCTGCTTTCGCGGATGAAGGTGTACGTCATGAAAGCGCTGGCCGAGGAGCAGATCGTGGGTCTGCTGCGGCGCGCGCTCGAGGATCCAGAGCGAGGTTTGGGATCGCAGCGTGCGGAAGCGAGCGACGAGATTTTGTCGCGTATCGCGGTGCTGGCGAATGGCGACGCCCGCTCAGCGTACAACACGCTGGAAGCCCTTGTGCTGGGCACTGAGCCGGACGCCAACGGTAAGCGGGTGCTTTCCGAGGAGCGGCTGGAGGACGTACTGCAAAGGAAGCTGCTGCCCTACGACAAGGCCGGCGAGGAACATTTCAATCTCATCTCGGCGCTGCATAAGTCGGTCCGCAACTCCGACCCTGACGCGGCGCTTTACTGGCTGGCACGGATGCTGGAGTCGGGTGAAGACCCTCTGTATCTGGCGCGCCGGATGGTGCGAATGGCGAGTGAAGATATCGGTTTGGCGGAGCCGGGCGCGTTGGCAGTAACCATCGCGGCGAAAGAAGCGTTCGATTTCATCGGGCCGCCGGAAGGATATCTGGCGCTGGCCCAAGCGGCGGTATATTTGGCGCTGGCGCCGAAATCAAATGCGCTATACACGGGGTATGGGACGGTTCACGAAGATTTGCAGCGAACCATCGCGGAGCCGGTTCCCCTGCATCTAAGAAACGCAGTAACCGGTTTGATGGGCAACCTGGGATACGGAAGAGAGTATCAATACGCGCATGATGCCGAGGAAAAGGTGACGGACATGACGTGCCTTCCCGAAAGCTTGCTGGGTCGAACGTATTACAAGCCGACGGACCAGGGATTTGAAGCACGAATCCGGCAAAGGATGGAAGAAATTCGGCGCATCAAAAGCGTGCCGAGGACGAAGCCTCCAGTGAAGAGGACCGCGGAGTGACGGAAAGCCAGCCACAGGTCAGGACGACACAACTGAAAGACAGGCGGAAGGTTACTGGAATCGCATGGGTCGCGACGGGGTTATTGGTGTGCGTGGCCTTGGCGGCCCCGATGCGCTTGCTTGCGCAGGACACGCCGAAAATGGTGATCGATGACGACGTGCAGGCGTTCGACATCGCGCCGGACAATTCGATCGTGTATGCGGTCACGCACATCAAGGGCGTGAAGAGGCTGGTGATCGAGCGCGATGATCTGTTTGTGGCGTCGGGGCCAGGCAAGATTCGAAAACTTCTGGAAGCGAATACGTTCATGCCCATGCCGCCGCCGGAGGGTTTCCGAGTGGACTCGCTAGCGTGGTCGCCGGACGGACAGAAGATCGCGGTGAACATGACGCTGCAGCTTCCACCTCCGGGCTGGGATGCCAAGAATCAGAAAAAGAAAGGCGATCTGGGCGACGACAATAGCGACGACAACGCGCCGCCGCTGGCGGGAGTCGGAGGCGGGCGCGTGCTGGTGCTACTCGACGGCGATGGACACGAAATTAAGGTCGCGAATTCCAAGACACGGTTTATCGAAGGCGCGGTGTACGGTACCTGGCTGGCGGATGGGAAATCGGTGGTCTATCTCACGGGCGGGCCGCCGTATGCAATACATCGCGTGACGCCGGCCGATGGAAAGACCACGGAGGTTTTCGCCGGGCACACATTTCAGACTGTTGTTTGGGATGCGAAGCACAATCGGGCATACGCCATCAGCGACAGCTTGAGCCTGACGGGAAAACTTTCGATCGTGGAGCTCGACTTGTTGCAGGAACGCATCCGCGTGGTCGCCGACATTCAGACGTACCAAGGCGGACTGAGTCTTTCACCTTCGGGCAAGAAGATCGGTTACTTCGAGGACGGCGACAACATCGATGTGATCGACACGCAGAATCGCGGTGAACAGATCCGGGTACGCGCGGGCTTCGGACGATTCGGATGGAGCCGCGACGAACGGAAAGTGCTGCTGAAGCGCGGCTCCGACGAAAGGTCCAACATTCTGCTGTGGGTGGGGCTATACGACGGGAGCTTTGCGTCGATCCTGCATGACTTACAGTTTCACAATTTTGAAATTGCGCCGGATGGACAAACGATTGCGGTTACGATTCCTGGGAAACGGGTGTTGAAGGTCTACGCTCTGCAATAAGCCGGAACCAAAACTCAGCAATTCTTCCGAGCCTGCCATCGCTTTCGGAACACACCGTGATCGTCCAAGTAGGAGCGTTTGTGCCACTAAAACCGTCTAGTGGAGGCGGAAGCGCTTGATATGTTCTTTGAGGATGCAGGCGTTCATGATCACGAACAGGCCCGCGCTGCGGGCGCGCTCGGCCGCTTGCGGGTGGATGACGCCTTCCTGCATCCAGACGCCGCGGGCGCCGATGCGGATCGCGGACTCGACAATTTCCGGAACGAATTCGGAGCGGCGGAAGATGTCGACGACGTCGACGTGCTCGGGGATGTCTTCGAGCCGCGCGTAGGATTTCTCGCCCAACACTTCGGTCTCCCGTGGGTTTACCGGGATGACGCGGTAGCCCGCGGACTGCAGGTATTCCGCGACGCCATAGCTCGGACGGTGGCGCCGGCTGGAAAGTCCAACTACAGCAATGGTCTTGGAGGTCTTAAGAATCTCACTGGCGGGATCGCCGGCGACGGGCGACGGCTGACGGCTTGAGGGATCGACATTCTCCGACGGCTTGGTCATTTAGGTCCTTTAATCTGGAATTCCGCTTTCGCACACGGGATGGACTCTGCCGCCTGTGAGCGCGCAAGAACTCCGCGCACACCGCGCGTGACTCATAATCTTCCCGTAATAACTACTTTAGGCAGTTCCCCCCGAGATGCAGGCATGATACCGGAATTCGGGAAAAAGAGAAGAAAGACTACTTCGAGCGGTCGTGCGAAATGCGACGGGGCTTTGGCAGAGGGCGCTTGCTTGCGGCGGATTTTGCGGCGGGACGGGCTACCTTGGCGGATACCCTGCTGCCATGCTCCAGCTCGCGCTTTAGCGCGACAAGCTCGCCAGGCGTAAGCGGTCGGAACTGGCCGGTGGCGAGCGAACCGAGATCGAGATTCGCGATGCGTGTTCGACGGAGTTTCTCGACGGGATGACCGGTCTGGAAAAGGCGGTTGCGCAAGGCGTCGCGGCGGGCTTCTGAGAGCGTGGCTTCATACCAGGGCGCGTCCTTTCCGCGGATGCGCGAAATCCGCGCGCCGGTCGAGCGGCCCAGCGCTTCGATTTCCTGAAACGTAAGTAGAGTCTTGAGTTTCAGCTGGTAGGTCTGCTGAAGGTGATGTGCCTTGAGCATTTGATTGGCTGGTTCCCCGTCGCTGGTGAGGAATACAAGTCCGGTAGAGTGATATTCGAGGCGGCCAACGGGAAATACGCGCTCGGGAATTCCGTGAAGCAGATCGCGCAACGACGGGCGACCCTCGGGATCGCTCAGCGTCGACACGACCTCGGGCGGCTTATTCAGCAGGTAGTAGACACGGCCTGGTTCGGGACGCAGCAGCTTGCCGGCGACCTTGATGTGGTCGTTGGTTTCGTCGGCTTTCGTGCCGAGCTCGGTGACAATGCGGCCGTTCACGGTGACGAGCCCCGAACGGATCATTTCCTCGGCGCGGCGGCGTGACGCGAGACCCGCGCGAGCAATAATTTTTTGCAGACGCTCTTCCATTGGAGTGAACTACAGCTTAGCGGAAAGCGAGCGGATGGCGAAGCACGATCGGCGCTGACCGCCCTCTTACGGCTGCTGGCAGTGGCAAAGCTTCCAGAGATAGTCGAAGAAGGAGCGGCCCGCGGAATCGACCGGCAGATCGCCCGAGTAGGCCGGGGATTCCCCGCCTAGATCGATGATTGCCTTGCGACCGTCCGGTTTCTTGAGCGTAAGCACCAGGCTGGGCTTTCCGGGCGCGCTGATATCGTTTGGGATGAGCGACCCGCCTTCGCAATGATATTTGCCGCCGAAAAGACTGGTGTAGAGGGCGTGCGCGCCCTGATCTATGGTGAGCTCGCCATGATAAGAGACGGAGTCGCCGGTCCAATCGAGCATGCTGGACGAGCCGTTTGATCCTTTGAAACCAACATGGGTCGGCGGAGGCGGGGCAGCTGCGCCTGGGTTCGCCGGCGCGGCAGACGGGGCGGGACCGGAAGCGACGGTGGGAATTATGCCGAACTCCTTCGCATGTGCGGGGACATCGATCGAGCCGATCGCGCCCGAGGGAACGTCCAGCACCGCGAACCGAAGTTTCCTGTCGTCCGGCCGGGCCCGGAAATCGACAATGTTGCGAACTCCGGACGTTTGCCAGGCCTGGTATTGCGCGTCGGTTATGGATGCCGAAAGATCGCGCGGAAAAAATTGAAAGGAACTGCCATTGGGATCAAAGTCGCAGACGGCCATCTGGAGATTTAACTGACGCGCCTGCCCGCCGGGCGAGAACGTAAGCGGGGCGGGGGAAATGGTAAGAAGGTAGCGGCCATTCGGATCGGCAAGGCCTCGGGGCGGAGCGAGAGTCTCTGCCGTCATGGGGATCGCGGTCGAGGCCAGGGGATCCTGGCAGGCTTGCTTGAGCAAATCGACCGGCGTTTGCTTTGTAGACGCGCCGGGCTCCGTGGCGAAATAGCCGGTGCGATAGCGGAGCTTCACGCCTTTTTCCGGGGTCTTGACGGTAATTTTGTGGAAGCGGCCATCCCATTTGACGTTTTCGGGGTAATAGCCCAGCTCGTAGTAGGCGGAGCTGTCGTCGAGCGCGGTCTGCACGCAGCCGGAAAGATCGTTGGTGTTGATGCAGACCTTGCCGCCGCTGGAATCGGCGATCATGTGCATAGTCGCCTGCGTGTCGATACGGGTGCTGTTGTCGCGATTCATAGTTCCGGCGAGGCTGGCGCCGGGATTATTGCGATTGATGTGCGGCGTTGAAGCACTGGAGTAGATTGAACTCACTTCCAATCCGCGAGCGTCGACCGGATAGACGGCAATGCGGGAGTCGGTGAGCGCTTCGGAGGCTTTGCGGATTTTGTCCGAGTAGTCGGCGCTGCCCATAAACGAATCCTGGCCGAAGTCCGCGTTGGGCGCGATCCAGTTGGGAAACGAAGAGGAGAACCAAAGAAGATTCTTGCGGCCAGGATACCCGCCCAGGAATTTTGCGATGGCGACCATCGCGTCGGTGGTTTCGTCCACGCGGAGCGCCATCTGCGCCTCGTAGTCCATCTTCTCGAAATCCTCGAGCACCTGATTCGCGGGGGTTTCTGTTTCGTTGTTCTGGTCGAGAAACTGGTTTGAAGCGCTCTCGGCGTCGTCCTGTGGATTAGCGGCGATGTCGGGTGAGCGCAGCGCATGATCGACGGCCGCGCGCAGCAGAGCCGGATCGGTGGTGAAACTCTGCAGGACATGGAGCTGGTGGCCCAGAACGAAGACGGCGATGGGGGTTGAGGGCGGGAGCGTCTTGAGTAGCGCCAGCATGTGGCGATGAACTTCGGCCTGGTTTTGGATTTCGGTGTTGAGCGCGTCCATCAACATCACCGTCGGCGGGACGCGCATGCGGTCCGGGAGCAGGTTCGAAAAGATGAACGGAGCGCCCGCAGGAGCAGCGGTGAGGCCGGGCGGGTAGGCGGGCGCCGGGCGGCCGGACTCGTCGATGAATTGGAATTGCGAGATTTTCTGCTGGCCTCCGCGCTCTTCGGAGATCTGGAAATCGTCCGCCTTGAGACCGCGGATCACTTTGCCGTGCGAGTCCGTGGCAATCACGTCGACGGCGATCAGGCGCGTGTTGGTTTTCAGCGGGGTGGCGGGGGCTTGGCGCTGCTGCGGCGAGGTCGGCTGCGCCTGAGGTGGCGGAGTCGCCTGAGAGGACTGGGCTGTAGCGCTGGTGAGCGGCGCGAGAAAAAGTGCGGCGACCGTCACAACGGTGACGCATGGTTTCGAACGCATAGTTGTCAGCCTCACTTCGGCGCGATTCAGGGGCACAGGAACGCTGCGACGCCGGCCATCTTACATGAACGTATTGGTTAAGACGCAGGAAGGTAAGCGGCCGTTACGTCTTATCGGAACCGCCTACTGTGGCCGTGCGGGTCTGCTCGGGACTATCGACTTCGCTGGCGGTCTCCGCAGCAGCCGCCGCGGAGCTTCCGGCAAATCCTCGGCGAGCTCCGCAAGATCGTCGTTTTCACCGGATTCGCGGATGGCGGCGGCTTCGGACGATTCCGTTTGATCCGAGGGAGAGGCGTCGCCGGGCTCATTGGGCGCGATGCCCGCATCAGAGCCAAGCGCGGCCTGCGCGAGCTGCTCGAATTCCTTGAGGCTCGGCAGTTCGTCGAGATCGGAAAGGCCGAAGCGCATCATGAACTGCTTCGAGGTGCGGTAAAGAATCGGGCGGCCGATCACTTCCTTGCGTCCGGCAGTGGTGATCAGGCGCTTTTCGAGCAGCGTCTTGATGACGCCGCCGACGTTGCACGCCGCGGATTTCGTTGATTTCCGGAACGGTGGCCGGCTGCTTGTAGGCGATCACCGCGAGCGTTTCGAGCGCCGGCATGGTGAGGCGCAGCGGCGGCTGCAGGCTCTTGATGAATTTGCGGACGGCTTCGTGGTGCTGCGGCTTGGTGTAAAACTTCCAGCCGCCGGCAACTTTGCGGACTTCGATTCCCCGCTCGTCGGTCTGAGTAGGAAGCCACCAGCAGATCGAGCGCGGCGCGCGCTTCCAGCTTTTCCACGCCGAGCGCGTTGGCGATCTGGTCGAGCGTGGCGGGTTCGTCCGCCGCGTAGATGATGGCCTCGAGCGCGGCCTGGATTTCCTGTGGTGTCATCGATTCTTAGTCCGCTGCTTGAATTTCGGATGCGCCATTTTAAGGTACGGTTCCGCTTCAAAGGTACTGCTCTTCGATTTTGGACATGGCGTCGGGTCCGGCGAAAACAGCCTCGAACATTTTGTGCTTACGCAGGCCGATATCGGAGAAAAGCTCGCTCTGCACCAGGATCACAGCCTGCATGCGCACCATTTCCAGCACGGCCAGCAGAGCGACGATCATGGCGTTGCGCGTGTCGCAGGTGTCGAAGAATTCGATCAGGGAGACGGGATCGTCGGTGGCGATAAGCCGCTGGCGCAGGCGGTCCATCATCTGGGCGATGGTCACGCTCTCGTGGCGCAGCTCGAATTTCGGGACTGGCCTTGCGGCGTTCGAGAATTTCGCTGAAAGGTTTTGACCAGGTCGACGAGCGAGACGGCCATCTCGCCTTCCACCGCATCGCCGGTGTAGAGGCGCGATCGGGCTGGGACCAGACGTGCTCCTCGATCTGCTGCTTCTGGTAGAGCATCTGCGCGGCGTTCTTGAATTTTTCGTGCTCGAGCAGGCGGTGCACCAGCTCGTCGCGCGGGTCCTCGCTCCTCGGGCCGGCGCAGCGGATCGGCCGGCAGCAGCATTTTCGACTTGATGTGGATCAGCGTGGCGGCCATGTAGATGAAGTCGGCCGAAACGTCGATGTCGAGCTTTTCGAGCTGATGGAGATAGTCGAGATACTGCTCGGTGACTTTGGCGATGGGGATGTTGTGAATGTCCATCTCCTGCTTGCGGATCAGATCGAGCAGGAGATCGAGCGGGCCTTCGTAGACCGGCAGATTGATGCGATAAGGAGACGGCGATGCCATTCGTTAGCCTGTCACCTCAGTTCCGCGCGGCAAGCAGCGCCCTAGGAGTTCCTGTCACCGTTGCGGACTTTCGCGCTTCATCCCAGTGGAAAATCGCGTTGCGAACGCGCTTCATGGTGCGGCGCGCGGCGGCGTGCGCTTTCTTCCCGCCGGCGTCGAGGATATCCCAAACGCGCGCCGGATGCGCCTCGAATTCCTTGCGGCGTGTCTGAACCGGCTCGATCCAAGTGACCAGGTTCTCAGCCATGAGCTTCTTGCAGTCGACGCAGCCGATGGCGGCGGTGCGGCATTCGGCGTCGATTCGCGCGACCGTTTCGGGCGGCGAAAACAGCTTGTGCCATGCGAACACGGGGCAGATTTCCGGGCGGCCGGGATCGGTGCGTTTCACTGCGCTGCGGATCGGTGAGCATGTTGCGCACTTTGGTGCGGATTTCGCCGGGCGGATCGCTCAGCCAGATCGCATTGCCGTAGCTTTTTGCCATGCGCCGGCCGTCGAGGCCAGGCAAGCGGGGCGTCTGCGTGAGCAGGTGGCCCGGCTCTGCGAGGATTTCGGCCGTTTGAATTTTCGCATTTGCGAAGACCGACTGGCGAAGCTCGATCGGCGAGGTCCGCGATTTGCCGAAGCAATCTTGTCCCAGTTCAATTAGGCCTTTGCCAGCGGCGATCTCCGATCTTTGATTCGAACGCGTCGCGGAGCTCTTTCATCTGCTCCTCGCTGGGCTGCTCTTTGATTTCGAACGAAGGTAGTGTTGAAGCGGCGGACAACTTCGCGCGTGAGTTCGACGTGCGGGACCTGGTCTTCGCCAACAGGCACGAGCAGTTCGACCCGGGTTCGCCATACATGACGATGTCGGCGGATTGCAGCAGCGGGTACCCGAGAAAGCCGTAAGTGCCAAGGTCGCGCTCCTTCAGGTTCTCGATCTGTTCCTTGTAGGTCGGGACGCGCTCAAGCCACGGAAGCGGCGTGATCATCGAAAGCAGCAAGTGCAGCTCCGCGTGTTCCAGAATGTCGATTGAATGAAGAGCGTCGATTTCTCGGGATTGAGGCCTACGGAAAGCCAGTCGAGTGCGACCTGAAGAGTGTTTTCGGCGACCGAGGAAGTGTCCTCGTAATGCGTGGTGAGCGCATGCCAATCGGCGACGAAGAAAAAACAGTCGTATTCGTCCTGGAGCTTGAGCCAATTCTGGAGAGCGCCGAAAAAATGGCCCAGGTGGAGACGCCCGGTAGGCCGCATGCCGCTCAGGACTCGTTTGCGCTTCGTCACTCTTAGGTGGTTACCTCGCTCGGGGAATGAAGCGTTTCGCCACTGCTGGCCCCGCTACTTACCCTTGATCGAAATCAAATCCACTTCGAACACCAGCGTCTGATTCGGTCCGATCGCGCCGCCGGCGCCACGAGTGCCGTACGCCAGGCCAGAGGGAATAACAAGCTGCCATTTCGATCCGACGGGCATCAACTGCAGCGCTTCCGTCCAGCCCGGGATCACACCGCCGACAGGAAACTCGGCCGGCTTGCCACGCTTGTAGGAGCTGTCGAATTCCGTGCCGTCGATGAAGGTGCCCTTATAGTTGCACACAACCGTATCGGCCGCCGTCGGCTTCGCGCCGGTGCCGGCGGTCAAAATCTTGTACTGCAAACCGCTGGCAGTCGTCACCACTCCGTCTTTTGTCTTGTTCGCCGCCAGAAACGCTTCGCCTTCCTTCATGTTAGCCTCCGAAACCTTGGATGTCGCCTGATCGCGCAGCTGTTTGAGCGCTGCGGTGACCTCCTCATCGCTCAGCAACGGCTTGTTGCCGTTCCGTGCGTCGGTGATTCCCTTGAACAGGCTGGGCAGGTCTAGATCGAGCGGCTGCTGTTTCAGACTGTTGCCGATGTTGAGGCCGACTGCGTAGCTGCTTTTTCCTTGTCGGTTTTAAGCGGCCCAGCGGCGGTCGCAGCCGGTTTCGCGGCGGTTCCGGCAGCGGATTTCGTCGCCGGCGTCTGAGCGGCTTTGGCGGCGGGAGGCTTCGCTGCGGGAGTAGTTGCCGAGGCACCTGCTGCGGGCGTTTGCTGAGCGTGCGTGCTTCCGCAAAGTGAAAACGCGATTGCAATGATTCCGATCATACCGGTTAAGAATTTTCTCATACGAGTATTGTCACATTGCTTCTCGCGTTCCGCAAACTCGCATTTCGCCATTTTGTTTTTCATTTTTACAGCTTGAGCAGCTCGCGCAGACGCTTGGTCTGCGCCCGCGAAACGGGGATTTCGCTGGCGCGCTTATCGTCCATTTTCAGCATAAAACTCGATTTGAACCACGGCACGACTTCCTTGATGTGGTTAATGTTGATCAGATAGGAGCGGTGGGGGCGCCAAAAGACGCCGGGATCGAGCATTTCCGCAAGCTCTTCGACGGTGCGGTAGTTGGATTCGCCTTCGGCGTCGCGCGCGTAAATGGTGATGGCGCCATCCTGGATCGAGGCGTAGATCATGTCGTCCGCATCGATCAAAATCATGCGTTGCTGGGATTTCACCAGCAGCTTCACCGGCTGCGTCGGGCCGGCTTCGCGGAGCTTCGCGAACTCAACTGGCTCACCAGAGTTTCCAGGCGCTGCACCGGCGAGGTATGCGCGTCGACCATCTTGACGGCGCGCTCGATGGCTTTGGCGAGGCGGGTCTTGTCGAAGGGTTTCAGCACGTAGTCGACCGCGCTCACTTCGAAAGCCTGAAGCGCGTAGTGGTCGTAGGCGGTGGCAAAGACGATCTGCGGCAAGCGAATCTTGCGCTCGACGAGCTTCTTGATCACGCCGAACCCATCCAGACCCGGCATCTGGACATCGAGGAAAACGAGGTCCGGATCATGCTCCTTCATCAAGAGCGACGGCTTCGAGCCCGTTCTTTCCCTGCGCGACGAGATTCACTTCCGGAAAGCTCTTGAGCAGGTAGGCGAGTTCGTCGCGCGCGGGGCGCTCGTCGTCCACGATAATCGTATTGATTGACACGGATTTGCCCGACCGAAGTATAGCAAAAGCGCGAGGCGCGGCCGGTGTGCGGTAGAATTGCGCGCCATCGAAAATCGGAAGGAGACCGCGTGGCGGAACGAAAGAGCGGGAAGAGCCGGAAGGGGCGAATCGTCAGCAGCAAGACGTTGTTCAAGGGCCGTGTCTTCACGCTGAAGCGCGACCGCGTGTCCGAGCCCGGAGGGGATCGTCACCACGCGCGAAATCATCGCGCATCCCGGGTCGGTGGTTGTGCTGCCGGTGCTTTCCGACGGGCGCATCGTGTTGATCCGGCAGTATCGTCATGCCGCCGGACAGTATCTTTGGGAACTGGTCGCCGGGCACAAGGAACCGAATGAGAATCCTCATTACCGGCGCGCGTCGCGAACTGCTCGAAGAAACCGGTTACACCGCAAGGCGCATTCGCAAGCTGCTCGAAGTTTTCCCGTCCCCGGGCCTGCTCGGCGAGCGCATGGATATGTTTCTAGCCGAGGGCTTGACCAAGGGCGAAGCGACAGCCAGAAGACGATGAAAGAATCACCCAGAAGATCGTGTCCCTGGCCGAGGCCGAGCGCTGGATTCGTCCGGCAAAATCCGCGACTCGAAATCCGTCGCCGGAATTTTGTACTATGCACGATTCATTGCGCGTTGAGCGCGTGCCATCATCGATTGCGGAGAACCAGCCATGGAAAATCGAGACGTCGCCAAGAATCCTGCGCGAGACGGCGCAGCTGCTTGAAATCGACGGCGCGATCATCGGCCGCTATCGCAGCTATGAAAAAGTGGCCGAGCTGCTCTACAGCATTCCGGACCGCATCGAAGACATCGCCAAGGATCGACAAGAAGCTGAAGGAGCTGCCCGGCGTCGGCGACAGCATGGCCGAGCATATCCGCGAAATCCTCGATACCGGCGACTACGCCTGCGGCAAAAGCTTCTAAAGAAATATCCCACTTCCCTGCTCGATCTGCTCCAACTGCAATCGCTCGGACCGAAAAAAGTGGCATTCCTGTGGAGCCATTTCAAGGTGGGCGACGGTTGAAGGCGTCGAAAAGCTCGCGCAGGAGGGCAAGTTGCGCGATCTGCCGGGCTTCGGCGAAAAGAGCGAGCAGAACATTCTGAAGGCCGCCGAGCAGTTCAAGAATCTCTCGGGTTCGGGCCGCGTGCGCATCAACGTGGCCGACGAGGAAGCGCAAAAGCTAGCCGCGTACATCGCGCAAGGCAGGCGAAGCGGTCGAGTCGGTCACGCCGGCAGGCTCGCTGCGTCGCGGAAAAGAGACCATCGGCGACCTGGATCTACTGGTGACCATGCGCCGGGCCACGACAAGCAGAAAGACGTCGACGCCGTCGCCGCGCATATCCTGAAATATCCGGGCATCGACCAGGAGTTGGCCCACGGCGAAAACAAAGTCAGCTTTCTGCTGGGCAGCGGCCTGCAAGTCGACGTGCGTTTGCTCGAAAAGAAAAGCTTCGGCGCCGCGCTGCTGTATTTCACCGGCTCGAAGGCGCACAACGTCGCACTGCGCGGTCGCGCCCTGAGAAATGGGCTGGACGCTGAACGAATACGCGCTCACCACGCTCAAAGGCGGCAAAGTTGTGGCCGGCAAGACTGAAGAGGAAATTTATTCGAAGCTGAAGCTCGCGTATATCGAACCCGAACTACGCGAAATGACTGGCGAAATCGAAGCTGCCGAACAAGGCAAGCTGCCTACGCTGGTCACACTCGCAGACATTCGCGGCGATGCTCCAGATGCACACCACGGCGTCGGACGGCCGGAACTCGATCGAGGAAATGGGCGCAGGCCGCACGCGATCTGGGCTACGAATACATAGCGCTGACCGACCACTCGAAAGCCGTGACGGTCGCCAACGGCATGGACGAAAAGCGCACGCTCGAGCAGATCAAGAAAATTCGCGCGGCGCAGGAGCGCGTGCCGGGAATCAGGCTGCTCGCCGGGATCGAAGTGGATATCCAGAAAAGATGGCTCGCTCGATCTCGAAGACGATGTTCTGGCCGAACTCGACGTGGTGGTTGTGCTCCGTCCATTCCTACATGAATATGGAGCGAGCGGAAATGACCGAACGGATCCTGAGCGGCCATCGAAAATCCGTACACGCAGATCATCGCGCATCCCACCGGGAGGCTGCGTGCTGCGGCGCGAGGCGTTTGACTACGACATGGAGAGAGGTGCTGGACGCCTGCGCGAAGAACGGCGTGGCGATGGAGTGCAATGCCTATCCCGACCGGCTCGATCTGTGCGACGTGCACCTGCGCATGGCCAAGCAGCGCGGTGTAAAAGTCGTGATCTCAACCGATTCGCATACGCACCGCGAAACCTGAAGTACATGAAATACGGAGTGACGACCGCCCGGCGCGGCTGGATCGAGAAGAAAGATGTGATCAACACGCTGCCGCTGGACCGATTTCTCGCGACGCTACGCCCCAAGCCGAATGCCGCCGGCAAAAAACCGCGCCGCAAAGAGAACGTCCGCTTAGCGGAGCGAGCTATACGGAATAGGAGACGTTGCCGTCGTCCACCGCGCCGGCAGGCTTTTGCTTCGTCACCACCGACGGGGATTTCGCGCCGCGGCGCATAGCCACGACTCCGGTGCGGACCACTTCCAGCAGACCGAAGGGTTCGAGCAGCTCCAGGAGCCGGTCGACTTTTTCCTCGCCGCCGGTCATTTCGACGGTAATCGAATCCGCGGCGATATCCAGCACGCGCGCCTTGAAGACCGTGGCGAGCTCCAGCACTTGGCCGCGAGTCTCGCGCGTCGCGGAAACCTTCACGAGCGCCAAATCGCGCAGCAGAGCGGGGTGGTGTGTTACGTCGTCTACCAGCAGCACATTGACGAGCTTGTAGACGTTAGCCACGATGCGCCGTGCCTGATCTTCGTCCGCATCGGTGACGATGGTCATGCGCGAAACCTCGGGCTTTTCCGTGCGGCCCACGGTGAGCGAATCGATATTGAACGCGCGGCGGCGGAAGAGCGACACCACGCGCGAGAGAACGCCAGGCTTGTTTTCCACGTAGACGACGATCGTATGCAGCATGGCGATTATTCGTCCTCCGCCGTTTCGACCAACGGGTTTTTTGGGCGGCGAATCATTTCGTTGAGCGCCGCACCCGCCGCGACCATCGGATACACGGTATCTTCCTGTTCGACCTTAAAATCGACGAGCACTGCTCCTCCGTGTGCGTGCGCCTCGCGGACCGTCGGCACCACGTCCGCTCGCTTGGTTACCGCGATGCTGCGAATGCCGTACGCCTCGCCGAGCTTCACGAAATCCGGATTCAACAGCGGAGTGGCCTCGTAGTTCCGGTCGTAGAAGAACTCCTGCCACTGGCGAACCATTCCGAGATAACCGTTGTTGATGATGGCGATATTCACTTTCAGATTTTCCTGCTGGATCGTGGCCAGTTCGGACATGGTCATTTGAAACCCGCCGTCGCCAACAACCACCCAGACGTCCGCATCCGGCCGCGCCACCTTCGCGCCGATGGCGGCGGGCAATGCGAAGCCCATCGTTCCAAGGCCACCGGAAGTGATGAGCGAGCGCGAATGCTCGTGTTTGTAATATTGCGCCTCCCACATCTGGTGCTGGCCCACGTCGGTGACGATAATCGTGTCCCGGTCGCGCGTTTCGTGCCACAGGTCATTGATCACGTGCGCGGCGTAAAGATGGCCATTGTCCGGCAAATTCTGGATGTCGCGGACGGCTGTGTCGCCTTTCAGTCCGCGGATGTTCTCGATCCAGTCCGTGTGATTCCCCGAATCGACACGCGGCAGCAGCTCGAGCAAAATCCTCCGCAGATCGCCCACGAGAGCGACGTCCACCTTCACGTTCTTGTTGATTTCGGCTGGGTCGATGTCGATGTGGATCTTCTTAGCGTTGGGCGCGTAGGTTTTCAGCGTTCCGGTGACGCGATCGTCAAAGCGCATACCGAACGCGAGCAGCAGATCCGCTTCCTGAATCGTTTTGTTTACCCAGGCTTCGCCATGCATGCCCATCATTCCGAGGTTGAGGAAGTGTGACGCCGGCAGGGTACCCAGCCCCAGCAGCGTCAGTGCGACGGGGATACACGTACGCTCCGCAAACGCTTTCACTTCGGCTTCCGCGCCGGAGACCAAAATCCCGTGCCCGGCCAGAATCAGCGGACGCTTCGCGGCGCGAATCAACGCCAGAGCCTTCTCGTACTCTTCGTTCGCGGGTGAAAGATCGGGGCGGTACCCGCGCATTCTTGGCTCGGCGCCTTCCCAATCAAGTTCGCAGGCGGTCTGCTGAGCGTCCTTTGTAATGTCGATCAGCACGGGCCCCGGCCTACCGGATTTCGCTACGTACATAGCTTCGCGAACGGCAGGCGCAATTTCGTCCGCGCGAGTCACCAGATAATTGTGCTTGGTGATCGGCAGCGTCACGCCGGTGATGTCCGTTTCCTGAAAGGCGTCCGAGCCAAGCAGCTTGCTCCCGACCTGGCCCGTAATGCAGACGATCGGCGAGGAATCCATCATCGCCGTAGCGATTCCGGTAACCATGTTCGTGGCGCCTGGGCCGGAGGTGGCCACCGCTACTCCCACTTCCCCGGTCGCGCGCGCGTAGCCATCGGCCATGTGCGTGGCGCCCTGCTCGTGCCGCACCAGAATGTGGCGGATCGAGCTATGCCGCAGAGCGTCGTACGCCGGCAGGATGGCTCCGCCTGGATAGCCGAAGACGGTCTTCACGCCCTCGCGCTCCAGACATTCCCAAAGTATTCGTGCACCGGTCATTGGTTCGGTCGCCGCCGCGGATTTCGCGCCGGGTTTGCCGCTGGCTTTCTGGCTGGCCTTGCTGCCGCTCATCGTCGTCTCCCTCAGTTCGTTCGAAACCGGTTTATCTTGCGTCCAAAAATAACAAAACCCACCTTGCCAGCGTCTCTGGCGGGTGGGTTCGGTGAGCTTTTTGTTTCGTATTACTCAGCTCAGCGCTGCCCTCCTGGCAGAGACTCGCACACGAGTCGTACTACTAGGATTACGGGTGGAAGCTGTGCGATTCGTGCGAGGTTGCTCATGTGTGTCGGCGCTGAGTGTACCCGAAACGGGTTCACTAACGCAGTAACGTTAACGCGCTCCTGTTCCCGTGTCAAGAACCTCCTGCGGTGGTGATTCGCGCGACCAATGTCTCGGCGAAAGCTGAAGATTAGGCTCGGAATCTGCTAGTGCGCGTGTGGAAAGAGTAGTACCCCCGTCCTATTCTCCCGGGCGAATCCGCCTCATAAATTGAGAGTCGAACATGAGCACCTCGCGCAGAACGGGCCTTGCGGAAGCGGCCTGGCCGCCCTTCAAGCCAGCCACGGCACAGGTGAAACCTTCGAAAAAGGACCCGGCCGACGCCCGCACACGCAAACGGCTCAAGGTCGATCTCGATGTCCATCTGAGGCCGTTCGACGCGCGCTTTGCCGAAATCGAGGATGTTGGAAAAGTGGTCGATTTCACGCGTGATGGCCTGTATTTCAGGACTTCCATGCCGCACTACTTCGTGGGGATGAGACTGATCGTCACATTCCCATTCGGCGAAAAGGTCTCGGCACATCGCAAATTTCTCGCGACCATCGTGCGCCTTGAACATCTCGCCGGCGACAACCGTGGCATCGCGGTTCGCTTTCTGCTCTAACCTTCGCAGATTTGTTCTACTACCGCAGGAGCCCCAATTTGTCATGGCGGGTTCCGTCGCGCATCCTACTGATTGGCTTTTGGGCAAGCAGGTGGGCAATTGGGCTTGTCCGGTCCCGAAGGCGCAGCGACAATTGACTGAAGCGGCTAAAGCTTCGAGATCCAAGCACCCAGCGGGTTGCCGAAGTCGGACTTAAACGGGAAGGCAGGAAGCCACGACGATGTACGAGCACGGGCATAAGCATTCGACGGGCAAGGCGGCCAGCACCAAAGAAGCCGAGCGCCGGGGTAACGACCGCCACACCATTACCGCATCGGCGGAAGTCGTCGAGCTGGCTTCCGGGGCCAAATTCGCCACGCGCACCACAGACCTTGGACCTGGTGGTTGTTTCGTCGACACCATGGTTCCGTTTCCGGTGGGCGCCAACGTCCGAGTAAAAGTTCACAAAGGCAAGACACAATTTGAAACCAGCGGTGTGGTGGTCTATTCGCAGACTGGTTTGGGCATGGGCATCGCATTCTCCGATATGGAAGTTTCACAGCGGAGCGCCCTCGATTCATGGCTCGCGGAACTAACCGGAGAGAAGCAGGCCGGTCATCACCACGACGTGGGCAGCTATGTATCCAGTCAGCCGAGCGAGAATCGCCTCGGAGATAAGGCGGCGCTGGTGCGGCTGGTTCGCCTCATGATCACCAAGGGCATACTGACCGAAGCCGAAGGAGCCTCGGTTTTGATGGACCCTCTACTGTAACTAGTTCACGGGCATTAGTTTATCGGGCCTTCCGGTTCTAGGACTCCCGGTTAGGCACACACGTGCAGATAGTTCCCTGTGCAGGAATTTTTTCCTCGATTCGGTTCATTTCGACAGCCTGCTACTCCCTTTAAAGTCTTTATAATCAGTGGTCGAACGACTGACGCAGCTGGCAGAGATCGTGCAGACGTCATCTAGCGTAAGGGGGCCTTATGGGTGAGCGTCGAAAGGCACGGCGGTACGAGGTGTATCTTCCGTTGCAGGTCTGCATGTCCCGCCAGCGGCCAACGGAATTTCAGACGGCCCAACTTCGCGACATTTCCCGGTCCGGGATCTACTTCCATTCCGGTTCAGCGCTTGAGCCGGGCGCCAGTATGGAACTGACGTTTGCGCTGCCAACCGAGCGCGATCGGGGCACGTCAGTGTTGGTCCGCGCGAGTGCGCGCGCCCTTCGGGTCTCCGAAATTAAGGGCGAGTTGACGCCTGTCTACGGCATCGCCGCGACTATCGACCGGATCGATTTCGTGCGTCCCGTCGTCGCTCACGTAGCCGCCTAGAGCTCGAGACGCTTCCGCCGAGGAGTGTCTCATTTCTCAACACTGCCGAAATCGTGTCGCCGCATCGCCCTCCTGCTAGCACCCGCAACCTTAAAGCTATAATGGAGGGCAGAACGCTTTTTGCTCTGCTGACCATGGCTTCAGCCGACTCACCTATATTCGCAAGCCAGATCGAGCGGGACGTCCTTCGCGCGCTGTGCGCGAGTGCGATTGATTCCGCGACGTGGAGCCGAGCGATGGGCCGGCTCACGGGGCACGAGTGGCGGGACCCGGAGCACAAGGTCATTTACGAGGCGCTCGGGACGATTCGAAGTCACGATCCGAAAACGCGACGCGAAGAGCTGCCTGCGCAGGCCACACGCATGGGCTTTCCCGACCTCGACTGGGGAAATTATTTCGACGGTGACTCTCTGTCGAACGCGCCGATCGAGGTACTGATTGACCGCCTCGCCGCGACCGACGACCACTAGTCGCGGTTACCTCTTTGCAGCTAACTCGAAATCGATAATCCGCATCAGCGACTCCGTGTCGCCACCCACGACCGGGCGTCCATTGATGAAGACAGTGGGGGTGCTGTTGACCTCTAGCGCGACGCCATCGGCGTGATTCGCGTTAACTGCCTTTTGCGCGTCGGGTGAAGAAAGACACGCCTTGAACGTGTCGGCATCCAGTCCAGCCTCTTTCGCGAAACCGACGAGCTTGTCCCACACGTTTTCCGGTGAAAGCACATCCTGGCTATCGAAGATCGCGTCGTGCACCTTCCAAAACGCTTGAGGATTCTGCTCATATGCGCAGCGTCCTCCAATCGCCGCGGTCTGCGCCCAGGGATGAATTGTGGTAAGAGGAAAATCCTTGTAGACGATTCGCAGCTGCGGAAAGCGTGTCTCGACGGCCTTTAGTTCCTCATGGAGTTCCCGACAGTGCGGGCACTCAAAATCGCTAAACTCAACTAGCGTGACCGAGGCGTCGGCCGGTCCCATCGACGGATTCCCGTCGATATGAACTTTCTGCCGGTTCGCCGCGAAAGGATCGGTGGCCATGTCATAGAGTTCTCCGCGCAACAGCGTTTTGCCATCCTTGCTGACGAATACTTCGCCCGTCTGTGTTTGCTCCCCGACTTTCACTTGAATCGGAACGGTATAGAACTCAGGGGACGGCGAGGGTGCCAGCGGGCCCATGGTGACCTGGATATCCGGCCCCCAGCCGAAGAAATGCCTCACGAATACCTCGGAAGCTTTGAGTAACCGCGCCTGCTCGGGAGACACGGCCGGCTGCGTGGCCGAAACAGGGGCCTGGGCCATCGCCGTCAAAGCAAACGTGCACACACCCAGAACACTCAGAATTGCGCGACGTGCAAACATCGAATGATTCCTCCTGCCGAACAGCTCGCGAAAATATTAAAGACGATTCAGGATAAAGAAAAAGCGAGAGAAGAGCAAAAAGGAAAAGCGAACGCCTAGGAGGCGGTCACGCGCTGCGTGAGCCAGTCGCCCAGTTCGCACGTCGATAGCGATCCGCCGAGGTCCTCTGTGGTCTTGCCTTCACGAATTGCCGCGCGGACGGCGGTTTCAATCAACTTCGCTTCGGTGGTCCAGCCGATGTAGTCGCACATCATGGCCGCCGCGAGGGCCGCACCCATTGGATTTGCAATTCTCTTCCCGGCAATATCTGGCGCGGAACCATGCACGGGTTCAAAGAGCGAAACCTGTCCAGGATGAATGTTCCCCGAGGGCGCAATCCCCAGTCCGCCGATCAGTCCCGCTCCCAGGTCGCTGGCGATATCGCCAAAAAGATTGCAGGTGACAATTACTTGAAATTGAGACGGATCGCGGACCATTTGGAGCAGCAGATTGTCGATGTACATGTGACTCGCGTCGATGTCGGCATACTCGCGACGGACTTCCGCGAATACGCGCGTCCAGAGATTGTGACCGAACGTCAGTGCGTTTGATTTATCGCTCATGCAGACGCGTCGCAACCCACGCCGGCGCGCGAATTCAAATGCGTAGCGTACGATGCGCTCGACGCCCTTACGCGTGTTTACGTCTTCCTGGGTGGCAATTTCGTCCGCGGTGCCCTTTTTGAAGAATCCACCCATGCCTGCGTAGAGACCTTCGGTGTTCTCTCGGATGACATGAAAATGGATTTCGTGTTCCGTGCGATTCTTCAGCGGCGTGAGCTTGGGATCGAAAAGCACGCATGGGCGTTCGTTCGCATAGAGATCCAGTTTGAATCGAAGGCCCAGCAGGATGTCTGCGGCATGGCGATTGTCCGGAACGCGAGAATCTCCCAGCGCTCCCAAGAGGATCGCATCGAAATCCCGCCGGAACATGTCGACGGCATCGGAGGGCAACGTGGTGCCGTCGCGCAGATAACGGTCCGCGCCCCAATCGAATTCGGTGAGCGCCACCTCTCGTTCGCCCTTTTCTGCTGCTGCTTTCAGGATTTTGACCGCTTCGGGAATGACTTCCTTGCCAACGCCGTCGCCCGGGATGACGGCGATTCGTTTTGCGGAGCCGGAGCGCGAAGGCATATTCGTCGCGGAACGTAGCACGCGCTCCAGGAGGTGTCAACGGAGCCGACGGAGCCGTGCAATTGGCGTGGACCGAGGGCACGAGAAACTGGTATATACTCTCGCCGGGCCCGGTCACCGGGTGAGTGGGGCCCGCTGGGTGGGCTTCAAATTCCAGTAAACCTTTCTTGCGGCGGTAGCACCGTCGCAGACCATTCGATCACAATTCTGAGGAGGCAGCAGATGAAGAAGTTTCTCGCAATGGCAGGGCTCGCGGTGTTGATGGCGGTACCATCACTGGCGGCTACTAGCACATGGAACCTCGACCCGATGCACTCGAACGCGCAGTTCACCGTGCGCCATCTGGGCATTTCGAACGTCCAGGGCGAATTCACCAAGGTCAACGGGACGGTGATGCTCGATGACGCGGACGTCACGAAATCGTCGGTGGAAGTAACCATCGACGCGAACTCGGTCGACACGCGCGTCTCCCGCCGCGACGACGACCTCCGCAGCGACGGGTTCTTTGACGTGGCGAAGTTTCCTAACATCACGTTCAAATCGACCAAGGTGGAAAAGGCCGGCGAAGGAAAGCTTAAGGTGACCGGCGATTTGACCATCAAAGGCGTGACGAAATCCGTCGTGCTAGAAGTCAGCGGACCGAGCGCCGTCGATACTCACATGGGCACCCGCCGCGGATTTTCGGCGACGACCAAGATCAACCGCACCGATTTCGGCGTGAGCAAGGATCCCGCGCCGATGGTCGGCGACGAGATCGCGATTCAGATCGATTGTGAAATGGTTCTGCCTGCGCCGGCGAAGTAGTCATCGCGCGGTTAGGCGGCGAGTGGTTGGAATCCCGAAGGCGGCGTCGATTGTGACGCCGCCTTTTTCTTTTTCAGGGCCCGGTTTCCGCCAAACGAGATTTCTCCGCGCGCCCGCGCGCCGAAGCGTGTTCGGTGAGATAAACACCGAGAATAACCAGCACTCCGCTCACCAGCAACCGGGCGGTTGGGCGTTCGGCCAATAAGGGAATGGAGAGCAGGACTACGACGACCGGCTGGAAGTAATTGACGACGACGACCCGCGACGCTTCCATGTGGCGCAGCAACCAATAAAAAAGCAGGTAGCCGCCTACCGCGCTGCACAGCACCATGTAAAGCAATCCCGCCCACCCCGTGAAGCCCACGCCTGCCCAATTAAGCCGAGTCCCCTGCCGTATCGCGATTGGGAGCCACAGGACGGCGGCGATTGCGGCGCTGAACGTATTCATCGAAATCGTGTCGTAGGAGCGCGACACCCGTTTCGCAAGTACGGTGTAGATGGAGTACCCGAGGGTGCCGGCGAGGGTAATCAAATCGCCGAAGAGTAGCGGCGAATGAAGAGGCGATCCTTGATCGGTCTCCAGCAACAGGACGCCCGAGAATGAAATCACCATACCTACGACTTTCCCTGCCGTCAGAGTTTCCAGTCTCATGACTCGGGCCATGGCCAGGATCAGAATCGGCCCCAGCGCCACGATAACTACGGAATGGTCTGAGGTAGTGAGTGAAAGGCCGATGACGAATCCGCCCTGATTGATCGCGTATCCGAAAAATCCGAGGTAGGCGAAGGTCCAAATGTCCCGCCCGCGCAGCGGCATGCGATTGGATCGGCTGAAATAGAGCGCCAGCAGTACAACTGCGGAAACCTGAAATCGGAATGACGCCAGTGTGATCGCGTCGAAATGCGTCAGTGTGATCTTGCCGACGATGTAGTTGATCGACCACGCCAGCAGCACAGCGATCAGTGCGAGTACGAGCAGGAACTTGCTGGGACCAGCTCCAGTCGCGCCACGTGAAGTAGGAGCAGTCGCGCTCACGACCGGCTACTCGAGCACTTCGCGCCGCACGGTGAGCTTCTCGATGCGGTCCCGGCGAGGTTCGTACCCGATTCCGGCCGCGGTCGGCACACGGATCGTGCCCTGCGGCGTCACTTCGACTTCGGGTGTGATGATGTCTTCGGTCCAGTAGCGGCGGCTTGCGGATACGTCCCCGGGAAGCGAGAAATTCGCGAGGGTCGACATCGCTATGTTGTGCGCGCGCCCGATTCCGGATTCGAGCATGCCACCGCACCAAACGGGAACCGACCGCGATTGACAAAGATCGTGGATGCGCCGGGCGGACGTGTGACCGCCGACGCGGCCCAGCTTGATGTTGATAATTTTGCACGCGCCCATTTCAATCGCTGCGCGGGCGTTTTCCACGTCGTGAATGCACTCGTCAAGGCATATCGGCGTCTGGAGCTGCCGCTGGATTTCGGCGTGCGAGTAGATGTCGTCCCAGCCCAGAGGCTGCTCGATCATGATCAGGTAGAAATCATCGAGCGCTCTAAGCAGTGACGCGTCTTCGAGCCGATAGGCGGAATTCGCGTCGACCATCAGGCGAATCTGCGCGAAACGCTCGCGCAACGCGCGGACCGGTTCCAGATCGTAGCCTGGTTTGATTTTTATTTTGATCCGCTGATAGCCGGCCGCGAGGGCTTCCTCGACTTTCGCGATAAGTCCGGCAGTTGTGGGCTGGATGCCGATCGACACTCCGCAGGGGATCTCCGCGCGTGTGCCGCCGAGCAATTTCGCGAGCGGCATGTTCTTGAGCTTTGCTTCCGCGTCCCAGATAGCGATTTCGAGACCGGCCTTGGCCATGTTATGCCCCCGGACAGGTGCCAGCAGGTCCCAAACTTCCGCGGCCGAGCCGAATTCCCTGCCTTTCACCAGCGGCCAGAGATAGTCGCGCAGGATCAACCATGCGGTTTCGACAGTTTCATAGCAGTAGAACGGATTCTCGCCCGCGGTCGATTCACCCCAGGACGAAATCCCGTCGACGTCCGCTTCGAGAAGGAGGATGCGCCGCAGGTCGGACGTACCGAAACTGGTCTGAAACGGCGATAGCAGCTTGAGGTGAATTTCACGGAGAGTGAGTTTGCGAATGCGCATTGTCGCGTTCAGCTTTCCTTTAGCGCTGCCAGGTTCAAACCTTCTATCACCGCGACCGACTCGAGGACGTAGTCAGTTGCACCTTCGCGTGATTCGACACCAGTGGCCGCGTAGCCCTTTGAAAACGATTTCTCAAATTGTTCGCGGAAGTCCGACTGCAGTCGAACGGCAACCTGGCGATCCTTCTCTCTGTGCGTCGCGAAGCTCGCGGAAATGGCAATGCGCTCCGCGCCGACCTTTGCCGGAGCAGGGTCGCCATCGAGAGCCTTCCTCACACGCTCGGACCCTAGCCACCACTCGGCGACCAGCCGGTCAGTGGGAAGGCCTGCGTGCAAGGGGCTGTCGGTAATACCATAGCAATCAGGAATGTATCGCCGCGCGATAGCGCCGAGACGAACGAGATTGAAGTATCCGTTCTTGAGGTCGAGAGGATCAAACGTCCACTCGATCAAGTCGATTCCACGCTTGAGCGCCTCTCCGCGCTGGAAGATCTTCAATTCGCGACCGATGCCGCGATCGCGGTAGGCGGGCAGAACCGCCGCCATATGCGAATGAATGAAATGCTTTCCGGATCGAGTCCCGACGTACGCCAGTGTAAAGCCGACCATTTTACCGTCGAGATAGGCGCCGAGTACTTCGCCACCCGAATGGTGCGCGACGACGAACATCGGCACGGGAACGGCGATCGATTCACCCCAGATGGCGTGCTGGATGCGGAGGCATTCGGAAAATTCCGCGATGGACGAGCACGAGCGGACCTCAATCTTAGCCGTTGCATGGGGCTGAGTCATTGGAACGCAGGCAAGTATAAGGGAAAATTTCGCAGGCGCCGGCAGAACTAGCAGAGCACGATTGGAATGGTGCCGAGGGGCAGAGTTGAACTGCCTACGCCGGCCTTTTCAGGGCCGCGCTCTACCGGTGAGCTACCTCGGCACCGGAACAACTTCCGATTCTACGGAAAACCGATGTGCAGGCAAAGCGGAAAGCGCAGATTCCGTTTGTCAACCGCTCGCTTTTAGTTCGAAACGGAGTCGCGTGGAGAATCAGTGCACGGAGTCGTCGAATTCCTTCATCCAGTCCTTGCCCTTGAGTACTTCGCGAGGTTTGGCGCCGTCGGCCGGCCCCACGATGCCGTCCTTCTCCATTAGGTCAATCAAGCGAGCCGCACGGCCGTACCCGATCCGCAGCCGCCGCTGCAGTGTGGATGTCGAAGCGCGGCCCATCTCGCAGCACACGCGCACGGCATCCTGATAAAGCTCGTCGTCCGCCTCTTCGCCGCCTTCGCCTGCTTCCCCGCCACTGATTGCGTTCTCGTCCTTCGGCGGCTTGAGCAATTCTTCGTTGTAAACGGCCTTGGCCTGCTCGCGCCAGAAATCGCAAACCGCTCCAACTTCGCTTTCGTGCACGTAAGGCCCGTGAATGCGGTGAAGGCGAGAGGAACCAGCCGGAAGGTAGAGCATGTCGCCTTTGCCGAGGAGCGATTCCGAGCCGTTGGTATCGAGAATGGTCCGGGAGTCGACTTTGCTGGCCACGCGGAACGAAATGCGCGCCGGGAAATTCGCCTTAATCAAGCCGGTGATCACGTCGACCGACGGCCGCTGGGTCGCCAGAATCAGATGAATTCCGACCGCGCGCGCCATCTGCGCCAGCCGCGTGATCGATTCCTCGACGCCATTCGTATCGACCATCATTAGGTCGGCCAACTCGTCGATGACGATGACCAGGTACGGCAGCGGACGATGTTCTTCTTCATCCGTATTGTCGAAGAGCGAAAGCGATTGGCCCTTCTCGAATGTGCGATTGTACTGATCGATATTTCGCACGCTGCGCTGCGCCAGCAGCTTCAGCCGCCGCTCCATCTCGCGCGTGGCGTTGCGCAGGACATTCGCGGCTACCTTTGCGTCCGTCACAACGGGCGTCTGAAGATGCGGAATATCGGCGTAAAGGCCCAGTTCGAGCCGCTTCGGATCGATGAGAACCAGTTTCAATTCGTCGGGCGTGGATTTGTACAGCATGCCCATCAGCAACGAGTTAATAAAAACGCTTTTGCCCGTGCCGGTCGAACCGGCGATCAGCAAGTGCGGCATCTGCGTGAGGTCGGCCGCTCGGATGCGCCCGATAAGGTCCTTACCCAGCGGCACGGAGAGTTTGGAAGACGAGTGTGAGAACTCGGGCGACTCGATCACGTCACGCAGCGCAATCGTCTCGCGCCGGGCGTTGGGCACTTCGATGCCGACGGTCGATTTTCCCGGGATGCGCTCGATCAATATCGACTCAGCCCGCAACGCCAGGCACAAGTCCTCGCCCAGGCCGGTGATCCGGCTGTATTTGATGCCGGCCTCCGGTTTGAACTCAAATGTGGTGACCACCGGACCCGGATTGATTTGAGTGATGTGCCCGCCGACTTCAAATTCCGAACATTTCTGCTCGATCGCGCGGGCGCATTCCTTTAGCTCGCTCTCGTCCATTTTCTCGCCGCGTTCCGCCGCTTGCAGCAAGCTGGGCGGGGGCAGACGGAAGTTCGTCTTGCCACGAGAAATCTTGGGCTCGGCCGACTTCTTTGCCGGTGGTACCGGCGTGGGCTCGTGGAACTGGATCACGTGAGGTCCACGCTCGCCTTGGGCGGGCCTGTCGTCGATCACCGATACCGACGCGGCTTGCTCCTCATCGTCATCTTCAATTTCTTTTGTCGAAACCCGTTGCTGCGTCACGGGCTTTCGTCCCGCGATCTTGATTTCCTCCACCTGCTTGCGCAACCGCTTCGATTCGCGCTCTTCGCGCCACGCTCTCGCCCGCGCAATCCATTGACCGATCAGTCCGTCGCCGGCCATCGGCTTCTTCATCCACTGGACGGCCGTGCGAAACGAGAAGCTTGTCGCCAAAAAAAGCGCCGTCAAAAGCGTCGCCAGGGCCACCAAATTCGCGCCCACAGGATTCAATGCAGCTCGAAGTCCCGACGCGAGAAGCTTCCCTATCAATCCGCCGGGAGGGAGCGTGCCGCGCACCTCCGGCATGTGAATCAGCGTCATCTCCGCCGAGATCGAAAGGAGCAGCAGCGCCCAGCCGATCAGCTTCGCTGTGGGAGCTTCCAGCAACTGGCTGCGGAACCAACGCATCGCCACCAGAAACATGCCGATCGGAAATAGAAACGCTCCGTAGCCCGCAAACTGGAAGAACAAGTCGGCTGTATGCGCGCCGACCGGACCAATCCAGTTCCGCGCCGGTCCAGAGCCCGGCGGCGGCGCGGAGACGTTGAACGACGCATCCATCGGTGAATACGTCAGCAAGCTCAACGCCAGCAATATTGCCAGACTCAGACCGATGAACCCGATCATCTCGTTGAAGCGTTTGTTTTCAGTTGGTGTCAGGACGCGCACTAAAATCTCCTAGGCATGGGGGGAAGGCCGTGGCGCAAGCGACGTCGCGGGCCGCCGGCGCAGAAACCACCGCAGCAACCGCGACGCCTCAGGGCTGGGTCGCGCCGGCGCTGTGGCGCGGAACCCGTTCGGAGGAACGCGAGTACGCGGACGACTATAGCAAACGCGATTCTGGGGTGCACAATGTTATTGCAAGAGGCGTGTTCCAGCAGCGCAACTTTCGCGAGAACGCGATTTCGTAGGTCGAAACGTTGTGACACTTCTTTGGCACGCGTTTTCTTTGTTTTTAGCGAGTTATGACCATCCACAGAAGCAAAGAAACACCGAGGAGAGGTTAGCGCTCGAGAACCTCTTTGTAATAATTGAGGGCGATTTTTTTCGGAGCCTGGGGCAGAACGAAATCCACGGTGCGGGTGGAGCTGCCAACCATCTCGACCTGGTTCAGTCGCACCATGCCCTGGCCGAAATCGGCGAACACCGGAACGAACATCGCGAAATTGGGAGAGACTTCGCTCTGGGTAATGGTGGCGCGAATGCGCACGGATTTGCCGTCGCCGGGCATGGAGTCGTATTTGAAGTCGTACTTCGGAACATCGGTTCCGAACACCCATTCCTGGAAGAACCAGTCGAGCCGGCCGTTTTTCTGAAGGTCGAGCCGCGGCGGCACGTGTTTATTCACGACGGCCATGAACGATTCGGTCGAGGCCGGAGCGTTCCTGTGTGTTTCAACGAAATCATGCATGGTGTCGATGAAGACCTTTTCTTTATCTTCAGGCTTCACCGCATTATCGTCGTACATGACTGAGCGGAGCATGCCCAGGACGTACGCGCCTTTGGAATAAATATCGCCCTGATAGGCATTGAGCGACTTCGCCGCAATGAGCCGAAGCCCCATCCACAGCGGACCGGCATCGTCTGGCGAAATGCCGAAATTGTTCTTGTCGAGTACGCGGTGCTTCTGGCGGTCCCAGAAATCGATGTAGTCGTGCTGCCATTTATCTCCAACCGCCTGCTGCAGGAAGAGCCCGGCGGAAAACTCCGCAAACCCCTCGGAAAGCCAGAGGTCATGATAGGAAGCCCACGTGACGCTGTGGCCCCACCATTGATGCGCCACTTCGTGCGGCGTGACTTCGCGGACGAAACCGGTCGCGTTCTGATCGATGTGGCCGAACATCATCCAACGCTGGGTCGAATCGATGTAGGCCATGATCGGAAGGTAGATGAGTCCGGGCCAGGACTGGCCGAAGTTGAAATTGGGCTGCTCGGTGACGGCGAGACTGTCGTAGGGACCGCGCCCGAAATAGAAAGTGCACAACTCCATCTGCGCGCGCGTCTGGTCCAGCATGTAGTCCGTCATTTTCTTGGGCGCCAGCGCCGCCAGCGCCGACGATTGCATGTCACCGCCGCCCGGCGCTTCTCCGGGCAGGTTGTGGGACCCGGAAAAACTCTCTAGATAGTCGGGCAGCTGAGAAAGGTAATAGCCGGAAATGGTGTAGTGCGTTTTCGGATCGTCGATGGTCGCCGGCAGGTATTGGCCATAGTTGAAACCCGCGACAGCGACGGGCGAGGGCGTGACCCAGTGCGAGACGGCGAAGCCGTCTTCGTTCGATTCGCTGACCAGCTTTCCGACGCTGATGACCTTGTTGCGCGGCGGGACCTTGAAGGTCAGATCAAAAAGAGACTTTTCATTGAAGCCGTCGACGTTGGGATACCACGCGGTGCGGGCTTCCACGTAGTAACTGCCGTTCCCCGCATTGTACAAAACTTTGTCTCCCTCATATTCGACGGTAATGGCGCGTTCAGCCCCGACTTCGAACGGCTCGTCGAGGATGGCGTAGAACGAGCCATCCTGCTTGTGCCCCTCCTGCACGAAATGCAGATCCTTGCCATTCGGATCCAGCACTCGGGTGACGCGAAGCCGCGGCAACAAGTCGAACTTGATCACGCGCTCACCCGGGATCAGCGCCACCAGTGTGATGGTCGCGCGACTGAAGAGATGGTCGTTCTTAGATACGGCCGTTTCGATTTTGTAGGCGTGGGCCGCGAAAATCCGGCGATCCTCGCGCGAATTGGCCGTGCGATTCACAATCTCGGCCTTCAGGTGATCGGCGTACCAGATGCCGTCTTCCATGCTGTCGCCACCGAAATTGATCAGTGCGACTTCCTCGGGCGAATCCAACTGCGGGATGGCCCCTACGCGCAAGCGGACGAAGAATCGCAAATCCTTGTGTGAGACGCCTTGAATAAAGAAATTCGCGAAAGCGGGATGCTTCGGATTGTAGAGGGCGGCGAGCTCTTCGGCGTCGACGTTGTCCATCGATTCGTCGTCGAACTCGCCTTCCGTGAAACTGATCGGCGAATCGGTGCTGCGGCGCACGCGCTCTTTCCAGTGGCGGAAAACGTCCTCGGTCACCGGGGGCATGCTGGTTTTTTCCGTGCCCAGGCCGCGAACCTGCGGCGCGAAATCGCGCGTGTAGCGGATCACCACGCTAGTGAAATCTTCCTCCACGGACGACGCGCCCATGCGGCGCGAAAGTTCATGCTGGTCGATCGGGGTGACGGGCTTGAGACTGAAATGCCCCTCTCCGACGAAAATCGCGCCGGTATCCAGGCCGTTCACCGGCGTCAGCAGAGTCAGCGTTCCGCTTTTGAAATACAAATTTCCCACATCGAGCCCGAGCGACATGTTTTCGACCTTGAAGCTGTCGCCGAGCCCGCTGTTTCTTAGCTGCACGTAAAAGGGATCGGAGTTCGCGTAACCGCTGCTCTTGGCAGTCACGTTGACGCTCGTTTGCTGGGCCGCGAGGATCAGGGCGAGTTGCAGATCGATTGTGCCGTGTAGGTCGACTGCGGTCAGCAAAGGATCGAATCCGTCGCGCGTCACACGAACGGAATATTTCCCTGGCTTCAGGTCCGGGGCGGAAAATTTTCCATCCGGGCCGGTGGTGAGCCTGAGCGGAGCGGGCAAACCTGTCGCCGGTGATTTCGACTTGTGCGCTTGGGACTAGTTGGCCGGCCGGATCTTTGACCGTGCCGGAAATCGTGTCGGCACGCACGACTGCGGCGGCGCAGGCGCACAAGGCCAGCGCGAATAGAAACCGCACGGTTCGCATTCGCATGGTGACTTCGAGCACTCCGAGGGCCGTAGCCTACTGCGTACGGTACGAATTGACAACTGGCAAGTGGAAGGACGTATGTCAGTAGTATCCAGGCGGAGAATCCGGAGGTTACGGTCCGTCTAGGACGCCAGCTTCGAGAGCCAGAGCAGGAGCGCGCCGCCGGCCAGGATTCTGTAAATCGCGAAAGGAACGAAGCCGTGTTTGCGCACCCAGGCCATAAACCACGCGACCACGCCATACGCAACGATGAAGGACACGACAATGCCAATGATTAGCGTTATCCACTGTTGCTGATTGATGCCCGATACTCCGATCGCGTTATCGCCCTTGCCGAGCAACGATTTCAGCAGGTCGTACCCAGTGGCCGCGGCCATCACGGGCATCGACAGAAAAAACGAAAATTCCAGTGCCGAAGCCCGCGACATTCCCGCGATCTGCCCGCCTGTAATCGTCGACATCGAACGTGACGTCCCCGGAAAGACAGCAGACAAAATCTCGCAAGCGCCGATCCAGACGGCTTGTCCCAGACTCATTTCCTCCATGTGCCAAGTGTGGATGCGCCCCGTTGACGCACTCTGTCCACTTGCTTCTGCTTTTGCGTTGATCGCGTCGACCAGCCACATCACCACGCCACCGATCACCAGAGACACCCCTATGATCTTCAGGCTTTCCAGATGTTTGCCGATAACTTTGGAAAGCAGGAGCGAAGGAATCGCCGTGACCACGAACGCAATTGCGACCAGGCTCAGCGGGTGTGTCAGCACGGTGCGATCGCCGCGCTCTCCCCGCGGAAACGTCGATAAAAACTTCGCGATGCGGCTGCGGAAATAAATCGGCAGGCACAAAATCGCGCCCAGCTGAATCACGATGGTGTACATCTTCCAGTAGCCGTTATCGAGAGGGATATGGAGCAGTGACTCCGCGATGCGCAGATGCGCGGTCGAGCTGACCGGCAGGAATTCCGTGAGGCCCTCGACAATGCCGAGAATAACGGATAGTAAATAGTCGCTCAAGTTTCCTCGCGTCGATACGAAGTCGGGCTGGTCGTTCTAAGGGGTCGGCTTGCTCATCGAAAACGCGTCGCGGCCGTTCGGATAATAGTTCTTGATCACTCCTCGAGTACGATAACCGTGCTTCTGCCAGAAGGCAATCGCCGAAGCGTTATCGGTTGCCGTTTCGAGTTCGATCGTGCGGACTCCGGCGGCTGCCAGTCGCCTCTCGGCCTCGGTCAAAAGCTTCGTGCCCGCTGAATGGCGGCGGAACTCGGGCAGCACGTCAATCGTCACGATATATCCGACGCTGCGCGCGTGCGCGGTCACCAGAAATCCCGCGATGCCCTCCTCCGATTCTGCAATCACGCACTCCGCTCCGGGTAGATCCAGATATTCTCGCAGCTGGCCACGCGAATAGGCGATGGCTGGCTCGAAACACTCCTGATCAATTTTGTGCAGCGCGTCGAAATCCGCAGGGGTGTAGTCGCGCACTGATGTTTTCATCGTGGATGGCGAAGTGCGAAACATAAGGCAGCGCCCTTTAATGTCACAGGCAACTATACTTCGAGGATAACCGGCAAAATAAGTGGCCGTTTGGCGGTTTGCTTATTCAGATAGCGCTTCAGATCCACGCGAATCTTTTCCTTAATCACACTCCAGTCCATTTTTTCCTCGGCGCTGGACTCCTCCACGGTCTTCAGCACCACTTCGCGCGCCTTGGCCAGAATCTGCTGCCCGTCGTCGCTGGGCAGGAACCCGCGGGTCACGATCTCAGGCGGTATTTCGATTCTTCCCGTGTGCTTGTCGATGGCGATGATCGGCACCACCACGCCGTCTTCGGAAAGATGCTTGCGGTCCCGCACCACAACGTCTGCAATTTCCTCGAGCGAACCTGAATCGACCATCACGCGCCCCGCCGGGACCACCTCGCGCCGGTAGGCGCTTCCATCGGCCGTGAACTCGAGCGGCTGACCGGTTTCGAGCAGGAAGATCTGCCCGGAAACCGCCCCGACCTGTTCGGCCAGCGCCGCCTGCTGGAAAAGCTGGCGGTATTCGCCGTGCATGGGGATGAAATATTTCGGTCGCACGAGCTGCAAGAGAATTTTCATCTCCTCCTGGCTCGCGTGTCCGGACACATGTATCGGCGCGTTGCGCCCGCCCTCGTAATAGACCAGCACGCGCCGCCGGAAGAGATGATCGATCATGCGAAAAATCGCCTTTTCGTTTCCCGGGATGATGCGCGCGGATAAAATCACGGTATCGTTCTCCGCGATACTGATCAGCCGGTGATTGTCCACGGAGATCCGCGAAAGCGCCGACATCGGTTCGGCCTGCGTCCCGCTGGCAAGCACGACCAACTTTTTCGGGTCGTAAGTGCGCAAATCCTGCGGCCGCACGATGCTGCCGTCGGGAATCCGCAGCTTGGAGAGGCCGTGCGCAATCTCGACGTTGTCCACCATGCTCCGGCCGACAAACCCGACTTTGCGCCCCACCGACTGCGCCACGTCGATGACCTGTTGAATGCGATGCACGGAGCTGGAAAAACACGACACGACGACTTTTTCCGGTGCCGCGCGGAACAGCTCCTCCATCCGCACGACCACCGCTTTCTCGGAAGGCGTGAAGCCCGGCCGCTCCACGTTCGTGCTGTCGCTGAAGAGGGCGAGCACGCCTTCCTGACCGTAGCGGGCAAACGCATGCAGGTCGAAAGGTTTGCCGTCAACCGGCGTGGGATCCATCTTGTAGTCGCCCGTGTGGATGATGATTCCCACCGGCGTACGAATCGCCAGCGCCACGCAGTCGATGGTGCTGTGCGTCACATGCAGGTACTCGATCTGAAAGGGCCCTATCTTCGTGATTTCGCCGGGCGCGACTTCGTTCAGCACCGCAGCGTCCAGCAGCGCATGCTCTTCCAGCTTCTTTCGCACTAACGCCAGAGTGAACTGTGTCCCGTATACCGGCACATTCAGGTCGCCTAGAATGTACGGAATCGCGCCGATATGATCCTCGTGCGCATGGGTCAGGATGATCGCGCGAACCTTGCTTCTGTTCTGCTTCAGGTAGGTGATGTCGGGGATGACGATGTCGACGCCCAGAAGCTCCTGCTCCGGGAACATCAGACCCGCGTCAATGACAATGATGTCGTCGCCGAAACGCAACGCCATCATGTTCATGCCGAATTCGCCCAGACCTCCCAGCGGAATGGCCCAAAGCGAAGTTGTAGTTAAGGGAGTGCTCAATTGCGGGTTATTCCTCGAAACTGCACCGTAATCGTATCACAGCGGAGCGATCAAAATCGGGGCTGAGGAGACGAAGCGTATTTCGATCCGCTCGATTTTCGGGCCAGGGATAAAAAGGCGGGGCGTTAGCCCCGCCGTTTTCCATCGATCAGCATCTGCAACGAAATCAGACAGCCTACTGTTCCAGCGCGATCGCCTGCGTAATGAATTTCCGCGCCTGACCGATATGTTGCACGGCGCGCTCGCGTGCCCCAGACGAATCGTCTTCCTTCGTCACGTCGTCATGGGCTTTGTTGAGCTGTTCGACGGCCTTGTTCAGCCGCGGAATCCACCGTGCGTGCAGATCGGCGCCCGGATGATCTTCCAGGCTTTTGCCGTCATCGGCGACCGACTTCAGCTCCGCGAGTGCAGCGTCGATTTCCGCGATGGCGTTGCGTTCCTGATCGTGGAGCTCACCGCTATCAGGGTGCTCGATCAAAGCGCGCGCAGCTCGCAGGTGCCCCAGCGCGTTGTGATATGAATCCCACTTCGCGGAAGCTGTGGGCGGGCTTGCAAGAATCACTAATAATGCCAGCAACGAAGCGGCAAGCGTAAGTCGATATGTAACTCTCATCGTAGAAATCTCTCCTTCAAGCCTGAAATCTCCGCGCGGCTGCCGCGCTGGGGGCCAACAATCTATCATTTCGTCCCGCCCGAAGGTAGTGGAACGGCCGCGCTGGTGCGTGCTGCTTGCGTCTCGCCGTGCGAGCCTCGCATACGCCCTAGGACGAACCCGTTTCTTTGAAACTGCCGCGCAATTTTCCCGCCGACCACATTCGCAATTCCCTTGAAAGCCTGTAAGATTGTCCCCGCTCCGCAAAAACAAATGAAACGCATTTCCATCCTCGGTTCGACCGGTTCGATCGGCCGCCAAACGCTTGAGGTCGTCGATTCGCACCCAGGCTCATTCGAAGTGGTCGCTCTAGCGGCAGGCTCGAACGTCGCGATTATCGCCGAACAAATCCTTTGCCATCACCCCAAGGTCGTCTCGGCCGGCACACCTGAGGCGGCGGCGAAGCTTCGCGAGTTGCTGAAATCGCGCGGCGGCCAATTCCCGTTCCCTGAAATTCTGTCGGGCGCGGAAGGCATCGAACGCGTAGCGACGCACCCGGATACCGAAATGGTCGTCTCGGCCGCCGTCGGTGTCGTGGGCCTGAACGCTACTTACAAAGCAATCGAGCACAAAAAGGACATCGCGCTGGCCAACAAAGAAGTCCTCGTCGCGGCGGGCGAGGTCGTCATGGCCGCGGTTGCGCGCCACAAAGTCGCTTTACTGCCCGTCGATAGCGAGCACAACGCCATCCACCAGTGCCTTCGGGCCGGCGGCAATCGCGAGGTTCGTCGTTTGGTTCTCACCGCCTCGGGCGGGCCATTTCGCAAGACGCCGGTCTCAAAATTGAAGCGGGTGACGCCGAAGCAGGCCCTGGCGCACCCGAACTGGAAAATGGGCCAGCGCATCACCATCGACTCCGCTACGCTCATGAACAAGGGATTCGAAGTAATCGAGGCCAAATGGCTTTTCGGCATGGATCTAGACCGGATCCACGTCGTGATCCATCCGCAGTCGACTATTCACTCCATGGTGGAATATATCGACGGCTCGATCCTCGCGCAGCTCGGCCCCACCGACATGCGCATGCCCATTCAATACGCGCTAACGTATCCTGATCGAGTTGCATCTAATCAGTGCGCTTTGGACTGGTCCGCGCTGAAACGGCTCGACTTTGAGTCCGTCCCGCCGCGTAAGTTCCGCTGCTTTGAACTGGCTTATGAGGCGGCCCGGCAAGGCGGTCCAATGCCTTGCGCGCTGAACGCGGCAGACGAAATCGCTGTCGCCGCATTCCTGGAGCGAAGACTGCCGTTTCTGGGAATCGGAAAAGTCATCGAGCGCGTACTAGAGAAGATGACCCACGCGAAGATGGGCAGCATCGACGACGTCCTCGCCGCCGACGCGGAAGCGCGGCGCTTGGCTTGCCAGTTTGTAGCGGCAGCCAAACGCTAACTGAACAGTGCCGGTAGCGAGAGAAATAACGTTTGTTTGGCTTTTGGAGGAGATTTCAAACGCTGCTTTTCGAAACGTAAGAGATGTCTGTAAAATGGGCTAAGCGTCTATGACCGATACTCTCAGGATTCTCATCGCCGGCGGCATCGTTCTCGGCATCTTGGTTCTGCTCCACGAATGGGGTCACTTCATCGCGGCCAAATGGTGCGGCGTGCGCGTGGACGTCTTTTCGATCGGCTTCGGCCCACGCCTGTGGGGCTTCAGGCGCGGCGACACCGACTACCGCATCAGCGCGTTGCCGCTCGGCGGCTATGTCCGAATGGCGGGTGATAATCCGGTCGAGGAACGGACCGGAGCCGCGTACGAATTCCTGTCGCGCCCCCGTTGGCAGCGTTGCATCATTGCGGTTGCTGGGCCGGCGATGAATATCCTGCTAACCTTTGTCGTCTTCATGGGTGTTTTCTGGCTTGTCGGCATCCCCACTCCCAGCTATTTTCAGCAGGCTCCGGAAGTTGTCGCTGTCGGCCACGGAGACGCGTCACCCGGTGTAATGGCGGGCGATCGCATCGTCCAGGTGAACGGCAAGAACACCGCCAATTGGCATGATGTCTACGCCGCTGCTGAATCCGTCAAGCCCGGTGACGCGGTTTCAATCGCGGTCCTCCGTAATGGTGCGCGGCAAACCCTGACCGTTTCCGCCACGCAGCAATCTTCTGTTGACGACCTGTTCGGATATCCGCCCATTCGTCCTGTCCTGGATGAGGTCTATTCAGGCACTCCCGCGGATCGGGCAGGACTGCAGAGCGGGGATTTGGTTGTTTCCATCGATGGGGCGCCTGTTGTCACTTTTCCTCAGTTCGTCGATGCCGTGCATAACTCGGAGGGTCGCGAACTTCACCTTCAGGTGCAGCGAAACGGAAAGGATCTTCCCGTTTCGCTCGCGCCCGTGCGCTCCATGGATGCCGACGGTAAGATGGTCTGGCTAATCGGCGTGACATCGGAAACGCAGAACTATTACGAGCGCGAGTCATTCGCTGCGTCGGCTAAGAACTCCTGGGGCTCCACGGTAACGGGCGTCCGCCAAATCGGCATCGTCCTCGGCGGCCTCGCCAGCGGAAAGGTTTCCGTCCGGGATCTGCAGGGCGTTATTGGCATCGCCCGCGAGTCAGGGCGGGCAGCCAAACGCGGCCCGATCGACCTGATCTTCCTCGGCGCCGTCATCAGCTTGAATCTTGGGCTGCTCAACTTGCTGCCGATACCCATCCTCGACGGCGGCCACGTGCTGATGCTGGCGATTGAGGGCATCATGCGGCGCGACTTGAGCGTCGCCTTTAAAGAGCGATTCGTACAGGTTGGCTTGGTGTTCCTACTCGGTCTATTCGCCTTCGTGATGTACAGCGACATCATGCGGATCATCCAGGGCCATCACCAGTAGCTCGAGCCGGCGGCCGACTTTCCGGAAATACGCGACGAATCGTCCGCCATTCTGTTCGAGAGCTTTCTTGGGCGGTTCCTCACGGTCGGTTGCCATTTTTGGTATAATCCTCTGGTAACCATGTCGTCGACCCCTTCACATCGCGTCTCATCTGGCGAGCGAATCAACATCGACGCCCCACCGGGCCATCTTCAGAAGGAACTCAGGGCGCGCAAAATCCGCCTCACGCGTCAGCGCCGGGTGGTCGTGGAAGTAATGGAGTCCGCCACCGAGCATATGGACGCGAACGAAATTCTTGCACGCGCCCAGAAAATCGATCCCGAGATCACGCAGGTTACTGTCTACCGGACGCTTGAGCTTCTGAAGGGTTTCGGCCTGATCGACGAACTCGATCTTCTGCACCTTCGAGGTCACCGCCATTATTACGAAAGTCACGGCCCGCGTGACCATATTCATGTTGCCTGCATTCGCTGCGGGAAAGTCCGGGAGATCGAAAGCGAGCTTTACGAAGATCTCAAAGCGCAAATCGCGAAAGACTGCGACATCGAAATTAGCATCGCTCGCACAGAAGTAGGCGGCATCTGCGGCGATTGCCGCGCCAAGTCCTGATTCCAGGATTTGGAATTGAGTGGCACCGACAGTCCTGTCTGTGCTCTTAACAACTATTGCTGAAATCCAGGTCTGAAGAACGCTCGCACGTTGAACGCCTGAGGATTGCCGATGTATCCGGCCAGCTAGTGCGCAGCCGCGGCGAAGAACCGTCGCGCCTCCTCGATATCCAGCAACACTTGCTCCTTTAGTTCCACCGGTCCCGAAAACTTCCGCTCATCCCGTAACCGTTGCCAGAAACGAACCTCCAGCTTTCCGCTGGTGAGCATCTGGTCGAAATCGAAAAGATGGGACTCAATCGTAATCCGCGCGCCATCGAACGTCGGCCGCATACCAACATTCGTTGCGGCTCGAAATGTTTTCCCGCCGACGCTCGCTTCCGTCGCGTAGACACCGTTCTTCGGTAGCACTTCCTGCTCGGTGGCCAAATTCAAAGTGGGGACAACCAGCTTTCTCCCCTGCCCCGTACCGGTGCGAATCTCTCCCGCCAGCGCGTAAGGCCGCCCTAGCATCCTCCGCGCATCCTCCACGCGCCCATCGCGAATCGCCGCTCGGATTGCCGTGCTCGAAATCACTACGCCATTTTCGGTCACCGGCGGCACGATCTCGGCCCTAAATCCAAACTGCGCACCGAGATCACCTAGCAGCTTCACGTCGCCCGCTCCGCCGTGTCCGAACCGGAAATTTCGTCCTACCAGAACAGACTGCGCCGCCATGGTTTCCGCCAGCATTCGCCGCACGAACTCTTCCGCGCTGACGTTCGCAAGTTCCCGATCGAACATTAGAACCATCGCAGCATCGATGCCGCAACTCTCGATCGCGGCGAGCCGTTGATCGAGTGTCTCAAGCAGCGCGGGCGCGTCGCCGGGCCGTAGCACGCGGGCCGGATGGGGGAAAAAAGTCAGCACCGCCGCAATCGCGTCGGACCTGCGGGCGCAATCCACCACATCGTGCAGGATTTTCTGATGACCGCGATGGCACCCGTCGAAATTGCCGATTGTTACTGCCGATTTTCGCCGCGCACCCATGTCGCCAGCCCCATAGCGCGCGAGCCATTCCGCGGGCGACCGCAATACGGCCAGCGCCATCAGAATTCACCGTCAATCTGAAGCCCGTCGTAGGCCAGGCGCACATTCTCCGGCAGCTTCGAATTCGCCGCCTCGTGCCCGAGATCGTGGCAAATGTGCGTGAACCAGGCGCGCTTGGGCTTCAGCTCCGTCACCAGCGCCAACGACTGTTCGACGTTTGAGTGCGTGGGATGAAAGGTGTATCTCAGCGCGTCCAGAATAAAATCATCCAACCCGCGCAGCAATTCCTTCGATTCGTCCGGAACCGCGCTGAAATCCGTCAGGTACGCGACGCGACCGATGCGAAATCCGAGCACTGGCTGAGTTCCGTGCATCGCCTGAATGGGCACAAACCGAGCGCCGAGGAGTTCAAAAGGACCGTCGATGGAGTGCATCTCGATCTGAGGAACCGTCGCGCCGGGAGTCGGTTTCTCGAAAATATAGCTGAACTGTCTCTTAAGTGTCGCGAGCGTTTCCACCGAAGCGTAGATCGGCACAGCCGCCCGCTGTTTAATGTTGAACGCACGCACGTCGTCGAGTCCCAGGATGTGATCGGCATGACCGTGCGTGTAAATCACCGCGTCCAGCCGGTCCATACCCGCGCGCATCGCTTGGGAACGGAAATCCGGAGTTGTGTCGATCACCACATTGCGCCCGCCGTAGCTCAGCAGCACCGAAGGCCTTGTCCGTTTGTCATGCGGGTCGGTCGATGCGCACACGTCGCAGTGGCATCCGAGCGTCGGAACTCCCATCGAAGTTCCCGAACCCAGGACCGTGAGTCGAAAAGAAGTCATCAACGAAGCAAGTTTACATGTTCGAGTGGAAAACTATGTAGCTGCCACCAGCGCGAGGGGATGAGTCGATATCAACAGGCGCCGCAAGAACATCTGGATCCAGCACCGTAGGTGCAACATATTTCGCTAGCCACAGGCGTCTCGGACCGCAAACGCGAAGGTCCCGCGCGCCCCCTACTTCGTTGCCTGCTTCTTCGCCATGGCCTGGGCTGCCGCCTTCGAAATTTCCATGTAAGAAAGTTTGAGGCTCCCGGCCACTTCCATAATCAAATCCTCGTCCTGCTTCGCAAGGTTTCCGCGCGTTTTTTCCCGCAGCGCGTCGATCATGTCGATCACCTCGCGCGCGCCCTCCAGATCCACATACGCCTGCCCCGTTTGCGGATCGGCCATCCCACCCATCATCGCCGCCGCATTCCGCGTCAGAAAATCAACCAGCATTTGAAAACTGCGCGAGGGAGCAATCGCTTCAGCGGGTTGAACAGCTGCGGGAACAGCATCACCGGCCGCAGCAGCTGTAGCAGCAGCCGCTTTTGCCGCTGCCGCCTGCGCGCCGGCCGCTTGCGTGGCAGCTTCCTGCTCGCGCCGCTCCTGCTCGACGGCATCTTCGCGCAGGTCGCCTGTCTCAGTAAAAAGCCGCCGGTCAACGACCTTAAATCCTTCGTCACGCTTGGGATCAGCCACGCTTAAGAAACCTCGTATGTGGAGTGTCTGAGAAAAAGTCTAACACCCGTATGGTCCGGCCACAAGGCAACGCCTTGGAGACGACTGGAACAGGATCTGCGGTGCCGGGCAAACTCGCTCTACGCTGTCAAATCATACGTCGCGATTGCGGGCTGCCACCTGGCACCTCAATCTCTAATCTCTTCCTTGTCCCGCAATGACATCACCTGTAAATTGGCAGATCACAATCCAACCGTCACTAACACAATGCCTCCTCGCCTAAAATATAGAGCTCCGGGGAAAAAGCGTCGCAGCAAATCCGCGGCGCGCCCTCGTCCAAGAAACCGCGCCCACATTCCCATCTCAGCTCGCGACCGCGCGGCAGGCAGGTGGTTCGAAAAACTCGTAGCTCTGCAGGCTCGCCTCCGCGGCCCGAACGGCTGCCCCTGGGACCGGGAACAAACCCATGCATCGCTCCGCAAATATCTGATCGAGGAAACCTACGAAGTCCTCGACGCCATGGACTCCGGGGATCCGCGCAAATTCTCGGAGGAGCTTGGCGATCTTCTCCTTCAGGTTGTCTTTCACGCGATTCTGGCCGAAGAAACGCGCAGCTTCACCATGTCGGACATCATCGAGTCCGTCCATACCAAAATGGTCCGCCGCCACCCGCACGTCTTCGGCGAAGCGGAAGCATCCACCTCCGCGGCAGTCCTGAAGAACTGGGAGCAGATCAAAGCCGAGGAGCGCGCCAAGGAACGGAGCACGGACGCAAAATCGAACCAAGATATAACCCCGGCTGATTCGATCCTGGGTGGTGTCCCGCGCTCGCTTCCCGCCGTTCTCGAAGCCTATCAACTCACTCGCCGCGCCGCGCGCGTAGGATTCGACTGGGAAAATCTCGCTGGAATTTTCGAAAAGCTAGAAGAGGAAATGCGCGAAATCGAATCGACTCTGGAATCCACGCCAAAACGGAAAGACTCCAAACCAGAACCCTCGTCGCATCTCGAAGAGGAAGTGGGAGATCTTTTCTTCGCCGCCGTGAATGTCGCCCGCTTCTTGGGCGTCGACCCGGAAATCGCACTCAAAGCGGCCAACCGCAAGTTCAAGAGGCGCTTCGAGTGGATGGAATCGGCCGCTGAGAGAGAAGGCCGACATTTCGCTGACTTGGCCCGTACCCGCATGGAGCAGCTCTGGGAGAAAGCGAAGCGCAGCTGACGATACGCTCGCGCTGATGCAGCCCGGCGTCTTTTTGAGAGGGCGCCGCTAGTTCGGCCGAGCTGTGGACCGACGCCGAAACCCGATGCAGCCTATCGCCAGCAATCCGCCGAGCAGCAGGTAGACGGAACTCGGTTCAGGCACCGACTTCCCTGTCACTGCCATCTGATACGGTCCATTGGCTTCTGAAAACACGTTCCAGCCTCCGCTTCCTTCGAAGTTAGCCACGGACTGACCCGCTGTGCCGACGCCGCTGGGGTCGAGCGTCCACTGCCAGTCCGTGTTGTTATCACCGGACGTCAGCTCGATCCAATAAGTCGTGTTAGGCGCGAGAATGAAAGACGTCGAAAGCGAAAACAAACCGGGCGTATTCGATAGTCCTGACTCGCTGAATGTCCCGATTTCCTCAAGGACCGAACCTGGGCTGCTGGACGAATCGCTGAGCAGGTACGCCGTGGTCGAACCCGTGGAAGCCGTGCCGCTGAGAATCACGGTCAAAGAGTTGAAGTCAAAGGCAGTCGAGCCGGTCGAGAACGAATCCGCAAGTGGCCCCCAATCGCTCCCGGTCGGATCTGCGCCAGTGCCTAGGTTCCCGAGATTGTTGAAAAGCTCGTCGGCCCGAGTCGCCCCTAGAACAACAAAGCCCGCGACCGCCATCAGCAGAACCAGCTTCTTCGCCACTGACATTCGTCCACCTCCTAGACTGCTTTGTCGCCCCACACCCGTCCCGCGTCGGATTCTCGCAAGCCAGCTGCCAAATAAACTAATGGGTCGATCGCTAGGGCACTTTTCAGCCCGGCCACTGAGTTCGCCTTTTGTTCGCAACAAGATATACCACAGGCCGGGCCAGAATAAATGGCCCGGGAAATTCCATCGGAATTCTGAAAAAGGTAAACAAATCCGATTTATGAGAAACAAACTTCCACCACCAACTACTCAGCTAGTTGGAAGGACGCGCCGGCGTTGACTTTATTCGGGCCGCTCGCGCCGAGGATGCCGAAGACCTAGAAGTGGCTAAACAAGCCAATCAGGATAATCAGCGGGATCGGTACGCCCAAAAGCAAGAGAATGATGGACCGCATTTGGTTCTCCTTCCGGCCTTAGCCGGACTTTGAAATTAACCGCGGAAGCGATCTCGCTGCCTGCCGCCCATCAAGGCGGCGTAGCTCGCACAGAAAGCGCCAATAAGCGAAGCAACGAATAGCCAGTAAAGCCCGTGCGCCGCCGCCTTGCGAGCCGCATCGGCAGCCTGCTGTGCCTGTTGAAAGGTATCGGCCACGCGCTGCTCGGCATCGGCCTGATTGATCCCGGTTGCGGCCGCCACTTGACTGGCCACGTAAGCCTTGTCCGAGTCGTTCAATTGGCGCTGGGCCAGCGAGTGCACGAAGATCACCGTCGCTTGCTCGCGAAGCGCCGCCTCATTGACCTGCACCGGCTGCGACGAACGGAAAAGTGAATCCACGAAATAGTCGTTGGGGTTTGCCCGCGCATCGTCCGCCCGCGCGTCCGTCGAATTCCGGCTGGCGGCTCCTACCATCGCTCCCGCCGCAGTAGTCAACAGCGCGCCGGAGACGACCAATGCCACTGCCCAGACCAGGAAACCATGCGCCGTATCGCGAAAGTGCACTTCATCGGCATGAAGGCCGGTCCATTTCGTGCGCAGACGGCCGGCAAGATAACCTCCCAGGCTGGCCGAAATAATTTCCGTGATTGCGATCCAGATCAGCGCCCCGGTTTTCACAGCCGACGCTGGTGCCCCGGCGGCTGACCACGGCGAAAGCGACGACAACCCTGCTCCCGCACCGAGCGCCAGTAGAATCAACGTCAATGCAGCTGTTACAAACGCTCCGGCGATTACCGCCGCCCATGAAACTCCTGATCCCGAACCTTCGGACGAAATCACTGCATTTTCATAAACCAACGATCTCTCTGCTGCGACGCTCATTTCCCAGCCTCCCAGGCGCTCCAGGTGCCCTTCCCAAACCGTTTGATTCTTTACTCACCCAGCCAAACTCGCCATCCCCTTTATCCATGAGAATCCGAGCCATCAGGCTGTACGCTTCATCGCCGAAGCGGACGACAACGATGAACCGCGTTTTCTGGGCTTATAATCCTTCCTTCACATTCCTGCGTTATGCTCCGCACTCGAGAAGAACCGCGCCATAAACCCTAAGGGAGGCAACATGCCGACAATCACAGTGAAGGACGGTGCCGAGATTTATTACAAAGACTGGGGCTCAGGCCAACCCATCACTTTCAGCCACGGCTGGCCACTCACCGCGGATGACTGGGACGGCCAGATGCTGTTCTTCGGCCAGCGCGGATATCGCGTGATCGCTCACGATCGTCGCGGCCACGGCCGTTCCACACAAACATGGGACGGCAACGAGATGAACACCTACGCCGACGATCTCGCCGCGCTGTTCGATCATCTCGACTTGCACGATGCAATCTTGGTCGGCCACTCCACCGGGGGCGGCGAAGTGGCGCGCTACCTGGGCCGCTACGGATCCAAGCGCGTCTCCAAAGCGGCGCTCATCAGCGCCGTCCCGCCGCTGATGCTGAAAACACCTGCGAATCCGCTGGGCGCGCCGATCGAGGTTTTCGATGGACTTCGCACCGCGCTAGCCGCAAACCGTCCGCAGTTTTACATCGACATCACCCTGCCCTTCTACGGCTACAACCGCGCGGGCGCAAAAGTGTCCGAAGGTATCCGCGAGCACTGGTGGTTGCAAGGAATGATGGGAGGAATGAAAGCGCACTACGATTGCATCAAGGCATTCTCGGAAACTGACTTCACCGAGGATCTCAAGAAAATCGACATCCCCGTCCTGGTGCTGCATGGCGAGGATGACCAGATCGTGCCGATCGACGCTGCCGGCCGCTCCTCCGCGAAAATCCTGAAGAACGCCACGCTGAGAACTTATCCCGGTTTCCCGCACGGGATGCCCACAACCCACGCCGATCAGATCAATGCGGACTTGCTCGCGTTCTTCAAAGGCGCCGCCACGGCGGGCGCGTAAGCGTCAGTTCAGCACGCTCCCCATCGCGACGAAGGCTACGACACGCCCACGCGGTCGCGCCCTTCTTCTTTGGCCCGATAGAGAGCTGCATCAGCCGCGCGCAGCAGCAGCTCGGATGTGCTTCCTTTTAACGGAAAGGCCGAGACACCCACGGACAGCGTCACACGATCCAGCGCCTGCCCGCGATACTGCGCGATCAGATTCTTCGCCGCCTCGCGCAACGCCTCGGCTCGCTGTTGCGTCGACTCAAGATTGGCATCCGGCAGGATCACGGTGAACTCTTCTCCGCCGTAGCGGCACACGATATCTTCCCCGCGAAAATGCCCCTTCAAAATTCGGGCCAGCTCCTTCAGCAGCGCATCGCCCGCCTCGTGACCGAACGAATCGTTGAACCGCTTGAAGTGATCCACGTCGATCATCATCACTCCGAGCGGTGATTTGCGTCTGGTCGCGCGACGCAGTTCGTGCTCGAGCGATTCTTCCATGTAGCGGCGATTGAAGAGACCGGTCAGCGGATCGCGGATCGATTGCGCTCTCAGCACTTCCCGCAAATTCAAGTTCGCCAATGCCAGAGCCACGTGTTCGGCGAATACCCGCGCCAGCCGCAGCTGCGATTCCATCTGTTCGGCGGATGGCGTCTTGGCCCCGGCGTTTTCGTCCCGGCCGCTGTCGATGTACAGCACTCCCAACGCTTCGCCGTGCGCCATCATCGGTACGCAGATCGCGAAAGCGGGCCGGGCCTTGCCAAGATGCGCGCAGTTCAATGATGAATTTTCGTGGCTCAGGCAGTGAATCCGCCCGCGGCGCAGCGCCCAGCAATCGCCCGGAGCAAAATGGTTCTCCGCCAGCGCTGGATTGCCCCAGCGCGCGACCGCTTCCACCACGTCGCGCGAGCTGGCCGTCACACACACGGCCCCCGACGACCCTGGAAACAAAAGCTGGGAATGCTCCACGATCAGCCGATGCGCTTCTTCCGGCGAAAGGCAGGATTGCAGCAGGTCTCCGAGTTCCCCGAGCATCGCCGACTCCCGGCTCAGCTTGTTCATTTCCTCCAGCAGGCGCTTGTGCTCGGCAATCTGATGCGTCAGATCGATCGAACGCCGGATGGAGAAAATCGTCATGCCGATCGCCAAAAGAAACGAAACGACGATCGCTTCATCGATCTTCGAATCCTTGTGCGCTGCTACCCATTCGGCGATCGAACCGGTGTCGAAAAAGCGCACCGATAGCGCCCCTGCCGCGAGCATGCATATGAGGACCACAAGGTCCCGCTTCATGGCGGAAATGCGACGCAACGACAGCAAGTTTTCGTTCTCCGATTTGAAACTACGTCCGGCTGATGACATCGCTCGATTCTTGAGGGTCGCCCGAGGGAAGCGAGCTACGAATTAATCGTACAGAAGAGAAATAGGAATATTCCGTCCTTCTCGGGCACTTGTCGCGAACCGGGTACGAGGTACCTGCTTGCATCGTTCTATAAGCAAGCGGAGCGCGAATCGGGCAGAGTGAGAGCCAATAGCAAGGCGAATCCGCGAGGCTGGGACTTACTTCGGGGCTAACGGCTGGGCCACACCTAGCTGCGTCAGAAACCCCAGTGCGTCGGTTGATTGCCAGGTCTCAATGCACTTGCTGCCGCGGAAGAGATGAATCACCATCCCCGGCGAGATGATCAGCTTGCCCGTCGGCGCGATACCCATGTAGGAGCCTTTGTGGGTGCCGTAGAACGTATAGCGATTCGCGATTTTTTCACCTTCGGCGATTACATCGTCGCTTGAGAGCCGCATGTCCGGAAAACCTTCGCGCAGCGCGGTGTAGTAGTCTCTCAAGCCACCCACGCCCGGCTTAAGCCTCCGTGACAATCCGTGGAATATCACGGATTTATCGAACATCTCGAGATACCCTTCCAAATCTTTCGCGTTGAATCGGGCAATCGCCCGATTCACGGCTTCGACGTTTTCCTTAACTGGCATGTTGGGCACCCGGGTCCCACACGAGACGCTTCCTCTTCGCTCCGCTGGTGGTTAGAGCGAATAATGCGGCTTCGAATCACTCTCGGTCATTTCCTGCCACAAGATGTAGCTCGGAATTGCTAGAGCTGCTGGGATCAGGATGAAAAATCCGATTTTGTCGTGCACGGGTTGGAGCGGCCCCGCGCCCCGATGGCAGGCCTGCGTCAAGGCATCCTCGAACGTCACGTCAGCCGACTTCCCTTCCGGAATCGTTCGCAGCTCGCCACCGCTATCAAGCGTCAGGTTCCCGCGCATGGCGGTAATGATCAGCTCGTTCGCCCCTTTGTAAGTGATTTCGCCTGCCGCCGCCGAGCCACCCTCGGCCCGTACGATCCCGGCTGGCGTACGAATGATCAGGCTTGCTGTCGAGGGTTCGGAGAACCCTACCGTGCCGCTGTCCGCCAACAATACGATCTCGTCGCTGTCATCTTCCAGTTCCGCGCTGCTCGAGGTCGCTATGTAGACTTGAGCGCCGCCCACTCGAACCCGCATCGTGCCGCCGTCGTCGGTCGTAAGGTCGTCGCATGAGTAGATATTTGAGCCGGTTTCGGCAGTCGATTGATCGATGTGTCCCAGATTGGTCTGCGACACAACTCCCAGCACCCTGCCGTGCGGATGCACACCATTGCGAACGTGTCCGCTTCCGCCGAACGTCGGGATCAGGAACAGCGCTGCCGCTGCCCCCATTGCTATTCCAACACGCACAACCCCACGCATCACGCCCTCCAAGGTAGTACTAGAACTATCTCTAATTTGGGCTTACGCGCGAGGACCGTCTATTGGCAGGTACAGCACAATTTTCATAGCCGCAACAGGAGCAAAAATCGTTGCGGCAAGTTCTTTAAACGGGGTCGGTTCGTGGGTGGGCGTTGAGATGTAAAGTCCCACTTATGAATGGGTTACCGCGCTCGAAGAAACGGAGCGGTCGGTGCGCATCTTTGGTGATTCCAATTCGTACACTGATGCCGATTCCGCCCACCGGCCGCGTGGCGCTTCCGAGCCAAATGTTGCCGTCCGTAGCGCACAAATCGACTCCATCCTGCGTCTTGTCGATTCCCAGCGCCTCGGCCAGTCGGCCTGGCCCGCGCGCTAGGTCGCGTATGCGCGAGGTCCCTCGATTCATCTCCATCATCGCGATTCCCTCCAGTGGCTCGAGCGCCCGAATCAACACGCCCGCGCCAATTCCGTGGCTTTCACTCGCCACGTTAAACAGCCAGCAAGACCCGTACGTGAAGCGCACGTATGCCGTGCCATGCGCGAGGAAAAGCGAGTTGTTCGCGACGGACCGCCCAGTGAAAGCATGGCCCGCCGCGTCACCGACCGGATACGCTTCCGTCTCGACGATCCGCCCGCTGATCCTTCCGCGCGGCAGGTCGTGAACCAGCGTTTTGCCGATCAGGTAGCCTGCCAGCTTCACCGTATTTCGCGGTAATTCCGATCGTCGGAGCCGGCGAATTTTCACGCGCGCCCTTCTTTCCGCAACGTCATTCACCGAGAATTGTCATCCAATTCGGTGCGAACGGTCGCCGATTGTTTTACCATAGCCGCTCGCCACCAGCCCGAGGAGCGAATCATGTCTGACCACTGTTCCCACGTGAAGGAAATCAAGAACGTCCAGCCGAATACCAAAGGCTGCGAGGAATGTCTGAAGATGGGCGATACTTGGGTGCATTTGCGGCTCTGTCTGAGCTGCGGGCACGTGGGTTGCTGCGACAGCTCGAAAAACAAGCACGCCACAAAACATTTCCGCGCCGTTCACCATCCGATCATGCAATCGATCGAACCGGGCGAGGACTGGCGCTGGTGCTACGTCGACAATATCGAAGTCTGAGGGAGATTCTGACTGAGGACTCCATCCATGGCCACCAAACCAGTGTTTTCCGCATTGCCAAAAGAAGAAGCATGGCCCGCACTGCCACTCGCTGAATGGAGCGACACGCAGGCGACCTTGCACATGTGGATGCAGATAGTCGGCAAGCTGCGGCTCGCGCTCGCCGCGCGCGTAAATCACTGGTGGGAAGTTCCGCTTTACATCAGCGCGCGCGGATTAACGACGTCCGCGATTCCTTACGCCTTCGGACATTTCGAGTGCGAATTCGATTTCATCGCCCACGTGCTGCGTTTTACGACGTCTCGCAATGACACTAGGACGATGGCGCTCGCTCCGCGCACCGTCGCTGATTTTTACCGCGAGTTCAAATCCACTCTCGCCGCGCTTTCGATCGAGGCGAAAATCTGGCCGATGCCGGTTGAAGTCCCGAACCCGATCCGTTTCGACGAGGACACCAAGCACGCATCCTACGATCCCGTTTACGCGCTGCGATTTTGGCGCGCTCTTTCCACCATAGACGCTGTCTGTAAGGAATTCCGCGCCCGCTTCATCGCCAAAGCAAGCCCGGTGCACTTTTTCTGGGGAAGTTTCGATCTGGCGGCCGCGCGCTTCACCGGCCGCCGCGCGCCCGCACGCCCGGGCGCAAACGCCATCGATCGCGAAGCCTATTCGCACGAAGTCAGTAGCGTCGGCTGGTGGCCAGGCAACGGCGGCTTCGACGCCCCAATGTTCTACGCCTACGCCGCCCCCGAACCTCCCGGATTCGCCGAAGCACAAATTCTGCCGGCCGACGCTAGCTACAACAGCCAGCTAAAGGAATTTTTCCTACCCTACGACGCCGTCCGTAAATCCAACCACCCGCAACGCGCCGTCTTGGATTTCTTCCAGTCCACCTACGAAGCCGCCGCAATCAACGGCAAATGGGACCGCGCCGCCCTCGAAAAGCAGCCGTAGCCACTGCGCAAGTCTGCCCGATGCTCAAAGAATCTGAAATGCGCACTGCACCGTCGCGCTCACGGTGATCTTCTCGGGCGTCACCACCGGAAACGGAGGCGGTGCTGTCGGAGCCTGCGCCGTTCCTACGCGCTCCGCGCTCGTGCCCACCGCGCCGTTTGAAAGCTCCAACAGTTCGGTAAAGCTGTGTGATTGCATCGTGGTCACGCCCATGATCTGCTTGACGTCGATGTTGGCATAGCGCACTGCCCCGAGCTTCTGGCCGCTTTGTCCGAGCGCCACACTCGCCCGCCCAACGGCACTGTGCATCGCTGCGGCGACCGCTCGTTCCTTCGCAGCTTCCTCGTCCTGCAGCGAATACGTCATCGAACGAAATTCCACCACCCCTTCTTCGATCGCGCCGTCCAAGATCGGACCAAGCGTCGCAAAATCGTGAATCTTGAGAGTCATTTGGCCTTGCACGGCGTACGACTTAGCTCGATTCTTGCGGTCGAAGCTCGGCGTCATCGTCAAAATCCCCAGAGTTACATCGCCTTTCGCGATTCCGTTCTTCTCCGCCAGATCCACGACGCGCTGCGCCGACTGGCGCACTTTGTCGTACGCGCACATCGGCACGTGTGCCGTGCCATTTGTATTCCTGGATGCAAACTCCGGCGCAAAGGGTGTTTATAGCGACCTCAATTTACACAAATGATAACGAGAAGATTCGGACTAGCCGTACGAGAACTCGATTCTCTGATGATAAGGTCCGAAGAAAACTACGTGTTGGATGGAAGCAACGGAACCGCCGACGGCAGGGCCCTCGTTCGCGCCCGCCGCGCATTTTGCGCTAGCACCGAGAGGTGCCGCGCCCGAAAATGTTTCTGGGCCCGCCGGCCCCACGCACGCACGAAATAGTAATTCAGAGCTCCGGCGGCGCCGGCGCTGAGCACCGGCACGATGCGACCGGCCCACTTCTCCGCGACCTCGGCGCCCACTTTCACCGCCATACGATCAATGATCCGCGGCACCAGCCGTTCCACCGCTTGCTTCTCCAGAAAATCCCGCCCCATATCGAGGCCAGCGGCGCTCGCCGCCGCGATCCACAAGTCGACGTTTTCCGATTCCGTGGCGTACTCGAATCCGTAAAGCAAACTCAGCTTCTGCAGCATCCGCATCGTGATCGCCGCAAGAATTCCCATGTCCGGCACAACGGTCAAAAACCCGCCGAGTCCCAGCCCTGCCCCTTCCATCGCCGCCATTCGCGCCGCCGATTTGATCGCCCCCGCCGCAATCGGATCGATCACCTCCGGCCCGAGATCGAACATCTCGTCCCACGCCACAATCGGGAGCCGATGCGCCCGTTGAACGTGCCGCAGGTATTTCGCCTCGTCGATCTGCACCTGCTGGTACGCCCGCCGGAATCCAGCTCCCGCAGCAGCGGTAACCAGCTGAACCAGTGATGACGATTTTCTTGCCTTGGCCATGAGTTGCCTAGCATTCCGATTGTACTGCCGATCCACCACCATTCACCATCCAGCGTTCCCTGCACGTGCCCGATTCGATTTGCAAATGCCCCGCCGTTGCAGCATTATATTTTACTTCGGTCCAACCGGCGCTGCGCTCAAGGTTTAGCGCGCGCGTACGAGAAACCGGCGCTTCACCACGACCGGCCTCGCTCAAGACAAACCAGCACGAAGAATCGCAATCGAACCAAAGGGGGAAACGGAATGCGCAGGCCCGCAAGTATCGCTCCGCCAAAAGGAAAACTTGGAGTGCTCACGCCCGGCATGGGCGCCGTCAGCACCACGTTCATGGCCGGAGTTGAACTCGTCCGCCGCGGCCAATCCGTTCCTGTCGGTTCCCTTACCCAACTGGGCACTATCCGCCTCGGCAAACGCACCGAAGGCCGCGTGCCCAAGATTAAAGACCTCGTGCCGCTGGCCAAGCTAGACGATCTCGTTTTCGGCGGATGGGACGTTTTTCCCGACGACGCCTACCAGGCCGCCGTCAAAGCCGGCGTGCTCGATGCCAAGGATCTCGATAAAGTCGCGAAATTCCTGAAAACGATCAAGCCCATGAAAGCGGCGTTCGACCAGAATTTCGTCAAGAATCTTCACGGCACCCACGTCAAGAAGGCCAAGACGAAATTCGATCTGGCCGAGCAGATCCGCCAGGACATCCGCGACTTCAAGAAAAAGAACAAGTGCGATCGCCTGGTGATGGTCTGGTGCGCCTCAACCGAAGTCTTCATCAAAGCCGAAGCGGTGCACAAAGATCTGGCGTCGCTCGAAAAAGCGATGAAAGAAAATCATCCGGCGATCGCGCCGTCGATGCTCTACGCCTACGCAGCGATCAGCGAAGGGGTGCCGTTCGCGAATGGCGCGCCCAATCTTACGCTTGATATACCGGCTCTCGAGGAATTTGCCAAAGCTAAGAACGTCCCGATCGGCGGCAAGGATTTCAAAACCGGCCAGACGCTCATGAAGACCGTCCTCGCGCCAGCCTTCAAGGCCCGCATGCTCGGCCTCAACGGCTGGTTCTCCACCAACATTCTCGGCAATCGCGACGGCGAAGTCCTCGACGATCCCGGGTCCTTTAAGACAAAAGAAGAATCCAAGCTCGGCGCGCTGGAATATATCCTGCAGCCGAATATCTATCCCGACCTTTACGGCAAGATTCACCACAAGGTTCGCATCAACTACTACCCGCCGCGCGGCGACAACAAAGAAGGCTGGGACAACATCGACATCTTTGGCTGGCTCGGCTATCCCATGCAGATCAAGGTCGACTTCCTGTGCCGCGACTCGATTCTCGCCGCCCCCATCGTCCTCGATCTCGCGCTGTTTTTCGATCTCGCCAAGCGCGCCGGCATGCGCGGCATTCAGGAATGGCTCAGCTTCTATTTCAAATCGCCCATGTGCGCCCGCGAACTGTACCCCGAGCACGACCTCTTCATCCAGTCGATGAAGCTGAAAAATACGCTGCGCTGGATGATGGGCGAGGAGCTGATCACTCACCTGGGCGCTGAATACTACGACTAACCTGGGATCGCCAATCTCCCGATTGGCGGCCTTGCGCTAAATCTAGGCGGCTGGTTAGCGTACGAGGGAGCACCGCGTGGGGACTGCGGGTCGGATACGTCGTCGACCCATCCGGAATTCTTTAGCACATCGCGCAACGGCGTGAGGACAATCCCGCGGACTAACTCGCGACGAATTTAATTCGCGGCGCGCAGCACATCGCCGACAAACTTGACCAATTTCAATTCTTCGCCCAGCGTTGCGTCCTTCTCCGGCTCCACGTGCGAAAACGCTTTCGTGATCAACACGTCGCGCACATCTCCGCGCGGCAAATCCTTCGCCAGCCACAAACTCTCGGCCGGAGGAATAATGTTGTCCGCGGAACCGTGCAGGATATAAACCGGCACGCGCAAGCCGGCCATCTGGCCAAACGGCGAGATCGCCGCGAGTTCGGTCTGGTCAGATGCAATCGCGCTCAAGATCCGCGGCCGCACTGCGTCGATTCGGCGATTCAGCAGCGCGTCCATCGTCTCGCGTGCCGGAGGGCTGAGTTTCTCCATCGCCAATTTCGCCTGGTCCGGCTGCTCCCAGAGCCAATCCCGGAGCGCCTCATGCGCAGCCTCCAAATCTCCAGTTGGGAAAAATTGACTCAGGTGCGCGTAGACGAATACCGACGCTCCATAATCGTGCGCCGGGTGCGGCTCCATGTTTCCGTCCGGCAACTCCTGCACGCCGGTCGCCAGAAACCGCGACACGCGCGCCAGGTCATCGTAGGCGCCCATCAAAACCAGCGCCCGCATGTGCGACGCGTAGCGCTGGTCACGCGCCGCCATCAACGACAGGCCCCCGGCAAAACTAATCCCGGTCAGCGTTACTTTGTGGTCGCCCAATTTGTCGTCGAGCCAGACCGCCGCTTCGCCAATTTCCGGGATCGACGCTGAATCGACATGATAATCGGCGAGCGAATCGATTTGCGGCGTGAGCACGGCAATGCCGCTGCCTGCCACGGCATTCGCAAAACTGACCAGCCGTGGCTCATCCATCCCCAAGTGGTGGATGCCGTGGACGGCGACCATTCCGCGGGGATGCTTCACGCCCGCCGGAATGTAGAGCCGGGCACGCAGCGGGCCCATCGCGGTCGCAATCGACACGTCCTCGGACGTCACAGCGTGGGTTTCAAATCGAATTAGGCGTCCGGTTACGTTGGGGTCCGCGAAACGTACCAGGACGGCATACGCGCGAAGCATGCTGGGCAGAAAGAAAATTGCGTAGACGATCACACCCAGCGCGACCCACACCAGCAGAATTCGCAGCCAGGCGGTCAGTAATGATGAGTCATCAACGTGTGTGTTTTTGCGGCTTGGCGGGGCTTCACTCGCGCTCATGGGCGCGCGCAGTGTATCACTGCGCTATTTGCTTCAGAAAGTATTCGTGGACAGTCGTGTCATCAGTCAGCTCCGGATGAAACGTGGAGGCCATCACTTTTCCGTTTCGAACCAGCACGGGATGACCGGCGTCTTCCGCGAGGATCTCAATTCCCTGCCCGAAAGATTCGATGATCGGCGCGCGAATGAAAACCATTTCGATGGGATCTTTGCGGAGCTTTGTCTTGCCCAGGTGGACGTCGCTTGCCAGCTGCCGCCCATAACCATTTCGCAGGACGCTGATGTCGAGCAGCCCAAGTGATTCCTGTGAGGGGCCGTGGACTTCGCGAGCCAGCAAGATCGCTCCCGCGCAAGTTCCGAAAAACGCCCCGCCCTTGGCCGCAAAATCTCGCAGCGCGCCGAACAATCCCTCTTCCTTCAGAACTTTCAAGTGCGTTGTGCTCTCGCCACCAGGCAAAATTACGCCATCGACACCGGACAAGTCCGAAGGAGTCCGCACAAACGAATGCGCAGCGCCCAATCGATTGAGCGCTGCGGCATGCGCCGCATAATCCCCCTGAATCGCCAATATGCCGATATTCATCGCGGGTATGTCCCTGCCGGCCTACCAATCACGACTCACTAGCCCACGACTACCAGCCGCGCGTCTGAAGCAAATCCTTCTCTTCCATCTGCCGCACGTCGAGCCCCTTCATCGCCTCGCCCAATTCCTCTGACGCCTCCAGCACTACCTTCGCATCCTTGAAATGCGTGGTGGCCTTCACGATCGCCCGCGCCCGCTTCGCCGGATCGCTCGATTTGAATATCCCCGAGCCGACAAACACCGACTCGGCTCCGAGCTGCATCACCAGCGCAGCGTCGGCCGGTGTGGCGATTCCTCCCGCCGAAAAATTCGGTACCGGCAGCTTGCCGTGCTTGGCGACCCAAGCCACGAGCTCGAAAGGAGCGCCAAGTTCCTTCGCCTCGTGCATCAGTTCTTCCTCGCCCATCGTGGTGAGTTTCTTCATATGTCCCACAATCGCCCGCATGTGTCGCACCGCTTCGACGATATTGCCCGAACCCGCCTCGCCCTTCGTGCGGACCATGGCCGCGCCCTCGCCAATGCGTCGTAGCGCTTCGCCCAAATTGCGCGCGCCGCATACAAACGGGACCTTGAAGCCATGCTTCCAGACGTGGTGCTCTTCATCAGCCGGCGTCAGCACTTCGCTCTCGTCGATGTAGTCCACTTCGAGCGCTTCGAGCACCTGCGCTTCCGCAAAATGCCCGATACGCACCTTGGCCATCACCGGAATCGACACGGTGTCCATGATTTCGCGAATCACGCGCGGCGCCGCCATGCGTGCCACTCCGCCTTCCTTGCGGATGTCGCTCGGCACGCGCTCCAGCGCCATCACCGAGCACGCTCCGGCATCTTCGGCGATCTTGGCCTGCTCGGCATTCGTCACGTCCATGATCACGCCGCCCTTCAACATCTCCGCTAATCCGACTTTCACACGCCACAAATTGTTGTTCATCAGATCCATCGTCTTTCCCCTTTCGAAATCTTCAGTGGCACAGACACTCCTGTCTGTGGCTTCCGTTCCCGCACTAAGCTTGTGGCGATTGCGACGCCCCAACACCCGGGAGCGTCGCGCGAAATTTCTCCGGATCCACCTCTATGAATTTTCCGCTACCGCGCGCCAGAACTTTCCCCGCCGAATTCCGAATTTCGCCCTGCCGGGTCCGAACCCGCCCTTCCCGTCCGGTTTCCCAACCCTCGACAACAAGTTCCTCACCGATTGGCACAGGCTTTACGTACTCGATGTTCAGCGCGCCAGTGACGGCATAGTCCTTCTCGAAGCGACTTACCTTCGCCATCACTTCGTCGAGCAGCGTGGCCACAATCCCGCCGTGCACGAATCCAGGACCACCCTGAAACTCAGGCGCGATCTTGAAAACTCCGCGAATGCGCCGCGTTGCATCATCTTGCTCGAACGTCAATTGCATGCCACGCTCGTTCGCGCCTCCGCAGCCAAAGCATTTGTTCTCCGGATTCGGTCTGAGCAGCACTGGAAATTAGATCAACGCCACGCGAGCGCGAAACTCATCCCGCACTCCGCGCTGCCGCTTGCGCAACTCCGACTCCAACACCGCCCCCAATTTCTCGATCCCTTGTGTAATCCTCTTCTCGTCGACCGCCGCAAATCCCAGCCGCAGCGTATTCGGCCTGGGCTGCTGCGAATAAAAATACCGCCCGGGCAAAAACAAAATTCCGCGCTCCCGCGCGTGGATCAGCAATTCGCCCGCGTCGAATCCCGCCGGCAGCGTCACCCATAGCGACATCCCACCGTCCGGATGCGTCCAGGAAGTTCCTTCCGGCATGTGTTTTTCGAGCGCTTCTTCCATCGCTTCCAGTCGGGCGCGATAGAGCTTCCGCATTTTCGCCAGATGCTTCACGAAGAAACCCCGCCGCATGAATTCCGCCATGGTTGCCTGTGAAAGCTGGTCGGTATGCAGATCGGTGGATTGCTTCACGAGTCGCAGCCGCTCGATCGCGGATTCCGCGCCGATGCACCAGCCCACGCGCAGGCCGGGAAATGCCGTCTTCGAAAAGCTGTCGAGATGGATCACGCTGCCAGTGGTATCGAGCATCTTCAGCGACGGCACTGGATTTCCGCGCACCCGCAATCGCGCGTAAATGCCGTCCTCAATCACCGGCACTTGATAGTGCGCCGCCAGCTCGAGCACACGCCGCCGCTCCGCCAGCGGAAGCACCGTGCCAGTCGGATTGTGAAAATCCGATGTGATCAGCAGGAACTTCACGCGATTCTGCAGCAGGACTGCTTCGAAATTTTCAACGTCGAGCCCAATTCGCCCGTTACGCGACGGATCGGTTTCCACGTTCACCGGAAGCGCGCGCACGCGCGCCCCCGCCAGAATCGTGATCGCTCCCGGATACCCCGGATTTTCCAGCGCCACTGAGTCGCCGGGCCGCAGGAACGCCTTGCAGACTAAGTCGATGGCTTGTTGGCAGCCGTCGGTGACAATTAGCTGCTCCGGCCGCACGGTCAAACCTTCGTTACGGAATTGCTCGATCAACTCACGCTTCAGCGGCTCGTATCCGTCGCTCGATCCGAGTTGCAGGATGCGGCCACCCTCGCGGCGTAGCACGTCGTTTGCGCAGCGTCGAAAGTCCTCAAGCGGGAAATATTCAGTGTCCGGCCGCGCCACAGTGAACGCCACCGCGCCCGGCGGCACGTCCGGCATCATGCGGCTCAGGCTTTCCTCACCGCGGTCGTCGGCGAACAGGGCTTCCCAGCGAATCGTGCCTCCGTTCCCGTTTGTGCGAGGCGGAGGAGAGAATTGCTTCGCCGGCGCGCCGCAAATGTACGTCCCGCGGCCCACGTGCCCGCTGATCAGGCCTTCGGATTCAAGTTCGGCGTAGGCATTCGCGACGGTCGTTCGGTGAACGCCGAGTTGGCCCGCCAATTCGCGGCTTGCGGGGATGCGATCACCCGATCGCAGTTCGCCGGAGTGAACCAGCGCACGGAGCTGATCGCGCAATTGAACGTACAGCGGAATGTGGCTTTCGGGTTGTAAGTGTACGGGCAGCATTGGCTCTGTCCTGTAGGCCAATATAGCGTACAGCCATGGCGCGTAAAGAGCCAATATGTCTCATAGCAGAAACGTATGAAGTGGCGGGTTAACAAACGCTCGCGCACCGGCAACCAAAGCGCATAATGCACAATCTCGTGCCTGAAAATTCGGGGGTTCGATGCGCAGAATGCGCATCCGAAATGGCGCTGAGGCCTACTCGCGGAACAGCTTCGACTGCGCGTCGATCACCGCGCCAATCTCGCGCGTGGCGCGCGGTGATCGCCGGGCCACACCAACCACGCCAAGCACTTTCATCTCCGCAAGCGCGCTCCGCGGGATAAACATATGCAGTACATTCCCGTGCAGGTCCGGCGGCGTGAGCCGAACGCCTGTATCTAGCAGTTCGATCAGGTTGTTAGCGACAATGCCTTCCATCGAATCTTCATCACGAAACCGAAGCCGAACCCACAGCCCATCGAGCTTGGGACGGCTCAGAAACGTCTTTCGCTCCGGCTCGAATGGGTCCTTGAACTCTCGGACGAAATAGACGGACTTGATATCGGCCAGCCGCACGGACTCCTGCTCGCCGTTGACTGTTAGAATCTCGATTTCGTCGGCCCTGCCTAGCCCGGCCGGGTTCAGATACCCTCGCACAGTTTTGCGGTCTAGGCGCAGCACGACCGCTTTCTTAAGAGTCGAGGCTGGCGCGCGATTCTTCACGTCTGAGGGCCCTTTTTCGGGGAGATTGTTGCTAACTGCTCGCAGACTATGTTATCTTTAAGGTGGAGTTTGTCAAGTTGTTGTTGCTGAAAGGGTTAGCGTCGGAGTTCCGCCGATAGACAGCCTGGTACATCCCCCGGAAACCAGTCTCAATCGCAGCCTTTGCCATAGCTATCGGCCGTATTTTTCGACACATAGGGACATGGGATGCCGCTGGACATTTATTGGCAGTCCCACGCGTCTGTCAATAGAGCTTCCTGATGCGTCTGGGCGGAAGGGCTGAAGCGTGCAAGCGCAGATTCGCACATTTCTGAACACGCTTCGCGTGGAAAAGGGCCTTTCCGACAATACGATCCACGCCTATCGCCGCGACATCTCCAAGTTTGGGGAGTTTGTGGTGTCGCGCGAGCTGGCGGTGAGCGATATCCAGCGCGCGGACGTGGTTGATTTTCTGGCGTCGCTTTACCATCGAGGTCTAGACAGCCGTTCAGTTGCCCGGCATCTGGTGACCATCCGGAACTTCTTTCGATTTGCGCTATTGGAAGGCTATGTGACAGACGACCCAGCGGCGACGATTGAATCGCCCCGTTTCCGTAGGAGCCTGCCGGAATTCCTGAGCGTCGATGAGGTCGATCGTTTGCTGGCGCAGCCGGACCTAGCCAGCGTAAACGGCCTGCGCGACCGGGCCATGATCGAACTGATGTATTCCTGCGGATTGCGCGTATCGGAATTATGCGGATTGCGCGTGTCCGACTTGCACGCCGAGGAAGGCTGCCTGCGTTGCATCGGCAAAGGTAACAAAGAACGGCTTGTTCCCGTGGGGCGGCAGGCGCTGGCGATGGTTCAGCGTTATTTGGAGAGGAGCCGTCCGAAATTGCTCGGCGAGAATACGTCGCATCACCTTTTTCTGAACCAGACCGGCAGGCAGATCAGCCGCATGGCCTACTGGAAAGCGCTGGGTGAATATGGGCGCAAAGCCGGACTGCGAAAATCTCTGAACCCGCACATGCTGCGGCACAGTTTTGCGACGCATCTGCTGGATCGCGGGGCCGACCTGCGCTCGGTGCAGATGATGCTGGGACATTCGGACATCTCCACGACACAAATTTATACGCACGTCGTCGAGGAGCGACTGAAACAAGTCTACAAGGCGCACCACCCGCGCGCCTGATTCTGAGGCGGGATACGAGAAGGAGCACGACTTCATGCCCGACTACATGTACTTGCTCGAAAGCAGGCTCTCACCCGAGCAGCGTGCCGCGCTCGAAAGGGTCCAGGAGCTTTCGCGCTCCCAGGAAATCAATATCTATCTGACGGGCGGCGCTATTCGCGACCTGATTTCGGGCCAACCGATTCGGGATCTCGATTTCACCGTGGAGGGCAATCCCACACGAATCGTTCGCGAGCTCGAGAAGGGCGGCGCGAAAGTCGTCTGGGAAAGCGAGAAACTACGGCACTTCGAGATGATCTTCGCCGGAGACGCGGACGGCTCGATTTCCGCGGCGCGGGACGACGTATACGATAAGCCCGGTGCCAGACCGGAATATCGCTTTAGCGGCATCATGGAAGATCTGCGCCGCCGCGATTTTTCGCTCAATGCCATCGCCATTTCGCTGAACGCGCAGTCGCGCGGGTTGCTGCTCGATCCGACCAACGGCCTCGCGGACCTGGAAAGACAGGAAGTCCGTGCGCTTTCGATCCACGCGTTCACGAACCAGCCAGTGCGGCTGATGCGCATCCTGCGGTATTGCGCGCGGATGGGCGCGAAGATGGAATCCCGCACACAGGAATGGTTCGAGCTCGCGATGGAGCGGAAGCTTTACGAAAACATTGAAGGCGCCGACGTGGGCCACGAGGTACGGGCGCTGGCGCGCGAGGAGATTCCGACCGCCACTCTGAAACTGTGGGAACAGCGCGGCCTGCTGGGCGCGATACATCCGAAACTGCAGAAGCGACGGCCCGATTACGACAGCCTCAACAAGCTGGCGCGCGTGCGGTCGAATTATCTGGCGACCAACATCCGGCCGAGGATGCATCATGCGGTAACCAGCTACCTGGTCGGGCGGTTGAAATCGCGCGAAGCCGCGGCCGCACTGCGCAATATGGAATTCCGCTCGGCGGAAATGGAAGCGATTGCGAACCTCGTTCCGGAAGCGCAAAAAGTGGTGAAGGTGCTAAAGAGCCGGAAAACGAAATCGGCTCGGGACGCATATTCCTACCTCACTTCCCTGCCGCCCGAAATGCTGGTGTTCATCGAAGTCGAGCTGCCTGCTCCCCAGGCGCTTTCGAAAATCCGCGCCTACATCCAGAAATGGCGACCGATTCGGCTCGCGCTGCCGTTTACCGAACTCGACGCGCTGGGCGTCGCACGAGGGCCGAAATTCGACAAGATCATAGAGCAGCTTTTCGAGATGCAGCTTCGCGGCAAGGCACGCACGCCCGAAGATCGCACAAAGGCGCTTCGCAATCTGGCAGGCATCAAGGACGATCCCAAGAAAAAGGAAGAGAAAGAAAAGAAGCCCAAGGGCAAAGGCAAAGAATTCGTTGCGGACGTGAAACCTGGCAACCCGAAAGATGCGAAGCACGGCGGTAAAGGCGCGATGGCACCTGCGCCCGCTCCTCCGCAATCGGCCGGGAGAGCCGCCGCTGAAACGAAGGCTGCGGCGGAATCTGCCGCTCCCGCGCCAGTTCGTTTGCCACACAAGCACGCCCCCGCCGTACACGCCAAGGCGGGTCCGGCGAAAAAGGCCCGCGGCAGATAGATAAGAGGTCGGGGGCGGTTCTCTTCGCGACGCCATTTGGCCGCGCACCAGCAATTCCGGTCCTCATGATTTTGAATCGCCAGCGCAGCGTTCGCGTTTCCGTGAGGGACCTCAACCAGTTTCTCGCGCGTGCGCGGCGCGCCCTTCGATTGCCCACCGAGTCCGTGAGTATTTGCCTCGTCAGCAACTCCGTGATCGCGCGTTGGAACCGCGCATACCGCGGCAAGAAGGGGGCGACCGATGTTTTGTCCTTTAGCGCCGGTGAAGAACATGGAAGCCGGACGAAGCCAGGTAAGCGACTTTCAGGCACCTATCTGGGCGATATCGCGATCGCTCCGGCGGTGGCCCGGCGCAACGCGCGGCGGTTCAGGCGCACGTTCGGTCAAGAGATGCGCATCCTTATCCTGCATGGCATGCTTCACCTGATGGGCTACGACCACGAAACCGACCAGGGGCAAATGGAGCGCCGCGAGGGGCGATTGCGGCGTTCCCTCGGATTGGCATAGCGGATGACTCTCATTCTTTTCATCACATGCTTGTTGGCGCTTACGGCCGGGCTGATCGTTGCTGCGTACTTTGACCGCGTCTATCGCGAGCTAGGCCGCGCGACTGCGGGGCGTGTGCGTGATCACTTGGACGCGTTCGAAGCGGAGATTGAACCGCGGCTGCGCATGGAGCGCGTGCGGGCAGCACTTGCTTTCAGCCTGCTGGCGAAACTGTGGCTAGCCGCGCTAGCGGCGGTAACGGTCGTCAGCGTGATGTACCTCGAGCCCGATCGCTGGCAGACCGTGCTCGAAATCGTTCTGCTGCTGGGCGCGGAGGTCGTAGTGGCGATGCAGCTGGCGCCGATGCTGCTTCTGGCGGGCACAGGCGGCCATTGGGCGTCTCCCATGGTGCCGCTGGTGCGTCTCGAACTTTGGGTCCTGTGGCCGATCCTCGCGGTCCTCGATCTGGCGGTTTCGGTGCTGAGGATTTCCGAGGAGGAACCGAGCGCGCCCGCGGCGGAGCACCAGGCGATTGAAGCGCTGGTGGATGCGGCGACGGAGGAAGGAATCATCGAGCAGGACGAAGCGCGGCTGATCGAGCAGGTGGTCGAGTTCGGCGACAAACGCGTGCGGGACATGATGACGCCGAGGCCGGATGTGGTGGCGATTTCTGCGCGCGCGTCGCTGGAAGAATTGCGCCGGCGCGTGGTGGAGACGAAATTTTCAAGATTGCCTGTTTACGACAAAACGATGGACGACATCACGGGCATGGTCGTAGCTCGCGACATGCTCGAGGTTCCCGACCGCGATGCGGCGCGTCGGACCGTGCGGGAGCTGATGCGTCCGGCACTTTTCGTTCCGGAAATGAAATTCGGATCGGAGTTGCTGAAGGAATTGCAGCGCAAGAACCAGCAGCTGGCGATCGTGATCGACGAATACGGCTTGCTGGCCGGCGTAGTGACGATCGAGGATCTGGTCGAAGAGATCGTCGGCGAAATTGGCGAAGAGGATCGGCGGCCAGCGCCGGACGTGATCCGCGAGGCAGGCGGATCGATGGTCGTGCGCGGGAGCGTCGGCGTCGACAAAGTGGCGGAACTCTTTCAGGTAACCTTGGAGAGCGCGGCGCAACATTCGAATGTGTCGACGATTGCGGGCCTACTGAACGGCGTGGCCGGCCACGTGCCGCGCACGGGTGAAGTGGTGGAATTCGACGGCCTGCGTTTCGAGGTGCTTGAGGCAAACCAACGCAAGGTGCTCCGCGTGCGTGCCCGGAGAGCAACTCCGGCGCCGGTTTCCACGGCGCGAGCGGTTTAGCAGGGCTTTTCCCGAAGATCGCCCAAACGTTTCGGTCACTCCGCTCCGAATGACGTCGATAACTTATTGCCGGCGACGCAGGCGGGAGAGTTCTTCGCGGAGATCGCGGACTTCGCGCTGCAGATCCGGGAGGCGGTTGAAGACGGCTACGGATTTGCGCCAGGCGAGATTGTCCATCGCGGGATAGCCGGAATAGACGGCGCCGCGGCGGGACATCGCCGGGGACTCCGCTTTGGGATGAGATTGTGGCGCCGTCGCCGATGGTGAGATGTCCGGCGGCGCCGACCTGCCCCGCCAGGACGCAGCGATTCCCCACTTCGGTGGAACCCGCGAGGCCGACCTGGCCGCACAGCAGCGTGTCCTCGCCAATTTTGCAGGCGTGGCCGACCTGCACGAGGTTGTCGATTTTCGTGCCGCGGCCGATGCGCGTCTCGCCGACCGTGGCGCGGTCGATGGCGGCGTGCGCCTGAATTTCGACATCGTCGCCGATGACGGCGGGACCGGCTTGGCGGATTTTGTACCAGCGCCCGTTGGATTCGCGGGCGAATCCGAAGCCGTCACTGCCGACGACGACGCCATTTTGCAGCAGGACGCGATGGCCGATGCGGCAATCTTCGCGGACACAGGCGTGGGCGTGGGCGAAAAAATCGTCGCCGATGCGCGCGCCGCGATAAATAGAAACGAAGCTGTGCAGGACAGCGTGATTGCCAATGGCGACATCTTCATCCACGAAGCAGTAGGGGCCGATATGCGCTCCCGCGCCGATTCTTGGCCGAGCCTGCGATCACAGCTGTGGGATGGATGCTCGGAGCGTAATGCGGCGCGGGGTGGAAGAGTTCGATGGCGCGGGCGAAATCGAGATAGGGATTGGCGGAGCGGAGCGCGGCGATGGGCGGGCGAGGCTCGTTCATGGCGCAGAGAATCGCGGAGGCCCGGGTGGTGGCGAGCGAGCCGCGATATTTGCGGTTGACGAGAAACGTGAGCTCGCCCGGTTGCGCTTCGTCGATGCCGGCGACGCCGGTGATTTCGAGATTCGGCGTCGCCTTCGACGGTGCAGTTCAGTTTTGCGGCGATTTCTCCGAGCTTCATGGGCGCTCCTCGCGATATTGTTAGCAGAATTGCAGCTACGGATAAACACAGATCAACACGATCAGGCAGAACAAAAGCTAACAGTTGAACAGTTGAAAGTTCAAACGTGCCGAAAGCGCACGGGGGGAGATGAACGTGGCGCGATCTGCTTGCGACGGGGATGCTTTCCCGCCATCATTGACAGCACTTGCAAAAGAGTACACTATCGCCCGTTCGTAAAGTTCTGCGATGCGGAGTTGCCATGCGCGGTAAGACCGCTTCACAGACAACTCCAAGGGGACGCCGGCTCTCCCTCGCCACGGTGAGCTTTTACCGAGAGTTTGTCCACTAATGCCTTTCGGCATCGCCGTCCTGCACCTTCGAGATCCTCACCGCAAATCGACATGGCAAGTTGTTGCGCATAACCAAACAGCCGCGAGGTTGGTGGGCAAGACTGCGGCGAAATATCTGGAGTTGCCCATGCCGACGGCGACGGCGGATGCGCCCCGAGATGCGGCGGCGGTGTACCGCTCCGTCGTCCTGAGCGGCCAAGTGGCGCGCTTGGGCCAGGTGAAGCGAACCGGCGGCAATTTGCATTCCGAGATTTTTTCAGTGGAGGCCTATCCTTATCCGTATGGATGCGTGGGCGTGGTGGTGAATGCCGGACATCGCAAGAAGGATCAGCGGAGCGAGCGGGATCTGGCGCTGCGAGTGACGCGAGCTGAAGAACGCGAGAGAAAGAGGATCAGCCGCGAATTACACGACAGCATGGGACAAAGTCTGACCGGCCTGCATTGGAAACTTTCAAAAATTCGCAGCGAAGGCCGGACCCTCAACGGGATGCGTCCGAAGTTGGAAGAGTGCGTCAACCTGGCGAAGGAGTGCATGGATGAACTCCGCGCCATATCGAACGGGCTGCGGCCTCCGGTGCTCGAGATGCTGGGTCTGGCTTCCGCACTGCAGTGGCAGGCGAAACGATTTTCCGAGTTGAGCGAGCTTCGCATCAAGCTGAACGTACAACCCGGCGTGGAGCGCCTCGAGCCGGACGCCGAACTCGCGCTTTTTCGCGTGTTCCAGGAATACCTTTCCAACGTGCGACGCCACGCGGGGACGGATAGCGCGCAGGCGCGGCTGAGGGCCGTCGAGGACCGCGTGATTCTGGAAGTCGAGGACCGCGGTGTGGGGGTGCCCTCCGACGTATTCGAGCAGGCGGCCAAACGGCATCGGGGGCTAGGCTTGCTGAAAATGCGCGAGCGCGTGACCGAATTGGGCGGACGACTCGAAATTGAATCCAAAGGAAACGGAATTTTGGTACGCGCGTCCGTGCCGCGCCGGTTACGCGAGTAGGCCCGCGCGCTCTTATTTGCCCAGCAGCTGGCGGGCGATTACCAGGCGCTGGATTTCGCTGGTGCCTTCGCCGATGGTGCAGAGTTTTACGTCGCGATAATATTTTTCCGCCGGATAATCCTTGATGAAGCCGTAGCCGCCGTGAATCTGCACGGCTTCGTTCGCCACTTTCACCGCCACTTCTCCGGCATAGAGCTTCGCCATGCTGGATTCGCGCGTGATAGCGGGAGTCCTTATCGCCATGGCGATGGCGCGGTCGGCAAGCCATGCGGCGCGATACGTCAGCAGGCGCGCGGCCTCGATCTGCGTAGCCATGTCGGCCAGCTTGAATTGGATAGCCTGAAATTCCGCGATGGGCTTGCCGAATTGTTTGCGCTGCTTGGCGTAGCGCACGGAACATTCGTACGCCCCCTGCGCCATGCCGAGGCCGAGCGAAGCGATCGAAATGCGGCCGCCGTCCAGAATCTGCAGGCTGTTGACGAAGCCTTCGCCTTCCGGCCCCAGCAGATTCTCCGCCGGCACGCGGCAATCGCTGAACACCACTTCGCTGGTGTCGCTCGCGCGCAGGCCCAGTTTATTTTCTTTTTTGCCCGGCCGAAATCCGGGGGTTCCCTTCTCGATCACAAACGCCGAGATGCCGTGATGTTTTTTCGCCGCGTCGGTGACCGCCATGCCGACGCAAATATCCGCGTAGTGACCGTTGGTGGTGAAAGTTTTTGCGCCGTTGATCACCCAGCCGCCGCCTTGGCGGGTCGCGATCGTGCGCGTGCCTCCGGCGTCGGAGCCGGCTTCGGGTTCCGTGAGCGACCAGCAGCCGAGTTTCTTACCCTGCGCCAGCGGAACCACGTATTTCTCGCTTCTGCGCGTCGTGCCGAATTTGTAGATGTGATTGGTGCACAGCGAATTGTGCGCGGCCACGATGATCCCGATCGAGCCATCCACGCGCGAAAGTTCCTCGATGATGATCGCGTACTCGATGTAGCCCATTCCCGCGCCGCCGTATTTTTCCGGGAAAATCACGCCCAGGAAACCCATTTCGGCCAGCTTGGGAATGAGTTCGGACGGGAAATTTCGAGGCTTCGTCCCACTCCATCACGTGCGGCGCGATTTCGCCTTCGGCAAATTCGCGGACGGTGCGGCGAAGCTGCTGCTGTTCGTCGGTGAGAGAGAATTCCATAGGACGTTTATATCACGGACGCACTTGCGGGAAGCGAGATGCACCGATGAATCGTTCAGGCATGCAAGGCGTGATTCACGCAGTGAAAGTCGCAGTGAAAGCGATGGACGAACACTGATAAAGCCGGACGGCAAAAATCGTTACAGAGCGAGCGACGCCACGCCGGAGCGCCGGCCCACGGCGCGAAGCGTAGGTCCGCCAGCGCGCGAATCAGCAGCGGAGAATCGTTGAGCGCCGGCATCATATGAAAATCGTTGATGCCCAGCGATTCGGCCTGCTCGCGCGCTTCGATATTGATTTCATGCAGGGTCTCAATGTGCTCGGTCAGGAACGCGATCGGAATCACCAGCATGCGCTTTGCCTTCCTGCGCCATCCGCTCGATGGTGCCGGTCAGCGAAGGCTGCAGCCATTTCTGCGGTCCCACGCGGCTTTGGTAGCACAGCACGTACGGATTGCTCCACGATCCCATTTCACGCACCAGCTGGACCGTGGCCTCGATCTGCTTCGGGTAGGGATCGCCCTTTTCGACCAGCGCCATCGGCAGCCCGTGCGCGCTGAATACCAGATGAACTTCTTCGGGATTGCGGCAGATCCTGCAGCACGCTGTTGATGCGCTCCACGATTCGCCGCGATGTAGTCCGGATGATCGAAAAAATGATCGATCAGCTACACCGGAACCTTCGGCTTATAGAGCCGGTTCCATTCCTTCAGGCTGCTGCCGGTGGTGGCAAACGAATAGTGCGGATAGAGCGGCAGCAGCACGAGTTCGTCGAACTCCGCGCTTTCAAGCTCCGCGATGGCGTCCTCGGTGTCCGGATGCCAGTAGCGCATGGCCACGATGGTGCGCGCCGGAAATGTGCGGACGCAGCGCGATTTCCAGCGCCTGCGCCTGCTGCTCCGTCAGACGCCGGATCGGCGAACCGCCGCCGATTGCGGCGTAATGTGCGCCCGCCGTCTTCGAGCGCAAAGTGGAAATCAGCTTCGCCAGCGGCTTGCGCGCCAGAAACGAGCCGGGAAAATTGATGATGTCCGGATCGCAAAATAGATTGTAGAGGAATGGCTCGACCGCTGCCTGCGAGTCCGGCCCTCCCAACTGAAATAAGATGACGGCGATTTTCTTCGAGATCCCATGGCGTCCGGTCTCAATGCCGACTTTCGATGTCCGAATAATAAGATGCCACAACCCGGCGTCGCGCTTCCAGAAATCTCTGGCGCCGCACTCCTCGCCCGCCGCTCGGAATCGCAAGCAGCGTTTGAACCGACGAATCAGTCCGCCGATGCGTTATTGACGCGTCCGGTGATTCTGACTACATTCGTATGGTGCCCGTCAAAAAGATCCAAGTTGGTCAGGTCTGGAAGAGCGACGCGAACGGCGAATCTTACCTGGTGACGAAAATGTACAGCGAAGGGCTTTCCTCCTTCGCCGTGCTGCGAAAAACCGGATCGGAAACCGATCCGCCGCTGCGCGTGAAGGTTGCCAACTCCAGCGGGGCTGCAAATCTCCCCGGATACACCTACACGCAGCAGGCCGACGACTTCTAATTCGTCGCCGTTTCTTCGACTACGTTTCGCGATTTTCGCCGCACAGGTTTACGTTCGCGATTGCTCCAAGCTGGATTAGAATGGATTTCGCATGGCTTCCTCGTCCGGCGCGAACTTCGTACATCTCCATCTCCACACGGATTACTCTCTGCTTGACGGCGCTTGCGAAATCGGCGAGCTGACTGCCGAGGCCGCGCGCCGTGGAATGTCCGCGGTGGCGGTCACCGACCACGGAAACCTGTTTGCCGCGGCGAACTTTTACAACAAAGCCATCACGCACGGCGTGAAACCGATCATCGGCTGCGAGGTCTATGTCGCGCCGGATAATCATAAGAATCGCGGCGCCGAAGCGGAGCGTTCCAATCACCTGGTACTTCTCTGCGAAAACGACGAAGGCTACCGCAATCTGATCCAGCTCGTTTCCACCGGCTTCCTCGATGGTTTCTACTACAAGCCGCGCGTCGATCACGAGCTACTGGCGAAACACAGCAAGGGATTGATCGCGCTTTCGGCTTGCCTGCGCGGCGAAGTGGCCGACGCGCTGATGTCGGAAAAATACGAACAGGCGCGCACGAACGCCTACCGGCTGCGCGACATTTTCGGCAAGGGCAATTTTTTCCTCGAAGTGCAGGATCAGGGCCTTGAAATCGAAACGCGCATCAACCGCGACCTTGTAAGCCTGTCTCGCGAAACCGGAATTCCGCTGGTCGCTACGAACGATTGCCATTACCTGACGCAGGCCGATTCGCACGCGCAGGAAGTGCTGATGTGCATCCAGACCGGCAAAACGATGAGCGACGGTGCGCGCATGAAATTCGCGACGGACCAGTTTTATTTCAAGACAGCGGAAGAGATGGCCCAGGTGTTTCGCGAGATTCCCGACGCCGTGTCGCGCACCGTTGCGATCGCGGAACGCTGCAACGTGAAAATTCAGCGCGTCAGCAATCCTTTTCCCGAGTTCAAGGTTCCCGAAGGCCACACGACGGATTCGTATTTCGAGAAAGTGGCGCGCGAAGGATTCCAGCAGCGCGCCCCGCAGCTCGACAGGCTGGCGCGCGAAGGCCGGCTGCGCCATTCCATCAACGATTACGAGACGCGCCTGGCCGCTGAAATTCAGATGATTCAAAAGATGCGCTTCGCCGGATATTTCTTGATCGTCTGGGATTTCATCCGCTATGCGCGCGCGCAGGAAGTTCCGGTGGGACCGGGGCGCGGATCGGCCGCCGGCAGCCTGGTCAGCTACGCGCTGCAGATCACGGACGTCGACCCGCTGCAATACGATCTGCTGTTCGAGCGGTTTTTGAATCCCGAGCGCGTGTCGATGCCTGATATCGACATCGATTTCTGCATGCGGCGGCGCGGTGAAGTGATCGATTACGTCCGCCGGACATACGGCGAAAAAAGTGTCGCGCAGATCATCACTTTCGGCACGATGGCCGCGAAGGCCGTGCTCAAAGACGCCGGCCGCGCGCTCGATATGCCCTATGGCGAAGTCGACAAGATCGCCAAGATGGTGCCGCCTACGCTCAATATCGAGCTTGAAGACGCTCTGAAGCAGATGCCGCAGCTCGAATCGCTTCGCAAAACCGATCCGCGCGTGAAGGAGCTGGTCGAAGTGGCGCTGCGCCTCGAAGGTCTGGCGCGTCACGCGTCGACCCATGCCGCCGGGGTTGTGATTTCGCCCGTGCCGCTTACCGAAATCGTCCCGCTGTATAAGTCCACGAAGGATGAAATTGCCACGCAGTACGACATGAATGCTCTGGAGCGTATTGGCCTTCTGAAAATGGATTTTCTCGGGCTGACCACGCTCACCGTCCTCGACGACGCCGTCCGGCTGATCAAAGACAATCGCGGAGTGACGATCGATCTGCCGAATTTGGCGCTGGACGACGCGGAGACCTACGCGCTTTTTGCTCGCGGCGATGCCACGGGCATCTTCCAGTTCGAATCGCACGGTATGCGCGACATTTTGCGCAAATACCAGCCCACGCGCCTGGAAGATTTGACTGCGCTCAACGCGTTGTACCGCCCGGGCCCGATTCAGGGCGGGATGATTCCGGATTTCATCGCGCGCAAACATGGCGAGAAAAAAGTTACCTACGATCTGCCGGAACTCGAGGAAATTCTGTCCGAAACCTGGGGCGTCATCCTCTACCAGGAACAGGTGATGCAGATCGCTAATCGCCTGGCGGGATTCTCGCTCGGCGACGCGGACTTGCTCCGCCGCGCCATGGGCAAGAAGAAACCCGAAGAGATGGCGGCGCAGCGCGAAAAATTCCTCACCGGCTGCCGCGCGCGCAAGGTGCCCGAGAAAAAGGCCACCAAGATTTTCGACCTGATGGCCGAATTTGCGGGCTACGGCTTCAACAAGTCGCACTCCTGCGCTTACGCCCTGCTGGCGTACCACACCGCGTGGCTCAAGGTGCACTATCCCGTCGAATTTATGGCCGCGATGCTCACCTCGGAAACCGGGAACACCGAAAAAGTGGTGAAGTTCATTAACGAAGCGCGGAGCATGGGCATCACCGTGCTTCCGCCGGACGTGAACTCCAGTGCCATGAATTTCACGCCGGTCGGCGATTCGATTCGTTTCGGGCTCGCGGCCATCAAGAACGTCGGCGAGAACACCGTGAAAGGCATCCTGGCTGCGCGTGAGACGCTCGGCCGGTTCAGCAGCTTCTTCGAATTCTGTGAAGCGATCGATACGCGGCTAATCAATAAACGCGTGCTGGAAAGCCTCGTGCGCGCGGGCGCGTTGGATGGATTGGACGCCCACCGCGGTCAGATGTTCGCCGCGATCGACCGCGCCATGGAACGTGCCCAGAAACTCCAGCGTGCCAGGGAAAGCGGCCAGCACGGGCTGTTTGGCGGCGGTTCCGTGCCCGTCGCGGCGCCTCCCCAGGAACTGCCCGAAGCGCCGGAGTGGCCCGAGCACGAAATTCTGGCGGCGGAATATTCCACTCTCGGTTTCTACATCTCCGGACATCCGCTCGATAAACACGCCGGCCGGTTGCAGGATCTGAAAGCCGTTGATCTTTCGACCATGGAGAGCCGCCGCAACAATGAGGAAATCGTCGTCGCCGGGATCATCGTGCAAGCGCGCCCCATGCGTTCGCGCCGCGGTGCACGCTGGTCGATTCTCACTCTTCAGGACCGCACTGGAATCTGCGAGGCGCTCGTCTTCCCTGAAGCATTTCAAAAGCTCGAAGGAATCCTGAAAGCGGCGACACCGCTGCTGGTGAAGGGCCGCGTCGCTGTCGAGGAGGTGGGAACTCGGGTAATCGTTTCCGACGCCCGGCTGCTCGATCAAGTTAAGGCGCAGTCCGAGAATGGCGCGTCCGCGCAAGCAAGTGCCGCTCCCACGCTGCTCCGCGTACGCCTGAACCGCAGCGCGATCGATACCGGCGTGATCAACCAGCTGCACGAGCTTTTCGCCGGCCAGCCCGGCCGCTGCAAAATCGCCTTCGAACTGATTCAGGACGACGGCACCGAAGCGACCATCGACGCCGGTAGCAGCGTGCGCGCCGATCGTGATTTCGTCGAGCGAGTGCGCCAGATTTGCGGCAGCGACTCGGTCGCGGTGGTGCAATGAGCGAGACTCCAGAACAGAAAGAAAGACACCGAATTGCGCGCCAGCGCCTGAGGCGTCTGCGCGCGCTCGCCCGCCAACGCAGGCTGAAGGAACGCGCCGACGCCCGGGCCGCAAAAGCCGCCAAAGCTCCGCCGGCGGCTGCTTCCCCCGCGAAATCTCGCCGGGCCGAGTCTGCTGCTCCGCCCCCGGAATCCGGCCTCAGCGAGCGAGATGAGCGCCGCGAGCTGGAAATCAACGCGCTCGAGCGCGACATCGCCGAACTAAACCGCCTCACCGATCCGACAGACGCGACGGCCGCCGAAATCGTCCGCATCCGCAAGGAAGTCGAAGAACTCAAGCACGATTTCTACGCACATCTTGCGTCGTGGCAGCGCGTTCAACTCGCCCGTCACCCGCAGCGCCCTTACACCGACGATTTCATCCGCCTGATGTTCGACGACTTCAGCGAAATTCACGGCGACCGCAATTTCGCCGACGACGCCGCATTGATCACGGGCATGGCGAGATTCAACGGCAGGCCCGTGATGATCGTCGGCAGCCAAAAAGGCCGGGATACGAAGCAGCGTCTCGCTCGCAATTTCGGCCAGGCAAAGCCGGAGGGCTATCGCAAGGCTCTGCGAGCCATGCAGCTGGCCGCGAAATTTCTGCGTCCCGTCATGGTTTTCGTCGACACGCCGGGCGCGTATCCTGGCATCGACGCGGAAGAGCGTGGTCAGGCCGAAGCGATCGCCCACAACATCCGCGAAATGTCCCGCCTGCCGGTGCCCATCCTGGTCACGATCACGGGCGAAGGCGGTTCCGGCGGCGCGCTCGCGATTGCCGTGGGCGATCGCGTGCTGATGCTCGAGAATTCGATCTACTCGGTTATTTCTCCGGAAGGTTGCGCGTCGATCATGTGGCACGACTCTGGTAAGGCCGAACTGGCCGCTGAAGCGCTCAAAATCACTGCGCAGGATCTGCTCGGATTGAAACTCATCGATGAAATTGTTCCGGAACCCGAGGGTGGCGCTCATAACGACCACGCTGCAGCAGCCCGTCTACTGAACCCAGTGCTCTCGCGAGCCCTCGACGAGCTTTCCACGCTTTCCTCCGACTCTCTGCTCCAGCAGCGCTACGACAAATTCCGCCACATCGGCCAATTTTATTCCTGAAATGAAGCCGTAGCCCATCCACATCGCTTGACACGTTGATCGAACTGCTGTGTTATCTCGAGAATACTTATCGGAGTCGTGATCTATGTTTTGCGAACAATGCGGCAAGCCGCTTGACGCGACGGCGCGGTTCTGTGGAAGCTGCGGCGCGCGCACGCCCCTGAAAAGAGCACCCTCACTATCTCCGGGCCGGTCGGATGAAATTTCCGCCGCCGTCGCGAAACAATCCTTGGCTAGCCACCTCCGCGTGATGGGAATCTTGTGGGCCATCTACAGCGGATTTCGAATTTTGATGGCCTTCTGGACCATCGTCTTCGCGCGCGTATTTTTTCCGACGTTTATGGACGTGATCACGAAGGCCATGTCCCAGCAAAATGGGGCGACCCAGACTTTGCACCCCTTGTACAGTCGGTCAGGCACATGATGGGCGGATTCTATGTCGTCTCGGCGATTATCTCGTTTCTTGCGGGCGCCCTCGGATCCTGGGCGGCCTGGGCAATCCTGAAGCGCAAACGATCGGGACGAACACTCGCACTGGTCGTCGCCTGCGTGTCACTGATTAGCATTCCATTTGGCACAGGTCTTGGCGTCTACACTCTGGTGGTGCTGCTGCCCCACAAAGCCGACCGGACTTATCAAGAACTAGCCGCCGCGGCGGCGTAAGGCCCAGATAACCTTGGGATTCCCGTACGGCAAGGCAGGGTGTTTACCCGATGGCCCGGCGCGGCGCTCTCCGTTAATTTCTTAGTCGAATTCGGCGCGCTCCGTGCGCGCTTAGCGGAGGCTTTCCTATGCACACGAATCGCTCGGGCCATGGCACACTCGGCGTCCTTTGGCTTATCTACGGAGTGATCTGCCTCGCGAAGTCCGCTTGGATCGTGGTCTACACCGCGACTCTCACGCTTATGTGGGGCGCCATCATCACGCGCGTCGCCGATCCGTTCTTTTGGATGAACGCGTTCCATATCTGGCTAATTGGCGCTGTGATCTTGCTGGTGCTTGCCGGAATCTTTTCGTTTGTGGCCGGCGCATCGCTGATGCGGGGCGGCTCCGGGCGCGCCTTCACGCTGGTTGCAAGCATTCTCGCGATCCTGACCGGCCCGCTTGGCATCGCGTTGGGCGCATACACCATGGCCGTAACGGTTCCGCGCGACATTGCGGATACGCGCGCGAACTACGCGTCGGCCGCATAACCAACCCACGAGATCAACACCGCCCGAGCCGCCGATTCGCCGCGCGGCCCGCTTCCTCTTTCCTTCGCCAGTAGAGTATTGGGCACGTTCGCCCGCGTTCCCGTTGCTGCATTTCCTCCTCTCGTTTAGCTTTGGTTAACGGGGGTCCGTTTCATGGCTGAAGGCGAGGCGCCGCTGATGTCCGAGGTTTTCCGGCCGTACGAAAGGCTGGTGGAAATTACCATCCTGGGCAAGACATTCCTGGTCCCGGAGCGTAATTCCCTGCTGCGCGCCTTCCAGTTCATTAGCCCCGAAACGATTCCCTACGGCCGCTTCTGCTGGAATCAGGAATGCCAATACTGCAAGGTTAACTGCCAGCTTTCCGACGACGACCAGTCCCGGCCGATCTTGAGCTGCAAATTTATCGTCTCGGAAGGCATGAACATCTCCGAGTTGGCGCCCGAACTCGTTGGCTGCCTTCGGACCAAACTCGGCCAGGCGGCTTCCGCCGCTCCTCGCGTGGAAGAAGACCCACCCGGTCCTCCGGTTTCGTCTACCGCATCGGTCGCGGACGTGCCTGGCGCCGGTACCGACGCACGGGACACCACCGGCGGCGACTAGCAGATCGTACCCCGGCCAAGCATTTGCGCCATTTTGCTCCGTTAAGGAATTCATGAACGGCTTCACCGTACTCGTCGCCGACGATTCACCCGTCTATCGCAAGCTTGTCGAACAGGCATTGTCCGAAGAAGATTGCGTCGTCGTATTCGCAAAAACGGGTAGTCAAGCCCTCGAAATTTTCGAACACGGCCATCCCGATCTCGTTATCACTGACTGGAACATGCCCGACCGCAGCGGCATCGAGCTTTGCCAACGGATTCGTGCCCAGGGCCCCGTGCCGTATACCTACGTTATTCTTCTCACCGGCAAGGCCGAAAAAGAAAACGTCGTGAAGGGTCTTTCGGCCGGCGCCGACGATTACCTGACCAAACCATTTGACCGCGACGAATTCCTCGCGCGCGTACGCGTGGGCCGCCGCCTGATCGATCTTCACCGCCAGATCGAGGCGAAGAATCGCCTGCTCGAGGAATTGGCGCTGACGGATTCTCTTACCGGTTTGCCGAATCGCCGCGCCATTGAATCGTGGTCTTCGCGCCAGATCAGCGGCGCCGCGCGTCACGGCTTTTCCTTCTGGATGGTGCTCATCGACCTCGATCACTTCAAACGAATCAACGACACCTACGGCCACGAGGCCGGCGACGTGGTTCTGAAGCGCTTCGGCGAAATCCTCCGAGTCCACACACGCCTCTCTGACGTTTCCGGACGCATCGGCGGCGAGGAGTTTCTCTTCGTGCTCACGCACGCGGACGACGGCGGAGTCATGATGGTGGTCGATCGAGTCCGCCAGCAGCTTGCCGCCGAGAAGTTTGACTTCGAAGGCGAAATCGTAAGCGTGACCGCCAGCTTCGGCATCGCCGGCTTCTCCGGCGAATCCGCTCCAAGCTTCGAAGACCTGCTCGCGAAGGCCGACGACGCCCTCTACCGCGCCAAAGACCACGGCCGCAACCGCATCGAACTCGTCCCAGTCCCCGCGTAGCCAGACAATCGTATTGTCATTCTGAGCGGAATGAGCCGAAGCTTTAGCATTTCGTCCCGCTCCTGCGGGACATCGGGTCACGCAGTCGTAGAATCTCTCCCCGGCGTTAGCGACGTGCGGAAGCGGCCCCTTCGATAGATCCCTTGTGCAATCTTCCCGCCTCATGCCATCCTTCTCGCCGCACAACCACGGAGAAGCCATGCCCATCTGCGACGGCTGCGCAGCACAATGTCGACAACGCCCACATCCGCCAGGCGCATCGAACACCTCGACCTCGCCACGCGCTTTCGCCCGTTCACATCGCCGTGCTGCTGATCGACGCAGGTCCATCCGGACACCCGAAGAACTATTTCTACCGCCTCGCCTCCAATCGCAACGAACACTCGACCGAATCCTGCGCTTATTTCGAGGCGCTGATAAGAAGTGCAGGCATCGATCCGAAATCGCACGCGAATGAAGAAACCGGCCCTCGGCGAATTTCAGCGTCACGGATATCCTTCTTGGTCAGCGCCATTGAATGCCCGCTGGCAAGTCGGGCCGGCACACAAGCGCCATCGAACGCAGCGCGTCCAAGCTCATGCGACACGTGAAGGTTTCGGTATAAGCCAAAATCGATAGTTCCTCATCCCCCCGCTCACACGACCACTCATCGCGCATTTTCAGATGAGCGGCTACCTCCGAAATCATCCTCAACGACGGCAAGCTGTTCAGAAATCCGCCCAGGACGAATCCTGGCGAAAGCCTCTCCAGAGTCACCACCCCAAGGCTCAGGCCTGAACACGTTCGCTCGACTGTGCTAGAATCCAATCCGGCCACCGGACAAAATGAGGGTGACTCGGATGAATCCGCGAAACGAAATTTCCTCGTGGGATCGGGATTATCGTGGTCACTCTCCTCGCGCTGGCCTATGTCGGCTACACCCAAAGCAAGACCTATTACCACACCATTTCCGAGCTGCCGACGCTCAACGGTTCCACGCTTCACCAGCGCATGCGAGTTTCCGGGAACGTGCACGCCGGCACGATAGCCCATCCGGACGGCCGCACGATTTCGTGCTCGAAGAAGCAGGGCAAGACCCTCACGGTCAGCTACATCGGCACCGATCCTCTGCCCGACACTTTCAAGGACGGCGCGCAGGCGCTCGTCGAAGGCCGCCTGACGTCCGACGGCAGATTCGTCGCCGGAGCAGGTGCAGGCCAAGTGCGCCTCGAAGTATGAGGCAACTCCATTTCCACAACCGGTGCCACGCCGCAGCAGCCCGGCCAATCGATGAACGAGTCCGGCGGTGGCCGAGAGCAAGACCTGAAAGCCACAGGGGGAATTCGGTTGGATATTTTCGGTTCTTTTGCGCTTCTTCTGGCATTTCTCGCGGCCGTTTACGCGTTCGTGGCCGGAATCGTCGGGCATCGTCACGCGCCGCGCCCTGCTCGACAAAAGCGCGCGCAACGCCGGAATGGCCGTCTTCGGCCTGGTCACTCTCGCGGTCGTCACGCTCGAATATTTCTTTTTCACCGATAATTTCTCGCTGGCGTATGTCGCCGCGCACAGCAACCGCGCGCTGCCCTTTTATTACAAATTTTCCTCGCTCTGGGCCGGACAGGAAGGCTCGCTGCTCTGGTGGAGCTGGCTGCTTTCGATCTAGGCCTTCCTCGCGCTGTTTCTGAATCGCAGAAAGCATCCGGAGCTGATGCCCTACGTCGGCGTCACGCTCGCGGGCGTTCAGATTTTTTTCCTCACTCTCAATAATTTCGTTGCCAGCCCTTTCCGCGTGCTCGCCGGCGCCGAGTCCGGACGGCATGATGCACGTCGCGCGCGTTCGGCGAAGGCACCGGCCTAAATCCGCTGCTCCAATATCCGGAGATGGTGATTCACCCGCCGATGCTCTATCTCGGTTACACCGGATTCACGATTCCATTCGCGTTCGCCATGGCCGCGCTGCTCGGCCGCTATCCCGGCGAGAAATGGATTCACATCACGCGCCGCTGGACCATGGTTGCATGGTGCTTTCAAGGCATCGGCGTCCTGCTCGGCGCGCACTGGGCCTACGCGGTTCTCGGCTGGGGCGGCTACTGGGCGTGGGATCCGGTCGAGAACGCGGCGCTGCTGCCGTGGATCACAGGTACTGCTTTCCTTCATTCCGTGATGATGCAGGAAAAGCGCGGGATGATGAAAGTCTGGAACGTGTGGCTCGTCTTCGTCACGTTCATGCTCTGCATCCTGGGCACATCGCTCACCCGCACCGGAATCGTCAGCTCCGTGCACGCCTTTGCGGAATCGAATATCGGCGGATATTTCTTCGGCTTTCTCGGCATCGTGCTCGTCGTGTGCCTCGCGGCCTGGTTCAAGAATCGCGACTATTTGCGCAGCGACAACCAGCTCGATTCCCTCGTCTCGCGCGAATCAAGCTTCCTCTTCAACAACCTGATCCTGCTCGCCGCTTGCTTCGCCGTTCTCTGGGGCACGCTCTTCCCGGTGATTTCCGAGTGGGTCACCGGGAGCAAGATCAGCGTCGGTCCGCCGTTCTTCAATAAAGTGAATGTGCCGATCGCGCTGTTCCTGCTGCTGCTCACAGGCGTCGGCCCGCTGCTCGCCTGGCGCAAGACTTCGCTCGACGCGCTGAAGCGCAATTTTGCATGGCCGCTCGCGCGGCGGATTGTCGCGGGCGCGGTCGGGCTTCGCGCTTCGGATGGCGCGAATTCTATCCGCTGATATGTCTGGTCCTTTCTGTGTTCGTCACGCTGACGATCATCGCTGAGTTTTATCGCGGCGCTCGCGTGATCGCCGCGCGCGATCATTCCAATATTCTCAGCGCCGTCGGCGAGCTCACCATGCGCAACACCCGCCGCTACGGCGGCTACGTCGTTCATTTCGCCATGGTGATGATTTTCATTGGCATCACCGGCTCTGCCTTCAATCAGGACATCCAGAAGGAAATGAACATTGGTGACAAGCTGACCATCGGTCCTTACACCATCCTCTGCCAGAATTTCGATCAGCCTTCGAACGACAACTACGAATCCCGTCGCGCCACGCTCGAAGTTTTCCGCAATGGCCACTCGCAAATGATGCTCTATCCCGAGCGCCGCGTGTACCGCACCAGCCAGGTTACGCAAACCGACGTCGCCATCGAAAGCACCGCTGTGCAGGATCTCTACGTCGTCTACGCCGGCACCAGCCCGGATTACGAATACCCCCGTCATTCACGCCTATCTGAATCCACTCGTGAAATGGATCTGGTTCGGCGGCATCGTGCTCGTCCTCGGCACGATCCTGGCCATGATTCCCGACCGCCGCGCAGCATTAGTCCTACGCGCCGCAACCGATCGCCCATGGGCAGACGCCACTTCCCCCAGCCCAATCGCCGCGACAATCAATAGATCAGGCTCCCATGACTAGCTTGGATAGCCAGTCGAAAACAAAAGTCCACAGGCGTGCGCACTTTTCTTCCGCGATACGCCCCAATACCATGGACGCGATGAACGAGGCACGCAAACGGGGCGCCCGTTTTCGGTGGCACAGACGATCCTGTCTGTGCTCCGACGGGCTAGCATCGACAACGAGCATCCGCGTTCTCGCTGCGCAAGCTCCAGTTGCCGTAGCCCGGCAAGCAGGCCCGTCCAAATCCCATTTCTATTCGACAATCAAAATGAATAGAAATCGTTATATCTTCATGAAAACAAAGGCCGGGTGCCATTTCTACTCGACAATTTTTTTAAGGGGGTCGGCCGCTTCTCTGGCCTTAGTCCTGGCACTCCTCTGCCTGACATTTGCAGGCGTCACCCGCGGCGACACGTCCGACCGCGCCAAGAACCTCTCCAAAAAGGTCATGTGCATGTGCGGCGGCTGCAATGACACAGCCGGAACCTGCAACCATACCGGCGGCGCCTTCTCCGGCCCTTGCGACACGGCGAAAGCGATGCAAAAAGAAGTCGCTGATCGCGTCAACCGCGGAGACTCCGACGACTTGATCCTCCAATCATTCGTTCAGGAATACGGTCCGACCGTTCTCCCAGACCCGCCGAAAAAAGGTTTTACCTGGCTCGTGTGGATCGCACCGGTCGCGTTGCCGCTGCTCGCTCTCTACTTCATCTGGGAAGTGGCCCGCCGATGGCGCCGTCGACAGGAGCTCGCACCCGCGGGCGGCCCGCCGATTTCACCTGAGCTTTTGGACCGCGCTCGTCGCGAAGCCGATGGAGACCCGCGTGAGTAACGTCGACATCGCCGTCGCCTGCGTCTTGCTCGCGCTCGCCACCATGATTTTTATTTTCGGCGTGCGGCTTGAGCCCTCTGACGCGCAGCCGCACCGCACGGGGCTCGACCAGTTGATGGACCGCCGCGATGCCATCTACGAAAATCTGCGTGACCTGCGTTTCGAATACCGCGCCGGAAAATTTTCCGAAACCGACTACGACGAGATCAAGCAGTCGCTTGAAACCGAAGCCGCCCGCGTCCTCGCCGAAATGGACATCGCCACCGGCGGCGCCCCCACGCCAGCCACGCGCCAAGCCGCCTCCCGAAAGGACCCCACCGCATGACTGAATGCGCACCTCGTGAGGGCACGGTATCTGCAGCCCGTCTGGGCGCGGTGTTAGCAGTTCGTCAAGGCACGGCTTTAGTTGTGCCGAAAAAAGCCGTGTCAAAAGCGGCTTTAGCCGCTGAGGTTCGGCTTCCTGCCCTCGCCTTTTTTCTGTTCGCTTTGCTCGCCGTCCCCGCGTTCGCCGGCACCGTCACCGGCCTCGTCACCAACGGGACCACCGGAAAACCGGCTGTAGGCGTCGATATGATCCTCATCCAGCTCCAAGGCACCATGAAACCGGTCGCCAACACCAAAACCGACGCTACTGGCCACTACGCCTTCGACAACCCCGGCCTGGGCACAGGCCCCATGCTCATCCGCGCCGTTTACCGCGGCGTGAATTACCACGAACCGGCCACGCCGGACAAAACCACCGTCGACGTCACCGTCTACGAGCCGACCGACAAGGCCAGCGCCATCTCGGTCACCGTTCACGCCATCATCGTCCAGCCCAACGGTTCCGATCTCAACGTCACCGAAGAATTCAACATCTCGAACAAAACGCAGCCGCCGTTGGCCTACTACCGCGCCGACGGCTCATTCATTTTCTCGCTGCCCGCGGGCGCTGAGCTGGGCAACATCTCCGCGGGCGGCCAGTCCGGCATGCCCGTGGTGCAAACCGCGATCGACAAAGGCAAAAACGAAAAAGCCATCGCCTATTCGTTCCGTCCCGGCGACAGCGCCGTCAGCCTCACCTACAAAATGCCCTACCCGGGAAATCAGGCGAGCTTCCGCGCCACGTCACCCTATGCCGTCGAACATCTCGGCGTGTTCGCTCCGCCCTCGGTTCAGGTCGCCGGCGGCGGCTTTACGCCCAAGGGACAGACCGAAGGTTTCAACGCCTACACACGTGACACCGTCGCCGCAAACACTCCCGTGGCATTCTCCGTTTCCGGCACCGCGCCTCCGCCCGCGCAAGACGCCAATGCCGGCCCGCTCGGCGGCCAGAGCGGCGGACCGGTGGACGATTCGCAAAATCCTTCGGTGAACTCGCGCATCGAAACCGGCGGCAATGCCGTGCCCGTCGCCAGCGTCACCACTCTCCCGGCCCGTCTCGACGATCTGAAATGGATTCTTGTCGGCGGCTTCGGCGTGCTCTTCCTGCTCGGACTGATTTTCCTGGCGCGCCAACCCCAAGCAGCCATCGCCGCTGCGGATGCCGCCTCCGCGCAGCCGCCCAGTTTCCCGATGCCGGCCGCGATCGCCTCGCCTCCGCCGCCAAGCGCAGCACCAGCTGCTACCGCAGCCACCGATGTAGCCGCCAATCTCGATCGCGAGGTCCGCGGCAGCCTCGACGAACTCAAAGACATGCTCTTCCGCCTGGAACTCCGCCGCGAAGCTGGCACGATCAACGAATTCGACTACACCACCGCCCGCGAGCGCATTCAAAAAGCCCTCCGCGATCTGGTGAAAGGCTAGCCGCTTGTCCGGCGCGCTCTCCACTCCCGCTCCATCGCGCCCCCAAACGCCTTATACTCCCGCCGTGCCGCCAGCCAGCCTCGGGATCTCGTTCGAAAACGTCGAAAAACGTTTTGGCTCGTTTCTCGCGCTTCGCGGGGTCACGCTCTCGATCGGGCCGGGCGAATTCGTTGCGCTTCTGGGCTCCAATGGCGCGGGAAAAACCACGCTTCTTCGAATCGCCGCCAAACTCTCAACGCCCACGAGCGGCCGCGTGAAATTTTCCGGTTCCGATCCATCGCCTCGCGCGCAAATCGGTATGGTCGGCCACAGCACGTTGCTGTACGACGAACTAACAGCGGTCGAAAATCTGAATTTCTTCTCCGACCTTTACGCTCTGGAAAATCGCTCGGCGCGAGTGTCCAAATCGCTCGAATCTTGTGGCCTTGCCTCGCGTTCCGACAGTCTGGTGCGCACTTTCTCGCGCGGGATGCGCCAGCGCCTTTCGATCGCTCGCGCCCTGCTCCACGCACCGCGCCTGCTTCTGCTCGACGAACCCGCCGCGGGTCTCGATCGCCAGGGCCTGGTCTGGCTGGGCGACACTCTCGCCCGCCTGCGCGACGATGGCGTCACTATCCTGATGAGCACGCATGCCCGCAACGAATCGCTCGACCTCGCTACGCGCGCCGTCTCACTCGCGGCCGGTCGCGTTGAACGCGATAGCGGCACGGGCGGCGATCCTCGCCCGCTTCTCAGCGAGCTTCGGAATGAAGCATGAAAAAGCTCCGAGGCACTAAAACTCCTACATGACCGCCGCTCGCGCCACTGCAACCATCCTCGGCAAGGAACTGCGGCTCGAATTCCGCGCGCGTGAGCTGCTTACGATCACGGTCGTCTTCGCGCTCGTGATTGTGGTGCTATTCAGCTTCGCGTTCGATCCCACCGCCGGCGAATCCCGCCGCTACGGACCGGGCCTGCTCTGGATCGCGTTCCTTTTCGCCGGCTCGCTGATGCTGAATCCGTCGTTCGCGCGGGAACAATCGAATCAGACCATCGACGCGCTGCGCATGGCCCCCATCTCGCCCTTCGCGATCCTTGGGGGCAAGATGCTGGCGAATTTGGTTTTTCTCGCCATCGCCGAAATCATCCTCGTCCCCGTCTTCGCCGTGCTTTACAACATTTCGCTCGCAGGAATCGTCGGCCGCCTCGGGCTGGTCTTGCTTCTCGGCACAATCGGACTCGTGGTCACCGGAACGGTTTTTTCGGCTGTCGCTTCCCACGCGCGCATGCGCGAGCTTCTGCTCCCGCTGCTGCTGTTGCCCCTATTGGCGCCGCTTCTTACCGCCGCTGTGGAAGCCACCGCCGCGCTGTTTGCCGAACAGCCCACCCTCGACCGGGCCTGGCTCGCATTCCTTGCCGGATTTGATATCGTATTTCTGACGGCGTCCTGGCTGCTGTCCGACTATTTACTCGAGGAGTGAATCCATGAAAGGACGCACCGCCACCACCGTTTTCATCGGCCTTCTGATTTTCGCAGCCGGCTATGCCGCCCTCTTCATCGCGCCGGACGAAGCCACGATGCACGAAATCCAGCGCGTGTTTTATTTCCACATCGCGCTTTGGACTGGGATGTACACCGCGCTAGGCCTAGCTTTCGTCGGCAACGTCGCCTGGCTCATCGCCCGCAAGCCGAAATGGGATTGGCTCGGCGTCTCCTCCGTCGAGGTTGGCGTCATGTGCTGCACCGGAGGCCTCATCACCGGAGTCCTCTGGGGCAAGCCCGCCTGGGGCATCTGGTGGACCTGGGACGCGCGCCTAACGACCTGCTTCATCCTCTGGATGCTCTACATTTCCTATCTTGTCCTGCGCGGTCTGATCGACGAACCTCAGCGCCGCGCCACGCTTTCGGCCATTTTCGGCATCTTCGCGTTTCTCGACGCCCCGCTTGTGTACGCCTCGAACCGCCTCTGGCGTACCCAGCATCCGGCCCCTGTCCTGTTCGGCGGGCCTGATTCGGGACTCGCCCCGACAATGGTCTGGATCATGCTGTTTTGCATGGTCGCCGTAGTCTCCACCACACTCCTCGTCCTAGCCGATCGTTATCGCCTCGAACACATGCGTCACGAACTCGAGGAGCTGCGCTTCGCTGCCGACTTGCGAGCCCATGCGCCAAATAGTTTCGCCGTAAAGGAGTCACTGTGAAAAACTTCCAATTCCTGTTCGCCGCATGGATGACCGTCTGGGCCGTCTTCTTCGTCTACGAACTCTCGGTAGGCAGCCGCATCTCCAGGCTCAGCGCCGAAATTGAAAACCTCAAGCGCCAGCTGAAGGATTAGCGGGCGCGGCGCCCATGCGGTCCTCCCGGCTCGCAGCGGTGAGGCCGTTCGGCCCCACCATTGTCGTGGTCTTTGACGTCGTTTCGGCCTTCACCGGATAACCCTTCCGCCCGGCTGACCATCCAAGCCGATAGACGAATGGACCCACAGGGTCGGGTGTATACTCGGACCAGGTTCCTTCCGGAGGCACAAATGAAGAGATCGTTTGCGTCGCAATGGATGGCCTCGCTTCTTGCGGCAGCCGTTATCACCGTGCCCGCTGCCGCCACGGCGCAAACGCAGCAGGCGCCTCAACAGGCCCCTCCTCAAAGCCAGCAGTCCCCCGCTCCGACCGGCGACCCCACGCCTCCCACGACCAACGCGCCTACCGCGCCTCAGACGCAAGCGACCGGCAACAGCCAGACCGCGAGCCAGCCGGTCCCGCAAAAGGATTCGCCGAGCGTAAAGTCCGGCAGCGAAGCCGACGTCGATGCCATCGGCAACCGCAAAGTCGGCCACGGGCCAGAGCTTTATTCGCTGGAGCATGACATCGCCATCGGCAAGCAGCTCTCGCAGGAAGTCGAGAAGAGCGCTAAGTTTATCGACGATCCCGTCGTCACGGAATATGTGAACCGCGTGGGCCAGAACCTGGTCCGCAACTCCGACGCGAAAGTTCCCTTCACCATCAAAGTGATCGATTCGGACGTGGTCAACGCGTTTGCGCTGCCCGGCGGGTTTTTCTATGTGAATAGCGGTTTGATCCTTCACGCGGACGAGGAATCCGAGCTCGCCGGCGTGATGGCCCACGAAATCGCGCACGTTTGCGCGCGTCACGGCACGCGCCAGGAATCGAAGAGCACGCTCGTGCAGCTCGCGTCGATCCCGGCCATGATTTTCATTCCGTATAGCTGGGCGGGTTACGCCATCTATCAAGGCATGAACTTCGCCATTCCGCTCACGTTCCTGAAGTTCTCGCGCGGGGACGAAGCCGAAGCCGATTACCTCGGCCTGCAATACATGTACAAGGCCGGCTACGACCCGAACTCCTTCGTCTCCTTCTTTGAAAAAGTTCAGGCGGACGAGAAGAAGCAGCCCGGCACGATTCCCAAGGTTTTCTCGACTCATCCGCCCACGCCCGACCGCATCGAAGCGATTCAAAAAGAAATCGCCACTATCCTTCCCGCGCGCGATCAATACATCGTCAGCACTTCGGAATTCGACACGGTAAAGGCCCGCTTGCAAATGATCGAGCAGAACATCAAGGTGAAGGACAACAATCCGAACAAGCCCACGCTGCGCAAGAAGACCGCGCAGAACAAGGGCGGCAGTACCGACCCGAACAGCACCTCGACCAGCGGCGGCTCGAATGGCGGCAACACCGGCTCGCAAGGCGGCGATACCACCGACGACAGCGACCGTCCCACGCTGAAGCACCGCACCGACGATTCGCAGCAGAACCCGTAAAATCAGAAGGTCAGAACAAAAGGAAACGCCCGGATGGATTCCGGGCGTTTCCTTTTTTTGCGAGCGACTCAGCACGCCGAATAGCGCATGCGGACGGCCGGGTGCTAGCCGTGCAGTGGCTTACGGATTGGCTTGGCTGGCTTTCTTGTGCGCCGCTCGTCCGGCATGCGGCCGTTTGTCCACACCCTTCGTGTTAACAAGCGCCAGGAAATCTCTAGCGTTGAAGGGATACCGGCGAGTGGACTCCTGCCCGTTGGTGCTCAGCGTGATGTCCACACGCCGGTTGTTCGCCAGAACCATCACCGGCAAGTCGTTCATTAGTTGTCGTCGGTCGTCAGGACTCAGGTCGGGGTTCTCGGCAATCTGCTGCTTCACCTGTTCCGCGCTCAGCTCGTCCTGTTCGCCGAACGACCGTGTCTCGATGTCGCCTGCGGGTACGCCATGTGCCACCAGGAAATTGCTAGCGCGTTCCACCCGGCGGTCCGTGAGCGCCTTGTTGTATTTCTTCGATCCGCGCCCATCCGCGTGGCCGCCAAGAATCAAATGGGCATCGGGACGGAAGGTCAAATATCTTTTGAAGTCTCCGGCCAGCTTCGCCAGAATCTCGTCCTGACTTTCAACCAGGCCGCCGTTGGGATTTACCACGGACGGCCGAGCCGTCTGGAAGTAAATGCTGTGCAGGGCGAGTCTCGCTTCAAGCTCTGCCACTTCAGGCGGCGGAGCCGGTTCTTGAACCTCGATGGCTACCATGCAATCCGCCGTTCCGCCGCGTCCGTCATCCACGCGTCCTCGGATCGGATAGGTTCCCGCCTTCAATCCCGCGCTCTCGAACGTCACCGACGCACCCGTCCCGCTAACGCGCCCGGCGTTAGCGCTCCATGAGTAGGTCAGCGTGTCGTTGTCGGGATCGGTAGCATCGGCGGTTATGTGCGCCGTTTCTTCAATTGGCACGGCGCTCCTGTCCGTCGAGCAACTCAGCGTCGGAGGCCGATTCGGGCGCGCTTCCACGCGTATGTCCGCCGAGCATCCGGCCGTCCCTCCGCGCCCGTCATCCACTCGTACTTCAACGGTATATGTTCCCGCGCCCAAACCCGACGAGTTCCAGCGCACTTCGGTTCCCGTGCCGTCCAAGGTGCCTCGGTTGGCCCTCCACGAATAGGTAAGAGGATCGCTGTCCGGATCGCTGGCGTCCGCGCGCACGACCGCGAGATCCGCCGATCCCTCGTACACCACGCTTCGATCCACGGAACACGAAGCCACGGGCGAACGGTCAGGCGGAGGCGCCGCCGGGTTCCCGCCGAAACGAAACACGATTCCCGTCGAAACCCGTACATTCTTCTGCCACCCGCGTTCCAGTCCGTCCGTGGAGATGGGATTCCTGAAATGCGTCTGCAGGAAGTCAGCGTCAATCAGGCGCAGGGCCACGTGATGACCAACCTTAATATCGAAACCCGCGCCCAGCGCGGTGGCGAACGCGTTGTCGGAACCAAGAGGCGTGCAGGTGGGATCTTCCGTGCATCCGGAAATCGTCACCGCGCTCGCGTGCGTTCCTCCGAAGAGCGCTTCGACAAACGGCGTAAAACGTTCATACCGGCGGTAGGAGAAACGCGGACCGAAGAGATACGTGTAAGCGCTTCCGTTCGAATTAAACGTCTCCTTCGCCGTGGGAGTGAAAAGCGTCAGCCGGTTGTTGTCATAGCCGCCGAAATCCGCCACCAGTCCCACATATCTGTTCAGGTTGTATGCGATGGACGTGCTGCCTCCGTGGAGGTAGCCCATGCGGTTGCTGGACGAGGTCGGAAGAGCACGCCAAAACGAATACCCCACAAACCATTCGACCTTGGGAAAGTAGTCTTCCGGCTCGTCCCATCGGCGCACCGCAGGAACTGGACTGGCAAAAGCACCCTCAGCGGACTGCGGAGTGGCAAGCGCCGGCAGAGCGAAGTCTTTAGCAATAGCTGGCTCGGGCTTGGCTGGGAGCGCCGCCGAAACAGTGGATGCGGGGGAACTGCTCTCGCTCGGAGTTGGTTGCGGCTTGGCCCCGTCGTCCCCATAGATTGACGGCGTGGTCAGAAGAGCCAACGCCAGTGCAGCGATGAATCGCGCTGCTAGTCTCATTGTTACCCCCTCAATTTTGCCTGCTCGCCGCGAGGCAAGGCCAAAGAACCCCGCCTCGCGCTCGTCGAACTCTGCTCCCCGCGCACTCCGTAGAAACGATCCCGCCGGGCCTATGGCTGCGGAACATTGACGCTGACGCCGTTGACGACCACTGTCCCGGAGCCGCCCGGTCCAGATCCCGCAAAGAGTCGCCCATTGACGACCACGCCGCCGTTCTGAGTGATCGATACGTCGGCCAGGATGTTCCCCTGGAAAAGCGGGGCGCTAAGCGTTGCTGACGAGCCGACTACCCAGAAAATGTTGCCCGCCTGGGCGCCGCCCGCCAGAATCACCGAGCCTCCCGTGGTTGTGAGCGTGGTCCCCATCTGGAAGATGAAAACCGCATTGGGATCACCCTGCGCATCGAGCGTGACGTTCGTTGAGATCGCAACCGATGTCGAATTTGTGTAGAGCCCGGGGGTGAACGTCAGCCCCCCCATATCTCCCGGCAATGTTTGCGAATTGGCTGTTCGGCCCTTGGCGTCGTTGTAGGCGGCCAATAAATCGACTTGAGCCTGCGCGGCAATGGAGTCGTCGACATGGATCGTCCCGATAACTTGCGCCGTAGGAATTCCCTGCGCCGCTCCCGGATTCAGACCCACATCGCCATGGACGACAACGGGACCCGTACTGGTGGTCGACGCGGTTGCCAGCACCGCGAAGTTTCCGGCCGACCCGAGGTTGACGGTGGCAGGGCCTGGCCCCCCAGCGGTTGTCCCCGTCGTGAAATTCCACGGATTTGGCGCAACGCCGGCGGCCAGCGCGTTACCGTTGAGATCCTGGACCGCGGGTGAAATCGTGGCCGTGAATTGCGTGCTGGCCAGGAGGTTGGCGGAGGGAGTAAACGTTGCGATTTGGCTTGCGGCGTTATAAGCGACGGTGCCGGATACAGGCGTGCCATCGGCGGTTACGGTCACCAGGAAAGTACCCGTGGTGATCGTCGCGGGATTCATCGCCGCGCTGAAAGTCGCGTTGATCGTCGCGTCGATGGGCACGAGGGTGGCCGCATTGGCGGGATTTTCCAGCGTAATGCTGGGACCCGCGGCGTTCGCGGTCGTGCCCGTGGTGAAGTTCCACGGATTCGCGACGCTGGCGGCGATTAGCGCGTTCCCGCTCAAGTCTTTCGCCGGGTTTGAAATCGCAGCGGTGTATTGAGTGCTAGCAGCAAGATTGGCCGACGGCGTGAAGATCGCGGTGTTGCTCGCCGTGTCGTAGGTGACCACGCCGGGAACGGCGACGGCGCCGACAGTCGTAACAACCGTGAATGTTCCCGCCGCCGAGATGGTCGCGGGGTCCATGGCCTTGCCGAAAGTCGCGGTGATGGTCTGATTGAGCGGTACCAGCGTCGCCAAGTTAATGGGATCGGTGGAAATTACGGTGGGCTGAGTAGCGTTCGCAACGGTACCCGTGGTGAAGTTCCAAGTGTAAGCGGTTCCGAGTGCGCTTCCTGCTGCGTCTTGGGCCGTCGTCATGATTGTGCCGGTGAACTCGGTGCTGACCGCCAGGTTGGCGCTGGGCGTAAAGATCGCCGTCCGGCTCGCGGCATCGTACGTAACAGTGCCCGTCACTGCCGCTCCGCCGAGCGTCGGCGTCACCGTGAATGTCCCCGCTGCAGTGATCGTGGCGGACGACATTGGCTCGTCGAAGGTCGCGGTGATTTTCTGGTTGATCGGCACGTTTGTCGCGCCGCTCGCGGGATTGGTCGAAGTTACCTTTGGCTGCGACACTGTAGTGAATGTCCACACATGGTTGACCGCGAGCGCATTTCCGGTAGGATCGGCGGCCCCGGTGGTGATCGTGGCCGTAAACAGAGTCCCGCCTTCGAGGGCCGCTGTCGGCGTGAAGGTGGCAGTGTCGCCCGCGTAGGTCACCGCTCCCGGCACCGGAGCTGTTCCCGGCCCGGTCAGCGTAAAAGTTGTCCCGTTGAGCGTAGTCGGATCCATCGCTTCACTGAACGTAGCCGAGACAACCGTGTTGAGCGCCACCGCAGTAGCGCCGTTTGCCGGAATTGTGGAAACGACCGTGGGAGCCGCAGCGGTCATAAACGTCCACACGAAGCTAGCGGCCAGTGGGCTGCCGCTCGGGTCCGTCGCGCCGACACTGATAGTGGCCGTGAATAAAGTGTTGGCTGCCAGGACCGTTGTCGGCGTGAATGTCGCGGTATTCCCCGAATATGTCACCGCTCCGTTCACGGGAGTCACTCCCGGCCCGGTAAGCGTGAAGGTTCCGCCGTTGATGGTCGCCGGGTTCATGGCCCTGCTAAACGTCGCGGAGACCAGAGTATTCACAGCCACTGCGGTAGCGCCTGCCGCCGGAACCGTGGAAACAACCGTGGGTGGCGCGGCGGTCATGAACGTCCACATGAAGTTGGCCGCCAGCGCAACACCTCCGGGATCCTGCGCTCCGGTAGTGATCATCGCCGTGTACGACGTGTTCGCTGCCAGCAGTCCCGTGGGCGTGAAAGTCGCGGTGCTTCCCGCATACGTCACCACTCCGGCCACCGGAGTCACTCCCGGTCCCGTCACCGTGAAGGTCACCCCGTTAATCGTGGCCGGATTCATCGGCTCGCTGAAAGTGGCGGAGATAACGGTGTTGATTCCCACGCCGGTGGCGCCGGCCGCCGGAACCGTGGAAATGACGGTCGGCGACGCGGTTGTGAAACTCCACATGAAGTTTGCTGCCAGAGCGTTACCGCGCGTGCTCTGTGCCGCGGTCGTAATGGTCGCGACGTACGAAGTATCTGCGCCGAGTAAGACTGCCGGTGTAAAAGTGGCGGTGTTCCCGGCATACGTCACCGTCCCCGTCACGCCGACGCCGCCAGGCCCGGTCAGCGTGAAGGTCGTGGCGTTGATCGTGGCCGAATCCATCGCCAAATTAAAAGTTGCGCTGATCGTGGCATTGAGAGGTACAGCTGTGGCGAGGTTCGCTGGGGAGGTGGCAATGACGGCTGGGACTACCACGGGTGCTTGTTCTCTTCCACATCCGGCCACCAGAGCGACCGCTATAAATGCCATCCAGAAAATTTTCCCGATCTTGAATTTGCGCATCACGGTCTCCCATTCACCCAGCACAAGGCGTTCGCGCCTCAACGGCTCTGTAGACAAGATCGCCGCGCGTCGGTGAAACGAATGCACGAGTCGCACCAAAGAAAATTAGAGGCTGATCAGAACCTGCTCTAGAGGATCGCGTGCGTAAGACACTGATTCGGAAGGTATCCGCTGACGGTGGAGGGTCCATTCGACGAGAACACAGTGAGTGCCACGAATAGAAGCTGGCCCAGACTGGAACGGATCAAATCCGTTTGGGGAAATGCAAACCCGTTTGGAGTAGGATCAAGTGTATTAAGAATTTCTAAAGCTCTCTGCCAGCTTATCGTGATTCGATCAAGTTCCTGACGAATCGTCGAGAAGTGTTAATCGCACTGCTTCACTGGGCGTGAATTCTTGGCAGGTGTCCCGTGCTCTATTCGTGAGCCGTCCCATTCGCCTTCCTGGGGTCGAACCTCAGCGCATCTCCAGGTCCGAGTACTCCGGATGCTGCGCTACGAATCGGCGAACCGTGGGGCAGACGATATCGACTTTGAGGTTATGCTCTCGCGCATGATTCAGCGCGTTCTCCGCAAGAGCGTTCGAGAGTCCCAAATGCCGCAACGCTGCGGGAACTTCGGTATGAATCAACTCGAGGATGTTTCCCGTCAGGCTGTAATCGAGATAGGCGGTCTGGCCGTTCTGCTCGATTTCAAACCGGCCGGTGGTGACTTCCTGCGCGGGCGGATGCTTTCGATTGAAGATATTCCACACGACGCCGGGAATTGCCTCCAGAGGCTAACGCGGAAAAGTTCTGTGCGCTCCGACGAAGCCAGCGGTGGCTAGTGCGCGTGCTCGCGGATCTCCGCGATGCCGAGCTTCTTTAGCCCGTCGGCGTAATACTTGCGATACAAAATATCCCACTCCTCGCTGCCTTCGAGGATTTCCTTTTTCTGGGAAGAAATCTTGGTGCGCGCCTCGGTGTCCACCTGCTCCTCGACCTTCAACAGCGCGTTCAGAATATTCACGATCTCGGTGCGAATCGTGTCGCGATCCTCGGTGAAATCGACCTGCGGGCTGGAAACCAGAAAATCGATGATGCGATGGGAAAGTCGAACGGTCTTTTCGCGGCTCAGTCGCATGCAAGCGGCCTCCTTAGCGGAGGATCAATTTCCTTTCCCGGGCCAGGTGGCTCTTGATCTTTTTGAACATTTCCTGATACGAGACCCCCGTGCGGCGCATTTCTTCCGAGTTCTTCGCCAGGATTTCGCGGGCCTCTTCGTTCAGCCGGTCCTCGACCGTCACTTCGTCCGCCATCACCTGCCGCACCTGCTGCGACACGCCCTCCACATCCTTGATAGCAATCATCTTGGCGGCCACCAAGCGCTTTACCACTTCCTTGGCCATGTAACCGACATAATCCCGGGACAAAAGCATTCGCTGTCACTCCGCATAATTACCGCAATAGATTCAGTGTAATGGCTGGGTCCCAAAAGTTCAAGGCGCGCCGAAGCGCACAGCTCACCGCCTGATTCGACCCCATGATTTACGGTCGGCTGCGCGCTCAGGAAAACCAGCAATCGGTACTGTTTCTGTCCGTTCGCCCAGGTTATTTTCATGAAAAATCTTGCTAGCGTAAATCAGGCCGATGACCGGGCCGTATCGAGGCCCTCCGGGCGAGGGTCGCAGAGCTCTTTGACAACTGAATAAAAAGCGGTGTGACCGCCGCAGACGGTAGCCCATCCCATCAGGACTCGGCAAAAAGGGTGTCACAAGATGCAACCCATTTTGCGATCTAAATCGTTGAAAACAAAAAAAGTGCTACCAATGAAGTGTCACACTTTTTAAGAGGGGCAAAACGACCTGCGAAGTGAGATTTTCGGCGAAACTCGACCGGGACTACATCAGCTAGCTAGTCTTGGATAGCTGCCGACGCGAGGCGGGCATCATTGACGCCGGTGGAAGCGTCCTGATTCGTGGCGACAACCGCTACCAGATGCGATGTCATGAACGACGCGAGATGTTCATCGCCCGAGAAGGATGCACGCAGCAGGCGTCCGTTCGCGATTCCACGGACCGCGCCTGTGAGGCGTTGGCCGTCGCGCGGTCGGAGAAAGAGCGAAAATTCGCGCGTGCCGTCGGAATAAACGAGGTGTAGGTAGAGCTTGCCCTCGAGCCGGCATATCTTTCCGTGTTCCAGATGGTAGCCACCGGCCAATTCCTGCGGCACATTGAGCGACACTCCCAAGTACTGCTCAAGCGCCAGAATCTTGGCAGGATCGGTGTACCAGTTCCGCGGCGAGTGATCGATCACTTCGTCCTGATGGTCCTCGGCTGCATCCGCGTAGACCTTCGAGAAACGTCCGGGTGCCAGCAGGTAGGTCCCAACCATCAGCAAAAACATCGCTGCGATGCTGGCGGCAACCACAAACCCGCGGCCACTTCGGCGCGCCGGCGGGACTACCGTGGGCTTCAATGTCTCGGCGGCCATCAATTCGCGAATGCGCCGGTTGACGCGCATCACGTCGGTGCCTTCGGCTAGCAGTGCCTGGCGCAGCCGCGCATCCAGCCGCGACTGTTCTTCGAGTTCGTGCATGCAGCTCGGGCAGTTCTTCAAATGCGCGTCGAATTCGGCCGCGCTGGCCGAATCAAGCTCGCCGCTTACGTAGAGTGGCGCCAGTTCGTGAATGTCGGAGCAGTTCATCCCGCTTGTCTCTCTCGCCCGATTCCCGCACGGGCTTCGAAAACTTTTGGCGCCGCCGGCGCCAGCCGTTCACGCATGGCCTGCCGCCCTCTGCTGAGTCGCGACATCACCGTGCCGATCGGCAAATCCAAAATCTCCGCCATCTCCCGGCAGGTAAAACCCTCGACCACCGCCAGCAGCAGCACGGTGCGATGCTCGGCCGATAGCGCATCGAGGGCCCGCGAAACCTCCGCCGCATCGGCGAACGAAATTCCCGCTGCTCGTCGCGGCTCGGGCTCAACTCCTGGCGCATCCAGCGATACCACGGTCGGCGCAGCGCTGATCTGGCGTCCCTGCGCGTAAAAGGCATTAAACAGGATCCGGAAAAGCCAGGCCCTGATGTTTGTTCCGGTCTGAAACTGGCCGAAACTTCGCCAAGCCTTGTAAAGCGTTTCCTGGACCAGATCCTCGGCCGTAGCCGGATCGCCTGCCAACCGCCGCGCTACGCGAAGCAAACTCCGCGAGTGCGGAATGGCGGTGCGCTCAAATTCGTCCTGCCGCGAATTCACTTTCGTGGCGATCCAGTTAATCGATGAGGTGGACAGAAACCTGTCTACCTCATTGATACCATGGCTCGCGCCTCGCGCGCTACTTGGCGTTTTCGCCCAGCCAGCTGAGAACTTCCTCGCTGTGACCCGTCGGATTGACCTTGATGAATTCCTTCACGATCTTTCCGCTGGGGTTGATGATGAATGTGTTGCGCGCGGCCACCGTGCCAAGCTGCGGCGCCTGCGGAATGGTCATCGTAGAGCCGTACATGGCCACCACTTTCTTGTCCGCGTCGGAGAGCATCTTGAAGCTCATGCCATCCTTCGCGCACCATTCCTTGTGCGATTCCACGGTGTCGACGCTCACGCCGACGACAACGGCGTTGAGCTTTGTGTACTGATCCTGATCGCGCTGGAACGCGTGGGCCTCAATCGTGCAGCCGGGCGTCTGATCTTTCGGATAGAAGTACAGCACGACCCACTTGCCTTTAAAATCGTGCAGGCTGATGGGCTTTCCTTCCTGCGAGTCCAGCGTGAAATCGGGAGCCACCGTGCCGACGGTGGGAACAGTCTGATCGTCAGCGTGCGTCGCCGGCGCGTGAATAGCCGGAATCGCCAAGGCAACCAGGGCTACGGCCAGCAGGACGTAAGGAAGTGTGCGTAGTGCCGCGCTTCGCGAAATTTTCATGGAAATCTCCTCATTCTCAGATGCGCCGCATAGAGCGCTCTGTGCAGTTACTATAATGCCCGTCTCCGGGCCATTCATCCATCGGAGACTCGGACCGCGCGTGCGCGCGTCCTGGGGAGTTCTGTTATTCTAGACGGTTGGGAACTCGCAATCGGGTACCCAATGCATTCTCAAAATTCGACGGCAAGGAACCCTTGATCGTGACTCCCACTTCGACGACTTCAGCACGCGAGACCAAACGCGCCTTTAATTTCAATGCCGGGCCGGCGGCGATTCCGCTGCCTGTGCTCGAGCGCATGCGGGATGAGCTGCTCGACTATGGCGGGACGGGCATGTCCGTGATGGAGCTCAGCCATCGCTCGCCGGAATTTGAGGCGATCAGCGACAACGCGGAACGCACTCTCCGGCGCGTGCTCGCTATACCCGACGACTACGCGGTGTCGTTCCTGCAGGGCGGCGGCAGCCTGCAGTTCGCGATGGTGCCGATGAATCTCTGGGTATCCGGAAAACCTGTCGACGTGCTGCATACCGGCGCTTGGACGGCAAAGGCGATCGAGGAGCTGAAGAAGATCGCGCAATACCGGTTGGCGGCCTCGACGGAAGCGGACAAATTCACCCGCGTGCCGAAACCAAGCGAAATTTCCCTGGATGCGAATGCCTCCTACGTAACTATGTGCACCAACAACACAATCGAGGGCACGCAATGGAGCTACGTGCCTGAGACGGGTGGCGTGCCGCTGGTCGCCGACATGTCCTCGGATATCGCTTCAAGGCCGATCGACGTCAAGAAATACGGGCTGATTTTCGCGGGCGCGCAGAAGAACCTGGGGCCTTCCGGCGTCACGATCGTGATCATTCGCAAGGACCTCGTTGATAAAACGAACGATAAAATTGCGAAAATCCTGCAATACCGGACACAGATCAAGGAGCGGTCCCTCTATCACACGCCAGCGACCTTCGCTGTCTATACGATGGGACTGGTGCTCGGCTGGGTCGAGTCCGAGGGCGGCGTGGGTGCCATCGAGAAGCGCAATGCGGCGAAGGCAAAACTGCTCTACGACGCTATCGACGGGAGCGGCGGCTATTACAAATGCCCCGTTGAGCGCGAATCGCGGTCAGTGATGAATGTCGTTTTTCGGGTAGGGGGCGGCGACGAGGCTGTCGAGTCGAGGTTTGCGAAGGAAACCGAGGCCGCTCGAATCGTCGGGGTCAAGGGCCACCGATCCGTAGGCGGTATGCGTGCGTCGATTTACAACGCAGTGACTATCGACGCTGTCGAGGCGTTGACAGCGTTTATGCGCGAATTCCACCGCAAAAACGGCTAGTTTCGCCTCAATTGAGCCCCGAAATCGGACTAGGAACAATAAGCCACAGAATCGTGTCTTAGATACAACACATCACCTTGACTTGTCGACCGCCGAGGTTTATCTTGGCGGCTCGTGAGCAATTCAGCGTCAAATCGGATCAATCCCGTGTTTTCGGACCCGATGCCACCGCCCGCCATCCGGCGAAGAGCGGCACCCACTCGGGTGCGAAGTAAGCAGCCAGCGCAACCGCCCGCCAAAGGCGAGCCTCCGCTCGACGAATACTTCAATTCCCTGTTCACCGCTTTCGGGCCGCAGCACTGGTGGCCCGGTCGCTCTCGCTTTGAGGTGATCGTAGGCGCCATCCTGGCTCAGAACACTTCCTGGACAAACGTGGAAGCGGCGATTGGGAACCTGAGGGGCGAGAGATTGATATGGGCTCGGGGAATTTCTCGAGTACCGCTTCGTAAACTGGAGCGGCTGGTGCGGCCTTCGGGCTATTTCCGGCAAAAGGCGCGGAAGCTGAAGGCGTTCTGCGAATTCCTACGCAACGAATACGGCGGATCGCTGCGAAAAATGTTCGCAGCGCCGACGATCGTGCTCCGCGAGCAACTGCTGGGCATTTGGGGCATCGGGCCGGAGACGGCGGATTCGATCCTGCTGTACGCGGGCGCTCATCCGGTGTTCGTGGTGGATGCGTACACGCGGCGAATGCTGTCGCGGCACGGCTGGATCGGAGACGAAGCGAAATACGACGACGTACGGTGGATGTTCGAGCGTGCGTTTCCGGGCGACGCGGCCCGGTTCAACGAATTTCACGCTCTGATCGTACACGCCGGAAAGAATTTCTGCCGACCGCGTGATCCGAAGTGCGGAGCGTGTCCACTGGGGCGTTACCGGGAGGAGGGACGATAGCCGTGCCGCGAGCAAGACCGAGGCGCGAGTGGTGGCCGATTGCGGTGAGCATTGTGGTGGTGCTGCTGGGCGCGGCGGTGATCACGTTCGGATCGTTCCGCGTGCCGGTAGACACCGAGCAGCGAAATGCGTATCCGATATTTTTCGCGCTGACCACGATCATCGCGGCCTCGCTGCTGATTTTCGTGCTGATCCTGACGCGCTACGTGCTGAAGCTGGCGGCGGAACGGCGTGGAGGGCAGCTGGGCTCGCGCTTCAAAGTGAAGATGGTGATGGGAGCGATGGGCGTGTCGCTGTTGCCCGTAGTGCTGCTGTTCTTTTTCAGCTATGCCCTAATCAACAGGACCTTGAATTTATGGTTTCCGCGGCCGTTGGAGATCGCGGGGGAACAGAGCCAAAAACTGCTGTCGCATTTCGAGGCTTCGGAATTCGACAGCCTGAATAGGCTGGCGAAGGCAGCGACGGCGGAGGGGACTGCGGACGCCGAGTTCCTAGCGAAAACTCAGGCGGCAGACGCGTGGTGGCTGACGGACGGAGCGGGGAGAATCGTCGCCAGCCGGGATTTGACGAAGGCCGTGATGCTGGCGCCGAAGTCCGCCGGAAAAGGTCCTGCCGCTGGGGAGTCCGTCAAAAGTGTGGAGGCATTCGCTCCGGAACCCGTGCAGACAATTCGCAGCGGTGCGCAGATATGGAAAGCGAACGGCGAAATGTATCTGGCTGGGAGCGCGCCGCTCAGAAGTGGGACGCTCTACGTCGCGCGGCACTTGCCGGGAGATTTCCCCGACCTCTACGCGGATATTCAGACGAAGACAAACACGTACCTCCATCTGAAGCAACAGCTGCGCCAATACAAGCGGATATTGATGTTGGTGCTTGGGTTGTTCACTTTGATCCTGCTTTTTATCACCACGTGGCTGGCGCTGTTCTTGTCAAAGCAAGTGACCGGGCCGATTCAGGCGCTGGCGGAGGCGACGCGCGAAATTTCGCGGGGAAATTTCGACCATCGGATTGAAGTGCAGGCGCAGGACGAGCTTGGGACGCTGGTGCGCTCGTTCAATCGCATGACCGAGCAGCTGGGCGAGGGGCGGCGGCAGATCAACGAATTCACTCAGAGCTTGGAGCAAGCGATCGAGGAGCGCGAGCGGCGCCGGAAATTGATGGAAGCGATTCTGGAAAATATTCCGACCGGGGTTGTGTCACTGGATGCTTCCGGAAGCGTATCGCGCGTGAACACGGCGGTGGTGACCATCCTGGGCGACTCGGCGCGCACCGCGCAGAGTTTGCCGGAGCTAGTGGGCGACGAGGCGGCACGGGCCGTGCTGCACATGATGCGGCGATCGCTGCGAATGGGGGCAGCCTCAAGCGAAATCGAAATTGCCACCGCGGGTCGGCTGGTGCGGACGGCAGTGACGGTGACGTCTCTGGGGCCCCGGCGATCAAACCCCGGATTTATCGTGGTGATCGACGACTTGACCGATCTGCTGCAGGCGCAGAAGGCCGCGGCGTGGCAAGAAGTGGCGCAGCGGATCGCGCACGAGATTAAGAATCCGCTGACGCCGATTCAACTATCCGCGCAACGAATGTTGCGATACCTGGACCGCGCGGCTTTGGCGAAACCTCCGGAGCAGCGCACCGAGTTCGAAAAGCTCTCGGCCGAGTGCGCCGGGCTGATCGAGCGCGAAGTGCAGACGTTGGAATCGCTAGTGGACGAATTTTCGCAGTTCGCGCGATTCCCTGCCGCGAGGCTGGCGCCCGCGGATTTGAATTCGATCGTCGAAAGCGCACTCGTGCTCTTTCAGGGGCGGCTCGATGGAATTGCAGTATCGACCGATCTGGCCGAATCGCTGCCAGCGGTTAAGGCGGATGCGGAGCTGATCCGGCAGGTGGTGGCGAACTTGATCGACAATGCGGCGGAGTCGATGGAAGGCGCCACGGTGCGGCGGCTGCGCGTTTCGACGCGCGCGGAAAGCGACGGCGACGCCGTGGTGATCGAAGTCTCCGACAGCGGGCACGGGATTTCGCCAGCGGACAAGGAAAAGCTGTTCTTGCCGCATTTTTCAACCAAGGGACGCGGGACTGGATTGGGGCTGGCGATTGCCAGCCGCATCATCGCCGAGCACAACGGGACCATTCGCGTCGAGGACAATACGCCGATCGGGGCGAAGTTTCTAATTCGGTTTCCCGCGGCGGAAGTGGGAATTTCAACCCAGGCGGGCTGAAGTTTTTCGGGTTCAAGGATCTCAATGCCGAGCATTTTGATTGTTGACGACGAAAGCGGAATCCGGGAGTCGCTCGGAGCGCTGCTTCGCGACGAGGGGTACGAAGTTGAGGCCGTCGCGTCGGGCGAGGAATGTCTGGAGCGCATTGAGGGACAAGCATACGAGCTCGTTCTGCTCGATATATGGCTGCCGAAAATGGATGGACTTGAGGTTCTCGAACGAATTCAGGCGCAGGACGGCGCGCCGGTGGTGGTGATGATTTCCGGTCACGGAAACATCGAGGGTGCAGTGCGAGCGACGAAGCTCGGTGCGTTCGACTTCGTTGAAAAGCCCTTATCGCTGGAAAAAATCGTGGTTGTGGTGCGCAACGCGCTCGAATACGTGCGGCTGGAGGACGAAAATCGGCGGCTGCGAGCCGAACTCGAAGAACGCCACCAGATTCTGGGCGGGAGCGTGCCGATGAAGGCGCTGCGCCAACAAATCGCGCTGACGGCTCCGACGACGGGGCGCGTGCTGATTTACGGCGAGAGCGGGACCGGCAAGGAGCTCGTCGCTCGCGCTCTGCATGCCAGCAGCCAACGAAACGAGAAGCCGTTTGTGGAGGTGAACTGCGCGGCGATTCCCGAGGAGTTGATCGAATCGGAAATGTTCGGCCACCGCAAGGGCAGTTTTACCGGCGCGAGCGAGGACAAAGTCGGGAAATTTCAAAAGGCGGACGGAGGCACGCTGTTCCTGGACGAGATCGGCGACATGAGCCTGAAGACACAGTCGAAGGTGCTGCGCGTGCTGGAGGAGCAGCGCGTGGAGCCGCTGGGCTCGAATTTGCCAGTCACTGTCGACGTGCGTGTAATCGCCGCAACCAACAAGAAACTCGAGGAGGAGATCGGCCGGAACGCGTTTCGCGAGGATCTTTTTTATCGATTGAACGTGATCCCCTTCTACGTGCCGGCGCTGCGCGAGCGCACCGAAGACATTCCGATTCTGGCGGCGCATTTTCTGAAAGAATTCTGCGACGCATACGGGAAGAAGCCGAAGGAGTTCACGGCCCCGGCAATGGAAGTGCTGCTTACCTATCCGTGGCCAGGCAACGTGCGCGAACTTCGGAATCTGGTGGAACGGCTGGTGATTATTTGCCCTTCGCCCCGGATCGAGCCGCACCATCTGCCGCCGGAGCTTTTTCGCGGAGCGTCAAAAAGCCCGCAGAAACCGTACGAGAGCCTGCATGAGGCGCGGTCGGCCTACGAGCGCGAGTTTGTGCTGCGAAAGCTCGAGGAAAGCCGCTGGAATATGACCAAGGCCGCCGCCGCTCTGGGCCTTGAGCGCAGCCATCTCTACCGTAAGATGCGGTCCCTCGGAATCGCACCATCCAAGGCATCTTGAGGAAATCATGTCCAATTGCATTGCAATCCCGTGCAAGGAGCTTCGTAAGCTCGCCGGTGTAGCGATAATCGTGGGGCTGGCACTTTGCCCATTCGTCCGGGCACAGGTTCCGGCGCCACCTCCGGACAAATCCCCCGCAGAGCCATTCGTGGTGTTTCTCGGAACGGGTACACCCGGCCCGACGCCCGATCGTCAAGGTCCAAGCCTCGCCGTGGTTGCCGGAGGCCGGGCGTACTTGGTCGATGTTGGCGTTGGAGTAGTGCGGCAAGCGGCGGCGGCGTATGCAAAGGGCGTTCGCGCGCTGCAGCCGCGCGGGCTGAGGATCGCGTTCGTCACGCATTTGCATTCTGATCATACGATCGGGCTGCCCGATCTGATTCTGACCCCGTGGGTGGGAGGCCGCACAGCGCCGTTGGAGCTTTACGGCCCGCCCGGAATTTCCGCAATGGCGGAGAACATCCTGAAGGCCTACGAACAAGACATTCAAATTCGCATCAACGGGCTGGAACAAGGGAATACCACCGGATACAAAGTGAACGCGCACGACATCGCGCCGGGCGTGGCTTATCAGGACGCGAACGTGAAAGTTACGGCGTTCAAGGTGCTACACGGAAGCTGGCCACTAGCGCTGGGTTATCGATTCGATGCGGGCGGCAAGAGCATCGTCATCTCGGGTGACACGGCTCCCGCGGAAAGCGTGGTCGAAAACTGCAATGGATGCGATCTGCTGATTCACGAAGTGTATCTCCGCCTGCCTGAAGGCGGAGCGGGATCGACCGAGCATTGGGCGCGCTATATGAAGGCGTTTCATACCTCAGCGCCTGAGCTTGCCGACATTGCGACGCGCGCGCATGCGAAGGCCCTGGTGGCGACGCACTTGGTTGGCGATCCGGCTTCGCTTGCGGAGGCTCTCAAGAAGGGCTATGCGGGGAAAGTGACCATCGCGAGCGATCTAGAGGTTGTGACGCCTTAGCGCGTGTAGCCGAGAAACTCGCTGTCGCCCTGGCGCCAGCTATTCGTCTTGGTCTTCGATGCGGGCGGCTTCGTCAGGCGCCAGGACATCGCCGAGTCCCTCAGGCTCGTTGTTCGTTTCCGAAAGCTCCTCGAGCTGGCGGTGCCAGTCGAGTTGGCGAACCATGGCCGCGTTTTGCCGCCAGTTGGGCTGCACTTTCACGAATAGCTCCAGAAACACCTTAGTGCCGAGAATTGACTCGATTTCCTTGCGGGCCTCGGTGCCGATTTTCTTCATGGTCTCGCCGCGCTTGCCGATCAGGATTCCTTTCTGGCCTTCGCGTTCCACGTACAGCGTCGCGCGAATTTTTACCAACGTTCTTTTTTCCTCGAAGCTGTCGATCAGCACAGCGACGGCGTGCGGCACTTCCTCGCGCGTGGCTAGAATCGCCTTCTCGCGAATGAATTCGGCGGCCAGGAAACGCTCGGGCTGGTCTGTAAATTGGTCCGCAGGAAAATACGGTGGCGATTCGGGCAGCAGATCCAGCCAAGCATTGACGAGCGCCGGACAGCCTTCGCCCGTGAGGGCAGAGATCGGAAAAATCTCGGCGAAATTATAAAGCGCGGCGTATTTTTCAATCATCAGCAGCAGCAACGGCTTTTTCACACGGTCGACTTTGTTGAGAAGCAGAAACGTCGGCCCCTTGAAGCGCTTGACCCATTCGAGCGAGAACTCGTCACCTGTGCCGAAATTCTCCGATGCGTCGACGATCAGCGACAGCATGTCCACACCTTCGAGAGCGTGTTGAGCTTCGTCCATCATCTGCCGGCTCAACACATTTCTCGCCTGATGGATTCCCGGCGTGTCGATTAGCACGATTTGCGCGTCGTCGCGATTGACGATTCCCTGGATACGATTGCGCGTGGTTTGCGGGCGCGTGGAGACGATGGCGATTTTGCGGCCCACGAGGGTATTGACGAGCGTCGATTTGCCGGCGTTGGGCCGACCCACAATGGCAATGAAACCGGAGCGGAAGCTCATGTGGGGTCGGGGACGATCTTGATGCGTAGCTCGCGGGTCCGGGGACCGTCGAATTCGGCGAAGAAGATCTGCTGCCAGCGGCCCAGGGCGAGGCGTCCAACTTCGATCCATACCGTTTGCGACGAACCCACTAGCGCGGTCTTGATGTGCGAATCAGAGTTCCCTTCCGCGTGTGCGTAGTTCGCTTTGTGCGGGACGAGTTTATCCAGCGCGATTTCCATGTCGCTCGCGACGTCGGGATCGTAGCCCTCATTGATCAGGAGGCCCGCAGTCGTGTGGGGACGTAGAGATGACAGACACCGTTAGCACAACCCGAATCCCGAATGGCAATCTCGATTTGCTGCGTCACGATTGTCAGTTCGGTACGGCGGGTTGTTTTAATTGCGAGCGTGCGAGTGAATGAGCCATTCGAACGCTGAGATTGCATTGGCATCATCATTAAAGATGCCATCCGCAAGCGCTAAGTTCAATGTCCGAACAGTCGGCGCGCGGATGTGGAGGGCGTGAAGAGACTCGAGAGTCATTTAGCGAAACGGTTTGAAGCGTGGAGTTGGACGAGGTGTCGACATGGCGGGAATCTGAAGAGTCATCAGCGGATCGCCGAAGAGGTTCCAGGTACGGCGGACGTCGGCATCGGTGATGTTCAGTTTCGCGGCGAGCGTAGCTTGCCCGATCGGCATCATCGGATTAGTTTTCCATTTGCCGATAAGCGACTGGTTCATGGTCGCTTGCGGAGAGGCATCCGTAAAGCCGGAAGAAGCCCAGACCGCGACAGCGCCGCCGTTGGGCGCGAGCATGAGCGAAGTTGACAGGCTCGTTGCATACACGTCCTGGAAAAATCCGTTGAGGCAATCCATCAGCACGTACACGGGCAGATGGTTTCCGTTGGCAAGAGTCGCGGCGGACGTGTCGTCGAGGAAATCCGCGAAAGACCACTGCTCCTCCGAGCCGTGGCCTATGTAGTCGACGATGAGCGAGCCGCTATTCAGAGCCGCGAAGATCTGCGGCTGCACGACGCTGGGATCCTGTCCGTCCGCGAGGATTTTCGTGACGTTAATGCCGGCGGGGAAAAGAGCGCTGACGGCATTGGCGGTGGCCGTGAAGTCTGCGTCGATATTCTGATCCGCGACAACGAGAGCCTGCTGATTCCAGCTGCCCAGGCCGGCGCCTTTATCGTAGCCGACAATTTTCGACACCACGAGATTCGCATCGGCCACTGAACCGACGGGCAGACGCCCGATCGGAATCGTGCCGAAGCCGGTCTGGTTGAAATCCGTGAGCCAATCGTCGGAGGCGGTCTTGAACGCCGCCGTTTCGATCATCCGCGTGGGCACGAAATCCGTCTGGCCAAAGCCAAGATAATCGCGCGGGTCAAACGAAGCGTCGCCCACCAGCAGCACGGCCTGCGGCTTCGTACGCCAGGCGGTGGACGCGAGTTTCAGAAAACTCTGCAGCGCGAAGGGACTCTTTTCGCCGAAATTGAACGCGTCGTAAATTTCGTCGACCGTTACCGTGTCGACCGAAGTCCCATGCGATTCGTGCAACTTCTCGAGTGGGGCGACGCTGCCGGCGAAGTCCGGATACGAGATCACGACCAAGTCCGCGCCCGATTGCGGCTTATCGAGTGTGCTCGGCGCGTGAAACGCCAGACTCGCCGGCGCGGAAATCTGGTCGCTCGCGAGCGCCACGAGCGTGTGTGCGGAGCCGCGTCCGCCCGGAATCGAGAGTGTAATGCCGAATCCAGTACCATCGGACGCGATCGGGCCGGTCAGCTGGGTAATCGCGAGCGGATCCGTGATGTCGAACACGGCGACCTGCGCGTTCCGGAATCCATTGATGTGCACGGTATCGCCCGACGAGGCTGTCGATTCGAGCCAGTCGGAATCCGCCGCGTAAAGATGCGGGTAGTGAATCTGGATCGACTGGACCAGGGTGACATCGTTATCGCCATCGAGCGCTGTCAGAGTGACGGTGTTCGGCCCGTTCTGCAACAGGCCGCTCGGTACGCCGAACGTCTGCGTGGTGTTCGTCATGTTCGCGAAATCCAGTTCGCCGACGGGCACGCCATTGAAGGCAATCGAGACCGCGTGCGGCTGCTGGTCGGTCACGCCCTGGAGCGTCACGTCCATGGTGACCGGCATGCTCGACGAACGGTCAATGTTCGCGAGCGCGATGCTCTGGTCCGTAGGATCGGAGGTGATCGTGGCTCCGAAGAAATTGTCGTTGTTCTCACCATTCAGCAGCGCGGCGAAATAGACGAGACGCTGCTGGAATAGGACCGTGAACGGGAAGCTGGTGTTTGTGCCGGTCCCACGTCCCGCTGCCGAAACGGCGGGGATACGCTTGCCCGCGCGCGAGCCGCGCACGAGCCAATAAACGCGTGTACCCGAAAACGGTGTGTCAATGCCGGTGCCGTAGAATTCAATGCTGTCGTTCGCGCCGAGCGCGCCCGACTGACGGCCGAGAATCAACATGGGCTGCTCGACGCCTTCGGCATAGAGCTGCAACGTGCGCGCATCAGCACCGGCTGGCAGTCCCGCGGCGACAAGCTGGTTGCGCGTGACTTGGTACCAACCCTCCGTCGTCACGGCGATTTTTACAGCCGGTTCACCGTTGAGCGAGACCGGCGATTCACCCGCTGCAACCTGCGCAATCATGGGAATGGGAGTATTAAGGGCGCGCACGATCGTCGCGGACGATGCACTCGCCGGCGTCGGAGCGTTCGGAGCGCCAAATGATCCGGTCTGGTTCAGCTGCCGGAGCAAGCGGGCTTGAACAAAGGGTTCCGTGTTAACTGGCGCCATTTCGGCGTAGATCGGCCCGTGCATCGTGCGCGTTCCGTTGATGTCCACATCCTCGATCCAGTACGAGGCCAGCGAGTTCCCCTGCGGATCGATCCATTGATAGGTCTTGGCCTTGTGCTGCGGCAGGCCTCCGCGCATGAAGAGCGCCGATCCCGCAATTAACGACGGATCGACCTGACGGCGTCCCTGCGCATCGTCGCGGTAGAGGTGGAAGCCGAGATTTCGCGATTCTTCGCGCGTCTTCCATTCCAACAAAACGCCTCCTCCCGTGCGCGTGAACGCGCGGAAGGAGCTCAATTCCACGGCAGTGGGCGCCTGAATCGTCGAAATTGCAGTCGAGGAATTGTTTGTCGAGTTCGGATCGCTGGTGGTCGTCGTGACGGTCGCCGTGTTGGAAGACAAAGTGGACGAACTGAACGAATTCGCGGTGACGTTGATCGTGATGATTACGAGAGCGCCCACGTTCATATTAAGGAGGTTGCAAGTCACCGTGGTGTTCGCCGACGTGTAGCCGCAAACGCCTTGCGATGCCGGAATTGAGACGGATTGATACGATACCTGCGAAGGCAGCGCGTCGGTAACCGTGACGCCCGTGGCCACCGCCGGGCCGTTGTTCGTCACCTGCAACGTGTAAGTGAGATTCGTGCCCTGGTCGACCGGCTCGGGCGACGCGGTCTTGATGATCGAGACGTCGGATTGCGTGGGCGACGCCACATTCGAAGTAGTCGACGCCGAATTGTTGGCGTTCGTCGGGTCGCTGGTGGTCAAAGACGAAACGGTTGCGGAATTCGTGATGGCCGTGTTCGGCGCAGTGCCGGCGTTCACCTTGAGCACCAATGTGAAGGTGGAAGTAGTTCCCGACGCGAGCGTCGCGTTGGTGCAGGTTTGCGTGCCTCCAACGGCCCCCGGGCAAATCCAGCCCGTGGGTGTGCCGGGCGGCGTGATCGAAACGACGGTCGTGTTCGCGGGCAAAGTATCCGTCATGGTGACAGTTGATGCCGCAGCTGGTCCGTTGTTCGTCACCACAATCGTGTAAGTAATGTTGTTGCCGGCAAGGACCGGATTCGGCGTGCCCACCTTGGTGAGTGCCAGATCGGCTTGGCCGCTGGCTGCCACGGTCGTGTTTACCGTAGCGAAATTGTTTGACGGGTTCGGATCGATCGTGGTCGAGGAGACACTGGCCGTATCCGTGATCGTCGTGCCCGAGGCAACGGCAGCGCCCACCTTGACGACAACCGTGAAGGTCGTCGAAGCGCCGACGGCGAGGGAAGAAATCGTGCAGCTGATTTGCGTTGGCGAGCAGGTCCATCCGCTAGTCCCTGAGGCATAAGCATCCGACACGAAGGTCGTGTTCGTCGGGGTAACCTCACTCATGGTCACGTTCGACGCCGTGCCCGGACCGTTGTTGGTCACGGTCACCGTGTAGGTGATGTTGTTGCCCTGAACGACCGGGTTCGGCGTGCCGACGTTCGTTACTGCCAGGTTGGCGGTGTTCGCTGCGCCCACGATCGTCAGCACCGTGGCGGAGTTATTCGCGGGAGTCGGATCGTTCGTATCCGAAGTCGCCGAAATCGTGTCGGCGATTTGCGTACCGTTCGCTGTACCAGGGTTGACATTCACCACCACCGTAAACGTCGCAGAGCCGGACGCACCTGCAGGAATATCGGCGTTAGTGCAGGTAATGACGCCCGTGCCTCCAAGCGCCGGAGGCGTGCAACTCCAACCAGCAGCGCCGGAGCCGGAAATAACGATCGATTGAAACATTGTGTTGGCCGGCACAACTTCGGTCATGGTCGCGTCGATGCCGTCGACGGGACCGTTGTTAATCACCGTCTGCGTGTACGTGATGTTGTTGCCCGGCACCACCGGATTTGGCGTGCCTGAATTCGTGACGGCAATGTCCGCACTCGCGCAGTACGCGCCAGACTGGGCGCCGGGATTCCCCTGCACAGGCGAGCCCGAAACGAAAACGCCGGGCAGCCCGCTGGTGGCGCCATACGCGTCGTCCGCGAGCGTGGTCCAGCCAGGTGCGCCACCGCTGACGTTAGCGCCCGCCGGAGCTGAAGACGTGAAGACTACGCCACCACCGCCGCCCGCGCCAGGCCCGTGCCGGTTGCCCGGAAATGTCCCGGGAGGATCTTCCGGCCAGGTGACCCCGCCGTTGCCGCCAACGGCCGAAACCGTTAGTCCCGAAACTCCGCCATTGTTCGTGAGCACGATGACCGTGCCGCCGGCTCCGCCGCCGCCACCGCCGTCATTTTCAGTTTCGAGCGCATTCTGGCCGTTCACGCTAACAGTTCCCGTGCCGGTAATCGTGCCGGCATGGATGATGATGATTCCGCCACCGGCTGTGCCGCTGCTGTTGATGCCAGTGCATTGCGCGCCGCAGTTGTTGTTGCCTGTATCAGTGACTGGGTTCCAGAATGAACCGTTGTTCGTGGTTCCGGCCCCACCACCGCCGCCCATCACGACCGAATTCGTCGTCACCGCAAAGGGCGCGCCGCCAAATCCGCCCACAATGCCAGCGCTGTTCCAGCCGAATCCACCGGTGCCGCCCGCGCCGCCGTTTGCGCCGCCGCCGCCACCGCTGTTCTGATCGTCGGCCGTGGGATCAGCGTCCGTCGCGCCGCCGCCGGCATTGCCGGGGGCTCCGCGCGCGAAGCTGCCGTTCGGATATCCTTCGTTGGTATTCGCGACGAGTGCCGTGAGCGCGGCATTCGCGATATTCTTTGGAGTGCCGGCAATTCCCTCGCCCTTGCTGGCGTTCGTCGTTTGCGTCGAAAGTGTGACGTAGTCCGTGCTCAACGGCGTCGGGGGCGTGGTCGCCGCTGTGAGGATTTGCCCACCTCCGCCGCGGAATCCCTGCGCGTCCAGCGCCACGGTGCCGCCGAGGGTAAGATGAGTGGCCACGTCGAGAGCCAACACGCCGCCCAGGGAGCCGTTCCACGACAAGCCGTCCAGACTCGAGCTCAAAACCGCCGTCGTGTACTGCGGCACGCGTATGACTTGAAAAGTCGACTGCCCGGCCGTGGGATTTGTGCTCGGAGAAGCGGCCGCGCTCACGTAACTGTTCACCAGCCCGCCGCCGTTCCCCGCCCCGGTGAAATTGAGCGTGCCGCCCGTCGCGGGCACCGCGCTCGTGGCCGTTACATACTCGAAAAGTCCGCTACTACCCGTGCTCGTCGATCCCCATCCCGGGTCGCCGGCCACGCCATCTCCATACGAACTCGTATTCGTGGAATTGATCGTTGCATTCTGCATTTGAATGATCAGCAGACGATCGCCGATGGCAATCGGGGTCTGCGCCGCCGGTGATGCCGCGGCGGCTCCCAACATGATCGAAGTCGCTCCCGCGGCCGCGCCGGTCACGGCGGCTCCCGGTGGAAAATAGGTGTTCACGATTCCGCTCAGCGTTCCTCCGGCCCCATCTTTCCCGGGCGTTGAGCAAATCAGCGGCTGCACCACCGTCAAAATCGTCGAGGAGTTGTTTGCGCTCACGGGGTCAGTCGCTGTCGTCGAAACCGTGGCGCTGTTCGTCATCGACTGCGCGGTGCCCGGCGCCGTACCCGTCACTGTGATCGTGATCGGCGTGCCCAGCGGGTACGCAACCGAGCCCAGACTGCAGGTGATTTTCCCGCCCGAGACAGCCCCGCAGGAACCTTGCGTGGTGGTAGCGGAAGCACCCGCGAGCGCAGCGGGTAGCGTATCGACCACAGAAACGGATGTGCCAGCCGATAAACCGAGATTTTGAATCTGGATCGTGTAAGTGATGGGTGAGGAAACGAAGACCGGCGTTGGCGACACGGACATCGAAAGCGAAAGATCGGCATCGCCCGAGGTCTGCACCAGCACCGACGTTGTGGTCGAGTTATTCGACGCCACTGGGTCCGTTGTGGCTGATGTCACGTCCGCGGAGTTCAAAATAGTCGTGCCGGCGGGCGGCGCGGCCGGCGTCGGCCCCGGGTTTATCGTCACCACAAATGCGAACCCCGTCGCCGTAGCTCCATTGGCCAGCGAGGAACCATCCGTGCAGATCACTTGTCCGGTTGCTCCCGCTGCGGGCGACGTGCACGTCCAGCCCGACGGCGCCGCCATCGAGACGAACGTCGTGCTCGGCGGAGTCTGCTGGTAAAGAACCGGTGTTGTCGCAGTATTCGGGCCGTTATTCGTCACCGTTTCGGTGTAGGTAATGGTCCCGCCCGGCGCAGCCGCCGTCGCCGTCGCGACTTGCGTCATCCCCAAATCCGCGCCCGAAACCGTCACCGAGGCCGAGCCGTTGTTCGTGCCTCCGCCAGAAGGTCCCGTCCAGTTCACGGTCACATTGTTGGTGATCGTCGATCCGCCGCCGGCTTCCGGATCGGCCTGAACCACTAGGGTGAACGTTAGGTTGGCATTGCCGGCAACGCTTGCGGTAGCCGTGCAGGTGACCGTGCCCGTACTGCCCACGGCAGGTTTAGTCCCGCATGTCCAGCCCGTCGCCGGGGGCGTCATCGACTCGAAAACGGTGCCCGCCGGTGTCGTTTGCGTAATCGAAGCGCCGGTCGCGGCCGTACCGGTCGTGTTCTTCACGGTCTGCGTAAATGTAATGTTCGAGCCGGTCGCGACCGGATTCGGCGATCCGCTGTCCGTGACCGTCAGCGTGGTTTGCGCGGACGCCGCGGCGGCGTGGAGCAGGAATGCGAACAGCATGAAAATCGCCGGAACGATGGCGCTGCGAAAGCGCGCCGCCGCGCGTATGCCACCGCGCCGAAAACGTCGCGATTGAGTTCGAAGGGAATGTCGCAATTTGGTCCCGCGCGAGGTGAGGGAAATCGTCCGGCCGTGGCGCTCTATGGCAACCGCTTTCCCCAGTAATTTCGCGTCGCCCGGATCGTTCTGCTGCCCTGCATCGCCGCGTGTCACAATTCCGCCCGTGACCGGGTCGAAACCCACTACGCGATGAAGCACGAATCCATTTTCTTTTCGACTGAGAGCAATGTCACCGCGCGCGATTTTGACTGTCGCTGAAATGGGCGCAACGACGACCGTGTCACCGTCCAGCACATTGGGCTGCATGCTCTGTCCATCGGCGCGGAAGCGCACGCGCAGGCTTTCGCCCAATGCCGCTTCGCACACTACGGCGAACTGGCGGGAGTCGCGCTTTTCAATGGTCTTAAGCACTCGCACGGCAAATTGTCTCCACGGCGCTCTTGTCCGGCAGGAACCGGAAAATCGAACACGGAATCTCGCGCGTCACGCTCTCCAGGAACTGTAGCGTGAACTGCAATCCTTGCTGTGAATGGTGCGGCACGAAACTCCGCGCGAACATCTCCGCAGCGGCGCGGCCCGGCGCCAGCGATACAAGTTGCGTTTTGCTTGCGTGCTCCAGCAGGTAAATTCGTGAAAGCGGCGCCGCAGCGGGCGAAGCGATGCCTGCGTCGCCATGCCAGGGTGTACCATGCATCCACACGTGCCCATCCCGAAGGCGCAGGATGATGCGGTCGTCGCTCAAAATGTGGACGTTCGACTCGGATTGCCACAAGCGCGCCGTGGTGCTTTTCCCCGCGCCGGAGTGACCCAGAAACAGATGTCCGCGCCCGGCATCATCGACGATTCCCACGGCGTGCATTTCCACGCCTTCGCCGCATGCCAGGCGATGAATCATCAGCAACTCGTCCAGCGGATACTCAAGCGGGTAGATAGGCTTGCGAGGATCAAAATAGGGACGGAAAAGCGTGACCTCTCCGCGCCGGAATTCGGGATCGAACCAGGCCGCCTTGTAGGGAGCGGCGCCCAGAAACGGCGTCGAAAAGTAGAAACGGTATCCGCCAGACTCGGCAAACAGACTCCACAGGCCGCCAGAATTGAAAAGCGGAACACCGTCCGGCAATTCGAGCCTATCAACCCGCGAGACGTGAATCTCAACGTCGGCGGCGTCGAAGCCGGCCGCGATTTCGAAATCGCGCAAGCCCGGGTCGAGCACCATCCCAACGTCCTCGCTCCATAGACCGAAACTGGTGCCTCCCACGCGAAACGCGAGCGAGTGCGCCGCCGGCCTTAACGTGGCGAAGGAACTGGCGTCGATGATCTGGCTTGTGGCTTCCATGCTGGCTCGTCAGGACCCCGGGGTCTTGCAGAAAAGTGAACCGCACGAGCTGGACGCGGGCCCAGCCGCGCCGGAAATCTTGCAGTGTCCCAGGACGGCCTCGTCTGGCCGCAAGCTCACGCGAATCAGCCGCGGGGCCTCGTATGGTTTCCGTTCTTCCTTACTGTCGGGATGTTTTTCGTCACTCATTACGGGCCTGTTAAACCTTTCAAGCTTGATGAGCTGCACACGATCCGCATCCGCCGCTGCCACACCCTGCGGTCGGCTGCAGCACGTGGAGCGCGGGTGGCGTCTTGCCGCCCACCCACAAACTCGGATCCGCTTCCTGCTTCATCACTCGCTGGCCGCTGGCCAGCAAATCGTCGTGGACTTTCCCTGGTTTGCAGCAATCGCAATTGCCATGTTCCGGCACTTCAAATCCAAGCGCGTACGCGCGCAGATGTGCGACCTGGCACAGAAAATCAACGGGCGCCTCGGCGTCGCCGTTTTCCAGTTCCCCATTCGCCGGGCACATCCCGCAGACGGAGCGCAGCTTGCAGTTATCGCAAATCGAAGGCCGCGTTCGAGGCTGATTCCGGATCGTCAGCAGCGGTCCTTCCCAGCCTTCGCGAAATCCACCCTGGCGCACGTTGTGGCTTTTCTGCTGCTTTGAAATCACGCAGATGCTCATCTCGCCCTGCGGATCGATGGCGCATCCGCTCATCCCGCCGCCGCAGAAATACCGGTGCGCGTCGTCGGGCGTGGCCGCAATAGATGAGGCAAGGTCATGCTCGAGCAACCGCTTGTATTCCGCCGCGCGTCGCGGATCGAAATAATCGAGCGCCACGATCTCTTCCGGCGTCATGCGAACTGCCACGGGACTCTGCGAGCAATCGATACGCGGATTGATCAGCGAATCGAACTTGAATTCGACGTGGAACTCTTCCTCGGCCATCCGTTTCATTTCGTAGACTTCATGCTGGTTCACGCTGGTCGGCACGGTTTTCAGCTTCAGTGGCAGATTCCGTTCCAGCAGCAGCCGGATTCCGCGCATGCAGCGGTCGTACGAACCCGGAACGCCGGTCAGAATTTCGTAGGTCTCGCGCGTGGCGCCGTAAAGCGTGATTTCGATGGCAAACGGCCGCCATTCCGCCAGATGGTCCGCGATTTTCGGTGTAATCAGCGTGCCGTTCGTGAAAAGTGTGATCAGAAATCCACGCTTTTTCGCTTCGGTATAAATCTCCAGGAAATCCTTGCGCCCGAAAATCTCGCCGCCCGTGTAGCAGATCCACAGGCACCCGGCAGCGACCAATTCGTCGAGCAGCCTGCAGTGCTCCGCCAGCGTCATCTCCTGCCGCCGCGCGTCCGCGTCATTCATCGGAAGGTTGTTGTAGCAATGCAGGCATTCCAGCGGGCAGCGGTGGGTCACCTCAATAGACACTTCCACGGGAGCGCGCTTGCCGAAATGGCGCTCGTGTATGGCGCGGCTGAAAGTCGCGTATGTTGAGTCGTTCATCCCAAGCCCCGGTGCCCTCTCCGGGTCGTAATCTCTCATTAGCTTTTGTCGACCAACCCCGCGTCGGTCAACTCGGCTAGAAACTGTCGGGTATCCGCCTCAGCCTGCTCGGCGGAGAGTCCGTACTCGGTCCGAAGGTGCGCGGCCATGGTGGAGGGGTCTTGGTTCTCCTCGATCATCGCCCACAGCCTCGTACCCGTTTCGTTGAAGGTGAAAATTGAATCCATGTCGGCCGCGCCGCGGCGAATGGGAACGACAATCGCCTCGTCCGCCACCACGCGCGAGACAACCGCCTGACTGCGACGAATGCCCGCACTTCGAGTATCTGCTTTGACCAACATGGTCCTGGTACTTGCTCCGGTTGACGCCGAACGCCTCCCCACGAGACGCTCCTACAACATCAGTCTGCTCACAGTAAGAAGCAACCTGACCCACTTAGGTTAGGTGGTAGTCCTAGGACTAACAACTGAAAATAGCCTTCCGGTTGTTTAAACTGCAAAGTCGGGGTTGTTGGTACCGTTTCCGAGGTTTTCGGTGCGGTTCTGTAGGATATCCGACATTATCACTGTGGAGCGTAGGTCGGACTACGCAGCCGTGCTTAGCAAACGACGCAGATGTTTTGACGGTAGGTTCTAGTACCGAATCCTAATGACCGGATCCCGCATGCAGCTCGCGCACAATGTCGCTCACAAACCCCTTCGCGTCGCCAAACAACATGAGAGTTTTGTCATAGTAATAGAGCGGGTTGTCGATCCCCGCAAATCCCGGGTTCATGCTGCGCTTGATCACCATCACCGTCCGCGCCTTGTCGACGTCCAAAATTGGCATCCCGTAGATCGGGCTGCTGGTGTCGGTGCGTGCCGCCGGATTGGTCACGTCGTTTGCGCCAATGATTAACGCTACGTCCGTCTGGGGCAGGTCGGAATTGATGTCGTCCATCTCCATCAGGCGGTCGTAGGGAATATCCGCCTCCGCTAGCAGCACATTCATGTGCCCCGGCATACGGCCAGCCACAGGATGAACGCCGAACCGGACGTCCACCCCGCGCTTGCTCAGCGCGTCGAACAGCTCCCGGACCTTGTGCTGCGCCTGCGCCACAGCCATGCCGTACCCCGGCACAATCACCACCTTATTAGCCGACGCCAGGATCGCCGCCGATTCCTCGGCTGTCGCGCTCCTCACCGTCTTCGCTTCTTCGGTTCCCTTGGCCACCGTCTGCACCTGACCGAACGCTCCAAACAGCACGTTCGTAAACGACCGGTTCATGGCCTTTGACATGATCACGGAAAGAATGAATCCCGAGGCCCCGTCGAGCGATCCCGCCACGATCAGCAGCTTGCTGTTCAGCACGAAACCCATCGCCGCCGCGGATAGCCCCGCATAGGAGTTCAGCAGCGAAATCACCGTGGGCATGTCTGCGCTGCCGATCGGCACGATCAGCATCACTCCAAAGAACAGCGCAATTCCCACCATGATCGGGAAATAAATCGTGTGCGCCGGATTCAGCACCAGCCCCACGGCCATTCCCACCGCCACCAGAAGCATCAGCAGGTTGACGATATTCTGTCCTTTATATGTGACCGGGCGCTGCGGAATGAACTTCACTTCCTGCAGCTTCCCCGCCGCCATCAAACTGCCGGTGAACGTCAGCGCGCCCAGAATCACTTCAAGCGAAAGCACGGACATCGTGAACTTCGGCACGCTCGGCGTCCGCAAATAGAACTCCGCGGTCCCTACCAGCGTCACGCAGCACGCGCCCGCCGTCTGGCTCAGCGCCGTCCGCTGCGGTGCCGCGGTCATTTGCACCAAACCCAGAGGTATTCCGATTAGCGCGCCGATCGCCAGCGCCACTCCCACCCACGCATAGTCCACAATCCCGCGCTCGAACAGCGTGCCGCCGATGGCCAGCAGCATGCCGATTTCGCCCGCCAGCACGCCACGTCGCGCCGTCGTCGGCGCGCTCAACCACATCAGCGCCAGAATGAAAAGCGCCGTCGCGACCAGATAGATGATTTCGATCAGGGAATTCGGCGGAGGTGTCATCTTTAGGATTTTTTCGCCGCCCCGGACTTGAACATTTTCAGCATGCGGTTGGTAATCAAGAATCCGCCCACAATATTGCTGGTAGCCGCCACGATCGCGACCATCCCCAGCCAGAATGCAAACCTGCTCTCATGCCGCCCCGCCAGCAATATCGCGCCCACCACGGCAATCCCGTCCAGCGCATTGGTGAGCGACATCAGCGGCGTATGCAGCAGCGGCGAAACCCGCTTGATCACCTGGAAGCCGACAAAGCCCGCCAGCATGAACACGAACAGGCTATTGACCAACACATCCGACGTCATCGATTCCCTTTCCCGCGATTCGCTTCAGCCAACCGCGTCAAGCCTTCGTTTGCGCCACCAGCGCTGGCAACGAGAAAAATTCCCGCACCCTTGCCTGTACGATCTCCCCGCCGCGCGTGACCATCGTCTCCCGCGTGATTTCATCGTTCATATCAAGGACCGGCTTGCCATCTTTCACCAGGTGCTGCAGGAAAGCGGTCAGGTTCCGCGCATACAGCGAACTTGAATCGTGCGGCACGCTGCTCGCCAGATTGATCGTGCCGATGATCGTCACTCCGTGCGTCACGATCGTCTCTTTCGACTTCGTCAGCTCGCAATTCCCGCCGCGGTCCGCCGCCAGATCAACGATTACCGATCCCGGCTGCATGCCCTTCACCATCTCCTCTGTCACCAGAATCGGCGCCCTTTTCCCCGGCACCACGGCCGTCGTGATCACCACGTCGTTTTCCGCCACTACCCGCGCCATTAATTCTCGCTGCTTCGCATAAAACGCTTCGTTCTGTGCGGTCGCATATCCGCGCGCATCCTGCGCGTTCTCAGCCTCGATCGGTAGCTCCACGAACCGCGCCCCCAGGCTCTGGACCTGCTCTTTCACCACAGGTCGCAGGTCGTACGCCGAAACCACCGCGCCCAGCCGCCGCGCCGTCGCGATCGCCTGCAATCCGGCCACGCCCACGCCCAAAATCAATACCCGCGCCGGCGTAATCGTTCCCGCCGCCGTCGTCAGCATGGGATAGAACCGTGGCAACGTGTCCGCCGCAACCAGCACGGCCTTGTACCCGCACGCGGTAGCCATCGACGACAGTGCATCCATGCTCTGCGCCCGCGTCGTCCGCGGCATCAGCTCCACTGAAAACGCCGTCACGCCAGTGCCCGCAATCTCCTGCAGCACATCACGTGATCCCAGCGGCCGCAGAAACCCGATCACCAGCTGATCGCGCCGCATCAGCGGCAAATCCGCCTTGCCGGTTGTATCGTTCGCTCCGTAAACCAAAACCTGGGTAATAATGTCCGCCGTCCCGAATACAGTCTTGCGATCGGGCACCACCTTGGCGCCCTTATCAGCGTACATTGCGTCCGGATATCCAGCCTCCGCACCCGCGCCCGCCTCGACCATTACGTCGAGCCCTGCCTTTTTCAGGTTCGCCAGCACTGCGGGAACCAGCGCCACGCGCCGTTCGCCCGGAAATATTTCCTTGGGTACGCCTACGATCACGAAATCCTCGTTGTCCTGATTTCCTTCCGCGACATCCCGCATGCAGTCACGGGAACGACCCGAGAGGTAAGCCCGAAGTGGCTCGCGGACACCGCCGGCCCCACCATCCTCACCGCGACGCCATCGCCCATTTTAACGATTGCCGATGGCAAGTCTAGTGGAACGTTGCGAAAGAGAGTCGAAAGCCAAGCATCGCCGCGCGGCCCGCAACTTCGCGTCACGCTCCGCTATCCGCTTACCAAACAATTGACAATGCCTGCCGCGAGGACTATGTTCTGCGCCAATGGCAACCGAAAAAATCGGGCGTCACAGTTGGGCTCGCAAGCGAGGTGCTTCGTGTCGAACCTCCCAGCATTTGGCCGCGCGCAGTATTGCAGCACTGGTAGGAGAATCGTTCTTCATTCGCTCGCCGCGGTAATTCTCGTCGTGTTCACGATCCCCGCCGGCCTGGCGCAGGATACCGCCTCTCGAGTCACCGGCGTCGATCCCGCTACCGGCAAAGCGAACGACGTCGTCACAGTCGCCGGCGAAAATCTCGGCAAAGCCAAAGTCTCCGCAATCTTCCTCTCCGACGACAAGGACGATCACAAAGCCACCGTCGTCTCCCAGGAGGCCGGCAAAATCGTGATCAAGGTGCCCTCCGTGAAACCGGGCGACTACAACGTCTCCATCCAAAGCGGTAACTCCATCTTCATCCAACCCGTCCGCTTCACCGTCCAATAGAAATTAGCCGTCATCCTGAGCGGACGCCGAACGACGTTGCACTTCATTCCGCTCCTGCGGAATGTTCGGTCACGCAGTCGAAGAATCCCTCCCTAGCTGCTAATTTCGCGCCGCCTGTCAGCCAAGGAGACGCCGTTGCCGTCTCCCTGCTTCCCTGCCTCTTTGCCTCGTATGTCTCCGTGCCTGGGTGGCCAATCCTTCTTCTACTTCCCCGCCCCCAAAATCAACTTCTGCACCCTCCAATTCAAAAGTTCCGCCACATAGATCTCATTCTCCGAAGGACACGCAATCTCATGAATCCATCCGAACTGCTTCAGCTGCTTTCCCGATTCACCAAACATACCCAAGACTTTTCCGTCGAGGTTCAGTTTGTAAACGCGCCCCGGAAACGCATCCGCGCTAAACAGCACCTGGTGCGGTCCCGGCGTTATGCAAATCGCCCAAGGCGCTCCGGGCCCCAAGGTTCCCGTCGTCGCCGTAGGCTTCGGCCCAATCGCCGCTCTCGCATCCGGCGGCGCCGGTACATCGATCGTCATCTGCCGCACGAACTTCCCATCGCCGTCGAACACCTGGATCCGCCGGTTCCCGCGATCCGCTACATAGACATTCCCGTGCGCGTCCGTCGCGATGCTGTGCGGCACATTGAATTGCCCGGGCCCGTCCCCCGGTTCGCCCCACGACTTGATCCAGTTCCCGTCCTTATCAACCTTCGCCACGCGCGAATTGATGTAGCCGTCGCTGATGAACGTATTTCCAGCAACGTCCCACGCCACATCCGTCACCTGCCGGAACATTCCATCCACCGCCGGCAGCGCCGGATGCACGTGCTTCACAGGGCCCGTCCCTTCGTCCGACGCTTCCTGCTTCCGCCCGAAAACCATCACCACCCGCCCGGCAGGATTGAACTTGATCACCATGTCCGAGCCCTTGTCCGTCACCCAAATATTGTCCTGCGGATCGATCTTCACCGTGTGCGCGTACGACCACGCATAGAGGTTGTGGCCAATCTCGCGAATGTAGCGTCCGTCGGAATCGAATTCGAAAAGCTGTGCCGCAGCCGCCCCATACGCCGGTCCCGTTGTATTGCCCCGCGAAAAAACAAACACGTGTCCCTTCGAATTCACCGCCACGCCTGCGACTTCGCCAAAATAAACGTCCGGCGGCAGCTTCAGAAAATTCGGCACAGACTTGTAAGAAATCAGCGGCACGTCACTCGGATTCGACTGAGCGAAAGCGGGTGTACTCAACGCCGTAAATAGAAGAACGAATACGAAACGCGTTCTCATGGTCCCCTCACGGGCGCCAAGTGTATCGCATCGAGCTGTCATTCTGAGCGGAGTGGCAGGACCGTTTGGCATCTCGTCCCGCACCTGCGCGACGTCCTGCCACGCAGTCGAAGAATCCCTTACCTGCTTTCAGTTTCGTGCCCCGTGTTTCCAAGAGAATGTCTCTGCCGTTGCCCCCTCCCTGCCTCCCCGCGTCGTCCGTCCCGGTCTCTGCGGCCCATCCCAATCTGCTAAAATCCACTCGTGCTCAAACCGCGCCGTCTTCTCGGCCTATCACTGGCGGCATTCGCATTCCTGATGGGCTCCCCCTCCGCCCACGCCTGGGGCTGCAAAGGCCACGAAGTCGTCGCCATCATCGCCGAATCGCACCTGACGCCCGCCGCGAAAACAATGGCCTACAAAGTTCTAGCCGCCAGCCCGATCGATCCTGCACTGTCGCGGTACTGCAAGGATCCCGGCCTCGACGCCTTCACCGACGCCTCCACGTGGGCCGATGACGAGCGCCAGATCAAACCCGAAACTTTCCCCTGGCACTTCATCGATATTCCGCGCGGCGCGCCTGAAAGCATCCTCGGCCAATTCTGTCCCCCCGCAACAGGCTGCGTCACCACCGCCCTCGCGGCACAAATCGAAATCCTGCGCGACAAGAAAGCCTCGTCCCAGTCCCGCGCCGACGCCCTGCGTTACGTCATCCACCTTGTCGGAGACATCCACCAGCCGCTCCACGACACTACCAACAACGACGAGGGCGGCAACTGCGTTCCTGTCGAGTTCTTCGGCAAAATGCCCCAGGAACGAAATATCACCGCGGAATCCTACAGCCCGAATCTGCACGGTGTGTGGGATGCCAATATCATTGACCAGATTACTGACCAGCTTTCGCCCAATGAAACTCCGCAGCAGCTCGCTCAAAAGCTCGACGAGCAATTCGCCGCGCGCGAGGCTGCCTGGAGCGCCGAACCCATCGATCTCAGTAAGTGGGCCTGGGAAGGTCACCAAATTGCCGAATCGACGACCTACGGCCGCCTCCCCGTGAAAATCGAAATCGAGAAATCCCAAACGGTAGCCAGCTGCGCCGACGACAACCACATCTCAACCCGCATGCTGAACCTGCACGAAGACCTCGAATCCGACTACCAGAACGCCGCCGCACCGGTAGTAGAGCAACAACTAGCCAAAGCCGGCATCCGCCTGGCCACCCTGCTCAATTCCCTCCTTCGCTAACGATTACGTAGCTCAGGTCCCGACGCAGCCGGGCCCGGAAGCCATTCGGCTAATGTTTTCATTTCTGATTTTCACTTGAACGTAGCGCCGGGACCTTCAGACCGGCAGCCATTGCATTCGAATTTGGTTCTGACTTTCGTTTTACCTCGAACGTACCGTCCGCGCCGCTACAACTACTGCTCAGACGAACAAATGGAAGTGGGCTCCCAGCGCATACACCAAAGTCATCCTCCGTGGACCCCGTCCCTCCTCAGTGCCCTCCGTGTTTGAATCCCCCGCTATCGGCGCCACAAAATTCTCGCCACGAGCAATTTGAGCGCGAGGTACTGTTACCGCAGTCCCATTGCCCACGTCCGAAAAATCAATTATCGTGAGTCGGGGCTTTTTACAGCGTCTATGTGGGACGCCCATGTGTCCCGGCGCTACAGGCTAGCGCTCGCTGCTCTTTAACAACTGAATAAGTAGTCTCGCGGGTTTCGGCCCAGGAGTAATCCCTCTGTGTCTCTGTGCCTCGGTGGCCAATCCGGCATTTCTAATCGACAATCAGAATGAATAGAAACCGTTATATCTTCATGAAAACAAAGGTCGGGTGCGCATTCTAATCGACAATTATTTTCAGGGGTCCTCGAGCCTCGCTTTTCGAACCCGAGAGCCGCATTGGCTCTTCAAATTTCGCCAACTCACAGTAGAATGTTGAGATTCCGAAGGAGATGAACCGGCAATGTTGCGCGTAGGCCTGATCGGTTGGCGAGGCATGGTGGGCAGCGTCCTGCTGCAAAGGATGCGCGAGGAAAACGACTTCGCGAATTTCGAGCTGGAGCCGATTTTCTTCTCCACGTCCAACGCCGGCGGCGCCGCACCGCAAGAAGCCGGTGGCGCGCCACTCCGCAACGCCTCAAATCTAAAAGACCTCGCGGCGTGCGACGTTCTGATCAGCTGCCAGGGCGGCGAATACACCACCGAAGTCTACGTACCGCTGCGCAAGACTGGCTGGAACGGCTACTGGATCGACGCGGCCTCCACGTTGCGCATGAGCGACGAAACCGTGATCATTCTCGATCCGGTGAACGCGGACATTATTCGCGACGGCCTGTCGCGGGGCCTGCGTACCTTCGCCGGCGGCAACTGTACGGTCAGCCTGATGCTCATGGCCGCGAGCGCGCTTTTCAAAGCCGGCCTCGTCGAGTGGATGACCGCGATGACGTTTCAAGCGGCCTCCGGCGCGGGTGCCGCCAAAATGCTCGAGCTCGTCAAGCAAATGGACATTCTCACCGAGCCGGCGCGCAAGTCGCCTTCCGAAAATGCTCTCGAAGTGGATCGCATGGTCATCGATGCCCAGCGCAGCCCCGCACTTCCCACCGCCGAATTTGGGGTGCCGCTCGCAGGTAGCCTGATTCCCTGGATCGATAAGGACATGCCCGGCGGCCAGACCAAGGAAGAATGGAAAGGCATCGCCGAAACCAACAAGATCCTCGGCCTCAATCCCCCCGTGCCTGTCGACGGCCTCTGCGTCCGCGTCGGCACCATGCGCTGCCACAGCCAGGCCATGACCATCAAACTCAGAAAGGATGTTCCGCTCGGCGAGATCGAGCACATGCTCGCGGGCGCGAATCAATGGGTCCGCGTAATCCCCAATAATAAGGATTCGACCACCCGTTGCCTCACTCCCACGGCCGTGTCCGGCACCCTCAACGTGCCCATCGGCCGCCTGCACAAGCTGAACCTCGGGCCGGAATACCTCGGCGCGTTCACCGTCGGCGATCAGCTTCTGTGGGGCGCCGCCGAACCGCTCCGCCGCATGCTCGGCATTCTCCGCGCTCACGGCGTCAGGTCGTAGTCAGGTGCTAGTCAGGTCGTAATCCCGGCCGCGCACCGCGGCACAGTGTATAATCCCGCGGCTTCCGGCTAAATGAGCAGACGAGTGAAACGATTCGCCCGTCGCCGGCGTATAGCCTTGAGGAGGATCTACATGCACCGAAAATTTGTCGCGATCGCCGTCGCAGTCGCGGCCTTCGCGCTACCGGGGATGGCGCAGGATTCGAAATTGAACGGGCACTGGACGCTCAACCTTTCCAAGAGCAACTTCGGACAGTTTCCACCGCCGACGAGCGAAAACGACACGATCACCGTTAACGGCAATTCGTTCCGGCAGGAATACGTCACTGTGACCTCGCGCGGCACGCAGAACGTGTTGCGTTCCTGCACCGTCGACGGCAAGGAAGTGGCAAACCCGGACGAGAGCCAAGTGAATCTGGGCGGTCCGATGAAGCTGGCGAAAATGCAGTGCTCGTGGGACGGGAAATCGGTGGTATTCCTGGAGACGCTGAACATCCAGGGCGGAGTGCTGACCGACAAGATCAGCTTTATTCCTTCCGACGACGGCTCCACGATGACGATCGCAGGACACATCGAGTCGCCTAATGCCGCGATCAACGGCGATCGCAAGTACGTGTTCGACAAGGGCGATAGTTCCGCGTCCGCTGCAGCTCCCGCAGCCACTCCCGGCGCGGCGGCGATGATTCACACTGGAAGCGGTTCGCCGAATCTTTCCGGCACTTGGAAATTGAACGTCGGCAAGAGCAACTTCGGCCAGCTTCCCCCTCCCGCAAGTCAGGTGAACACCATCGACGACAGCGAACCCACCGTAAAAATCACCGTCGATCAAAAAGGCGGAATGATGGGCGATTCAACCATCACGTCGACGGTCGACACCAGCGGCAAGGAAAGCAAGAATCCGGGAATGGGCGGAGCGGATGTGATCAGCAATGCGCATTGGGACGGCGTCGCGCTGGTGATCGATTCGAAAACCAGCTTTCAAGGCAGTGACGTGAAGATCAAAGACTCCTACACGCTCAGCGGCGACGGAAAAACCCTGACCGAAGTCACGCACGTCGAATCCGGCATGGGAAATTTCGACGAGACTAGCGTCTACGACAAGCAGTAGTTCAGTGCTATTGCTGCGTCGTTGACTCGGAAAAACTAAGTGGCAACCGCGGCGCGCTCTCGCGATGGGAGCGCGCTTCGCGCTTCCGCACGCAACACCTCGCGGGCGGTATTCACAAACGCCAGCACCGGCGGCGCCTTTTCGCCTCTCCGCCATACCACGTGAACCGCCATTGTGGCGTCCGGTTCGTCGAGCGGCACCACGGCGATTTCGCTTCCCGGCCCGGGCCGGCACGCGACTTCATCCGGCCGGATTCGAATGCCCTTGCGGCACGCCACCAGGATGGCCTGCACGTCGTGATGCGGCGCCGGATCGGCCGCGACGATCATCACGTTGGGGATTACGCCGGCTGCCGCGTACATTTCCACGGTCTTATCGTGCAGACCCGGAGCTGAACGCCGCTCGAAAAGCAATAGGGTTTCGTCCGCAAGATCTTTGATTCGCAAGCTCTTACGTCTGGCCAGCGGATTCGACTTACTGATGTGCACCACCATAGGTTCGTCAAAGAGGAATTCGGAAACAAGCTGCGAAGATTCCGTGCACGGTCGGAGGAACGCCACGTCGATCTCGCCTTCGGTCACCGCCTGATACTGTTGCAGGGACATGATGTCCCGGCACTGAACTTCGACCTCCGGACATTGCTTGGAATGCTCCATCAGCACGCGACTCACCCGCTCTCCCAGAGCCGGGCCGACACCGATTCGGACCAAGCCGACCGCCCCACACTTCGCCATACGAACCGAATCGGTAACACGCGCTGCCAAGGTCACCAGACCCTTCGCCTCGCGCAGAAGGAGCCGGCCGGCGTCGGACAGCGCGACGTGTTTGCGGTCGCGATCGAACAGCCGAACGTCAAATTCCTCTTCTAGTTGGCGGATTTGGCGGCTTAACGGCGGAACGGTGACGTGCAGTTGTTGGGCAGCCTTGGAAAAACTGAGATTCTCTGCAACCGCGATGAAGTACCGCAGCTGACGTAGTTCCATTGGCGTTCCCACCCCTTGATGGGAGGTTATATTCCTAATCGGTAACAGAAGCAATCAAAATAAGAAATGGACATTGTGTATGGAACGGGTATTAGTGTGCGCATGGGGTTGGGGTGTTTCAATCCTCATAACGTGACTTTCGGGTGGGTAACCAGTTTTGAGAGCGCGGTGGACGCACGCCTGCATTCGCTCGTATGGGTCCGTAAACGCACTTTTGCATGTGAATCTGAAACTTGGGGGATGGAATGAACACGCGATTCACCGCACGCAAGATCGTGATGGCGCTGTTGGCGACTTTGGGTTTGACGATTTTCTGCGCGATGATGGCGCACGCGCAGTCCGCAGGTACGGGCGCGATTGAGGGCACGCTGACCGATCCACAGGGCCGCGCTGTGCCGAACGCGACGGTAACGGCGACCAACACTGCCACGAACCAGGAACGCACGGCGACGACCGGCGCGAGCGGCGACTTTAAATTCTCCCTGCTCAACCCCGGGACGTATCGCCTGAAGTTCACGGCTGCGGGCTTCAAGACGACCGAAGTATCCGCGGTGCAAGTCGTCACCACGGAGACCGCGACGGTGGACAAGGTTCTGGAAGTCGGAGCGATCACACAGACGGTGACGGTAGAGAGCTCGGTCGAGACGCTCCAGACTTCGAGCTCGACCCTCGGGACGACCGTCACGGGCAGCCAGATCAATGCGCTGCCGATGGCCAACGGAAACTACACCGAAATTCTGAGCCTTTCGGCAGGGACGAACGCCAGCGTCGACAACGCGACTTCGCTCGGCAAAGGAACGCAGGATATCAGCGCGAACGGTGTCGATCCCGGTTCGAATAACTTCCAGATGGACGGCGTGGCGGTGAATAACATCGCGAACTCGGGCAGCTCGAACGACGGCACGATTTACACCGGCATCCCGGTGCCCAGCCCGGACGCGATCGGCGAATTCAAGGTTCAGACGTCGACGTATGACGCGAGTTACGGCCGGAACCCCGGCGCGAACGTCAACGTCAGCACGAAGTCCGGCACGAACGACTTTCACGGATCGGCCTTCGAATTCTTCCGAAATTCCGTGTTGAACGCCGACGATTTCTTCTATGACAAGACATCTGAGGCGCCACACCAAGTATTTGATCAAAACCAGTTCGGCGCGACGATTGGCGGCCCGATCAAAAAGGACAAGCTGTTCTTCTTCTTTAGCTACCGCGGAACCCGCTCGAAGAACGCGGTGGCGCCGCAGGGCGGCGACTTCGGCGCGTCGTTGTTTGTCACACCCACCTTTGACAACTTCTTCGACGCCAAGAACCCGGAGAGCGCAAACGGCCGCGGCACCTGCCCGACGCCTGCGCAGCTGGGAGTGCTGCCCAATACGCCCGATCACAGCAGTATCAGCGAGAACTGCAGCGCGCAAGCGGAGATTTTCGCTGAGTCCATGGGCATCAACGATACGAACATCGTCGGTCTGCGCATGTTCCAGTTGACGACGGGCACGCCGAAGCATCCAACTGCGGGCGGAGTGCCGTTCAACTACTACATCCCGAGTCCTGCTTCCGATCCGCAGTTTTGCAATGACTCTACGGGAGTCTGCAACTTCAGCGTTCCGGCTATCTACACTGAGAATCAGTACGTGGCGAACGGGGATTATCAAATCAACAGCAAGAACAGCCTGACTACAAAGTACTTCTACACGCACAACCCCTACACAACGTTCCTTGGACAGGGCGGCGGAGGCCTGCCGGGCACGCCGGAAAACGTTCTCTTCGGAAACCAAGCCGCGGTGTTGAAGCTGACCACTTTGGTGACCAGCACCTTCGTCAACGAGGCGCGCGTTTCCTACCAGCAGAACGAAAATGCGGCGGCGGTTGCAGTACCGCCCGGCGGTTGCCCGGATGCGGATAACCTGCCGGCGCCGTATGGATGCGGCTCTCCGAACGAGCTAGGTATGCAATCGGAAGTTCCCAACTTCTACGAGCCCGAGTCGTTCCTCAACGTGGGAACGGGGTACAGCATGTTCGGCGGCCTGCTGCCGGACAAGGGCCCGACGAACCAGCTGCAGGCCTCGGATCAGATTTCCTGGTCACACGGCAAGCACAGCATCCGCGCAGGCTTTGAATATGAGTGGACGAACTGGCCCCTGCAAGATCCTGGTTTGCAGCAGGGCCTCGTCCTGATTCTGGGCGCCAATGCCTTTCTCGGCGACGCAAGCAATACGGACGGCCTCTTCGACCTGGGCTGCTTGTTCTGCGTCAAGTCCACCTCCGGTTCGCCCAACACTGCGGGAGTTTTCCACTTCTACCAGCTGAACAATATGAACTCGTATGTACTGGACGATTGGAAGGTGAGTTCAAAGCTGACGATCAACGCCGGCGTGCGCTGGGAGTTCGATGGTCAATTGACCGACAAGTACGGCCACTTAACTCAGGTTTGGGCGGACCGGATGGCATCGAATGCCACCATCGCGGCGTGCCCCGAACCACTATCCAGTCCGGCATGCGATGCTGCCGGCGTGCAACAATATGTGGTTCCCAGCAACTTCGCGAATGCGAAGTACGGATTGCCGCCGGACGGCGTCGGATTGGCCCGGAACAAGAACACGCTTGAAGGACACGCGCCTTATACCAATTTCGCACCTCGGTTGGGCTTTGCCTGGCAACCACTGGGCGGCGGAAAGCTTGTGGTCCGCGGCGGCGTGGGTATCTTCTACGACCGAATCGGATTGGATCGAGTAGTTCACGCGTTCGAGCAGGGCTACCCCTACGCCGAGACGTATGACTTCGGCGGTGGCAGTCCACGCGGGGCGGTTTCGTCGCTGGCGGTTCCTTTTGCTCCGGTGACGCTGGTCTGCGTGCCGAGCGATCCCAACTGCAATCCCCCCGCCGGCGAAGTGAACAACGGACTGGGGTTTGCGCCTCGCTATGCCGATCCGACAACCGCGAATTTGTCGCAGAACAACTGCTTCGACTATGGATTTGGCAGCCCGCTTTGCGGCTTCCAATCCAACTCGGGCCTGAACACTCCGCTGCTAGCGCGGGCTATCCACACTCCCCTGGTGCAGGAGTACAGCCTGGGTGCGCAGTATGAATTCGCGCCTCAGTGGGTTTTGGAAGTGGGTTACGTCGGGTCCAAGGGAATCAACCTAACGGACTACAACCACAACCACAACGGAGCGACTCTATTCAGCCCATGCGATCCAGTGGGCAGCGCCTGCGCCACCGACCCCTACGGCCTGTGCCTGCCGACCGGATTTGATGGATCGACCACGCCCGTGTGCAACACGGCGAATAATTCGTCTTTCCGGACTCCGGTGCTGGGCTACGAGCCAATCGGCCTGCAGGAATCGGATTTCAACGGCAGCTCGAATTACAACAGCTTGCAGGTGACCGTGCGGCACCAGTTTGGACACGGTCTTACCATGCAAGCGGCCTACACCTGGGAGCGGGACCTGTCCGATATTTTCTTCAGCAATTCCGCGGACATCAACGACGCACTGGCGCTCAAGACCCAGCCTTCACCGAACGGTCCGCGGCACGGGCAGTGGGGCCCAGTATCGTTCGACCGCTTCCAGCACCTGGTAGTGAACTACAGCTACGATCTGCCGTTCGGCAACCACTCCGAAGGGTTCGTGAAGAAAGCGATCAACGGCTGGAACGTTTCGGGCGTGACCATCGCGCAAAGCGGCAACCCGCTGACGTTCATCGGAAATGGCAGCGGCGGCGCCTACGGCACGAACCAGCAGCTGAGTTTCCAGGGCGTGACCACGGCGGAAATCTGCTCGGGAGTCAGCAACGGACAGCTCAAGACCGGGGGCGGGGTGGTATCGCACACCGCCAGCGCGGTAGGCGGAGTCGGCTACTTCAATACGGGGGCTTTCGCGTGCCAAGCGCCGCTGGTGCCATTCGGGGATCCGGGCTTTGCCAACGGGCCGTTTTCGAACGCGCCGGCAACGGACTACGGTAACTCCGCGGTGGGCATCGTGACCGGGCCGGGACAGTTCAACTGGGATATTTCTATCGTGAAGAACACGCAGATCACGGAGCGCGTGCGGATGCAGTTCCGGTCCGATTTCTACAACGCGTTCAACCACCCGCAGTTCGCGCCGCCGCAGGGGGCGAACTTCGGCTCTGTCGGATTCGAGAACGCCGGGAACTTCGGTTTGCCGACGGGCAACCTGATCACGGCGACGAGCGTGAATCCGCGGCTGATTCAGTTTGGCGTGCACTTCTTCTTTTAGACTTCAACCCGCGGCGCGGTTGCCGCGGCTGGATGAGATTGCAGCGAGCGCAGGGTCGAGTGCAAGTTTTCGGCCCTGCAGCCCGCGGCGACGGATGTACCACCCCTAGTACCACCCCGGGAGCCCGGCGCGGAGACTTCGGTCTTCGCGCCAGGTAACCGCCTCTTCCTTGCGATTTCGAACCAAGGCTTACCTGTTTTGGTGATTCAAAGACTTTTCGCGGCTTCCCCGCTGGCACGCAGGTGTACACTTTGGGCCGGAACGCGCGGAAGGACGGGCACGGAGGGTGGGGACTATGAGCGCGCCATCGCGGACACCGACGGCTGAGCAGCTGAACGCGCGTAAGGAATTTTACGAACGGATCGAGCGGCAGAATCTAGCGCCGCTGTGGGAACGCGTGAAGGGGCTGGTGACGCGCGAACCGCAGCCTGCGGCTCGTCCCGCGCACTGGAAATACCCCGCGGTTCGCGCGTCTCTGCTGCAAGCGGGGGCGCTGCTTTCCGCTGAAGAGGCGGAGCGGCGGGTGCTCATTCTCGAAAATCCGGGACTCGCGGGCCAATCGCAAATCGCCGGTTCCCTCTTCAGCGGACTGCAACTGCTCATGCCCGGCGAGAAGGCGCATCCGCATCGCCATACGGCCAGCGCGCTGCGGCTTTTTCTGGAAGGCGCAAGCGCGTACACCTCCGTGAACGGCGAGCGCACGATGATGTCACGGGGCGACTTCGTGATCACGCCCGGCTGGACCTGGCACGATCATGGAAATGAAGGCGCGGACCCGGTGATCTGGCTCGACGGGCTGGACGTGCCGATCGTGAATCTGTTCGATACGAGTTTTGCGGAGGGCAGCGAGGCGGCGCGAATTCCCGTCTCGCGGCCCGACGGTGATTGCGAGGCGCGCTACGTCGGGGCGTTGCTTCCCGACTCGACGGGTGCGGCTGCGAATTCGCTTTCATCTCCGCTGTTGAACTATCGCTACTCGCGGGCGCGCGAGAACCTGGCGGCGATGCAGCGCAATGGCCCGATCGATGCGTGCCACGGCGTGAAATTGCGCTATGCCAATCCTCTGACCGGCGGCCCGGCGATGCCGACGATGAGCGCCGCGCTGCAGCTGTTGGCCGCGAGATTTCAAACGGCGCCGTATCGTTCGACGGACGCGACGGTCTTCGTGGTGGTCGAGGGCAACGGTCACAGCCAAGTCGGCGACACGGCATTCGATTGGGAGGAGAACGACGTTTTCGTGGCGCCGAGCTGGGCGCCGCAGCAGCATCGCGCCGTAAGCGAGGCGGTGCTCTTCAGCTTCTCCGATCGCGCCGCACAGGAAAAGCTGGGGATCTGGCGGGAACTGCGCGAGGGCTGATTTCGCGCCGCTCGCCAGCCGCGAGTTCCTCTCGCGCGAATGAGATAATGTAGTGCGTGCGCGACGCCATTGACACTCGCTCGCGCAGACAGCTAGCATTTCCAGTGCACGCGCCATGAAAACAACGCAGATTTTCGATCTCGAAAAACTCCGCTCGACGCCGCTGAGCCGCGAGCCGTACGAACATCTGGTGATTCCCGGCTTCGTGACGGCGGAGGCACTGGAAACGATCAATGCGGACTACCCGAGAATCGACCACGCCGGCAGCTATCCGCTGAATAGCCTCGAGTTCGGGCCCGCGTTTCAGGCGATGATCGACGCGCTCGAATCGCAGGAGTTCCGACAAGCGTTCGAGCAGAAATTCGAAATCAATCTCTCAAATCGCCCCACAACGATTACCGTGCGCGGACGCAGCGACACCCGTGACGGACATATCCATCGCGACTCCGAAAGCAAAATCATCACCGTGCTGCTTTATATGAATCCCGTGTGGGACGATTCCGGCGGGCGATTGAGATTGCTCCGTTCGCGCGACAACATGGAAGACGTGGCCACGGAAGCGCCCGCATCCGGAGGCGCGCTGGTGGCGTTCCTGCGTTCGGACCATTCCTGGCACGGGCACTTGCCTTTCATCGGCGAGCGGCGCGTGATTCAGTTCAACTGGGTGACCGACGCCGAAAGCCAGCGCTTCGCGATTTTCCGGCACCGTGTTTCAGCATCCGTGAAACAAATGTTTGGATTTGGAAAATCCTCGAAGGAAGCCCCGCGCGCAGTTCCCGATCGTATGTAATGCAAGCCTTGCAGAACCTCCAAAGGATTGGCGCGGCAGGGTTATGGAATTTATGCTCGGCACGGACGTGATACGGAAAGATCGGCCCTCGCCGCAGTCTCACGACATGCTTCTGGTAGCCGAATCCGTTCCAGACGGGGAGCTTTGCAGGTCGGGCAAGAAACCGGCTAGCAACCCGATCGCCGGCAAGAAAGCGCAGATCCGATAGACGGTGTAAATTCCGTAAGCATCTGCCACACGACCCAGCACGGCGGCGCCCAGTCCGGCCACGCCGAAAGCGAAACCGAAGAACAGGCCGGAGATCATTCCTATCTTGTTGGGCACGAGTTCCTGGCCGAAGACCACAATCGCGGAAAAAGCCGATGCGAGTACCATGCCGATGATCACACTCAGCACCCCGGTCCAGAACAGGCTGACGTGCGGCAGCAGCAGCGTGAACGGCAGGACACCGAGGATCGATACCCAAATCACATATTTGCGGCCGATACGATCGCCGAGCGGTCCGCCCAGAAAAGTGCCGAGCGCAACAGCCGCCAAAAAGACAGAGAGGTGAAGTTGGGCCGTGCGAATCGACACACCGAAGCGCTGGATCAAGTAGAAGGTGAAATAGCTGGTGAGGCTCGTCAAATAGACGTATTTCGAAAAAATGAGCACCAGAAGAATGGTGACGCCACGTCTGGCGGCGCTCTGTGGCAAGGCGACCCGTTCGAGGCTCTTGCGATTTTCCTCGAGACGAGCGAGACCGTGATCGCGATACCAGACGGCGACGTTCCACAAGACGGCGAAAGACAGCAACGCCAACAAGCCGAAAAGAGCGAGACTCGACTGTCCGTAGCGCACGACCACGAGCGCGGCCGCGAGCGGTCCTATCGCGGAGCCAACATTCCCGCCCACCTGAAATAGCGACTGTGCCATCCCATGGCGCTTGCCTGCCGCCATGCGCGCGACACGAGAAGATTCCGGATGAAAGATCGACGAGCCCATGCCCAGTAAAGACGACCCGGCCAGTACTGCTCCGTAGCTTCGCGCCATCGATATAACCACCAGTCCGGCGAGCGAGAAGATCGTTCCGCCGGGAAGCGCAAACGGCGTAGGCCGCCTGTCAGCCTGGAGGCCAACCAGAGGCTGCAGGAGCGACGCTGTTAGCTGATAGACCATGGTGATGGCACCGACCTGCCCCAGTGTTAGCTTAAATTCCGAAGCCAAATTTGGATAAATGGAGGGAAGGAGTATCTGCATCATGTCGTTGAGCAGATGGCAGAAACTTATGGCGAGAATCACGCCGAATACAGTCACGTCGGCGGGCGATGGAGTGGCAACATCAGGTCGAGTTTCCGGCGCGAGTGTGTTCTTTTCCCTCATCGGGCCTCGGCACGATACCACAGTGACGGACACGGGCTCCTAGTCGGGTTTCAGCCTGGCCTGATGACCAGAGGAAGCCTTTGGTACGACACCCTCTACCAAGAAGACGCATGTCGAATTCGACCGGCGAAGAGGACGTAGTGTAACCAGCTCTAAAGAGCGTGGTGCCACGCAGTAGCCACGAAGCAGAATTAGCGAGAAGGGATACTCACAACCGATTGGAAGGATGGCGCGCCCGGAGAGAGTCGAACTCCCGACCTTCTGGTTCGTAGCCAGACGCTCTATCCAGCTGAGCTACGGGCGCACTCGATTGATGCGGACAGCTTGGGAGTACAGCGGAGAAATTGTATCACAGGCCCGCGGAGCTTAAACGTGCTTCAACGTACGCAGGAGCTTCGAGCGACAAGCGATTTATTGCTCAGGGCGCAGGAAATGCAGGAAAAGAGTGAGGTGGCGACGCACGTCGCTGGTGATCAGGAAGTGCTCGCGGACGTGCTCGTGGCCGTTTTCGCCGAGCCGCTGCGCGATCGCGGGATTGGACAGCAAAAAACGAACCTGATAGGCCGTTCCCTCGATCGAGTGCGCCAACATTCCCGTGTGTTTGTGAATCACTTGCGACGGGATACCACCTACGGCTGACGCCACGACCGGCTTTTTCTTCCAAAGCGCCTCGGTGACGGTGAGTCCGAAACCTTCGCGCAAGCTCTTTTGCACGATGATCGTCGAAGCGCGCTGCAGAGCGTTGATTTCGGGAGCAGCAGTCGGCGGCAACTCCAGAATATGAATGTCAGGGTCTTTACCCACGACTTCGCGAACTTCGGCGAGCACCTTGTCACCTTCCGGATCGTCCGACGCGCCGCCGCCCGCCAGCACGAGCTGGCAATCGGTATAGCGCTTCACGATCTGGTAGGCGCGCACGACGCCCACGGGATCCTTTAGACGGTCGAAGCGCGAGATCTGCGTGACAATCGGGCGGCGCGAATCGATACCAAACCGCGCGAGGGTCTGCTCTACAAATCCCGGTTCAACCTCGCGGTTCTTCTCCGAAAGCGGATCGATCGAAGGATAGAACAGGTATTGAGGCACCGGCAGCCGCCGCGAAAAAGCAGGCGAGGAAAAGATGGCACTGTCGTAGCGATTCACAAATGGCGCCAGAAAATCCCAGACCTTCTGATTCGGCTGCGAGAGGTCGATGTGGCATCGCCACGTCCAATGCCCATGGGGACTCGGCCGCGCGTCGATCAAAGCAGCGGGCTGCGGGTCGTGAATCATGGTGAAGTCGCAAACGAAGCACAGCCGTGAGCGGTTCTGCTCGGTATTGGCCAGAAAAATCTTGAAGCCGTCGTCCGTAAGCGGATAGCTTTCACCGTGCAGCGCGTTGTGAAACGCTTTGGTCACCGCGAAAAAATCTTCGCCGCCCGTGATGACGTCCCAGCGGACATTGATTTCGAGCTCTTGCATCAACGGAACCATGCGGTTGAGGATTTCCGCCACGCCCCCGCCGACTGCCGTGGAGTTCACCATCTGGACGGAACGGCCCTTAAGCCGTGAAGCCAGCGTCCGAAGCTCCATCATTTCGGCGGCGCCGATTACGGACTCATAGTCGTCCAGATGAATCAACCGCGCTCTGAGCTGTTGCGTTTGACTCATTGCGTGAGCTCCGCGTCGACCAGGCGAAGAATCCTTTCGCGCGCGTGATCCAGGGTGCCCGTGTAGATATCGATCTGGTCGACCTTTCGCGCCAATTCCGTCAGACTTAGTTCCCTGGAGAGCCAGCGCGAGAAGTCGTTGGTGCGAAGGTGCAGGCGCAAACGCGAGGTAATGAAATGAAATTGAAGCGAACCGTGCGCCAAGTCCTTGAGGCCGTCGCGAAAGTCTTCCAGCGTCCAGGCCTCGCGGCCTAGCGGCACTTTCTCTTCCACGGTTTCGCAAAAATAAAAATCCTCAAAAGCGCTCTGTGACGATGTGGTCGCGTTCCCCTGGCAATAGCCTTCGACCACTTTTCGAAGATCGTTCCGCAGATCGGCGAGCGAGACGTAATCCCGAATATCGACCGACGCCATCTGCTCCGCGAGCACCGGCCTGTTACAGGAGCCCAAGACCCACTGAGCGAAATCGTTCGAGAAGCCTTCGGTGAGGAAGTGGTGCCGTCCCAGGCTTTGAAATGTGTGGTAGAAAATCGAAGCGTCGCTGCAATCGGCCAAGCCCTGCTGCAGCTCCAGCAGGTTCGCAGCCGCCTGGTTGCCGATGCGAACCAGATACGAGGCCGTCGCGAATTGAAATGCCTCGGTGGCTCTCGCGGTCACGGTAGTTCCCTCTCCATGCGCGCGAGCAGCCGCAGCACTTCCGCGGGCGTGCGCACGAAAAAGCGTGCGTGCGTCCCCGGCTCGCGACCCACTCGAATGGTGATCGCATCCGGCAAGGCTGCAAAAGCCACTTCGTCCGTTCCGTCGTTACCGATGTACACCACGGCGGTGGAGGAGCGATTCGGTCCCAGCAGATCCTCCACGGCAGTAAACTTTCCTGGCACTTCCCGCGGCAGAATCTCCCAAACCCGGCTGCCATTTAACAAATGAAGCGCATCTCCCCACGGTTCCAACAAGTCGGCGAGGGCCACTCCGGCCGTGCGAGCTTCCAACCGATCGGCGTTGCGATAATGAACGGCGACACTCAGTCCCTTGTCCTGAATCCAGACGCCGGAAATCGATTTAAGCTGGCGACGCGCCGCGCGCTTCACGGCATCGAGCGCAAGCCTGGACTTCGCGCTGAGCGTCACGGACTGCCCTTCACGCTCGCCACCATGAACTCCGAAATATCGGAGCTCGTTCACCGCCACCAGCTGACGAACGTTTCTCCGCTTGCGGCCTGTGACAATCGCGACTTGCGTATGGGCGTGCGCCGCGATCCGCCGCAGGATCAGTTTAGCCGGCCGCGACATGCGCACATCGCCCGGATGGGGCCTCAGATTAACCAGAGTGCCATCAAAGTCGAGGAAGAATCCCCAGCGGTTTGCCTTGCGCAGGCGATCTCGAATGCTTGCCCAATTCCGAAACGCCGAACGGGCGCCGCCGCGCGTCTCGTCGACCGCCCTGGCCGTCACCTCGAATCGCGGTCGAGGGCGGCGGGCCTCGGTTTCCAGAGCATCGCTTTCGTCCGCCACGGCGACCGCCGTCGTGCCATTCGATGAGCTCGTCGTTGCGTCCATTGCGTCCGTGGTTCGTGCCTCACGCATATTTTTGAGCTCGTTCCATCACTGTGGGCTCGGCCTCGTCGATTCGTATCTCGGACAGCTCCGAAATCAAATTCCCAGCCCAGCGATAGACATTGTTTTCGCGCACGTTGTGCCGCATGCGGCGCATGCGCGCCGCGCGTTCGTCGGCGTCCATTTCGAGCGCGACGCGAATGGCATCCGCCACCTGGTCGGTGTCATAAGGATTGATGATCAGGGCGTCGCGAAGCTCGCGGGTAGCGCCGGTAAACTGGCTGAGAATAAGCGCCCCTTCGCCGTCTTCGCGCGAGGCCACGAACTCCTTCGCTACCAGATTCATGCCATCGTGCAACGACGTCACCATGCAGAGATCGGCCGCGCGGTAATACGGTAGGATTTCCTCATGGCTGTGGTGGCGCGTGAGCAACGCGATCGGCTTCCAGTTTCCGTCCATGAATTTCGCATTGATGCGTACTGCTTCGGCCTCGACCTCGGCGAGAAAATCGTGGTAGCGCGGGATGGTCGTCCGGCTGGGCGCGCCGATCTGCACGAACGTGAATTTCCCGCGATATGCGGGAAAGCGCTCGAGGAACCGTTCGACCCCGCGAAAACGCTCAATTATCCCCTTCGTATAATCAACGCGGTCGACGCCCACGCCCAGAAAACTGGCCTGAATACCGAGTTTCTTGAGAAGCGACGCGCGAAGTTCATATGCCGACGGCGGAACGGCGCCAATTTCGGGTCGTCCCTCGCGAAAGTCGACGCTGATGGGAAACGGGCGCACCATCGTGACGTGATCGCGCCGCTTTACAGCGAAACGCTCCCATTCAATTCGCGTTTCGAGCGCCGCATCCACCGTCTCGAGGAAGTTATTGCAATGCGCTTGAGTATGAAAACCCACCAGGTCGGCGCCGAGCAGGCCATCGAGCAGCTCGCGCTGCCAGGGGCAAATTCCGAAAGCTTCGGGATTGGGCCACGGAATGTGCCAGAAAATCGCGACGCGCACATCGGGGCGCGCTTCCTTCACCATCCGAGGCAGCAGCGCGAAGTGGTAGTCCTGCACGAGCAGCAGCGCGTGCTCGCTTCCTTCCAGTTCCTCGAGCACAGTGTTCGCGAATTTACGATTGGCTGCCTGATAGGCCTGCCAATCCGAAGTGCGGAACGTCGGACGAGTATGTGCGATGTGGCAAAGTGGCCAAAGGCCCTCATTCGCAAAGCCGTAGTAGTATCCGTTTTCTTCTTCCTTCGTGAGCCACACCCGGCGAAGTGTGTATTCCGGCCGATCAGGCGGCACCCGCAGACGATCGTGCTTGTCGACCGTCTCGCGATCGGCGTCTCCCGAACCGTGCGCGATCCAAGTCCCGTCGCACGCCCGCAAAACGGGTTCGAGCGCGGTAACGAGACCGCTGGCGGGTTGCGAGGCCTCAATCCCCTTCCCGCGGTGAACGTGGGTGTATGGCTCGCGGTTGGACACCACGAAAAGCGATCCGCGTAGCTTGTTTTGGATGCTGGCGCGCAGCCGCTCGGGAGTCCAGAGCGATTCTCCACTTTCGCGCAGGCGGGCTTCTTCCTCCGCCGCCGCGCGCGCTTCGTTCAAGCTGTGGGCGAAGTTCATCACCTCCTGCGAAAACGGACCGAGAAAATCCTCCTTCGGCAATTCCGGGCGCGCCTGCACGCGTCCGCCGCGAAGATCCTTCATCCACTGCGCCGTGCGCGAAATCGGCAGCACGATGGTCCAGCGAATAATTACGACGGTGACGAGAACAACCAGCAGCACCTGCGCAATTACGTGCCACACGGTTTCGCGCCAGATGCGCGCGCTTTGCGCCTCGATATAGTTCGCGTCGTGAAAAATCGCGAGGATGCCGGTAACGCCGGACGGGCCATTGAGAGGTAGGTAATACGCATGAATGGGTTTGGTACCGATCTTGAGAAACTCGCTGACCGCCTGACCGTCTTTGGTCAACCGCTCGAGCGGCACTGGCGGCGGAGTGAAGTCCGCCTGCAAGCTGGAGCTTTCCGCGAGAACGTGGCCGTCCGCGCCATAAACGATCACGCCAGCGAGCTGCTGCCGGTTCTCAAATCGCTCCACGATCCGGCGCAATTGCCCGCGCGAGTCGTGCTCGATGGCGGGCTCGATTATTTCCTGAAGGCTCTCGGCAAAAATTTCGGCGCGGCGCTCAAGATCCTGCCGCAGGCCTCGCTTTTCAGCGCGCACTTCATTTCGCGAGATAAAGAATGTAACGAGAGTGATGCCGACAACGAGGAAAAGGATCAACCGGAGGCTGAGTCTCACGATGTGTCCCTTCTGGGAATTCCGTCGAGATTAGGTCGCCACCGTCAGAGGAGAGGCGAAATCGCGCCCGTCCCCCTCGGCGGACGAAAGTCAGGCGGCAGACTCGATACTTTGGACACGAATGATGTTGTTCGTGGCATCCAGGGTGCCGGTCACCTTGACCTTCTTCCCGTCGAATCTGCTGGCAGTTTGTTGATCATCGAGCTGATAGGAGCTTTTGTTAACGTCATCGCTGAATACGAATTGATCCCCGGTTTTCGAGATCGTGCCGAGAAAAATCTGGATTTGTGGCTGCCTGTCGCGAGCAGCGGATGTATCCAATCCCACGGATGAAGAGACCGAGCCGGGATGAATCAGCACCGGAGCGGCGCCCACTGCGATGGCGTACAAGAAAACGACGGTCGCCACGGTTAAGACTATTTTCCTCATCACACACCTCAGACTGCGACGTGGCTGGTAGGCTGGAGCGGAGCACGATACATTCCATCCAAACGTCTTTTATCTCGTTTTATTTCATACAGTTCGGGAGAATGGCAGCCGCCGCGCCGGGGACATTTTGCTGGATTCTGTAGTTTTTGCCGCTGCCGCGCATCCCCGAGAGCAGTCACCCGCTCAAGATACGAGTTTCGCGGGCAGATAGGGATACCGGAGAAGCTGTAGAGAGAATGGGGTATATCCCTCTAAACCTTCGTCTTCAGCCGACCGTCGAGCCTGGAAGCGATGGACGATACTCCGGGTGCGTGGCGTCGCCGCGATGCGAGGAGGTTCGCGCCTGTTTCCCGGTGGCTATCCATTTGCGCAGCCGGTCCATGTAGATGTAAACGACAGGCGTGGTGAAGAGCGTCAACAGCTGGCTCACAATCAGGCCGCCTACGATGCTGACGCCCAGCGGTCGCCGCAGCTCCGAGCCGGTGCCGGTGCCGAGCGCGAGTGGCAACCCCCCAAGCAGAGCAGCCATGGTAGTCATCATGATCGGGCGGAATCGGAGCAGGCACGCCTGATAGATGGCCTCGCGGGGCGACTTGCCGTCATGGCGTTCGGCGACCAGCGCGAAATCGATCATCATGATCGCATTTTTCTTCACGATGCCGATCAGCAAGATGATTCCAATCATCGCGATGACGCTAAGGTCGAGCCCGCAAATCAGCAACGCCAGAATCGCGCCGACACCGGCGGAAGGAAGCGTGGAAAGAATCGTGATTGGGTGAATGTAGCTTTCATACAGGATGCCGAGGACGATGAACACGGCGATGAGCGCCGCGAGGATGAGAAGAGGCTCGTTCTTCAGCGACGACTGAAAAGCCTGCGCCGTCCCCTGGAAAGTGGCTCGGATCGAGGCCGGCAATCCGATTTCGCGCGCGCAGGCCTGCACGGACTTCACGGCGTCGCCCAGCGAGGTGCCCGGCGCCAGATTGAACGAGAGCGTCACCGCAGGGTATTGGCCCTGGTGATTCACCGCAAGTACGGACATACGCGGCTCGAAATGCGAAATCGCGCTGAGCGGGATCGCCTGACCGCTGGACGATTTTAGATAAATTCCCTTCAGCGAATCGGGACTCTGCTGAAACTCAGGCGCGACTTCCATGACCAAATGATATTCGTTCAACTGGGTGAAGACGGTGGTTACCTGGCGCTGGCCGAATGCGTCGTACAGGGTGTTGTCCAGCGTTTGCGTGTCGACCCCCAATCGCGAGGCGGTATCGCGATCGATCACCAACTGCGCCTGCAGTCCCCGGTCCTGCTGGTCGGTTGAAACATCGCGAAGCTCCGGAAGATCCTTGATCTTGTCGAGCATGCGCGGCGCCCACGATTGCAGCTCTTCGAGATTGTCGTCCTCCAGTGTGTATTGATACTGCGAATTGCTGGATCGGCCGCCCACGCGGATATCCTGGTGGGCCTGCATGAAGAGAGTCGCACCGGGCACGACCGAAAGTTTCTTGCGCAGCCGGGCGATCACCTGTTCCGCCGTGACGTTGCGCTGCGAGCGCGGCTTCAATCCGATGAACATGCGGCCGGTGTTAATCGCGCCGCCGCCGACGAAAGTGATCATGCTGTCGACGGCCGGATCAGCCTGCACGATTTCGCTGAATTGCCGCTGCTTCACACGCATGGCATCGAACGAGACGTCCTGCGACGCCTGTATCGAGCCGTTGAGCAGGCCGGTATCCTGCTGCGGGAAAAATCCCTTGGGAATGATGATGAAGAGCAGGACGTTCAGGCAGACGGTGCCGATGGTCACGCCAAGCGTGAGCGCCTGGTGATCGAGCACCCAGCGCAAACCTCGATCATAGGCCGCGGCGAGGTTGTTGAATCCGCGCTCGCTCAGCCGGTAAATCCAGTTGTGGCCTTCGCTGCGCACGGGCCGCAGGAATTGCGCGCACATCATCGGCGTGGTGGTAAGCGAAACCACTAGAGAGAGCGCAATGGCCAGACTCAGCGTGACGGCAAATTCCCGGAAGAGCCGGCCGACGATGCCTCCCATCAATAAAATCGGAATGAACACAGCCACCAGCGACGCGCTCATCGACAGCACGGTGAACCCAATCTCGCGAGCGCCTCGCAGCGAGGCCTGCAGGGGCGACAACCCCATTTCGTGGTACCGCGTGATGTTCTCGATGACCACAATCGCGTCATCCACCACGAACCCCGTCGAAATGGTCAGGGCCATCAGCGAAAGATTGTCGATCGAATAGTGCAGCAGGTACATCGCGCCGCACGTGCCAATGAGCGATACCGGCACGGCGATCGCCGGAATCACCGTGGACCATACATTCCGGAGAAACACGAAGATCACCAGGATCACCAGTACGACGGTAATTAGCAGAGTGATCTGAATGTCGTCGACCGAAGCTCGGATAGTGACCGTGCGGTCGATGGCAATCACGAATTCGATGGCCGCGGGAATCGAGGCTTGAATCTGCGGCAAAGCCTCGCGAATTCGTTTCACGGTATCCACGATATTCGCGCCCGGCTGCCGATAGACCTGCAGGACGATGCAAGCCTTGCCGTTTTCGAGACCTGCGGTGTGAACGTCCTCGACGGAATCCTGCACCGTGGCTACATCGGCGAGCCGTACGGGCGCTCCATTGTGGTATGCGACGATCAGACTTCGGTAATGGTCGGCATCAAACAACTGGTCGTTGTCCGTCAAAGTCCAACGCACCAGACCGTTTGAAATGCTGCCCTTCGGCTCGTTGGAATTCACCAATCCCATCGCCGTGCGGACATCCTCCAGGGCGACTCCATAGTTAGCCAGGACGGAAGGATTCAACTCGATGCGCACCGCCGGGCGCGCGCTACCGCCAATTTGCACTTGCCCGACGCCGCTGATTTGCGAAAGCTTCTGCGCGATGATCGAGTCGGACACGTCGTAGAGTTCGCTGAGCGGCAGCACGTCGGAACGCACGGCCGCTACGAGGATCGGCGAATCGGCGGGATTGATTTTCCGGTAGGTCGGCAGGCCTGGAAGATTTGCGGGCAACTGTCCCAAGGATGCATTGATAGCGGCCTGCACGTCGCGCGCGGCGGCGTCGATGTTACGGTTCAGGTCGAACTGCAGCGTCACCGAGGTCGAGCCCGCCAGGCTGCTGGAGGTCATCTCCGTAACCCCCGCGATTTTGCCGAACTGGCGTTCGAGCGGCGTCGCCACCGAGGACGCCATAATCTCCGGACTGGCGCCCGGTAACGAAGCGCCCACCGAAATCGTGGGAAATTCCACTTGCGGCAGTGGTGCCACCGGTAGCAGGCGATATGCAACGGCGCCGGCCATCAATACGCCCACGGTGAGCAGTGAGGTGGCGATCGGCCTGCGAATGAATGGTGCGGAAAGATTCATGTCCGTTGCGGTTGGCCGTCCTTAATCCGCCGTGGCTTCGGATTCGACAGGGTTCGTGATGCGGTGGCCGGCCAGTCGCCGGGCGAGCCGGTCGAAGGCGAGGTACACGCACGGAGTGGTATAGAGCGTGAGCACCTGGCTGATCAGCAATCCGCCCACGATGCTAATGCCCAGCGGGCGCCGTAGTTCCGATCCTGTGCCGGTACCGAGCGCGAGCGGCACGCCGCCCAGCAGCGCGGCCATCGTAGTCATCATGATCGGACGGAATCGCAGCAGGCACGCCTGATAAATCGCCTCGCGCGGTGATTTACCTTCCTTACGCTCCGCATCGAGCGCGAAATCGATCATCATGATGGCGTTCTTCTGCACGATACCGATCAGCAAGATGATCCCGATCAATGCGATCACGCTGAAATCGGTTCGGCAAAGCAGGAGCGCCAGGATGGCGCCGACCCCAGCGGATGGAAGCGTCGAAAGTATCGTGATCGGGTGAATGTAGCTTTCGTATAGCACGCCCAGAACGATGTAGACCGTGATCAGCGCCGCCAGGATCAACAGGGGCTCATTTGCCAGCGACGCCTGGAAGGCCTGCGCCATGCCCTGGAAGCTAGCGTGCACTGAAAGCGGCAAACCGATGTCATGTTCGGACTTTTTGATGGCATTCACGGCGTCGCCCAGCGAAGCATTCGGCGCCAGGTTGAAAGACAACGTAACCACCGGAAATTGACCTTGATGGTTCACGGCCAGCGCCGAAGTTTTCTGTTCCACGTGCGTGAAAGCCGCCAGCGGAACCTGCGTGCCGTTGGACGACTTCACGTAAATGTCTTTGAGCGAATCCGGATTCTGCTGGAACCGCGGGTCGACCTCCAAAATGACGTGGTACTGATTGAGCTGTGTAAAAATTGTCGACACTTGGCGCTGACCAAATGCGTCATACAGCGTGTTGTCGATCTGCGCGGGCAGGATGCCCAGGCGCGCCGCGGTATCGCGGTCAATTACAAGATTGGCCTGCAGGCCCTGGTCCTGCTGATCGGTGGCGATGTCGCGCACCTCTGGTAGCGCGCCGATTTTGGCAGCCAGTTTCGGCGCCCACTCCGACAGTTCCTTCGCGTCGGCATCTTCAATCGAGTATTGATACTGGGTGCGGCTCACGCGGTCCTGAATGCTCAGATCCTGGATCGGCTGCATGAACAGTCGGATGCCCTCAACCTGCGCCAGTCGCGGTTCGAGGCGCCGAATGATATCCGATGCGGACGCGGCGCGGCTTTCCCGCGGCTTCAGGTTGATCTGGATGCGGCCGCTATTGGGCGTCATGTTTGTCCCGTCGACGCCGATAAACGATGACAAGCTCACCACGTCCGGATCCTTGAGAATCACCGCCGCGAGCGCTTGCTGGCGCTGTGACATATCGGTGAATGAAATGCTCTGTCCGGCGTCCGAGATTCCGAGGATGACGCCCGTGTCCTGCACGGGGAAGAAGCCTTTCGGCACGTAGTAAAACAGCAGGATGGTCAGCACCAGCGTTCCCACCGTGACCACCAGCGTCGCGGTCTGATGCCTCAAAATCACCTGTAGCGTCCGGTCGTAAAACCCAATCAGCCGGTTCACCAAGTTCTCCGAAGCATTGTAAAAGCGGCTGTGCTTTGCTCCACGCTCGTCGTGGAGCAACTTCGCGCACATCATGGGCGTCAAGGTCAACGAAACGCAGGCGGAAACCAGAATCGTCACGCCTAGCGTGACGGCAAACTCGCGGAACAACCGCCCGACGATATCGCCCATGAACAGAAGAGGGATCAATACGGCAATCAGCGACACCGTGAGCGAGAGAATTGTGAAACCGATTTGCTCGGAGCCTTTCAGCGCCGCTTCGAGCGGCGAATTCCCTTCCTCGATGAACCGTGTGATGTTCTCGATCATCACGATCGCATCGTCGACCACGAATCCGGTCGAAATCGTCAGCGCCATCAGCGACAGGTTGTCGAGGCTGTAGCCCATCAGATACATCACGCCGAATGTGCCCACGATTGAGAGGGGCACGGCCACGCTAGGAATTACGGTGGCGGCCACGCTGCGCAGGAAAAGGAACATGACCATCACGACGAGCGCGATCGTGAGCATCAGTTCGAACTGCACATCCCTCACCGACGCTCGAATCGTGATCGTGCGGTCGGTGAGGATCGTCACCTGTACCGCGCTCGGCAGCGAAGCCTGCAGGCGTGGCAGTAGAGTCTTGATGCTGTCGGCGACGCCGATAATGTTGGTCCCCGGTTGGCGCTGGATATTCAGGATGACCGCGGGCTTCGAATTCATCCATGCCGCTTGCGTGTTGTTTTCAGCGCCGTCCACAACCTCGGCTACGTCGGACAATCGGACCGGCCCGCCATTCTTGTAGGCCACGATGAGGGGCCGATAGGTATCGCTCGTCAAAAGCTGGTCATTATCCTGGATCGTAAACTGCTGCCGCGGTCCGCTAAGCGTGCCCTTGGCCTGGTCCACATTCGCGGCGCCGAGCGCCGTGCGCAGATCCTCGAGGCTCATTCCATAGGACGCCAGTGCCGTGGGATTGGCGCGTACCCGTATCGCCGGCTTCTGCCCGCCACTAATCGTTACCAGACCGACGCCCGAAAGCTGCGAGATCTTCTGCGCCAGGTTTGTGTCTGCGTAATCTTCCACCTTCGCGAGCGGCAGCGTGTCCGACGTCAGCGCCAGCGTCAAAACCGGCGTATCCGCGGGATTCACTTTGCTGTAAACGGGAGGATTCGGCAGGTCCTTTGGTAAATACGTGGTTGCCGCATTGATGGCGGCCTGTACTTCCTGCTCAGCGACGTCGATATCTTCCTTCAGGTCGAACTGTAGCGTGATCAGCGATCCGCCAAACGAGCTCGTCGACGTCATTTGCGTCAGGCCGGGCACTTCTCCGAACTGCCGCTCGAGAGGCGTCGTCACGGACGATGCCATCACTTCTGGGCCGGCGCCCGGATAAAACGTCAGTACCTGAATGGTCGGATAATCGACTTGTGGAAGGGCCGAAACAGGCAGCTGGAGATATCCCACGGCTCCAGCCAGCAGCACGCCGACCATCAGCAATGCGGTAGCGACCGGGCGTACGATGAAAGGCCCGGAAATACTCACGGGGTTGGTCCGGCAGCTGAATTCGCGGACGACCGATTCGGATTCGCCTGATGCGGCGTCACCTGCGAGCCGGACTGGAGCTTGTCCGCCCCATCCACGACCACGGTTTCGCCGGCACTCAGGCCATTTGAGATGACGCTGGAATTTCCCTCGGTGAAACCCACCTGCACTGGTCGCACTTGCGTCTGATTATTGGCGTCCACAACGTATACGAACGTCCCCTGAGCTCCTTTTTGAATCGCGGCGGAATTAACGACAATGGCGCTCTGCCGCACATCCAGAAGCAGGCGGATATTCACGAACTGATTCGGCCAAAGTGACGAATCCTGATTCGCGAATTCCGATTTGAAGCGCAGCGTGCCGGTGGTCGGATCGATCTGATTGTCGAGCGTCAGCAGCTTCCCGGTGGCCAGCAGCGCCTTGTTGTCTCGCCCGTACGCTTCGACGACCAGCGGCTTCCTTTTCATCACCGAAATCACATCCGGAATATTGTCCTCGGGCAAAGTGAAGATCACGGCGATCGGTTGCACCTGCGTGATCACCAACATGCCGTTGGTATCCGCCGCGTGCACGATATTTCCCGGATCGACCAGCCGCAACCCGACGCGCCCGTCGATCGGAGACGTGATCCGGCAATACGTCAGCTGCAATTTTTCGTTATCGATTTGCGCCTTGTCCGACTGAATCGCACCGTCGAACTGGCCGACCGTAGCCTGCTGCGTATCCAGCTGCTGTCGCGCGACCACTCCTTGCTGCCAGAGCTGTTGATATCGGTTAAGGTCCACCTTCGCGTCCGCCTGTGAGGCTTCGTCCTTCGCCAACTGACCTTCGGCCTGATTGAGAGCTACCTGATACGGCCTTGGGTCAATATTCGCCAGCACGTCGCCCGCATGCACGAACTGCCCTTCCTGGAAATTAACGGACATCAGTTGCCCGTCCACCCGCGTATGGACCGTCACGGTACTGAACGGTGTCACGTTTCCAAGACCCGTGAGGTAGTAGGGCATATCCTTCTTTTCGACGGTGGTCACGCCTACCGAAACGACCGACGAATTACCCGTATCCTTGGACGCGGCCTGCGAACGCGCATGCATCTGGTACGCGATCATTCCTCCCACAGCGAGCAGCAACAGCAACACCCAACCCCAGACGCGGCTCCTACGCCCGTCGCTCGCGCCCGGCGTCTGGGCCGGTGCGCGGTTTTCCAAATCGGGGATATTCGATTCCGGCATACCTTCCTCGCAGGCTTAAGATTGCACAGTTCTTGGACGTGTCGAAGGCTCGGGCGGGTTCAGCAACATCGGGGGCGTCGCGGCTCAGTTACACCCGGCTGTCTTGACCGGTTTGTGCCCGTCCAGTAGTCTGATATCGAATTCTATTCGCGCAGCGGTCAAATGAAAAGCGACCAACAATCCGCTCCGGCGCCCGTCGGGAAGGTCTATCTCGTCGGTGCGGGTCCCGGCGATCCCGATTTGCTCACCGTAAAGGCGCAGCGTCTCATAGGGCGTGCCGCCGTCATTCTGCATGATGACCTTGTCCCGCCATCGATCCTCGCTCTCGCCTCGGCCGCGGCGCAGGTCACGAGCGTTGGCAAACGTTTCGGTGCTAAGGGCGCCACACAAGCCGAAATCAATGAGCGCATGATCGGAGCGGCCCGACGAGGTCTTGAAGTCGTTCGCCTCAAGGGTGGCGATCCGGGAATCTTCGGCCGCCTCGCTGAGGAAATCGACGCGCTCGAAGAAGCGGGCGTACCTTTCGAAATCGTTCCCGGCATCACCGCCGGCATTGCCGCAGCTGCCTCGCTCGGCGTCTCGCTTACCGACCGCCGCAAAGCCGCTCGCGTGATCGTCATAACCAATCATCAATCGCACGGCGACGCAAACGCGGATGCCACCGACTGGCGCGGACTGATCCGCGACGACTCCACGCTCGTAATTTACATGCCCGGCCACGATTTCGCCGGGCTGGGTGCACAGCTTCTGTCAGCGGGATGCGCGCCCGATGTGCCCGCTGCAATGGTGTCCCGCGCCACCGCGCCGGATGAACGCTACAGCTTCTCGACCGTCGGCCAACTCGATAAATTCCCGCGATTGGATTCGCCCGCTATCTTGCTGGTCGGCCGTTCGCTGGATGTTTCCCGCCGCCGAGGCAATTCGAACGTCGCGCGCGCATTCGACGAAGCGGAACTCCTGCTCTCCTCACTCGAAGCTTAGAGGTCGCACCATCCCTAGGCGCACCGTCCACGACGACCCGCAAAATCACGTGCCTTCCGCTTTCTTCGTGCTAGATTCTTCTCGCAATGATCGACCGCAAGCGATCGGCCGTCGACTGGATCGACGTAGTTTGGCTCCTCTTCATCGCCGGCCTCGCCGTTCTTCCGCCCGTCGATGAAGTCCACAAGCAGCTTATCCTTATCGGCTTCGCGCTTTTTCAATTCCTGGAAGGCAAACTCGTCGCGCGCCTCCCGCGCGGCGGCCCCACCATCGCGGTCGGCGTGAAAATTCTGCTCGGCACGCTGCTGCTGGACCATACCGGCGACGTCGGCATCAACAGCGAGTACTACCCCATTTACTTCCTGCCCGTCATCACCGCCGCGATTTATTACGGGCCGATTGGCACTTTGCTTTGGACCTTGCTGGCATCACTCGCCTATTGCTCGTTTCTGATTCCGGCGCTCGTGATGTACGAAATCCCGCCCGAAGGCGAAGGCTTGCTCGCGCTGCGCATACTGTTCTTTTTCCTGGTCGGCATCCTGGTGAATCGCTTCGTGGTCGAGAATCGCAAGCAGGTGCAGCGCTACCAGGCGCTCTCCGAAACGCTCGAAGAAACCAACCGTCAGCTCCAGCGCGCCGAAGCCGACGCGCGCCGCTCCGAGCGCCTGGCCGCCCTCGGCCAGATGTCCGCCGGGCTCGCCCACGAAATCCGTAATCCGCTGGGCGTCATCAAGGGCTCGGCGGAAATGCTCGTGCAAAAACTGAAAAATTCCGAGCCGCTCTCGAGCGAACTTGCCGGCTACATTTTCACGGAGGTCAATCGCCTCAATGCCCTGGTCGCGCGCTTCCTTGATTTCGCGCGTCCCTCCAATCTCGAGCTACGTCCCGTCCAGATCGCCGGCATTCTCGATCGCGCTCTCGATTCCGTTCGGGCCCAATTGCCGGACGCGAACATAACCATCGATCGCCAGTACAACTCCGCGCCGGACATTCAACTCGACGACCAGCTCTGCGAAAGGGTCTTCGTGAATCTGATTCAGAATGCGTTTCAGGCCATGCAGGCCGATCCCGGCGCATCCGAACGCATATTGCGCCTTCGAGTTGCCCCAGTGCTCTCCGGCGTCGAGGTCATCATCGAGGATACCGGGCCGGGAGTGCCGCCGGAACTGCGCGAGCAGGTCTTCAATCCCTTCTATACTTCGAAAAAAGACGGAGTCGGCCTGGGCCTCGCCATCGTCGCAAAATTCGTCGACGCCCACCGCGGACGCATCGCCCTCGAGGCAAATTCGCCCCGTGGCGCCCGTTTCCGCATTTTCCTGCCACGCAATCCCGCGTGAGACCCGGAGGCCGCCAATCTCCCGATGCGCGACCTCGCGACGATTCGGGCACGCCGGCTGCGCCGATCACGCCTGATGCCGCCACTCTCTTCCGCCTTGCAATCAACCGCCCTGCATCATATAGACTGCTAACCTCGCTCCCATGAAATCAGACAAGCCCTCGATCCTGATCGTCGAAGACGAGCCGAAAATGCGGCGCCTGCTCGAGCTGCAGCTCGCCGAGGAAGGCTTTAACGCACGCATCGCCTCCGACGCCGAAATCGGCCTGCAGATTCTCGGCAAGGAGCCGTTCGACGTCGTTGTCACAGATCTGAAGCTCCCCGGCATGAGCGGCCTCGAATTCCTCCACGCCGTGAAACGCGTCAACGCCGAACTACCGGTCGTCATCATGACCGCTTTCGGCACCGTCGAATCCGCGGTTGACGCGATGAAGTCCGGAGCCAGCGATTACGTCCTCAAGCCCTTCTCGCTCGCCGAGCTGGTCATGGTGATTCGCAAAGAGCTCGCCACACACCAGCTGCGCCAGGAAAATCGCGACCTGCGCGAAGCCCTGGGCAAGCGTTACGAGTACAAGAACATCGTCGCGAAAAGCGACAAAATGCAAGCCGTCCTCGCTCTGGTGGAACGCGTCGCGCCCACGAATTCCACCGTCCTCATCGGCGGCGAAAGCGGCGTGGGCAAGGACCTTGTCGCGCGCGCCATTCACGAGCATTCGCAGCGCGCCAACGGCCCCTTCGTGAAAATCAACAGCACCGCCATCCCTGAAACGCTTCTCGAAAGCGAGCTTTTCGGCTACGAAAAAGGCGCCTTCTCTGGCGCCACCACCAGCAAACCCGGAAAATTCGAGATGGCCAACAACGGCACGCTTTTCCTCGACGAAATCGGCGACGTGCCCGCCGCGATCCAGGTCAAGCTTCTGCGCGTCCTGCAAGACCGCGAGTTCGAACGCCTCGGCGGAACGCGAACTCTCAAAGTCGACGTTCGCCTCGTCGCGGCCACCAATCGCGATCTCCGCGCCGCGCTCGAGGAAGGAACGTTCCGCGAAGATCTCTATTACCGCCTCAACGTGGTCGCCATTGACATCCCGCCGCTGCGCGAACACAAGGAAGACATCCCCGCTCTCGCCGAATTCTTCCTCGACAAGATCGCGCGCGAGTCCCAGAAACCAATCCGCCGTCTCACGCCGCAAGCTTTGAAGGCGCTGATGGACCACCATTGGCCCGGCAATGTTCGCGAACTGCAAAACGTGATTGAGCGCGCCGTCACGCTCTCATCGAACTCCACGCTCGACGTCGCTGACATCCACGTCGATGCCCCTCGCCGCGCCCACGTCGAATCCGGCTCCGCAGTCTTGCCCGACGGCATGAGCATGGAGCAATGGGAAGAAGAGCTCCTGCGCGAAGCCCTCAAGCGCGCCAATGGCAATAAAAGCCAAGCCGCTCGCGCGCTCGGCCTTTCCCGCAACGCCCTGCGTTACCGCCTCTCTAAAATGGGCGTCCCCGACCCACCCGACAGGGATTAGCGCGGTCAACGACTCTGGAACCGTTCAAGGTGGCGTCGTCCATTCCGAGCAGAGTGACCGGACGTTGTGGCATTTCGTCCCGCTCCTGCGGGATGTCCGGTCACGCAGTCGAAGAATCTCCCTCCGGCGTGAGATTCGCGACAACGCGCTTCAACGAACGCTCGCAGTCTCGATTTCCCCACAAGATAACCCCACCAATTGCGCCCGCTCGAAGGTGGTTGAAATCCACCACCCGCGATTCAAAACCACCAGAACCTAGTCGCCACTTTCGCCCGTAGCTGAATTCCCAATTGCGGATAAGGTCTCTCTCTGCAATACGTTACAGTCGCCTCACGCAATATTCCGACTTTGGCACTGCCCCTGCATTAAGTCGAGTCGGGTTAGCAGATCCCGGGCCTGTAAAGCAGGGGGCAAGATGAAAAAGTACCTCTCAACTATAACGATCATAACTTTCATAACGCTGGCATTCATACCAGCGCTGGCGCATGCCCAAGCCCCTCCGCCACCGAACGGCGCCACGGATAACCCGGACAATCAGTCTGATCCGTACGCGCCGCAAAGTTCCCAGCAGAGCACCGATCCAAACGCTCAACCTCAAGCTGACGCCAACGCGCCCGGAGTCGCCCGTGTCAGCTATCTGAAGGGCGATGTTTCCACTCAACGTGGCGACACCGGTGACTGGGTCGCGCTGACACAAAATTCGCCTGTCTCGCAGGGCGACAAAATCGCCACAGGCCAGAATGCCCGCGCCGAGCTGCAGCTCGACTACGCCGACGTGCTGCGACTTTCCAGCAACGCCACTGCGAACGTCACGAGTCTGTCGCGCGGCTCCGTTCAAGTTCAAGTGGGCCAGGGTCTCGTGACGTATTCCGTGCTTCGCGGCAACGAAGCGACTGCCGAAATCGACACTCCCAACACCGCAATCCGTCCCTCAGGTCAGGGCGACTATCGCATTCAGGTGAATTCCGATTCCGAAACAGTGATCACGATTCGCCGCGGCTCGGCCGACGTTTCCACCCCCGACGGCAGCACGCACGTCGAGCAGGGACAGACGATCACCGTCCAGGGCACCGACAGCCCACAATACAAGACGGAAGCCGCTCTCGCGCGCGATGAATGGGACTCGTTCAACGACGACCGCGATCGCCATATCGCCGGTGCTTCGAGCTGGGGCCGCACCAATCGCTATTACACAGGCTCGGAAGATCTCGATCAGCATGGCACCTGGACGGAAATTCCCGATTACGGTCAAGTCTGGACGCCATCGGAAACCGGCCCAGACTGGGCTCCCTATCGCGACGGCCGGTGGGTCTATGAACCTTATTACGGCTGGACGTGGGTTTCTTACGAGCCCTGGGGCTGGGCGCCCTATCACTATGGCCGCTGGTTCGTCTACGGCAGCAACTGGGTTTGGTGGCCGGGACCCGTCAGCGTCTATCCGGGTTACTACCCGGTTTGGTCGCCCGCATATGTCTCGTTCTTCGGATTCGGCGGCGGCGTGGGATTCGGAGTGGGCTTCGGAGCGGGTTTCGGCTTCGGCCACTTCGGCTGGCTGCCCTGCGGGCCGGGTGACTGGTATCACCCGTGGTTCGGCCGTTGGGGCGGACGCGTGAACAACGTCAACATCACCAACATCAATAATTTTCACAATGGCTTCGCGCCGCTCGGCGGAAATCGAGTGCATCAATTCTCCAATTTCAACGGTGCGCTTCGCAACGATCGCATCCGCAACGGCATTTCCTCACAGGCCGGAAACGAATTCGGGCGCAGTGCCGTGTCTCGCAACCAGGAGCACATCAGCGCCGCGTCGTTTCGCTCGGGCCAGATGATGGGCGGCAAAATGCCGGTAACTCCGTCGCGCGAAAGCTTCAGCCCGTCGGGCCGCAACGCGGGTTCGTCGTCGATGCGCGCCGGAAATGTCGGCTCGCAGCGCTTCTTCAATAGCAGCGGCCGCTTCAATGGCCCCCATAACTCTGCCGTCGTTCGTTCGCCCGGTGGAGCGACCGCGCGCTCGTTCGGCAACGGTGGAAATTCCAACGCGGGCGCGCGTGGCGGCCAATCCGGATTTGGTGGCAATCGTAACTCTTTGAATTCGTCCTCATCGGCTCAGTCGAATCGTGGCGGGTGGCAGAAATTCTCGCCGCCTTCCGGTTCGAATGGCCGGTCAGGCTCGGGCTTCGGTGCGGACAACCGATCGACGCCGAACAACTCCGGCCGGGGATCGTTCGGCTCGTCGGGGTCCGCATCGGGGAATGAATCCGTGAATCGGGGAGGGTGGCAACACTATTCCCCACCCACGTCGTCGTCGCGATCGGGCTCCTCAAACTCATACAATTCATACTCGCGTCCTTCTCTTAATATGAGGCAGCCCATCGTGACGCCGCGTGGCGGATCCAATTCCAATAATTCTCGCGGATACGGTTCGAGCGGATCGAATCCGTACGGCTCGAACAATTCGCGTGCTTACGGCGAACCGCACGGTTATAGCGCACCGCAGGGCGGCTACAACGTACCACGCGGATCCGAGGAAAATCGTAGCGGCAGCTTCGGAGGCTCGCGCGGCGGTTTCGGCGGACACGGCGGCGCTTCGAACAACGAAAGCCGCGGCGGCACATTCGGAGGTTCGCGCGGCAGCTCCGGTGGCACTAGCGCTCCGCATTACAGCGCGCCCCACAGCAGCGGTGGCAACAGCGGCGGTGGCCATTCCGGCGGAGGTCACTCGGGCGGTGGCGGCCACGGCGGCCATCACTAGAAATTCTCAGAGGCTCTACCCACCGCGGCCCCGAGCAATCGGGGCCGTGGCGTGTCAGGACTCAAAAACGCACTTATGACGCGGTAGGAAAAGGACAACGATGAGTGGATTTTGTGAACTGCGGCGCGAAAGTGGGCAAAACAAACTTCGTGCCATGGTGTTTTACGAGCAGGAGGGCAACATGTCGAATCTTCGCGTCTTCATATGGCTTACCTGGCTGATGGGATGTAAACTCCTGGCAGAACTCGCCCCGGTATCCCGTCAACGACGTACCACTGGAGAAATCGCATGACCTCTCGACTTTCAAGTCGGCAATTCCTATCGCATGTTGCGACCTCACTGCTCGTGCTGGCCTTCGTGGCCGCCCTTCCAAAATTCACATTCGCACAGGATCAGTCGCAGGACGATCCTCCCGGCCGCGTCGGCCGCCTGAATTTCATTCAAGGATCCGTTTCCTATCAGGTGCAGGGCGATACCGATTGGGTACAGGCCGATCCGAATCGTCCGCTCACCAACGGAGACAATCTCTGGGTTGACGAAGACTCGCGGGGTGAAGTCCACATCGGCAGCACCGCGATTCGCATGTCGAGCCAGACCGGCATTTCGTTTCTGACGCTCGACGACCGCACCGCTCAAATCCAGCTCGCGCAGGGCGTGATCGAAGTGCACGTGCGGAGGCTCTCTCCAGGCGACGCGTTTGAAATCGACACGCCCAATCTCGCTTTCACGCTCGCGCGCGGCGGCGAATATCGCATCTCCACCGATCCCGATGGCGGCTCGACAGTGATCACCGTCCGCGAGGGCGAGGGCGAAGTCACTGGTGGCGGCCAGACTTGGGATCTCGTCTCTGGCCAGATGTACACGTTCAACGGCACCGACGACATTTCCTACGACGCGTCCGAAGCTCCGGGTTACGACGATTTCGAAAACTGGTGCCAGACGCGCGATCAGCGCGAAAACGCATCGCCTTCGGCCAAGTACGTTTCGCGCGACGTTGATGGCTATTACGACCTCGACGATTACGGCGACTGGCGCAATGATCCCGACTACGGCGCGGTCTGGGTTCCGCGCGGCGTGGCGGCCGGCTGGGCTCCCTACCAGGTTGGCCATTGGGTCTACGTGGCACCGTGGGGCTGGACCTGGGTTGACTCGGAGCCGTGGGGCTTCGCGCCGTTCCACTACGGGCGCTGGGCGTTCGTTGGCGGATATTGGGGCTGGGTTCCCGGTCCCGTTGTCGTGCGCCCTGTGTACGCACCGGCGCTTGTAGGGTTCGTTGGCGGAGGGGGTTTTGGCGTGGGCGTCGCGTTCGGCGGCGTCGCTGGAGTGGCCTGGTTTCCGCTCGGGCCGCGCGACGTCTTCGTCCCTGCCTATCACACCAGCTCACGCTATTTCACGAATATCAACGTCACGAACACGCGCGTGATCAAGGTCACCGAAGTCACCAACGTTTACACCAACGTCTACGTGAATCACGTGACCGTGGTGAACAACTACACTTACGCGCGCAACCAGGTTGCGGTCACCGCCGTCTCGCGCGATACATTCGTAAACGCGCGGCCGGTTGTAGGCGCCCGAGTGCGCGTCTCCGCCGAGCAGATTCAGAACGCTCGAGCCGTTGAGACGCGACCAATCGCGCCGGTGCGAACGAGCTACGTTTCGTCGGCAGCTCGTGTCTCGAACGCCAGACCCAAGGTGGCATTCGAGCAGCGGCCCGTCGTTGCCAGGCTCACGCCCGCAGTTTCGCGGCCCGCTCCGCAACAGCCGAATCGCCCGGGCTTCCAGAACTTCGGCAACTCGAGCCGCGTGAACAGACCGCCCGCGGGCACCACGCTTAACCGTGGAAACAATCCGCAGAGCGGATCGAGCGTCGACCGCAGCGGCAACGCTCCGGCGAACAACGCGAATATCAATCGCGGCAACAATCAGCAAAATGGATCGAATTTCGATCGTGGCGGAAATCCGCCCGCGAACAACACGAACGTCAACCGCGGCAATAGTCCACAAAATGGCTCGACCGCCGATCGCGGCGGAAACGCTCCAAATGGCGCGGTGAACAACAATAATGGCCAGCAAACTGGCCAGCAGAACCAACAGAATTCGCGCGACGGATTCCGTCCGTTCGCGCCCGCGGCCGGATCAAACGGAGCAGCGAATAACAATGCAAATCGCAACGGAACGAACGGCGGCTCGAACAATGGAGTGAACGCCGGCTCGAACAACAATCCGAACACGGGCGCTGACAGTCGCACTAGCGGCGGTGGCAATGGCGCCGCGCGCGGCGGTAGCAACACCGCGAACCCGAACCAGCCGAATCGCACGGATCGGACGACGCAGGGCGATCAGCGGCAATCGATGCGCTACGCTCCCCCGGCGAAAGCGAAGGACCAGGATTACGACGTGCATCCTCCGCTCAGCAACCAGCAAAATCAGCAGCAAACACGCCAGGAACAAAAGCAGGATCAGAAACAAGAGCGACAGCAACAAAAAGAAGAAAAGAAGGACGATAAAGATAAAGACAAGGACAAGAAATAACGCCGATTCATTTTGATCGGTCGTTCAATTTCGATAATTGTCTGCGGCGGCTTCGAGAAGTTCGAGCCGCCGTTTTCTTTTCACGCGTAGATCTTGCAGCGTTATTGCGTGACTGGCTTCGACGGCGCGGCCGTATCGGGAGCCTCCGTGGGCGTTGGAGCTGCCGGGGCTTGTTCGAGCGCGAGGTAGGCACGGCCGAAGGCGGATTGCTGGGTGCCGGCGGCGATGGCTACGGCTTGCACCGTGTAGTGGCCGGACGGCAGCTTCGCGAGCGGCAGGCTGATGCGGTAGGAGGCGGTGCGCGTCTTTGGATCGACGGCCGTGGGTGGCAGCAGCGGCGTGGCATTGAGCTGCACACCGGCGCGGAAGAAGACGAGGCCGGCGCGCAGCGTCGCGGGATCGAGCGGCTCGGACTTGTCGCTTTTTTCCGGATAGTAGGCCTGGAAGAAGACATAGAGCGTCTGTTGCTGGGTGAAGAATCGCGTCACGCTGGGAACGATTTTCTCGCCCTCCATTTCGAGCGGAGAACTCACATTTTGCGCTCTGCTTCCCTGCCCGCGGGTCTGCACGTCGGCGGATTTCGCGACGACGGGAACCAGCTGGCTTGAGAGCAGCACGGAGCTGAGCGACATACGCGCCGCGGGACGCTGCGGGACGACCAGAGTCTGTTCAAAGGTGCCGATTTTTCCGGACTCATTTTCCCGCGCGAGGAATTTCAGGCGATAGTTTCCCGGCGCGAGAACCACGCCGCCCTGATAGACCAGGTTGCTACGGCTGACTTGCTGGAATTTTTCCTCGTCGAGATGGACGGTGATCGTATCGCGCAGCTGCGCGACGCTCTGGCCCGAAGGCGCTAGCACTTCGGCGGCGAAATCGAAGGCGGCTTCGTGGCGGTCGTGTTTTTTCGCCCAATCGAGTGCGCTCGAGGAAAGCTTCGCGGAAATCGGGACGTAGACTTGCTGATCGTTCAGACGGAACATCGCGGTTTCGACGGCGATAGGCAAATCGACTTCCGGGCTTTCCGAACGCATGGCCTCGGCAAGCTGTTGGTCGCGATCTTCTTTTTCAAGGTGCTGGAAATCACGCGGAGCATAGTAGCCGTTGCGGTAACGCACGTGCGCCCCGGGAGCATTGACCTTCACGCGGATGGCGTGCCAGCGACCGTCGCGCTTCACGTCCGGCGGCAGATCGTAGCCGATCAGGTAGTAGCCGCTGTAATCCTTTTGAATCGCTGGAAAGGCATCGGACAAATCCCCGAGATCGAAAAAGGCTTTGCCGCCCGTGTCCGTTGCCAGCGTGGCCAGCGTGTCGCGGGAGTCTTCGCGCTGATCCGTCTGATGATATACGGCGGCCCCGCTGAACATCGACGTGCCGGTGGCTGCGTTTGCGGTGACGTCACCACCGGGAGGCGTGGCAAACATGCCGCGCGCATCGATCGAATAGATGGAGACATCGGCGCGGTTGGCGGCATCGGTCGCGGAGCGGAGTTCGGCGCGATTTTCTTCGCCCGTCTGGGTGATACCGCCGGTGAACTCGACGACGGCTTTGCGCCCCGGAATCGTGGAGAGCACGTTCACGAGTCCTTCGACCGCTTCGAGCTTCTGGTCGGTATTGAAAACGTTGAATTCCGTTTCATCCGGCGTGTATGCGTCGCCGGTGTACTGCTGCACGTCGTATTCGCCGTTCTGGGCGGCGGCGTAGAGCGGATTTGAGATTTGGGACGCCGTACCCGGAAGAATTTGCGCGACCGCTTTATCAAGGACGGCGCGATCGTTCGTGAAATTCGCGAGAACCGCGAGGCGCGAGCTGAAGACGACAACGGAGACTAGATCGGCCGGCGTCATTTGCTGCTTCAGGAATTTTTGCGCGGCGGAGTGGGCGCGCAGGATGTCGTCCGTCTCCATCGAGGTCATGTCGAAGAACAGGACGATCATGCGGCGGTCGCGCGCGGTGTCCGCCACGGCCGCAGCGGCGGGGCCTTCGTTGTCGACAGGAATGACGATCGGCTTGGTGTTGTCTTCGGTCGCGGTTTCGATTTTTTCGATGTCGGAATAAGAGAAGCTGGATATCTTTTGGCCTTTGCCGTCGTCGGAGATTTCGAATTGATCTTCGCGCAGGCCTTTAATGGCTTTGCCAGAGCTGTCGGTGACTTCGACGTCGATGCGGACGACGTTGGATTGGGCGCGGAGGACGAAGGATGGGTTTTGCGGAAGATTGCGCTGTTGCGGCGTGGCTGCGACGGCCGGCGATGCGGGAGCCTGCTGGGCGGTAGCTGAAACCGGCGCTAGGAGGAGGCTGAGTGCGGCCAGAATTGAGACGACTCTGCGTGCTGTTACAGCCTCAGTTTTGTGTCGATTAGAATGTACACCGATCTTTTGTTTCGAATAACTTACGGCGTTTTCTATTTGCGTTGTGTGTCGAGTAGAAATTGGCGAAATCGAAGCCGAAATCGATGGCGGGGCGGGCAGGGGTCGGGGGTGCGATTCGGCCGGGACGATTCCCCGGCCTTCATCGCCCCAGGCGAGTTGGGAGCGCTTTTTCATCGTTACCATGTTAGACCTCGTATTGCGCCGCGCAAGTAAGTGCGTGGTGTAAAGATTTCGCGCGCAGACCAACGATTCGGCCGTCCCTCTGGGACTTACAGATTCTTGTTAGGGCTGACCCGGCACGGCGTGGCGTGCCCCTACGAATCCATTGCTCATGGCTGGCGCGGCGCTGTTGCTTACGAATGACGCCGCCGGGATGCCCTCCGCCTTGGCTCTGGCTCTTCGAGCGGCGCCACCTTGAGCTACCAATTGAACCTCAGTTGGCCGGCCATGGTGCGCATATTACCGGCCCCGGTGATGAGGCCGAAGAGGGAGTGTTCGCCGACCGGGCTGGCGCTGGCTCCGCACTGCAAATCCGCGGCGTTGCCCGTGCGGGAGGCGCCTGCCAGCGGGAAGCATGGCAGCGTGGTGCCAACCGAGTTGTAATTCGGCGTGTTCGTCAAATTCGAGACTTGCCAGCTCAGGTTTAGCTGGTGGCGGCGCTCGGGGCCAAAGCGGAATGTTTTGGCCAGCGACAGGTTCCAGTTGAAGGTGCAGGGACCTTCCACCGCGCCGCGCGGCTCATCCCCATAGGCGAGATTACCGGAGGAATCCACCGGAAGGCTGAAGGCGCTGGTGTTGAAGAATCCAGACGTGGGCCCGCCACAGATGCCGAGATTGGGATTGCCATTGATATTGGGCCGCAGCGAAAAATTCGCGCCCGTACCGTTGTCCGAAGCGACGCCGCCGAGAAGCACGGTGAGCGGCGTGCCGGTCTGCCAAGTGAAAATATTCTGCAGCCGCCAATCGCCGAATAGCTTTTCCTGCCAACCGTGGTTCATGTAGCGGTAGCGCTGGCCGAGCGGCAGTTCCCACATCGACACGGCGCGGAACTGATTCCGAATGTCGAACGTGGAAAGGCCGTACTCGCCGTGCAGATTGCCGTCCTGCTGCTCGACGGTTCCTGAGCCGCCCGCGCCGCCGACCGAGCTCGAATCATCGAGCGATTTGCCGTAGGTATAGATCCCCTGCAGCAGCACGCCGTGGGTGAAGCGGTGCACCAACCGCACCTGCAGCGCGTTGTAGATCGAATTCGCTCCCGACTGATCGAAAGTGAATCCGGTGGCGAATTTGTCGATGCGGTTGGCCTGAATTTCATCAGATGGCGTGCCGAGGGGCGCGCGATTCGGCGCGCGGAGGATGTCGAGGTCGGTGCCTTTCGTCCCAGTGTATGTCAGGTCGAGAATCCAGTTCTGGGTGATGGAAGTTTCAAGACCGAGATTCCAGATTTGCGCGTAGCCGTTTTTGTAATTCGGATCGACGGATTCGGTATTCGGAATCGTGACTCCGGTGGACGATCCGCCGGTGAAGCTGTTCTGCAGAGTCAAAGGCGCGGTCGAAGTGGTGGTGAGTGTCTGGACGGTATCGACCGGCGCTTGAAACGCCAGCTCGCGCGCGAGCGTGTTGTAGATGGCTTCGTTATAGAAAATCGAATAGCCGCCACGCACCACGGTTCGTTTCTTGATGAATTTTGGTTGCCAGGCAAAACCGAAGCGCGGCTCGAAGTTGCCGTAATTCCCGTGAACCAAAGCGCGCGGCAGGCCGCCGGCGTTGAGACCGCCGACGCGGCCGATTTGCGCCACGGTCGAAAGATTCGTGATGTCCAGATTCACGAGGTTGTTGTTGAGCTCGACCGGCGGAGTGGCGAATTCGTAGCGCAGGCCGTATTGCAGCGTGAAAGTCTTGCTAACGCGAAAATCGTCCTGGCCGTAGAGGGCAAATCCCCAACTGCGCAGGTACAGATTCGGATTGCCGAACTGCTCGGTGGTGGTGAAGGGATCGCCGACGAGGAAATCCGCGAAGTCATTGCCGGTGGCAAGGCCGGTGAAGACGAATCCGCCGCGCGGATTGGGATTGGACCAGCGTGTTCAGATCGATGTGGCGCAACTCGGCGCCGAAGGTCATGGTGTGCTTCACGTGCGTCCAGGTGAGATTGTCGCCAAAGCGGAGCGTCTGATTGCGCACGAGCGACGGAATCGGATCGTTTATGCCGGAGAGATCGGTGAAGCTGATGAGCGGGATGCCGAAGTCGATGGGTTCGTTTGAAACGCCGTTGATGCCCAGCTCGGCGGCGATGTCCGTGCCGAAGGAATTGTCGCTGAGCAGCTTGATGCGGTTGCGGCTCCAGGTGAGCGATTCGGTTTCCACCAGCCGCGGCGACCAATTGTGCGAAAGGCCGAGCTGCACGCTCTGATTCAGGGTCGCTTGATTCCCGCCGATATCGGCAAAATTGCTGAGCGTGTTGATGCGCGTGGAGCTGAGATTGTAGCCGGCGTTCCAATTCCATTTCGAATTGATGGTGTGCAGGACGTGTGTGCTGAGGATGTCGCTATTCAGCGGCGTGGTGGACTGCAGGAGATAGTTCTGCGCCAGGCCGCCGGCCGCGCCAGATGTCGCCGTCACGTTGGGCATGGGTATGAATGCCAGCAAGCCCGCGGCGGCGGAATTGATGGGGACTTGCACTTCGCCGACGCCGCAGGTGCCGGGATCGCTGAACGGCAGCGTGCTGAAAGGCATATTGACCGAGCCGGTGGGAAAGCAGCCGGCACGCTCGGCGGCGGTAGGCACGTTTGAAAACGTGTTGACCGGATTCCGGGCGATTTCGTGCTGATAGTTGACGAAGAAATAGGTTTTGTCGCTGCCATTGTAGATGTGCGGTATTTTCAGCGGGCCGCCGATGGTGCCGCCGACGCGTTCGTCATAGGCGCCGATTTGTTTTTCGGGTGTGTGCGTGATGGAGAACGGCTTGGCGTCGAAGATGGAATTCGTGTAGCGATCGAAGAGCGTGAAGCGAACGCGATTCACGTTCTGGCGCAACAGGCGGATCGCTTGACCGCGGCCGGGCCCTCCACCTCCCGGACCGCCGCCTCGCCCACCGCCGCCTCCACCGCCGAAAAGGCCGGCGAGACCGAAACCACCGGCGTCCCCAGGACCGCCAGCGCCAGCAAATGGATTGCCCGAGCCCGGGTTCGACCCCGGCTGCCCCGGCTGGCCTTGATTTTGCGCGAAAGCGAGACCGGCAAGCCCACCGGGGCCACCGAAACCGCCGGACGACAATCCCTGGCCGACGGTGCCTTGAAGCAGGAAAGAGTCGGATGATCCGCCACCGGCCGGGCTGCCGAGATTTGCTTCCGCGGCGCCCGCACCGGCGCCTCCTATTCCTGCCTCGCCTTGAGCGGCTTCGCCAGTGAGGTCCGTTTGCTGGAAGCCGCCCATGCCTTGCTGGAGGGCATTCAGGAGTCCAGGGGCCAAAGCCTGGCCGCGATTGCCACGACCGGCGCGTCCGCCATTGGCGGGATTACCGTTGCCACTTGGCTGGCCGTTCGCGGCATTGGCTGCGGCATTTCCGGGTTGGTTGGCAGACTGGCCCGCGGTCCCCGAGCTGAATCGGCGACCGCCGCCGGGACGTTGCGCACCGGGAGGTGCGGAGAGTTCGGCAAGCGTGGCGACGCGGAGCGTGAGTTGTAGCGGCGGAGGCGGGGGGCCGTCGCCGAGTTGGATTTCGAGAGAGGCGGGTGTGAAGCCGAGCTGCGAGGCCTCCACCGTATAGTGTCCGGCAGGCAGAGCGGAAAACTGAAATCTTCCGGCTTCATCGGTCCAGCTGACATAGGCTTTCTGCGCCCCGGTGTTGACCAGCTTCAGCGAGGCGCCTGGAATCGGCGAGCCGTCGGCGGTGCGAACGACGCCTGCGGCAACGCCGGTAGGCGCTTCAGCGGGGGCGGATGAGTTATCCGATGCCGATTGCGTAGTGGCAGGGGGTGCCGGAGCCGGCTGCGATTCCTGCGCTGCAGCGACCTGAACGACGCCGAGCGCGATGGCGAGGAGCGCTGCGCTGGTCAGGCTGGCGGTCTTTGAGTGGAGCACGTGACGCAGCACCGTATCCTCAGTCTAGGGAATTGAGACGTGACCGCAAAGGTTTTGTTGGAAGGTGTCGCGCAAGTACGGGTTACTCGCTGGCCTGCACGGGATCGTAGACCAGGCGGAAGGTAACCGGGCTATCGAAACGAGGATTATCGATCTTGGTGGTGACGTAGAGCTGCCTGCCATCGGGAGAGAGCTCGTAGGTTCGTGTGGTCGTGCCCTGGCGGCGGCCGGGGGTGATGGCGATGAGCTGCGCGCCTTGCCATTGGGCGACAGGCGGGGAGCCGGCGGTGCCGTTTGTGCTGGCTGCGTTTTCATCGCCGGTCGACGATCCCGCTGCTGAACTCGAGCCGTTGGAACTGTTCGTACTGGTGGATGCGCCGGGCGTGCTGTTTTTCATGTGTGGTTCCGACTGCGACGAAGCTGACGGAGAGGGGCTCGCATTATCGGCTGAATATTGCGCAATGATGTGGCCGGATTCGCTGGTTACTGTTGCGGATTTAGCGTCCTGGGCGATAGTGAGTTGATTCAGATCGTCCGCAGGATTCGCGGCGCCGTTCTGACCGCCACGACGGCCGCCGCCACCGTTTCCACCGCCATTTCCACCGCGACCTCCCCAGCCTCCGCCACCGCCGCCCATGCCGATGCGCGGGCCTCCGCCACCATTTCCGCCACCTCCATTGCCGCCGTTACCATTAACGTTGCCGCCGCCGCGATTGCCCATGGCTTCGCGCATGGCCTGGCGCGGATCATCGCTCGCGTCTTTATTTAGCGCCCAGGTTCCGCCGATATTCGGTTTGCCGCCGATCAGTTTGGGAGCTGAGGAGCGCGGTGAAGGCGGCGGTTCGTCGGAGGGCGTGGCCGGGGGCAGCGGGCCGGTTTGTTGCGCGCGCGCGGGAGTGACGTGGATCAGCAGCGCGCCTACGGCAATCGCTGCGAGCATCAGCCACCACGTAAGGATTTCGGTGAGGCTGCGGTCGAGTTTTCGATCAGGATTTCGAGTGGACATTGACAGTATCGTCGTCGACATCAGGCACCTTGGCGGAGCGAACGGGACGCTGGGCGCCCGTGCATCTCGGCACGGTGATGATTCCTTTCAAGGCACGCGATAGTTCCAAAAGCTGAGCGCGGACTATCGCGGGCGCCCGGACCTCTTGTATGATGCGATTCACCATGCAAGTGTCTACACAACAACCGTGCAAGCCGCGTCCGCGGCACCCGCGGGGCTGAACCGGAGCGCCCGCGCGGGCGCAATCCGCCTTTCGCTGGAAATGTCAAAAATCCCGACGAATGGAAGCGGCTTACGGACTACCATTTGCGGAATCGGATTGGGACAAGGAGCAACCGAAATGGCACAGCAGATGCGGCTGGCGGTGCTGGGCGCCGGGAAAATGGGCGGAATCCTGATTGAGGCGTTCGTGAAGCAAAAGCTGGTCGCGCCCGCGAATATTTTTGCAACCGTGCAGCACGCCGCGGCGGAGCGCAAGAGCGGGATGAAGCTGCCCGTTAAGTTGACGAACGACAACCGCGCCGCGGTGAAAAAGGCGGACGTGATTTTGCTGTGCGTGAAGCCGCAGACGGTGGGGCAGGTGGTGGATGAGATTCGCGGCGAATTGAACGAGAAGAAATTGCTAATTTCGATTGCGGCGTCGGTGCCGGCGGAGTACATCGAGAAGCGATTAAAGAGGAAAGTACCCGTGATTCGGGCGATGCCGAATACGCCTTCGGTGGTAGGAGCGGGGATCACGGCGCTGGCCACGGGAAAATTTGCCGGCGCCGCGGAGATCGAGACGGCGCGGAAACTTTTCGATGCAGTTGGACGGACCGTGGTGGTGGATGAGAAGCACATGGATGCGGTGACGGGGTTATCCGCTAGCGGGCCGGCATTTATCTACATTATTTTGGAATCGCTGGCGGAAGGCGGAGTGAAAGTGGGGCTTTCACGCGAGCTGGCAACGCTGCTGGCGGCGCAGATGGCGCTGGGGGCGGCGAAGATGGTGATCGAGACCGGACATCATCCGGCGCTGCTGAAAGACACCGTGACGACGCCGGCCGGATGCACGATTGACGGGATTCTGGAGCTGGAAGAGGGCGGCCTGCGCGTGACGCTGATCAAAGCCGTGGTGAAAGCGGCCGAGAGAGCCAAGGAGCTGCTGCTAACCGATAAACGCGCTTAGCTTTTCATCACCAGCACGTTTACGGCTTTTACGACCACTTCGACTTTGTCGCCCTTTTTGACGCCGAGTTCTTTGAGCGATTCAAGCGTCATGACGGACGCCATCGAGGACTTGGCGGGAATTTCCAGTTTCACCAGGCACATCACGCCGCCCTTCTTGATATCTTTCACTTTGCCCATGATTCTGTTGCGCGCTCCTACTTTCATCGTGCGCCTCCGAAAATTAGGGTACGGGTTCTGAGTCGGACCGAAGTCGACTAATCAGCTTACTACGGGGGACCTCGATTTCGTCGGTCTGATCGGAGCCTCTCATCGACATTGTACCGTTTTGAAACTGCCCTCTCCGGTGAACTGTTAGGTGCGCGATGGTGGCGAGGGTGCGGCGTTGAGCGTTAGGATAGGAACATGGACATCGATCGCAGGAAATTTCTCGAGAGCTTGGGCGGGAGTGATGGCGTGGCGCGCATGGATGCCGAGGCGCGGGCGGATGCGCTCGAGACGCACATGATGTCGGAATTAAACTCCGCCATCGCGGCGAAGAAATCCAGCGAAGCAGCGCCTACGAAGCAATTTCCGACGGCGGCCGAAGTGGAAGCACAGATCGAGACGCGACCTTATCGCGCTGGCGTGGGATTGCTGATGGTGCCGCGGTCAGGCGAGAACGTGAAGAGGTTGGCGCCAATGCCGTCGAACCCGACGCTGGCGGATTTTTTCCGACTGCGATTCGCTGATACCGCCAATCACGTGCTACAGAGCGCGAACCTGGCCATGAAGAACGGCATGTCTGAGGAAATCATCCTGGCCTGCCTGCTGCACGACGTGGTGCAGGAAATCATGCGGACCGATCACGGCTGGTGGGGGGCGCAGCTCTTCGAACCGTACGTCTCTGAGAAGGTGGCGTTCGCTATCCGCTACCACCAGGCGCTTCGGTATTACGCCGATCCTTCGGTGGGATACGAGTATCCCGATTTGTATCGCGAGCTTTTTGGCGTCGATTACGTGCCGCCACCTTACATTCGGGCGACCTACGAGATGGTGCGAAAGCACAAATGGTACATGGAGCCGCGCCTGGTGGCGGTGAATGATCTGTATGCGTTCGATCCGGATGTGGTGGTGACGATCGATCCGTTTCTCGACATCATCGGGCGGCGCTTCAAGCAGCCGAAAGAGGGGTTGGGGAACGACGGCAGCCCCGTGGCACACATGTGGCGGACGATTTCGCGGCCGGATCAACCGCTCTAGAGTCGGGAATTGGGTGGCGCTGGGCTCTCTCGATTGCGAACGCTGAAGAGGGATTCTTCGACTGCGCGACCGGACGTCCCGCAAGAACGGGACGAAGCGGGACCCCGTCCGGGCACTCCGCTCAGAATGACGCAGGCGCTACTTCAATGTTGCGGTGGCCTGGATTTCTACGTTAACTGTGTCGGCCACGTGGAGCAGAAATGTGCTGGGGTCTTTGATTCCCCACTTCACGTAGGGTATGGGGAATTGCGCGGTGGCTTGCAACGCGCCGTGGGCCGCGGGCTGCACGGTTAGATCCAGCGTGGTGTCGTGGTCCTGACCATGAACCCGCATTACTCCTACGACGGTCAACTGCGACACCCCTTCCTTAGCCAGTGTTCCCTTGATCTGCGACGGCGTGAAAGTGATTTCCGGGAATTTCGCGCTTTCCAGGACCTGCGTGTGCATGTTCTTGTCGCGCGAGGCGTTGTCGGTGTTGGCGCTCGTGGCATCGATCACGATGGATCCTGTGGCATGACCAGTCGCGGCGTCCCATTGAACCTGGCCACTCTTGAGTTTGAAGGTGCCGTGGACTGTGTGAAGAGTGGCGGCGAGGGTGAAATTGACCTGGGTTGCGGCGGGATCCAACGTTGCCGATAATTCCTGGCCGCTCGCCGGATGGACGGTCGCGGAAAGACACACGCCCACGGCAACAAACGAAAGACTCCATCGCAAAGACGCGGAGGCCGCGGAGAAAACTTTGGAGAGGGCTAGGCCCACAGGACTCGCCAGGTAAGGTTTACGATTTCGCAGGCATTTAACGGTTCGGGCTGCGGTTGCGTGTGCACCGAGATCATTTGAGCGAAGAGGTTCGGCCGCATGGCGAAAAGACGCAGGACCTTGCGGCGAAGCCAAGCGCTCGAGTTCATCACCAGCAGCAGGCGCGTGACACGAATGGCGGTGAGCGTGAGTCGATCGTGCGAGCTTTGATACCGCGCCAGGTTTTCGGCGGCTAAGGCATCGGCGACGAGGTGAGCCTGCTGAAACGCCAGGCTCAGGCCCTGGCCCGAAACTGCGTCGACGGTGCAGCCGGCATCGCCGACCAGGGCGACATTGCCGCGGACGACAGCGCGGGCCTTGCGGAACTTGATCATGGAGCCGGCTTCGGTCGATGTGGGTCGCGCACCCTGGAGTCGGGCGGCAACCTCGGGAAATCTACCGAGCGCGCTGTCGACGCGCGTTCGCGGATCATCCACGAAGAACGAAATGCAAATTTCATTTGCTGCGGTGGGAGCCACGACCATCTGCGACCGCCGCGCCCAGTGAACTTCGCAAAGATTGGTCCATGGCGCGACCGCATAGTGGCGGCGAAAACCGAAGCGGCGTTCGATGGTCCAGCGTGATCCCAGATTGGCGTAGCGGCGCACGATCGAATTCTGTCCATCCGCACCGACGAGCCAGCGGAACGGCACGAAGGCACCGTCCACTCGTGCGCCCCGAGAATCGAAATCTGAAACACGCGCGCCCCAGCGAAGATCGATTCCGCAGCGCTCGGCGCGTTCGATCAACATTTGATGGAGCGCGGTGCGGCGCAATCCGAGGGCTCGGCCGCACGGAATGGGGGCGCTGACGGAGTGACTTTCATCAACAAAACGAAAGCCTTCAAACGGGTGACCGTCGCCCGGCTGGGGGTGAACGCCGAGGCGGCGCAGGGATTGGATGGCCTCCGGCAACAGACCTTCGCCGCACGGCTTGTTAATGGGAGGTTTTCTGGATTCGACGACCGAAACGCGGAAGCCCTTTTGCGCGGCGGCAATAGCGGAGGCCAGGCCCGAAGGCCCGCCTCCGACTACCAAAATATCAGGCTGCATCAGGCAGCCTCGCGACGTTGAGTCGTGCTGTTACCAGCGCAGCAGGAGCAGCTCCGAACAGAATCCCGGACCCATCGCGGCCAGAATGCTGAGCGTTCCAGGCTCGGGCCGGCGATGACGATAGACATCCTCGAGAACCAGCAGGACGGAGGTGGAAGAAATATTGCCGACTTTTCTCAGGCAATTCCACGAAGCTTCCAACTCCTTTTCGGTTAAATCGAGGGCCGTGGCCGTGGCTTCGAGAACTTTCGGGCCACCCGTGTGCATGATCCAGCTCTTGATGTCGCTGCGGCTCACTCGCTGTTCGGCGAGAAACTCGTCAACATCCTTCCCCAAGTGCTTTACAACCGTATCCGGAACTTCCGGCGATAGTACGATGTGAAAACCTTTTTCAGAGATGTCCCAACCCATGACGCGTTCGGTATTGGGATAAAAAATGGATTTCGTAGCCAGAATTTCCGGGCCATTCGAATCCACTTCGTCTCCAACCACCACAGCCGCCGCGGCGCCGTCGCCAAACAACATGGCGGAAATCAGGTGCGCCATCGAGACATCGTCGCGCTGCAGTGTGAGCGAACACAGCTCGATCGAAAGCAACGCGGCCGCCTGATCCGGAAAACCGCGAACATAATCGGCGGCGCGCGACACTCCGGCGGCGCCCGCCACGCAACCCAAGCCGAAAATCGGAATGCGCTTGATGTTCGGAGACAAGCCCATCCGATTGATGAGCCGTGCATCAAGGGACGGCGCAGCAATACCTGTTACCGACGTGACGAAAATCGCGGAGAGATCCCGCGGTTCAACCCCCGCGCTCACCAGCGCATGGCAGAGGGCTTTTTCGCCCAACTCCAATCCCACTTCGATCCAGACGTCGTTGGCCTCACCCCACGTCTGCATCTCATTGTGATAAAAATCCAAAGGTCGCGCGGTGAACCGGCTGTCGACCTTCATACTTTCGTCGAGGCGGTCGAGAATTCCCGGCTGCGGCAGCTTGTCTTTCCAATACGCCTTCAGGGCGCCTACGAGAACTTCCTGCTTGTGGTAATACTTCGGAAACGCACTGCCGACACCTGCAATCCTCATAAATGCAGCTCCTCGGGCATCCGCCCGCACGGAGGGCATCAAACTCTAAAACGCAAGTCGAGACAATCTTCATCCCACGCGCTTGAATTTGGCCCAGAGTTTAAATGACGAATCCTTGATACGGCCCAACGCTTCTCGAGCGTGCCGGCGGCGAGCGCCCCGTTCGGAACCAGCACAGACATCATGGTCATTCGTCCGCCCTTCCCTGCGGCTGGAATCAGCCTATGACGCCAGAGTACGACTCAGTCCAGCCGGTGGCCGGATCGCAAGTCCGCGCCGTGCAGGGTGCGAGAGAGGCCGCGATAAAGGAACGCTGCACAACCCAAAGAACTGCAGAGAAGAAGAACCCCAAATCGCCCCGAAAGCAAGCAAATATTTCCTACTCCGAACAGGGCGCAATATATCATGCCGCACCCCACAATCCATTGTAAGAAATTGCTGCCAAGGTCCCTAGTGTGCGCTATTTCGGGAGCCTGACTGGCGACGGGCAGCCACCCGCGGACGTCCGGCCGAACCCGCGCGTAGAAACGAGTGAGAGTGGCGGCAGGCTCGGGCGGAGTTAGATACGTTACTAGGAGCCAGGCGGCAGTGGTGATCGCGGTCGTGGCGAGCGTTTGTTTCGCAAAGACCGCGGGCTCGGAACCATGGAACGGCGCCGTCAGATCGAAGGCGAGCGAAACGACGAGGGCCGTCGACATGGCGGCAATCTCGCTCCAGGCGTTTACTCGCCACCAGTACCAGCGCAGAAGGTATACGCTGCCGGTTCCCGCCCCCACTTCGAGAAGAACTTCCCAGCCCGAACGAATCGTCGCGAGTTCCCAGGAGACGCAAGCGGCGAGAATGACGAGCAGAATCGTGACCCAACGCGAGATGGCGATGTAGTGCCTCTCTGGGGCAGTGCGATTTATGAAGCGGCGGTAGAAATCGGAGACGAGATACGAAGTCCCCCAATTCAGGTGGGTAGCGATCGTCGACATGAACGCGGCGAGGAAGCCTGCGACGAGAAGGCCACGAGCGGCGCGAGGAAGGTGATCGACTGCCAGAAGGACGTAGCCCGCCTCCGGTCGCGCCAGGTTAGGATACAGAACCACGACAGCCATCGCTGCGAGGATCCAGGGCCAGGAGCGCAACGCGTAATGCGCGAAATTGAACCAAAGCACTGAAAGCACGCCGTCGCGCTCGTTGCGGGCGCTGAGGATTCGTTGCGCCACATAGCCGCCGCCGCCGGGTTCTGATCCCGGATACCAGAACGCCCACCATTGCACCGCCAGGTAGACGCAAAAGGTGATAACTGGAATGGTCCAGAGAGATTCGCTGGCGAAGCCTTTCGACAAATCCGGAAAGAATGACGTGAGAATCGACGCGTTCGGGCCGGCGGCCGTGCGGACCGCCGCAATTTTCGCGAGCAGAGCGTGCATGCCCCCGGCGGCGGAAACGCCGTACCACGCAACGGCGATGACGACACCCATCTTCAGAACGAATTGAAACAAGTCGGTCCAGAGAACACCCCAGAGACCGCCGAGAGCGACGTAAACTCCCGTGAACGGAATCAGGAAAAAAATGCAGAGAGCGAGAGCGGTGCGATCGCTGACGCCGAGGACAACGGAGGCGATCGTGGTCATGGCTTTCGTGACCCAGCCGAGTATCACGCAATTTACGAGCAGACCGAGGTAGATGGCGCGGAATCCACGCAAAAATGCGCCCGGCTTTCCGGCGTAGCGCAATTCGGCGAATTCGACGTCGGTGAGCAGCCCCGAACGAACCCACAGGCGCGCGAAGAGAAAGACCGTCATCATTCCCGCGGGAAGCATCGACCACCAGATCCAGTTGCCGGCGATGCCGTTGCGATAGACGAGGCCCGTGACGACAAGCGGGGTGTCCGCTGCGAACGTAGTGGCAACCATCGACGTGCCAATGAGCCACCAACGCGCACGGCGCCCGGAGACGAAATAATCGGCGGTGCTCCCGCTCGAGCGCCGGCGGAAGTAGAGACCCTGAACTAGGGTAAAGGCGAGATAAGCGGCGATGACAAGCCAGTCGACAAGGGCGAGTTTCATATTCGCGCGGGCTGCGGGCTAGTGTGGTCGAGCGGGCGCGACGAGTCAAAGAGAATGGCGCGTGAAGTTGTGTTTCTTGCCGAAAAACAAAACCCCGGATCTGGGAGGAGGAGGACCAGACCCGGGGCTCGGGGCACTGAGAGGGACAACCTGGGCCGACAAACTTTTTCTAGGGCGGAGCGCTCGTCGAATAATTTAGTAATTCAAGTGCCGCAGAAACATGGCGACTCGAAAAGACAGCTGCATTCCCAGCGCGATCAGCGTATCTCTGACCACTTCCAGTTTCTGGTTCAGCGACGGCGCCAGATGACCGGGGACCGCGAGATCGGCGGCGCGACCGGATTCCACTTGCCAGTCATTGCTGGTGCCAGCGCTCACTTCAATCCCCTAGTTGAGAACGTAAACCGGGTTGTCGTGCTCGACGCCTACCACCATGGTCTTGAAAATATCGACGTCCCAGCTGTCGGCGATGCGGAGACGTACAACATCGCCCGTCTCGGACAACAAACGCCCGCGCAGCGGAACGCGAAGATTGCCTGCTACCACGCGGAGAATGACCGGTTGCCCCATCCAGACTTCGTAGCCGCCTTCCATCGTTGATCCCTCCTCAGTTGCACTGCTGCGAACGAGACAATTTTGGAGCGCGCGGCCAACGTGACGAATGGTACAGGGGACTAAAAATGGTAGGATTGAAGTACTAGCCGGACGTGCTACTCGCTTCTTATTGTAAATGCAAGGGTTATCGACAGTAAGTACTATCGTCATGATCGGGGTCGCGTAGCGATGATTGAATTCGTGCGGCATTTGATCGCGCAGTTGTACGATGTCCGAGGGCTGGTGGAGTGGGGCGGGACGTTGCTGGTCTGCGTGGTGGTATTCGTCGAGACGGGGATGTTCGTAGGTTTTTTTCTGCCGGGCGATTCCCTACTGGTGACGGCGGGAGTGTTTGCTGGTGCCGGACACATGAAGCTGGCCGAACTCCTGACGCTTGTGACTCTGTGCGCGATTGCCGGCGATCAAGTGGGCTATTTCGTGGGGCGCAAAGCGGGTGAGGGGCTATACCGGCGCGAGGACTCGCGGTTTTTCAAGAAGAAGCATCTGAAGCGGGCGCACGAGTTTTACGAAGAGTACGGCGGAAAGACGATCATTCTCGCCCGGTTCATCCCCATCATCCGCACCTTTTGCCCTCCCGTGGCCGGGGCGGCGAAGATGAGCTACCGGCGCTATCTGACGTACGACATCATCGGCGGGTTCTTGTGGATTTGGAGCATGGTGCTCGTGGGATACACGCTCGGGCGCACGGTGCCGAATGTCGACAAGAAAATCCACTTCATTATCGCCGGGGTCATCGTGGTGTCGCTTATGCCGGCAGCGTATCACGCATGGAAGGCGCGGTCGGGCAAACCGGTTGCGGCAGCCAAGTAAGTTCTTCGGAAAGAATCCAATGACAGCCCAAATGCAAAGCGGGGAGCCTGGCAGCTCCCCGCCCTGTTCACTCGCTAGGCCGCGGCCAGGCTGAAAGCCTTGCTGCGGTTCGCGTTGCAGGAGCGATGTGAAATTCGCGGACGGTGCACGGGGGAGTGGTGACTCCCACCTGCATCGGCTCCTACAAGCCACTCATACGCCCGGGCGGGGATGAGCGCAAGAAGAAAGTTTCCGGGGCCTGTCGTGCCGTCAGGAGTACGTAGCTGGGGCGCCTGACGCGCGATTGTGATCGTAGGAACACGAAAGAAAAACCCAAGAGCCCGCGAGGCGCCAGCCCTACAAACCAGGGTGCCAGAGCGATGCCGCGCTCACTTCAGAATTGGCGCGCGACGGTACCGATGGCGATTGGACTGGTGTCCTGATCGAAGATCAGGGCTGTGTTGTCGTCGATCAAGTAGTAGACGAGCTTGAATGTCGCTGACGGATTTGTGGTGACGAGCGTCGCCGTGCCGCGTCCATTCGCTGAGGGGGCGCCGATCGAAGTCCCTGAGCCGATTGGATCGGAAGGCGATGTGGAGCTGACGCTATTGATATCGAGAGTGCCGGACGTCAGAGCGCCGGCGGTGGTGATGGTGAGCTGGCCGGAGGCGGCGGGCTGATATGCCGACGCATTGTTGTGGAACAAGCCCTGGCCGACGAGGCCGATAGCAAAGCTCCCGCTCGCGAGAGAAACGGACGTCGAGCACGCTGCTGCCGGCGGGACGCATTGCTGAAACGCAGCGCCGGCTGAAAGCGCATTCTGGTCGATCTCAAGCATCACGGCCGAGCCCAGCGATGTCTGGTACACGGCGTACTCGTTTACCGCGGCGTTGGGGGTTGCCGGGCATGCGCCGGTCCCGGTAAATATTTTCAGGTCGATCCGCCCCGTGGTGTTGTCCGTCGCGTATGACGAGCAGGAATTGATGGCGGGACCCGAATTATAGGTTCCGTTGGAATTGGCGTCGAAGTTGCCGCCCGTGATCGCGCCGCTGCCGCTGGAAATGAACGCGCCGCCTGCCGCGTATGCGCCGGCGTGCACCTCGCCTCCCCCTGTGAAAACGTACGTCCCCGTAGTCAGCGCTGTGGCTCCGGCGGGCGCCGCGTACATATCTCCTGCGACGGACGCGTCGCCGTCAATTTCGATCAAGTGCAGGCGAGCGACGATGCTCGAGTTTGATTCACCGGCCGGAGAATCGATCGCGTAGAAAGCATACTCGCGGGGCTTTCCGGCGCCGCCCGTGGCGTTGCTGGTCAGCGTTAGCAGTCCGCGTCCTGTGCCGGTGAAAACCGGATCGAACTGATAGGTACCCTGAAGCGAAGTATCGCTCGTGGTGATACCCGCGCCGCCGGCGATGCCATTGTCGTTCACGTCGATGATCGAGGCTGATTGCGGAATCGTTCCGGAACCATTGGCCGTGAATTTCCCGGCGAGGCCCAGCGGATTGAAAGCAGCGTCCATACCCAACAGGTTGAAGACGTAGGGACCCGAAATCACGGCGGCGGAGTTGGAAAGCGCGTTGAGGTTTTGCTGATCAATGTTTCCGCCGGCGGCAGCGGCGACATCAAGACGCGTGACTTGCGCGTGTCCCGGCGACGTCATCACAAAATCCCAGGTGTTCTGGCCTAGAGTGGTGACGATATTGGCAGTCCCCCGCCCGTCTGGACCGATGATATACGTGGAGGAGCTGCTGTTGATCTGCACAGTTTTATTGCCCGTGAGGAAACTGCTGACATCCTCGACGCCGCTGACGATCCGGCCGTTGCCATTGGCAACGAAGCTGCCCGCGACCGCCAGAAAGCCCTGCGAGTCGTTACCGGTGTACGAAAACGCGAACGGGCCATTCAGCGAATGGTCGGAGTAGGAGATCGTCACAGTCGATGTGGCTGGTTGGGTCGCTGCAGGGTCCGTAGCGGTGATCGTGACCATGCCGCCCGGGGGAGGAGTGAGCGGCGCGGTGTACAAACCCGTCGGGCTGATCGAACCATACGTGCTTGCAGGCGCCGACGGTGTGACCGTCCAAGTGGCGCTAGTGTCAGTCAACCCATTAAGTAACGCGGAGAATTGCTGCGTGGCGCCGCCGGGAACATTCGCTGTGATGGGCGTGACGGCCAAGCCCGAGCCGGCGCCGACCGTGACGATACCGGAATTTGACGTGACCGTGCCGGTCGAAGTCTGGCCCGAAGTCGTTGTCGTCTGAGTTGTGACGGCGGTTACGGCAACCTGCCCGACCTGCGTCACTCCGGCAATCGTCTGAGTCGGGACTGAACCGGGAGCGGTGTAGATTCCCTCGAGTTGATTGTCCGCAGCGGGAGCGATCGACCCAATCGTCGCCACGTCGCCCCCCGCCACGCCGTTTACTTCCCACGTGACTGTCGTGGTGGTGGAAGTCGAAGAATCCGAGAGCGTCACGACGGCGGTGAAAGTGGTCGTCGTATTCAGCGGAACAGTGATCGACGTCGGCGTAATCGCGACTGAGCTGACCGTGGTCGTGCTGCTTTTTCCGCCGCAGCTTGAGAGGGCCGTCGCGGCAAACACGGTGAGAGCTGCCGCCGAGAGCAGGCCCGCGAGTCCAGAAGGAACGCGACGCGATTCTCGTCGACGACGGCCACCGAAAGTTGAAACGCGAATCTGAATCAAACGAACCGCCGCGGCAAAGATCACGCCCATGAAATCGTTATCTCCCAGGTTATATCAAAGTATAAGAGCTTCAGGATGATTCCACAGCCTGCTGAAAAGGTTCCAGTTTATTTCGATCGGGCCCGCGGAGAGCTCCCTCGGTTCCCGTCGCTGGCAAGCCAAACGGCCGCCACGCCCCAGCACCCGGATAGGAAGATGTTTGGACGAGCGATTTGGTTGTCACCAAAAGCGGCGGCATTCGCAACGGCAATTGGACGGAACCGCCTATCGCTGCGTTACTTGAGGAACAGACCTTCGCGAACCTGGTCGCGGCCCACAAACGTCTTCGAGGAGCGAAACTCGCTGAAGAGGCCCAAGATTTCCCGGTTCTGGAAAACGTGCGAATGTACGGCCAGCGTAGGCGCGGCAATCAACTCAATAGTCTGGCTGTCCACGACGCGATAGCGGTGAAAACGCTCTGCGGCGCGGCTATGAAACATGGCGAGCATCGCGCCGCCGGGATGAATTAGCTGGGCCAGGCGCTCCATCAGGCGAGGCGTCACTTCGGGATCGAAGTAGTCGAGCAGATCCCAGGCCAGAACACCGTGAAAACTTCGCTCGCGATACTGCAACGCGGTCTCGAGAAATTTGTTCGCGAGCGACGCAGGCGAGATTCTCTCGGCGTCCGCGCCGATAGGCGTTTTGCGAAAGCCCTCCTCTTCGGCGGCCAGAAAATCCTTCCAGGTGCGCAGCAAGTCTTCCGTAGAAACCCGATAGCCCTTTTCAACGAAAAACGTAACCGTGGATTGCCAGACAGGCCCGAGATCTAGAACTCGCCCCTGCGGAACGTCGCTGATAAGCCACAAAAATTCCTTGAGTCCGTTGGAGATTCGAACGTTGACGGAGGCGGGCGCGGCAGTCGAACTGGGGCCCGGTTTCGACGGCACAGCACTGGCCACAGCAGACGCCGCGGCCGGACGGGGTTTTGCCATCCAGTTCATTTTTCCTGCTTACTCGCTTTTTACGCTGGCCTCAACCGGCTGGAGGGTTTCGGTCGCCTGCTGCCTCACGCCTGACGAAGATTCGCGGGCGGGAGTCGCCTGAACCGTCTCCACTTTACCACGGAGTCGCGCGCCGTCGTCGATGCCAATGCGCGGCGTCAGAACGCTGCCGTTAACGCGGCTGGATGAACCGAAGTGCGCGCGCTCAGCGGCTTTCAGATTTCCGTTCACGCTGCCGTCGATCACGATCTCCCGCGCTTCAATGTCGGCTTGGACTTTGCCGTTGGGTCCCACCGTGACTCGCGCGTTCCCGAGGAGCAACTTGCCTTGCACTTCGCCATCAATATACAGATCGGCAGATCCGGTGATTTCACCGTTTATCTTCAGGCCGGAGGTGATCTTGGAGGAATTGCTGCCCAACGAAACTGGCGCAGGTTCCGCAGACGGTCGCGACGGAGGCGGCGGCGCGGGAGCGTAAGTTGGCGGCGCGGAGTACGAGTTTTCCACAGGACTTGAGCTGGACGCGGGCTGGTTATAGGACTCCGAAGACGGCTTTCCCTCAGATGTTTTTCGCCACATTGGATCCTCCTCAGATCTGAAGACGCTGCGGCGGGAGCAGTCATCCTCGAGCGGTTGGCAAACTATAGCCCACCTGCAAATAGCTGTAAACAGGCAATGTACCAAAGACGCACAAACCGGCAACTACCGATTGGCCACCGTCAGACAAATGGTTCCAAACGAAGGAGGACTATGCATGCGCTTCCTGGTGACGTAATTCCCAAAACGACTCGATCATTCCGAAGACCTCGTGCGCAAAAATTTTCACACCCTTGCGATGCTCCCACCAGCTGTCGGGATCGAAATCGGTATCGCGCGCGGCAACCACCCGGAGGCTGGTTCCCGGAGGAAACTCGCGCTCGCAGATGTAGCGGGCGCGGCGCGTGTGGTAATTCGATGTAACCACGATGATTCGCTTCCACCCTTTGGAAGCGACGAGTTGGCTCACGGCAGCGGCTTCCCCACGCGTGTCTTCGCCATAGTGGGCGAAACGAACGACGGCAGTTTCAGGAACGCCGCGACTGATCAGATCGCGTTCTTCGAGCTCCGCGATGCTGGCGTAGGGCCGCAAATACCGGCCGCTGGCAACAACTCGCGGCGCCCAACCGGCTTTCAGGAGCTCCGCGGCACGGGTCGCGCGGTCCGCCTGATAGTTGTCATCGCCGAGAACCACGATGGCGTCAGAGGCCACGGGATTGTCATCCACGATCCAGAAGTGTCCGGCCACTCGCATCAGCGGGTGGCGCGCGAGATAGACGAGAAAAACCAGAACCAGGAAGGAGAGCAAAAACAGAAGGCGGAAGAAAATGCCGCCGCGCTCGAACGTGGCGTGGCTACGGCGCCCTGCGCAGGCGAAAATCGGGGCGAAGATCCGGGCGAAGTTCATTGCGAAGGGTCGAGGTTGCGCAGGTGCTCGGCAGCCGTCTCAGGGAGGGTGCCATTGAAATAGACTTCCTTAATGCTGTACGACTTGCTGCGCGTTTCGAGGATGGGCAGGATTTCGATGTGCCAGTGGTAATCACCGTCGATGGTGGCCCAGTAGTCGCTGAGTTCTCCCTTGGTTTGAAGCGTGTTGGGCGCGGTGTGCAGGACCAAGTGGTAATTCCCGCTAACTTGCAGTAGACGCCGGAGCGTACGCCCGAGGAGGGTAGCCAAACTGCGTCGCTTTTCCCCGGGCAACAAGGTCTCGAACTGGTGTGAATGGGCCTTTGGCATCAGCCAAGTCTCATAGGGCACGCGGGACGCGTAGGGACAGAAAGCGTAGTAGTCGCCAACGTTTTCAATGACCCGCTTGGCCTGGCGAATTTCCTGGCGGAGAATGTCGCAGAAAACGCAGCGATCGCGGTCGCGATACCATTCTCGGGCGGAGCGCAGCTCGTAGAGTATCCGGCGGGGAACGAAAGTGGTGGCGGAAAGTTGCGAGTGCGCGTGGGGCCATTCCTCGCCGGCGCTCTGCCCCTGGTTCTTGAAAACGGCGACGTATTTGAACCGGGCATCGCGCTTCAGGTCGGTGATCCGCTGCGCGTAGGCTTCCAGCACGCGCTCGATTTCTTCGTCGTTGAGCTGGGTGAGCGATTTCGAATGGACCGGGGTCTCGACAATAATCTCATGGGCGCCGACCGCGGCCATGCGGTCGAAAATTCCATCCGCATTGCGTGCCGGGTCACCCTCGATCCGGTAGAGCGGGCGGAAATGCGGATAGGCGCGTACCTGCCAGTTCCCTTCGGCCGGCAATTGGAGTAAAACCGGACCTTTCAAATTCGCTTCGCTGCACAGCGGGCAGGCTTCGGCACGCTCCTTCGACCGCTCGGGATGGCCGACCACAACCCAGCTGCGTGTGATGGGGTCTTTGCGTAGTTCCATTGAAACCTGTCGGAAAATTCGAAGCCGCCATCTTACAACGAAGCTTTGCGGGCTGACAGGAACAAAAGCCGTCCAGGGACTTGATAGAGATGCCGACGAGAGGCGAATAATTTCGATGAATCCGGGGAATTTTCTTTACGTGCGGAAAATATCGTTTACACTTCGCTGCAACCGTACTTTAGCGGCCGTCCTTGGGGCATGGGAAGCGGCCGCGGCACGGGCTAGGAGAGCTCGAAGTAATTGAGTACGCTTTCTGCCAGCGCTACCACCGCGAATGAGGGCTTAAGTCTCCCCCGCATTCGCAAAATGACCGTAGTGCCGATGATCGCCGCCACTTACTTCATGGTGGCCGGCGGACCCTACGGCCTCGAAGACATCGTCCAGAAAACCGGCTACGCAGCCACCTTTCTGATTCTGCTAATCACTCCGCTCGTCTGGAGCATTCCGACGGCGATGATGGTCAGCGAACTGGCCACGTCGATTCCCGAGGAAGGCGGTTTTTATATTTGGGTACGCCGCGCCATGGGCCCGTTCATGGGTTACCAGGAAACGTGGCTGACGCTGGCGGGCAGCGTGTTTGAAATGGCGCTGTATCCAAATTTGTTCGTCGCTTATATCGGGCGATTCGCGCCGAACATGGTGGCCGGCTACCGGGGATATGCGATTGGATTCGGCATGATTGCCATCTGCGCGGCCTGGAACGTGTTTGGCTCGCGTGCGGTGGGCGATGGTTCGGTGTTTCTCAATATCGCGCTGCTCCTACCCTTTGCCGTGCTGGCTTTCGTCGCCGTGACTCATTGGCATTCGACTGCGGCTTCCGGCGCGCCGATTCCTCTGCGCCATGCAGACTTTCTGGGCGGCATTTTGATCGCCATGTGGAATTACATGGGCTGGGACAATCTTTCGACAATTGCCGGCGAAGTGGAAAAGCCGCAGAAGACTTACACGCGAGCGATGCTGGGCGCAGTGGTGCTGGTCGTGGCCGGGTACCTCATCCCGGTGGCGGCCGTAGCCGGCATCGGACTCGATCCGAATAGCTGGACCACGGGCGGCTGGGTGGATGTGGGACGCATTGTGGGCGGGCAGGGACTGGCGCTGGCCATCGCGATCGCGGGAATTTTCGGCGCGGTGGGATCGTTTGGCGCGCTAATGATGTCGTTCACGCGCTTGCCCGTGGTGATGGCCGAGGATGGATTCCTGCCAAAAGCTTTCAGTAAGCGTTACTCGCGATCGGGCGCGCCGTGGGTGGCTGTAATCGCTTGCGCGCTTTTCTGGGCGCTTTGCTACCCGCTGGGCTTCGAGCGCAGTCTGATTCTGGATGTGCTGCTCACCGGCCTGAGTATCTTGCTGGAGTTCTGGGCGCTCGCAGTGTTGCGCGTTCGAGAGCCGGGCTTGCACCGGCCGTATCGCGTTCCTGGTGGTACGATCGGCGCGATTCTGATCGGAATCCCGCCGCTGGCGCTGATCATCACCGCGTTGGTTCGCAACAGCCAGGAAGCAGTGGGCGCGACGAACGAACTGGTGATCGGAGCTGTGATTGTGCTGGGGGGATTCGTTATGTATTTCCTCACCAGACTTCTCCAGCGCCGGAATCAGGCTCAGCCGCAAGATACACTGCCGTCGGCCGAATCGCTCACTTAGCGACACCGAGACGCTGACGCGCGCCGCGCCCGTGATATTCTGACCCGCCAAGATGGAAACTTCCGAGACTGACGTTCAATTCATGCGTGCCGCGCTGGAACAAGCGCGGACAGCTGCTAATCACGGCGAGGTCCCGATCGGCGCAGTGGTCGTCTCGGAAAATCGCATCGTAGCGCGCGCGGGAAACCGCACCATCACGGATTGCGACCCTTCAGCGCATGCGGAAATCGTCGCGCTCCGTGAAGCCGCCAAAGCGGTGGGAAACTACCGGCTGCCGGGCGCCACGCTGTATGTCACGATTGAGCCTTGCGCGATGTGCGCCGGCGCCATGGTGCAGGCGCGCGTGGCCCGACTGGTGTACGGAGCCGATGAAACCAAGGGCGGTGCCGTGCACTCGTGCTTCGCGATGCTCGATCATCCGCAGCTCAATCATCGCGTCGAGGCGGTGGGCGGCGTGCTAGCAGACGAGGCAATCGCATTACTTCAGAACTTTTTCGCCGCGCGGCGATAGGCAGTACCGAGCGCTTGGGATTACGTGGTGATTCCCTCCTGGGATTTTCCCCTCGATGGCAGCCAGTAACTCGCAAAAACAGGCATCAGGAACAGAAACGCGAAAGGCGAAGTAATCATACCGCCGACCACGACGCGAGCGAGCGGCTGCTGCGCCTAGACGCCGATTACTGAGGCGAATCCCACTGCCGCCGAGATGCTGAGGGTCACAGGAGCGTGATGGGCGGCGCTCGATCAGGTTTCGGCCCGAGTGAGGTAAGAAATCCAGAAGTGCGATTCGCCTGCGGCAAAGTACCCACGGCAGACGCATCGGCGAGCAGAGGCGGACATGTCATCACCGTCAAGAAGTCCGCATGTGGGGCGGAACTCGCGTCCGTGACAGTATGTACGATTGCTGCGTGTGCGTGATCGCGTTTATTTGCGGACGGTTCCTCGAGCGCGACGATTTCCGCGTGCATGTCGTCCGACATGGACACGGCGAAAAACAGAAGCACTAGCGCCAAGCTGACGCGCTCCATTCCTGCACGCGGCCGCGCGCACTGCCGACCCGTTGATGGACCCATTGGGTTCGCCAGACGCAGAGGAGCGCTGAGGCAATGACCAGCCAGATCAGATTGAGGATCAGTTCCATCGTCATGGATGACACTGAATTTCGTTCGCCGTGATTCCGCCGCCTCCCCGCTCATCCCTCCCTCGAGATGAAGACGAAAATCAAGCAGAGTCACTGGCGGAGAGGGTGGGATTCGAACCCACGGTTGAGTTTCCCCAACACTCGCTTTCGAGGCGAGCTCCTTCAACCACTCGGACACCTCTCCGCGTGGTAGCTTAGCAAACGAATGGGATCGTCACAACCGAACGTCGCGGCCAACTCGCGCAATCCAATTCACGAACGCCGCGGCTAAGCCGCCTGCGCCGGAGGAGATACCCAATTACTGGTATGTGGATTCTGTTGACACCGCTAAATCGAGCGCGTAAATTGACGGTGTCGGGTTGTGGTACTGAGGAGGAAACTGTGCGTCCCCATGTCCTCTCTGGCGCTCGTGCTTGCGTGATCGCTTTCGTCGTTTCCGGCATGATCAATCTTCCTGTGATGGCGGCAAACGCAAAGCCGCTCGGGATGATCGTCATTGCTGATCGCGCCAAAGTCGACCATGCCAATGCGGCGGTCGGCGCGGATGTGTTTTCGGGCGACGCTTTGTCAACGGACATGGGCGGCTCTCTAAGAATGAAGATCGGCGAGAGCCAGGTCTACTTGCTTTCATCCAGCGATGCATCGCTTGCTCCGGCGGAAAATCGAGTACAGGCCAAGATCACGCGCGGGACGCTGGGGTTTTCATCCACCTCGCCGGACCAACTGGAGATCAGCACGCCGCTCGGAGTCATTCGCGGCGCGGACAATCAGCGAGTATTTGCCCAGATTGCAGTCCTCAGCCCGACGAAAATGCAAGTCAGCGTGTACGAAGGGACGCTGTTGGCGATTGCGCCGAACGGTGACCACAGGACGCTCCAGCAGGGCGAAACGCTCGAGGCGACGGTGGCATCGCCGGATCCACGCGGCGGCGGCCAGAATCAATACGGCGTGGGTGGCACGGGCATCAACTGGAAGCACGTGGCTGAAGTTGCGATCATCGGTGGAATCGTCGGCGGCACCGCGTTGGGCGTATGGATCGCGGAGACGGAAAGCTGCACCACTCCTCCTTGCAACTAGTAGCCTGGGTTTAAGTCGGGCGACGTCGGCTAACGCTGCAGTCTCGGCAAGAACCTCGGTATTCGCCTGCAGTACTCCGAATATTGGGTTCCGAACCTCGCGCGCATTTCTCTCTCCTCCAGAGTAATCACCACTAGCATCAGGCATAGCCACAGCAAGCACAGGCTCCATGCGATTCGGGTTCCGGCCAGCAGGCATGCGCCAATGATGGCGAGCAGCGACGCGGTGTAGCGCGGATGGCGAACACGGGCATAAATGCCGCCGCGTTCGATTACGCCCGAACCTTCGAGTTCCGTCTTGCCCACTAGACGCGCGCCGCCCAAATCGTGGCTGACACGCCAAAATATCCAAGCTTCAAAACCGATGAGCGCCAGTCCCACCGTGAATTCACCTAATGTGGGCCACGCGGTTCTAAACACTCGTTCGTGAAATAAGACCATGGCTACCGTAATTGGGAGCCAGGAACACGCGATGCCTGCCACATAAACGGCGCGCGGGTATCGCCTCCAAAACTTGCGGAACGGGTGGACGACAAACCAATAAAGAGGAATAGGGAGCTGGAGAAACAGGACGACGGCAGCAATCCACGCAGGAAAACTCACACGGGCATCTTAATCCAGGCTTCGCGAAGACGATAATTCTCTTTGGGGCGACGCGAACCTGCCCGCAAACTCGCCTACCTCAATCGAGAATATTCAGCGCAGATGGATATAATGGCTAGCTCACTCGGAGGCAGTCTGTCCGTCTGAAATAGTATGACCAGGCGATTCTTTCACCAGTCCGACCGGCGCACCGCGATTCGCAGGGCCCTTGCGACCGCGATAATTTTCACGTTGTTTTCCATCCCCTCGCGCGCCGACGAACCCTACGCCCGCAGCCGCGATTACGATCTGCAGAATATTCGCACGCATTTGTGGTTCGATATCGATCAACGGCGCGTGCTTGGCGAAGTAACCGAAAGTGTTTCCATGCTTCGCGAGCAAGATTCCGATCTCAAGCTCGACTCGGTGGGCCTCGATATCAAGAGCGTCACGCTCGACGGCAAGGATGCCAGATTCACGGTGACTCCGAACAAACTAGTGGTGACCCTCGAGCGCCCCGCGGCTCTCGGCGAACGACACGAAATTCTGATTCGCTACCAGGGCCAGCCAAAGAAGGGGCTTTACTTCATTCTTCCAGACAAGAACTACCCGCAGCAGCCGAAAGAGATTTGGACCCAGGGTGAAGCCGAAGATACACGCTATTACATTCCGGTTTACGACTATCCGAACGACCGTACTACGTCCGAGATGATCCTGACCGTTCCGGCTTCCTGGATCACCGTTTCAAACGGCAAACTGGTAAGCGTGAAAGACGAGCCGGATGGCCTGAGGACGTGGGACTGGCAGCAGAGCGAGCCGCTCTCAACGTACTTGATCTCGGCAATCGCCGGCGAATTCGTGGAGCGCGATGACTCATGGCGCGGAATTCCACTACGCTACGTGGTACCGCGCGGCGACGAATCGAAGATCGAGCCCACGTTCGGTGAAACCAAGGAAATGCTCGATCTCTTCACCAGCAAGCTGGACGAGCCCTATCCCTGGGCGCAGTATGCACAGACCGCTCTGCATGATTTCGTCGCCGAGGGTATGGAGAACACCAGCGCCACATCGATCACTACGACTTCCCTGGTGAATCCCGCGCTCGTGGCCGAAGACCGCGACGGCGCCGATGACGTGATCTCTCATGAGCTCGCGCATCAGTGGTTCGGCGACCTGGTGACCTGCAAGGACTGGGGGAATTTGTGGCTCAATGAAGGCTTCGCCGATTTTTTTCAACGGGTGTGGAGCGAACACCGGTTCGGCCGGAACGAAGCGGATTACGATTTCTGGCGAGACCAGAACCAGTGGATGCGCGAGCCGCGGCTTTTCCCCGTCCCGATTGTCGACCGGAATTTCCAGGACTCAACCGAGTATCAGGACAATATTTACGATAAAGCGGGCTGGGTGTTGCGGATGCTGCAGGAGAAACTGGGCGAAAAAGACTTCTACCAGGCGCTGCATCATTATTTGGAAACGAACCGGGGAGAGAACGTGGTGACCGCCGATTTGCAGAAGGCCGTCGAACAGGCGACCTCTATCAATGAAGATAAATTCTTCGAACAGTGGATCTACGGCGCCGGAGCGCCGAAATTCGATGTGAGTTATACATACGCTGCCGATTTGCGGCAAATCTCACTCGTCGTGAAACAGACGCAGAAACTGGAAGGGCGCGTAGGATTATTCGACGTGCCTGTGGACGTCGAAATTGCCACCGCGAGCGGCAGCGCAAACGCATACAGTCGAGGTCAGTCAAGCGAGCCAGACATTCTATTTTCCTGCCGAGACGGCGCCGCTGATGATTGTGTTCGATAAAGAGGACAAGATTCTCAAATCGGTGGAGTTCAAAAGGGACACGGCGGCGCTGGCGTACCAGCTGAAAAACGGCGAGACCGTTCCCGATCGCGCCGAGGCTGCCGCCGCGCTGGGCAGCATCCGCGACGATCCCCAGGCGGTCAGCGCGCTAGGCGACGCCGTGCGCGACGATCCGTTCTGGGGCGTCCGCGTCGAATCGCTGACGGCTTTGGGCCGGATCGGGGGACCGGAAGCGGAAAAACAAGTGCTCGTCGGCGCGGCGGATTCGAAACCGTGGGTGCGGGATGTCGCCGTATTCGAACTGAGGAGATTTCACGACGACATTACGATACCCGATAAGCTCAACAACATCGCCGCCAAGGATCCTGCATACCGAGTTCGGGCTGCGGCGCTCGGCGCGCTGGCCAGCCTGAAAGCGCCCGACGCATTTGAAACCTTGTCTGCCGCCGTGAAATCGAACACGCCCGACGATATTGGTTCGCGATGCCGCGCTGCGCGGACTCGGCAGGCTCGGCGACCAGCGCGCAGTCTCAATCTTGATGGAATGGTCGAAACCCGGAAAACCGATCGGCAGCCGCGAGTCGGCGATCGGCGCCGTGGCAGAACTCGACAAGACGAATCACGAGATAACGCAGGCGTTGGTTTCCTACCTAAATGAGCCGCACAACGACATTCGAATTGCCGCGATTTTTGCGCTCGGTGCGCGGGGCGATACCGACGCGATCGCGCCCTCTGGAATCAATGCTGAAAAGTGGCGAGCTTACCGTCGAGATCGGACCGTTTATCGAAATGGCGCTACAGCTGCTGAAAACTCCCCCGGCGACGCGATAGCTACGTCGCGGCGTCCGGCTCCGCGAGAAGAATTCGCAGGTCGCGGAGGTTGTTGCCCGTCGGACCGGTGACGATCGCATCGCCGAGCTGCGCAAAGAAGCTGTGTGAATCACTTCGTCGATGGAAGTCCGCGATATCGAGTTCGAGTGCGCGGGATCGCGCCAGGGTGTCGCCATCCGCAACCGCGCCGGCCGCAGGGCTGTTGCCATCGATTCCATCTGTGCCGGCGCTGATAACCGTAATTCTCTTTCCGGCAATCTTCGGCACGCAGGCCAAGACAAAAGCAGCATTGCGGCCGCCGATTCCGTTCCCTGTGACCGGACTGCTCAGTTCGCCTTCGCAAATCACCGCGACTCGGTGGCCAGCGATTTGCGCGAGCGTGCGTCCGCGAGCTGAGCGAGAAGGAAATCGGCCGATTTTTCCACCGGCCAGTTGTCGGTCGAATTGTCGCACATGCAGACGTAGCCTTCCGCCTCGCAAGCGCGATGCGCGGCGTGCGTCAGATCGTGCGCGCCGAGCAGGATTTCGAAATGCGATCCGCGGAAGCCGGGTGCCCGGGCTTCGGCGTTTCGCGCAAGGTGTGATGTTCGAATGCCGTCGCGCACGATCGGCGGGAATCTCGGAAGTAAGCTGTACTTGGCTGCGATTCGCTCGGCGTCGTGGATGGTCGTGGGATCGGGCAGCGTCGGCCCCGATGCAAGAGCCGATTCCTGCCCGGCGGGCACGTCGCTGATTGCCAGCGTGAGTTTCGTCGAAAACGGCGCGGCCGCGGCGAGGCGTCCTCCTTTGGTCGCCGAGAGATGCTTGCGGATCGCATTGATTTCTTCGATGGGAGCACCGCAGGTGACGAGCGCTTGCGTTCAACCGGTCGAAATCGCGCGAGAGTCATGGCGGGATCGAGCGGCTGCTCGACCATGGAGGAGCCTCCTCCGGAAATCAGGAAGAAGATCAGCGTGCGGTCGTCGCAACGCGCCAGCCGCTCGAGAATGGCACGGCCTGCGGCGAAACTTTCGCCATTCGGCAGCGGATGTCCCCCGCGAAAAATTCTCCACCCGGGAATCTCGGCGGACAATGCGGCGGGTACCACGAGAACTCCATCAAGATGGAAATCGGGCGCGAGTACTTTCACCAGGCCTCGTGCCATGGCGTAGGATGCCTTGCCAAAGGCGATGGCCACGATTGAATCGAAATCGCGGAGATCGATTCGGTGGCGGCCCGCGGCGATCGAGCGACCGTTGCGCGCGAGCTTCCGTTCGACCGCGGCAGGAATGTCGATAGCCGCGAGCGTCTCGCGGAAAATATGTTCGGCCGACTGCTTCACGCCTTCTCGATTGCGGCGGCTCCGGCTCGCGCGACATCAAGATCCTGATCTTCCGATCCCGCGCTTGCGCCGACAGCGCCGATCACTTGCCCGTCCACGATCAGCGGCACGCCGCCGCGAATCGGCGTCTGAGCCGCAGGGGTCGCGATCGCTAGTCCGAGCGCCAGAGGCAAATTGACCTGGTCGCCTGCCATTGCCGGGCCGGTGGGCGATCGCCGCAGACGCAGCCGCCTGCGCCTTCACCAGCGAAATCGCGATGGACGAAGGCCGCGCGCCGTCCATTCGCTCGAACGCCATCAAGTGCCCGCCATCGTCGACCACGGCGACGTCCATCGGCACGTTGATTTCCTGCGCGCGGCGCTGGGCCGCGGCCAGGACGGCGCGAGCGCCTTCGAGCGTGAGCTTGGGATTGATTGCGAGTCACCAACGGCATTTCAGGTTCCTCCAGTATTCACAAGCCAAGCTTGTCCGCGTTCAGCGCGTTCGGCGGACGGCGGCCTTGGACCGCGGCCACCGCGTTGTTCGCCGCCATCACCGCCATTTTCGTGCGCGTCTCGATCGTGGCGCTGGCAATGTGCGGCGCGAGAATCGTGTCCTTGCGGCCGACGAGCGCGGGGCTGACTTTGGGCTCGTACTCGTAGACGTCGAGCGCCGCGCCGGCAATTTTCTTCTGCTCAAGCGCCGCGACCAACGCTGCTTCGTCGACCACAGGGCCGCGAGAAGTATTGATCAGGTAGGCGCGTACGCTTCATTTTTTCGAAGGCTGCGGTCGAGATCAAGTGGCGCGTCTCGGGCAGCAGCGGCACGTGCAGCGAAATAAAATCGGATTCGCGCAGCAAGCGCGGTCGAGATCCGCGTACTCCGCGTTCAGTTGCTGCTCGACATCCAGCGGCGCCCGGATGCCGTCGTGATATAGGACCCGCATCTGAAAACCCTGCGCGCGGCGTGCCAGCCCGCGGCCGATGCGCCCGAATCCGACGATGCCGAGCGTTTTGCCCCAAACGTCGCCGCCGAGAAGCTGATCGAGATCCCATCCTGGCCACGTGCCCGAGCGCATCCACGCGTCGCCTTCGACAGGCGGCGGGCAACGGCCATCAGCAGCGTCCAGGCAAAATCGGCGGTCGTTTCGTCGAGCACGCCGGGCGTATGCGTGGCGAGGACCTTGTGGCGCGTGCAGGCGGGCACATCGATATTGTCGTAGCCCGACGGAAACCGTGGCCGCGACGCGAAGCTTCGGGAGACTGCAGCGAGCAATTCCTCGTCCACTTTTTCCGTGAGCAGGCAGACCAGAGCGTCCTTATCGGCGACGCGCTTCAGCAATTCGGCGCGGGGGATGCGCTCGGCGGCCGTCCAATAGTCGGCGTCGAAATGCTCATCGAGAATGGCGCGGGCTTCTCGGAAAAGAGGCCGCGTCACCAACACTTTCGGCTTGCTCACCAGTCGCCTCGCTAGAATATTGCCTGCCGGTTCAGGTTAAGTAGGATACACCACTGCGCGAAAGTTTCGGACCGGCGAGCGCTCGTTGACGCTTGCCGCAGCGGGCGACTATAGTGGCCGAAAGGTGCGTCGGTCGCGCATGTCCGCGGATGAATTCACGGCTGCTCCACGATCTGAAGAAACTTCTTGGGCCTCGCGGCGTGCTGCACGAGCCCGAGGATCTGATGCTTTACGAATACGACGGCTCGGTGGAGAAGCGCGCGGCCGGATTGCGTGGTGTTTCCTCGCGCAACGAATGAGGTCGTCGAAATCGTGCGTCTCGCCGTACGGCACACAGGTTCCGCATCGTGGGCCGCGGAGCAGGAACGGGACTTTCGGGCGGCGCGATCGCGCGGCACGGCGGCATCGTCGTTTCTTTTTCGCGCATGAATCGCATTCTGGAGATCGATGCTGAAAATCAGCGCGCCACGGTGCAGCCCGGCGTGGTGAATTCCGACTTGAGCGTCCGCGGTCGACCATCTCGGCCTGCATTTCGCGCCCGATCCTTCCAGCCAGAAGGCCTGCACGATCGGCGGCAACGTCTCGGAAAATTCCGGCGGGCCGCATACGCTGGCTTACGGCGTGACCACGAATCACGTCCTCGCGCTTGAAATCGTGCTGCCGAGCGGCGAAGCGGTGCGACTGGGCAGCGCGGCGGTCGACGCGCCCGGCTACGACCTGACCGGGCTATTCGTAGGCTCGGAAGGAACATTCGGGCTGGTGACCGAGATCACCGTAAAGCTCACGCGCAATCCCGAAGCCGTGAAAACGCTGCTCGCCATTTTCGATTCTGTCGACGACGCCACCGAGACCGTCGCCGAAATCACCGCGCGCGGCATCACGCCGGCAGCCTGCGAAATGCTCGACGGCTGGACGATTCGCGCCGTCGAAGAGTACGTCCACGCGGGATTTCCGCTCGATTGCGCCGGCGATCCTGCTGATCGAAGTCGACGGCCTGCGCGAGGCGACCGAAAGCGAGGCGACGAAGCATCGCCGAAGTGTGCTCGGCGCATCACGCGCGAGAGGTGCGCGTGGCTCGCGACGCGCGCGAGCGCGATCTGTTCTGGAAGGGCCGCAAGAATGCCTTCGGCGCCGCCGGGCGCGCTTTCGCCCAGCTATTACACGCAGGACGGCGTGATCCCGCGCACCAAGCTTCCCGCAACACTGCGCCGCATCGACGAGATCGGCAAGAAATACGGATCTGCGGATCGGCAATGTCTTTCACGCGGGCGACGGCAATCTGCATCCGATTATTCTTTTTGACCAGCGCAACGAGCAGCAATTTCGCGACACGGTCGCGCGCCGGCGACGAAATATCGAATTCTGCATTGAGATGGGCGGCTCGATCACCGGCGAGCATGGCGTGGGCATGGAAAAGGATCGCCTGATGCCGCTGCTTTTCACCGAAGCCGATCTCGATCTGATGCAGCGCGTGCGCGACGTATTTAATCCGGCGGATCTCCTCAATCCCGGCAAGATATTTCCCACGTCAAAAGGCTGTGGCGAAATCTACGTGCGTCCGCGGCCGGCGACCGGCCGTGCCATCCGCATGAGCGCGAGCGGCGCGATCGCGCTCTCGCACTGGCGGAGATCGCGGGCGAATCGCAATGTCATACGTCGACCCCGCGCAGCTGGCTGCGTATGGAGTCGACGGCAAGTTCGCCTCCGCGGCGGTGCGCCCCGGCTCGGAGGAAGAGGTCGTCGAAATCGTGAAATTCGCCGGCGCGCGAAAAACTCGCGATGGTCGTTTGCGGCGCGCGAACGAAGCTCGGCATCGGCATGCCTCCGCGGCAATACGATCTGGCGCTCGATATGACCCGCCTGAATCGCATCGTCGCCTACGACCCGGCGATTTGACGCTATGCGTCGAGGCCGGCACTCCGCTGCGCGCAATTGCGAGTGCGCTCGCCGAGCACGGCCAATTCCTGCCCCTGGGGTGCCCTTCACGGCACCGCGCCACGGTCGGCGGCACGATTGCCTCGGGCGTCGGATTCGCCGCTGCGGCAATCTTATGGCACGCCCGCGACTTTGTCCTCGGAATGGAATTTGTGACCGGCGACGGAATCGCCGCGAAGAGCGGCGGGCGTGTGGTGAAAAATGTTCCGGCTACGACATTCACAAAATGATGATCGGTTCGCTAGGAACGCTCGGCGTCATCACGCGAATCAATTTCCGCACATTTCCGCTGCCGCACACCGACGTCCACTTTCGTGGCACTCTTTCGCACCGCCCACGGCGCCTGCGAATTCCGCAACGCATCTAGCGCAATCCGCCTTGCGCCCGCGATCGCTTGGAAATTTTCAGCCGGAAGCGACGCGAAGCTCGGCGGGCTGAGCGCTCGAACGGAATTCCATTCGGGACAGAGAAATGGACAGTAGTCGTCTCCTTCGCTGGTGAAGAAACTGTCCGGAAGCGCATTCGCGCGAGATGGACAGCTCTCGTAGCGCGCATGGGCGATCCTGTATCGCTGAATGAGTTCGATTCGGACGCCGCGAACCGGGCGATGGACTTCGTCGCGGAGTTTCCAGCCGCGATCCTTGAACGATTCCCCGGGGCCGCCATTCTTAAAATCAGCACGATACCAACGGAACATGCCGCGATCTCGCAAACCGTATCGCATCGATCGAATTGCCCTGGGCTCTAATGATGCGCGGAGTCGGTGTTGCATACGTCGCGATACTGCCCCCAAACGAGCGGGACAGCTCGGAGCCTGCCTTCAAACAGGAGTGCTCCCGAATTCTCAGTCTCGGCAACACGCCGCCGTGGCGAAATGTCGACACTGCCCTGGTGTCCGGCCGACGCTCAAACGCGACATCGACATATGGGGTCCGCCGCCGCAAATCTTGAACTGATGAAAAAACTGAAAGCCGTCTTCGATCCCGCCGGAATAATCAGCCCGGGCCGATTCATGGGAGGAATCTGACGCATGGCAGCGGCACCTCCCACGAGCGGCTTCGCCGGCGCCGACAAGCCGGAGTACGCAGACTATTCGCGCTGCGTCCATTGCGGGCTGTGCCTGAATCATTGCCCCACGTACAAGCTATGGGGGCAGGAGGCGGATTCACCTCGCGGCCGCATCCGCCAGATGCAGCTCGTCGATGAAGGCCGGCTGGCGCTGGGCGACGCATTCGTCACACATATCGACCGTTGCCTCGATTGCCGCGCGTGCGAAACCGCCTGCCCGTCCGGCGTGGAGTACGGCAAGCTGGTGGAGGCTGCGCGCACGCAAATCGAACAGCATTACCGCCGTCCGCTCGCGTCGCGCCTGGCGCGCGATTTCGTATATCGGAAGTTGCTGCCTTATCCGCGGCGCATCGCTCCGCCGCGCGGCTGCTTGCGCCTCTATCAGCGTTCGGGGCTCGCGGGGCTAGCGCGCGAGCACGGGCATCCTAAAGCTACTCGGCTTGCAGGAACGCGAGCGACTAATGCCGGCAATCGACTCGCGAGTTTTTCTTCGACGACCTCGGCAAGACGTTTCCGGCTCAAGGCTCGCGTCGCGCGCGCGTCGCATTCTTCGCCGGCATGCGTCGCGCAAGTCACTTTCAGCGAACTCAATCGCGCCACAATTCGCGTCCTACAAGCAAATGGCTGCGAAGTCGTGGTCCCGCCGGCGCAAGTGTGCTGCGGGGCGCTGCCGTCGCACGCCGGAATCCGCGACGTCGCTCGCGATCTCGCGCGCGCCAATTTCACGGCGTTCCAAGCGGGCGAGTGCGACGCGATCATCACGAATGCCGCCGGCTGCGGGTCGACGCTCAAGGAATATTCGCATCTCTTCGCCGCCGGTGCTCCGGAGCATGAGACAGCCGTGCGCTTTGCAGGCAAAATGCGTGACGTCAGTGAGTTTCTCGCCGAGCTGGGCTTGGTCGCGCCGATGAAAACCGTGCCGCTGCGGGTCACCTACCAGGATTCCTGCCATCTGGCGCACGGACAGAAAGATCCGCGAGGCGCCGCGCAAATTAATTCGCGCCGTTCCCGGCGTGGAATTCGTCGAGATGGGGCTGGCGGACCAATGCTGCGGGTCGGCCGGTGTGTACAACGTTACTGAAACGGAAGCCTCGCTCGAATTGCTCGCGCTCAAGATGGATCAGGTGAACCAAACGAACGTTGATGCGATTGTCACCGCTAATCCGGGATGCATTCTGCAGCTTCGCGCAGGAGTTGCGATTCATAAAACCCGGCACGAAGTCCTTCACGTCGTCGAGCTGCTCGACCTCGCCATCGCTAACGACAAGTGACTATTTTTCGCCGACCACGTAACGGCAACCCCGAGGTCCCATCCGCGCAGAATGCACCGCGCCAGCAGGCACGTCGCAGCGATCTCCCACCCGGCACGTCTGCGATTTGCCGCCGCAGCTGAGCGTCATTTCTCCGTCTAGAATGATGTGCGCCGTCAAGCCGCCGTGCGTATGGTCTGGATAAAAGGCATTCGGACGATCCTGCCAGACATAGGTGTGTCCAAAGCCTTCGGCGGCAAGCTGATTCCGAAGCTCGTCTTCATTCAATGGGGCCATGTTCCTGGCGCAGATTATATCAACGGGATCCAAAGCCATAAGGAGGGATGCTTGCGGGCGGAGCGTGTGCGGGGAATCCGCCCGCAAGCCTTGCTGTGCATCGTGGGAGAAAATCAATCCTGCGACGCCGGCAATTGTTGTGCATCCGGCGACGGAGGCGGCGCCTGTCCGCGACCGCGCTTGAACCGCTTCTGCCCTTCCGGCCCGCCTTGCTTCACGGCGTAATCCGACGGCACTTGGAAAAGCGAGGCGTCAGGCTCCTGTTTCTGAATATTCGTGAGCTGAAATGTGGTCTCGCCCACAAACGGGTCGCTGCGCTTGCTCATCACCACCATTTGCAGGTCGGGCGAATACCAGCGTTCGTTCGTAATCACGATCGCGTTGGCATTGCCGATCGCACCGGCCGGAATCGTCCGCGTGGCGCGCGTGCCTTCCGCCGTCACGCCATTGATCGTCTGCGTGCCAAGTGAGGTCGTCGTCACATCGCTCTGATCTCCGCCTCGGCGCGGTCCCGATTGCGCGTTGCCTTCGGCGCCCGGCGGCGGCCCCCCACTGCGACCATGGTGCCGCCACGGCATTTTCCTGGCGACTTTCTTATCCGGTTGCAGCACATACCGTGCCCCCGCAACGCTGTCGTTGATGAACACCACGTGCGGCGCGGCCTGTCCGGATGTGCCCCAAGCCCCGATCGCCGGCAGAGTCATATCGCGGCGGGTCCGCCCCTGACTGTCACGTGCGATTGATCCCGATGTCGTGCGATTGATGCGATTCCCATCGGCCAGAGTCTGTACAGTTTGCGTGGAAACCGTCGCGCTGAATGGCGCGCCAGTTATAGTTTTCCCGCCGAGGTCTTCCTCGAAGCCGACGAACCCGATGGCGTCGTCCGGACCACCGGACCGCCAGTCCGCATATAGAAAACGTCATGGCCCGGCCCGGGCGGCGGAGGCGGCGCATCCGATTGAGCCTGGGCAGCAATGCAGGCCATCGCAAAAATCAGCACCGCGCAAAAGCCGCGAACACCCAGCATTCTCGTTTGATCCACGGAATGTTCCATCCGCCCCTCCCTGCTCATTTCAAATCCCAAAAGCGTCGAGCCGTTATTGGCTCGTGCCGTCCTGCGATACCAGTCGAATCGCTTGCGGTGTTCCATCGGCGCTGACGATTAAATCGGCCCGAACCGAGCCGTCCGACTCCATCGCCGCCACCGGCAGACCAAATGACGCCAGAGCCGCGCGCGGCATCTCTACGCGCACCACCGTGCCGTCATCCAGCGCCGATGGATCATCTGCGTAAGGCAGCGGCACGAACGACGCGTACTCGGAACCATAGGAGTCGATTACATTCGCTGAGTCCTGCGCACTGGCGGCCTGTCGGTTCGTGGTCGCGGAGGACGGAGCAGGAGTCTTGATCGCGTTCGCAACTCCCGCTCCACCCAAATCCTTTCGCGCCATGTAATGGTGCATCGAAAACCCGAGAGCCAGGAACGCCGCCGCAGCCGTGCCGAGCGCGACGACCTGCCGCCGTACGCTCCAGCGCGCATTGGCAAGCTTCTGCCGCCGAAATTCGGAGAGCAACGCACCCTCGACGCTTCCCGGCGCCTGCCACCCCGCCACGGCCACCGCCATCGCACGCAGTCCAGTATCGAGAGACTCGAATTCGGTCATCAGCCACGCGCAATCCGCGCAAGACTCGGCATGAGCGAGCGCACCATCGCGCAGGGCGAAGCCTTCCGTTCCGGGACGTTCAATGTCATGAACGATTTCTTCGAATTGTGCGCAATCCATTTCCTCACCTCTTCAATCGTCTATGCCGAGATCCGCCGTACCGAGCGCGTCTCTCGAAGCTTTTCCACCAGCATGGCCCGCGCGCGATGCAGCCGCGAACGCACCGTGCCGACCGGACAGCCGAGCGCCGCCGCCGCTTCTTCGTAGCTCATCTCTTCCAACTCGCAAAGCACCACAATCTCGCGGTAATTTTCCGGCAGAGTGCTCACGGCCTGCCGCACCCGGCCAATTGCCTCAACCGAAGCGAATTCGTCCCACCCCGGCACCGCGGGCAGCGCGGAACGCAAATTCCCGTGGCTGAAGGAGCCGTTACCGTTCGCAGGGCGCAAGCCGCCGCGCTCACCGGAAACAGTGCCGCGCAAATCGTCCGGGTCGCCTTCGAACGCCACCAGCCGCCGATCCTGTTCCCAGCGCTTGCGCAAATGGTTCCTGGCAACGCCGAACAGAAACCCGCCCAGCGTACCCCGCGCGGGATCGAACCTCTTCGGATCGCGTATCAACGCCATGAACACTTCTTGCGTCACGTCCTCGGCCACCGACGCATTTCCGGTCATGTGCAGTGCGAACCTGTAAATCGCCGGATGCCTTTGCCGGTACACCTCGGCAAATGCGTCTTCGTCCCCGGCAGCAATGCGCCGCAGGAGCAGGGCGTCCGCAAGATCGGTCGTCTGCGTCATCTCGTTTAATTTGGACGGCCCGCTCCGCTACTCGTTACATATTCCGGTATGGGGCAGCAAAGGTTCCCAATATCTATAGGCTACGCGGTATAGAGCACCCCGGCGACGAAAATACGTCGTCCGGCCCAGCAAGCCGGTTCTTGACCAAACTGCTTCAGTCCAATAACGTAGGGGCCGGGAATGCCGTAAGACGTAGAAGCCATGCCCGAGCGCCATTACGGGCAAAACAGCGGCCCAGGATACCCCGTGCCACCACGTAGGAGGCCCAATGCTGGAGTTTGATCCGCACGTTCTCGACGAAAAGGCAGTGCCTCCACCGCAGGAGTTCAGCAGCCGGGCGCATGTCAAGTCCCTGGAGCAATATCGCGAGATGTACGCCGCGGCCGAGAACGATCCCGAAGCATTCTGGGCTGAACAAGCAAAGCTAATCGACTGGTTCAAGACGCCCACCAAAACGCTCGAGTGGAATCCCCCTCACGCCAAGTGGTTCTCCGATGGAAAGCTCAACGTATCATTCAACTGCATCGACCGTCATCTTCCGCTGAACGGCAATAAGCCCGCGCTGGTCTGGGAAGCGGAGGACGGCCCCACGCTTCAGTTTACGTTCGCCGAACTCCACGAGCGCGTCTGCCGTATGGCGAATGCGCTGCTGAAGTCTAGGCGTGGAACCGGGCGACTGCGTGGCGATTTATATGCCCATGGTGCCCGAGCTTCCCATTGCCATGCTGGCCTGCGCGCGCATCGGCGCTGTCCATTCCGTGATTTTCGGCGGTTTCAGCGCCAGGCATTGATTGACCGTATCGCGGACGCGAAGTCGAAGATTTTGATCACGGCCGACGGCGGATATCGCCGCGGCAAGATCGTTCCGCTGAAGGAAACGGCGGATGTGGCGCTTAAAAATTGCCCGACGATCGAGAAATCGATCGTGTTGAAGCGCACCGGTCATGATGTCGGCTGGCAGGAGGGCCGCGATCTCTGGTGGCAGGACCTGGAGAAAGCGGCGTCGAAGGACTGCCCCGCGTCGCATCTCGATTCCGAACACCCTCTCTACATCCTCTATACCAGCGGAACGACCGGTAAACCGAAGGGGGTGCTCCACACCAGTCGCGGGATATCTGCTGCAGACAATGTGGACTACGCGAATGGTCTTTGACCTCAAGGACGACGATGTGTACTGGTGCACCGCCGATATCGGATGGGTTACCGGCCACAGCTACATCGTCTACGGCCCGCTCGCAAATGGCGCGACGATCGTGATGTACGAAGGCGCGCCCGATCAGCCCACGAAAGACCGCTTCTGGCAAATCGTCGAGCGCTACAAAGTGAGCATCTTTTACAGTTCCGCGACAGCTGTGCGCGCCTTCATGTCCTGGGGAATGGACTGGATCGACAAACACGACATTAGCAGCCTGCGCGTGCTAGGAACCGTGGGCGAGCCCATCAATCCCGCGGCCTGGAAATGGTATTTCGAAGCCATCGGCAAGAATCGCTGCCCGATTGTGGACACTTGGTGGCAGACGGAGACGGGCGCAATGATGATTTCCCCGATTCCCGGCGCCACGCCCACAAAGCCCGGCTCCGCCACTCTGCCGCTCCCGGGCATCATCGCGAAAGTAGTCAACATGAAGAATGAACTCGTGCCGCCCGGCGAAACGGGCTATCTGACCATCCAGAAACCATGGCCTTCCATGCTGCGCACCATCTATGGCGACGATGAGCGCTACGCTCGCGAATACTGGAACAAGATTCCCGGCGTCTATTTCGCCGGTGATGCCGCGCAATGCGATAAGGACGGCTACATCTGGGTTCTGGGCCGGGTCGACGACGTCATCAAGGTCGCCGGCCATCGCCTAAGTTCCATGGAAATCGAAAGCGCGCTGGTAAGCCATCCGACGGTTGCCGAAGCAGCGGTCGTCGCGCGTCCGGATGATATCAAGGGCGAGGCCATTATCTGCTTCGTGACGCTCCGATCGGGCCATTCCCTGTCGTCCGATCTGCGCGTCGCCTTGATGGAGCATGTCGCCAGCACCATAGGCAGCATCGCGCGCCCTTCCGATGTGCGCTTTTGCGATATCTTGCCGAAAACTCGCAGTGGAAAAATCATGCGCCGCCTGCTGCGCGAGCTCGCTCACAAAGGCGGTATCTCCGGCGACACCACGGCGCTCGAAGACATGGCCGTAATCGAACGCATCGCCAAGGCCCAGGGCAAGGACGAGGAATAGCCGGCTTCCGGCCCGCCGCGCTCAGCGGAATACTCTACCTGGGGTCTCTCACCGCTTCGAATTCCTTGACCGTTTATGGATGAAATACGTATACGTCCTCATTACTAGACAATGAGAATGATGCGCCGCGGCCTCGCGTTAGATATACTGCATCGCTTTGTGGCGTGTCGGGCGGGGGCCCGCGCGTCCGGGGATACCGGGGGGATAGATGAGAAGGCTTGCATGGTTGATCGCACTAGCGGTTAGCGTCGCATTCCCCGCGCCGCGTGCGCGGGCTCAATCCGGAGCGGACTGGCCGATGTACGGTCATGATCTCGGCTCGACTCGTTTCTCGCCGCTCTCGCAGATCAATACGAGCAATGTCGCCAACCTCGTCGTGGCGTGGAAATATCCCATGCGCCCGGGTGGCACGGGTCCGGCCGGCGGCGCCTATAGCCAGGTGACGCCAATCGTCGTAAACGACGTGATGTATCTGCCCGCGGGCAATCGCGTCCTGGCGCTGGAGCCGGAAACCGGCAAGGAAATCTGGAGCTATCAGCGGCCCACGGGCCTGGTCTCCGCGCGCGGCGTTGCCTATTGGTCCGGCGACGCGGACGACACGCCGCGCATTTTCTTCACCAGCGGCCACAAGCTCGTCGCGCTCAACGCCCAGACCGGAAAACCTGATCCGAAATTCGGGGACGGCGGCGAAATCACCATGGACGTTCCCTTCGCCGAAGTCCCCACGATCTATAAGAACATCATCATCGTCGGCGCAAATGTCTACGGCCCCGGCGAAACTAACACGCACCCGCAGGACGAAATCTCCGCCGGCGTTCCCGGCGATGAGCGCGCGTACGATGCCCGCACCGGAAAGAAGGTCTGGGATTTTCACGCCATTCCACAGCCGGGCGAAGTCGGACACGACACCTGGGGCGATGACAGTTGGAAAGGCCGCGGCGGCACGAACGTCTGGTCCATGACGGTTACGGTCGATGCCAAGCGCGGCATCGTATACATGCCGTTCGGTGGGCCTGCGGCGAACTATTACGGCGGCGACCGCCCCGGCGACAATCTTTTCTCGAACACGCTCGTCGCGGCCGACGCCACGACCGGTAAGCTGAAGTGGTATTTTCAAACTGTGCATCACGAGCTGTGGGATTTCGATCTCCCGCCTGAGCCCGTACTGTTGGACGTGAAGCACGGCGGTAAGAAAGTGCCCGAGCTCGTCCAAACCGGAAAAATCGGTTACGTCTTCGTCTTCGATCGCGTGACCGGCAAGCCGATCTTTCCAATCGAAGAGCGTCCCGTCCCCAAGGGCGACGCGCCTGGAGAGCAGTACTCCCCGACGCAACCCTTCCCCGTGAAGCCGCCGCCGGTGGCGCGCGTCACCATTTCGCGCGACGACATCGTCTCCCCCGACGACACGACGCCGGACCATTCGAAGGCTTGCCACGAGATATGGGACAAAGCTCACTTCGTGAACCAGGGGCCGTACACGCCGTGGCAAGTCCACAATTCTCCGGCGGATACGAAACTTACGTTGATTTTCCCCGGTGCCACCGGCGGCGCGAACTGGGGCGGAGGCGCGGCCGATCCCACGACGAACTACTTCTTCGTCAACATGCAAAACGCGGGCGCGACCGGCTATCTGGAGAAAAACCCAAAGTACAATGCGCAGTCCGTCGGATCGGAAGTGGAATATCACCGGGGCACCGGCGCCGGCAGTCAATACGCTGCGTTCAGCGCGCCCGCAAAAGACACCAGCGGCAAAGTAATCGGAAACTGGCCCTGCCAGAAACCGCCGTGGGAGTCCCTGTCGGCAGTCAACATTAAGACCGGCGAGATCGTCTGGACCGTTCCTCTCGGCATCACCGAGGAACTTCCCGAAGCCAAGCAGCACACCGGCCGCTCGGGCGCATTCGCTGGCCCTATTGCCACCGCCGGTGGACTCGTCTTCATCGGCGCCACCAGCGACAACCGCTTCCGCGCCTTTGATTCGAAAACTGGCAAGGAGCTATGGGTCACCAAACTCGCCTACACCGCCACTGCCGTCCCGATCACCTATCAGGGCAAGAACGGAAAGCAATACGTGGCCATCATGGCAGCCAGCGGTGGCGGCCAGAGTAACGAACAGGCCCTGATGGTATACGCCTTGCCGTAAAAGCTGTCCCGCACCCTCTAAAGAATTTCGGCCACTGGCCGATTCCATCAGTACGGAATCGTTCCCTCTTGGGGAGTTCTCATCCGCAAGTTCGCAATCAAGATTTCGCCCAGGAGGCCCTTTGACAAGAAACTACACCCGCCGGGTGTCTCATAACACCCGAGGCGCGATTCACGTTCACCCCAAGGAATTCGCTTTTCTTGACCGAGTGACCGGCAAGGTGCGTTTCTCGGTCAAAGCCGCGCCGGATGGCACTATGCCGCTCGAGGAAACCAGCAGCCTGCTGGCTATGCACTGTGTACTTCATTCCCAGACGCCCTCAGATTTTCGCGTCATGTTGTCCGTGGGCGACGACCTCACCCTTCTCATACGGCCCCGCGCGAGGAAGCTGATTGACTCCTGCTCCCCCGCCTTGATCCCGATCCAAATCTCAGCGCGCCAGCAGCAGGTGCTTCGCGGCATTTTTCAAAATCTCCGGAACAAGGAGATTGCCGCTAACATCCATGTCGCCGAGCGCACCGTGAAATTCCACGTTTCCGCGTTGCTGCAGAAATTCAAAGTTGCCGATCGCGGTAGCCTGATGCAGAAGGTGGGTGACCTTATGTCTACCTACGAAATTTCCTCGCGCCTGCAGTACCGCGAGTTCCCGGAAAATCATGTCCCCGGAGGCCACGCCGGCGCCGCCGCGATGCAACCAGCCCTCGTCCGCGCGGACACCGGAGAACGACGCGCGGGCCGCTGACCTACGGGCCGGTTAATGGATTGAATGCCTGGCGGCTAGGGCGCCGACTTATTCCGCGTCTTTCCCGTGATCCTCGGTTTGCACGGGCCTAGTGGACGGCCCCCCCGCCGCGGATCACACAATCTGGGGCGCGTGTATGGATAGCTCCCGCTGGCTATCGCGGAAAATTAGAGGAAGCAGGAATTCCTGCAATCTCCCGCTTTCTCCAATCGCGAGCTGGTTCAGTTGGATTCCCATCCGGTCGCCGGTAAGCACGCGCACCACTGCGCCCGTGCCTTCGATCGGCTTACTACCTGAGGCCAGCAGCAGGTACACTTGCACGACTGCTCCCATCGGGAAGATGCCGAGGCCCTTCACCAGCATCCCGTCGAGGCTCAGATCGATTGTCACTCCCTGCCATTGTTGCGTTCCTAGCCTGAGTTGCACCTTCGATTGAACAGGCACGCGACGGAACCTTCGCCGCTCGTGTTCGATAGCGCCTTGCGTCGCGCTGATCAGCCTCACCAGGCGCGTCTTGTCGATCGGCTTGTAGAGAAAAAAGGTCGCGCCGGCTCCAAACGCAAGCGAAGCTGCCGCGGGTGCCTGATCGTCACTAATCACAACGATAGGTGTTCGCTGATTCAGCCCTGAATCGCGCGCTTGCCGGGTCAATTCCGCGCCGTCCGGCGTCGGCATCCGTAAATCGAACAAGGCCAGGGAAAATTTTTCTCTCCGCAGGTGGTTGGACGCCTCCCGCGAGTCGGTTACGGACAAGACCTCCTGGCCGCTCGCTACCAGGACCGCGCGCATGAACTCGCATACCGACGGGTCATCGTCCACCACCAAGGCGCGCCTCTGCATGCCGGTCTCCCCTGGGAAAGGTTATCGGCCTGCGAGGGTTAGTTCGATAGGGTGATACGAGCCAGACTAGAACGACGGTTCGATGTCCCAGATCGGGACGCTACTAGCATTTCTTTAGCGGTCAGGAGAAAACCAGCTTGGTCTAGCCGTTGGCAGCGCGCGTACGGGCGGTTGGGTTTTCATGCGACGAGTGCGAGCGACGCCCCCGAATGCGAGGCTCGCCTTCAAAATCGAGGATGTCACTCGTACGGTAGGGCTTTTCGCGCTCGCAAGCTCTGCATCGCAGGCTGAAAACACGGGTCGAATGTTCGTCGGCTCGCTCAGCGCTTAGTCCTCGAAGCCTGGAATCCGTCTCGATCAAAAACGACGGCAGGGGAATCGGTTGCCGGCATGACATGCAGCGCACACCCCGATATGATTGCTGGACCGTTTGCTGACTCATCTGAAACTTCTCCTCAGACCATGCGCCCGGGATCGCCGAGTTTAGGGACGCGGATAATACATCGGCGGGCAGTTCCAGTCTACCTCAACTCCGGCTTGCAGTTCAGCCCAGAACGTGCGAGCTTTTGGATGCCTCTTAGTCGCCTAAAGCCCGTTACTTAGGGGCTCTTCGCAAGAGAATCGACGGTGCAAAAATGGCTGATGCATCTCGCCGGCACTTCCTGATAACCGCTTCCTCCGGATTGGCGGGTATGGCGCTGGCACTTCCTGTCCGTGGCTCCGTCCCTGTTCTGGGTATGATTTTCCCACCCGCCAATACTCCCGTGCCTCCCGAAGCGCGCCTGATGTATCCCTCGGGCGTCGAATTTCGCTCCACCGGAGTGGGGCTCGAGCGCATGACGCCAGAAGGTTACGACCACGTCGTCGGCCGCATCGTTCCGGCCGCTCAGGCCATGGCGACCCAAGGTGCCAACGCCATCGCCGTTATGGGGACATCCCTCACGTTTTACAAAGGCGCCGCCTTCAATAATGAATTGCAGCAAAGCATCGCCAAGGCGACGGGCTTGCCCGCAACCACCATGAGTACCGCGATAATCGACGGCCTGAAAACCGTGGGAGGTCACCGCCTCGCCGTGGCCACCGCCTATAACGAAGAAGTCAGCGCCCGGCTCCGCGCGTTTCTCGAAGAACATGGATTCGACGTCTTGGTCATTAAAGGCATGGGAATCGAGAGGTTTGAAGATCGACCGCCTGTCACGTCGCAGGAATTGCTCGATTTCAGCGCAGGCGTATGGCAATCGGCTCCGAAATCGGACGCCCTGCTCATCTCCTGCGGCGCTCTCAAAACACTCGAACTCCTCGCGCCTCTCGAAGAACGCTGCAAAGTGCCCGTGGTATCAAGTTTGCCGCATGCTCTATGGGCCGGAGTCCGTCTCCTGGGACTGAGCGGTCGTGCGCCCGGCTACGGCAGCCTGCTTTCGCGGAGTTAATCGGCAGAATCGCGCCGCAAGCCTCACTTCCCGTCGGGCCTCATCATCCTCGCAGCCATCCGCACCACGAACCTTCGGGGCGCCAGCCGTTCTCCTGCCATCATCAGCCGGTTCTTCATCCCGGAAATCACTGAGCTCTTCCCCGCTGCCAGCCCTTGCAGCCCCACGCGCGCCACTTTCTCGGCCGTTTCGGCGCTACGAAACACGCGGTCAGGTTGTTCGGCCACTTGTTGAAACTCCGTATCGGTTGATCCCGGGCAAAGCGCGCACACGCGCACCCCGAACTCGGCCAACTCCTCTGCGATTCCTTCTGCAAAGATCAGATCGAACGCCTTCGTCGCGGCATACACGGAATTGAACGGTACAGCCTGGAACCCGGCCACCGATGCCACGATCAGCACGTCTCCATGCCGCCGCTCCGCCATTCCAGGCACATAGAGTCGCGTCAACTCAACCACTGCGGCGCAATTTACTTGAATCATTTCCAGCATCCGCTCCGCGGGAATTTCCTGGACGTACCCAAACGTCCCGAAACCGGCGTTGTTCACCAGCAGCTCGACCTCGATCAGTTTCCGGCGCGTGAATTCGAAGATTTGCCTGGGCGCTTCAGGCCGCGCCAGGTCCGCTGCAACGATTTCGACCTGGGTTCCGTGCTTGGCGGCCAAGTCCGCGGCTAGTTTCTGCAGCCGGTCGGCGCGCCGAGCCGTCAGAACCAGATTCGCTCCGCCCGATGCCAGCAATTTAGCCAGCTCAAGGCCGATTCCGGCGCTCGCCCCGGTAATCAAAGCCCACTTTCCCGCCCATCTTTTCGTGAAATTTGCGGACAAGCTTCCCTCCAGACGCTCCGAGGGATGAAAACACAACTGGAAGCGGCGTGAAAGACCGAAATGGAGTGGAGCGTCAGCGAGCCTGGGAGCGAAACGGACCTACGCGGCGCGATCGGTACGAGGGAAAACGGTATCGCGAATACGTCCACCTTCTCGCTTGAGCCGATCCAGAACGCGACGCGCCCACACGAATTCCGCGGCCAAAATTCCAAGACCCAGCAAAATCGTCAGCCAGCCAGGGCCGGGCGTGAAGAACATCACAAAGCCGAGAACGAGCAGAGTGAAGCCGAAAAGAATCTTCAGAAACCGCTTCGCCTGTTGCAAGCTCCTGATCAAGACGGCCCTCGCCTCGCTCCAATTGCTTAGATGCGGCGCTCATCGTGGCGGCGCTAAATTTTTTCAGCACGTGTGCTGCCATCGCAAACCTCAATCAATCTCTCAAAATCCTTCGATAAAAGGGCGAGTTGCCAGCCAAGCGCGGTGTTACCATTTCCCTGCGATTCCATTTGTGGGAAATTTCTTCCTTGCGAGGATGAAATTATGGAGCTTCTCACCGTTCGCTTGGACATTCCGAAAGACGCTAACCTGATTCTCGGCCAATCGCATTTCATCAAAACCGCCGAGGATATTTATGAGGCTGTGATGAACACGGTGCCCGGCGCGAAGTTTGCGGTGGCCTTCAATGAAGCCTCGGGCCCCTGCCTGGTGCGCGCGGAATCAAACGATGAAGAGCTCCGAGCAGCGGCCGTAGCGAACGCGCTCGCCATCGGCGCCGGACACGCCTTCGTCCTGCTGATCCGTCAGGCCTACCCGATCAATCTGCTGAGCCGCATTCGCGATTGCTTCGAAGTCTGTTCCATCTACTGCGCTACAGCGAATCCAGTACAAGTGGTCCTCACTCAGACCGAACAAGGACGTGCCGTGCTCGGTGTCGTGGACGGAAGTCCGCCAAAGGGCGTGGAAGGGCCCGAGGACGCAAAAAACCGGAGAAGTTTCCTGCGGAAGATTGGCTACAAGTTATAAGCCGTGACGGACACCGGATGGCTGATTCGTTCGCGCCTGAACCTAGAAACGGTAAACCACACCGACCGATTCCCTGATGTTGTACTGGTGCGTGTCGAAGAAGAGCGTCGGTGTCCAATCCACCTGCGCGCGGAACCCCAGTCGCCGGTGGTGCGGGTTCAGATCCACTCCTGCGCCAAGATCAAAAGCGAAAGCGTCCTGGGAACCGAACGGTGTCTGCGGATAGAAATGTGCTCCGCCGGCCATTCCGTGTCCCCAAATCTCCACCCCTCGCCCTGCATCCACGCGATACCGCACGCCTCCCAGACCGATCGCGAGATGAGTATTGATTCCGTCCTGGGGAGCAAATCCCGTCGCGAACTCGCCATCCGCAGCCCAGTGTCCACCATGCGGATAGAACACAATCGACGCATTGAAGCCGTTTAGTTGCCCCGTCACTCCGGGCAGCTCATAAAAGGTCGTGTGAGAGAAACCTACATAGGCCTGCCAGTTGTAGCTCTGCAGAACTCCGTAGACACCTTGCGGCGCGGGTTCAGGATCGGCCGGCGCGGGCGCAGCTGCGCTCGGTTCGGCGGAAAGGGCAGGAACGGGATCGGCGGGATCGGGAGCAGCAGCTAGGGCTATCGCGGGAATGGGCGACCCAACCATCATCGAGGGGCCGGAACCGGTTTGGTTCTGCGCATGGGCTGCGGACGCGAACGCCAGGAAGGCGGCCACTACGAACGCCAAGCATTTCATCGCCTAACCCCCTCAGACACTCCCGTGTCCCCCACTCGATCATTAGACCGAGGGCCCGTAGGGCTGTCTATAGATTTGATGAGCGACGACGCGAGGGAATTACCGGTCAAACGGACACCAGCGGACACCGAGCGGGCAGGCCCCGCCACGGCCGCGGCTAGCCGCGGTAACGAACGAGGAGAAGGGTGATGTCGTCGGCCTGCGGCGCGCCACGAGTGAACGCTTCGATCGAAGCCAGCACGGTCTTTTGCACGTGATCGAGCGTGGCTTCACGAAGATCGGTCAACAGATCCCGCAAGCGAGGCCCGCCGTACAGATTGTCGTCCGGGTCCATGGCTTCGGTGACGCCGTCGCTGAACAGCACCAGCGTATCCCCCGGCGCCAGCTTGATTTGCATCGACGTGAACTCCGCGTCGGGCATCAGACCGACCGGAAACGAGCCGTCGCAACAAGGCTCGTCGATACCCTCCCTGCGAATCAGGTAGGGCGAGGGATGGCCGGCATTAATAAAGTAGAACTGGCCGTCGTCGTTCAGAATTCCCAAAAACATGGTGGCGTAGCGCTCGACTTCCTCGTGCTCGCAGAGGAATCGATTGATGTGACTGAACACCTGCACCGGCTCGATCCCGATGCGAATGCCGGAAAGCGCGCCCTGCAGCATGGTCGTCAGCAGCGCCGCACCCAATCCCTTCCCGGAAACGTCGGCGATAATGAACGCGGTGCGCCCCTCGCCGAGCGAGAAGACGTCGAAGTAATCGCCTCCGACCGTCAAACACGGCAAATTGATCCCCGTAATTCCCATGTGCGGAAAATCCCGGAAGCCGCGCGGCAATAGCGCCTGCTGAATGTCCTTGGCAATGGCGAGCTGTTGCTCCATGCGCTCGCGCTCGCGTTCGCGCTCCACCAGCCTCGCGTTGTCCAGAATGCTCGCCGCTTCGACGCCCAAAGCGTCCATGATGCGCCGGTCCAGCTTCGAAAACGCCGCCGGCCGCCGCGAATCCAGATACACCACCCCCAGGAATTCGCCGCGCTTGTGCTGAGCGGCTGAATCGGACGTGCTCGCACGCGACATTGCGTAGAGCGGAATCACCACCACCGCCCGCAGCCGCTGCGCGATGATGCTTTCGGCCGCCTGAAGAGACGCGCCGGCATGCGCCAGGTCCTCGGTGATGATGCTTTCCTGCTGATCGATGGCCTGTTGAAGCGCGGTCTGGCTCGGAGCCGCTTCTGCTGTCGAAAGCCGCGTGCCGCCACGCCCGCGCGCCAGACTGATCCGCATCGGACCTTGGCTCACAGGCTCCAGCAGATAGCCGCGGTCGGCGTCGGTCACCGCGATCGCGTGATCGAGCATCGTTCCCAGCACTGCCTCGAGCGGCAGCCGGGAATGCAGCAGCGACGTCGCCTCCAGGAGGAGATTGAGTTTATGCAGGCCTCCGCCGCCGGTCGCATCGCTGCTCGATATGTTCTGAATCCGGCTGAGCAGTTCGGGGATCGATGTGTCGTGCTGCGCCGACTGGAACACCAGCTCGTAGAAATTCTCAACTCCAAAGCTGATCACGTCGCCATCGGCCAGCTGCTGACGTTCCACCTTCTCGCGATTGACGAAGATGCCGTGGCGTTGGCCGCGGTCCTCGAGGAAGTACCGCTCGCCGTCCGTGACGATTGCGGCGCACTGCCGGGAAATGCGGGGATCCTTGAGCTGGAGATGCTTGGCCGTCTCGCCGGAGCGCCCAATCAAAAAAGGCGTCTCTTCGATGCGCACGAACCGGCGCGCGCCGCCGGGAGCGATCACCTCTACGCCCACTTCACCGCTGGAGGAGTTTTCAGGCATGACGGATTCTGATTCGCGGCCGCCTGCGGCCGATTACTTCGAGAAACTCTGGATGCCCTCGGCTTCCGTCGGAGAAACGTCGAAAACGGTCAGCAGCTTGGTCACCTGCAGCACTTCCTGGAATTTCGATCCCAGATTGCTTAGCCGCAGGAAAGCTCCTCGCGCGGAGGCGCTATGATGCGCGGAAACCAGCGTGCCCAGGCCGGTGCTGTCGATCAGCGTGATGTTATCGAGGTTCAGAAGGATCTTCTTGCGGCCCTCCGCCAGCAGCGCCTTGATCTTCTCGCGAAACTCATTCGTTTCATCGCCCAGCACGATTCGCCCGTCCAGGCCCAGCACCGTCACGCCATCCACCACTCGCTCGGTAATTTTCAGAGCCACGTTTGTTTTCCCTCACTCGAAAGTTGCTCCAGCGAAGCCAACTGGAGCGGATGCGCAACGCAACGGAGCCCGAAGACCCTGCGGGGGCAGGAGCGCAGCGGAGTATATACCGTTTATCGCGCCGGAGAGAAGTGGAGCCGAAAAGAGCGCGCCGTCGCCCCCGAACGGGGAGCTCGTGCCCGTTCGTTGACTTGTCGATAAGTGGCTCCTAAGATGTTGCGCAATGCCGAGCACCGATCCGCTGATTGGCCAAAGCATCTCTCACTATCGCGTGATTGAGAAGCTGGGCGGCGGTGGAATGGGCGTCGTCTACAAGGCTGAGGACGCGACGCTCGGCCGCGCCGTGGCGTTGAAGTTTTTGCCCGAGGACGTCTCTCGCGAAAAGCAGGCGCTCGATCGCTTCCTGCGCGAGGCACGTTCCGCTGCCGGGCTGAACCATCCCAACATCTGCACCATCTACGAAGCCGGCGAACACGACGGCAGCCGCTTCATCGCCATGGAGCTCTTGCAGGGTCAGACATTGAAGCATCGCATTGAAAATGGGCGCATGGAGATAAGCGCCGTCCTGGATGTCGCCGCGCAAGTCGCCGACGCACTTGATTCCGCACACTCCGGCGGGGTGATCCACCGCGATATCAAGCCCGCGAATATCTTCATCACGCAACGCAACCAGGCCAAGGTGCTCGATTTCGGCCTCGCCAAACAACTAAACATCGAAGCGAGCCATTCTCAAGCGCCCACGCTCGGCATCAGCGACGACCTGCTGGTCACCAGTCCGGGAACCGCGCTGGGAACCATCGCCTATATGTCGCCGGAGCAGGCTCGCGGACAGGAACTCGACGCGCGCACTGACCTGTTCTCCTTCGGCGTGGTGCTCTACGAAATGGCCACGGGGCGCGCCGCGTTTCCCGGCGGGACTTCTGCCGTGATTTTCGATGGAATCCTCCACAATACGCCGACCTCGCCGCTGCAGTTGAATCCCAATCTCCCGCCGGAATTCGAACGCGTAATCGGCAAAGCGCTCGAGAAGGATCGCGAGCTCCGCTATCAGCACGCTTCCGAGTTGCGCGCCGATCTTAAGCGGCTGCAGCGCGATTCGGATTCGGGCCGCGTGTCGGTGTCGTCAGCCGTCCCCGTGGCGGCCGCCGACTCGAAAGAAACGGGTGAGAGCTCCGGTGAGCGGCGACGGCAGCCCGAGTCACCCCTGCGGCGCAGGCTCACCGCCGCGAGCGTCGGCCTGCTGATCGCGGCTGTTGCGACAGGCGCTTATCTTTACTTTCACCGCCCTCCGAAGCTGGCCGAAAAAGACTCCATCGTGATCGCCGATTTCACGAACTCGACGGGCGATCCCGTCTTCGACGGCACGCTGCGCCAGGGACTTTCCGCACAACTCGAACAGTCGCCCTTTCTGAGTCTGATCTCCGACCAGCAAGTTGCCCAAACCCTGGACTTGATGAGCCAGCCCAAACAAACGCGCCTGACGCAGGATCTAGCGCGCGATGTCTGCCGGCGAACAGGCGCCGTGGCAACCATCGACGGCTCGATCTCCAACCTCGGCAGCGAATACGTGCTCGGTCTGAAAGCCATCAACTGCCGCACCGGCGATGTCCTGGCGGATGAACAAGCGACGGCTGGCAGTAAAGAACAGATTCTCGGCGCACTCGGCGAGGCCTCCACCAAGATTCGCTCCAAGCTTGGAGAATCCCTGGCATCCGTGCGGAACAACGACGCTTTGCCGCAAGACGTCACCACGCCTTCGCTCGAAGCCCTGCAAGCCTACACGCTGGGCAATCAGACCTCGGACCTGGCGAATGATTACGCCGCGGCCATTCCCCTGTTTCAACGCGCCATTTCGCTCGATCCCAACTTCGCCATGGCGTATTTGAAGCTTGCGCAATGCTATCAGCCCCTCAGCCAGATGGATCTCGCCGCCGCATCCACGCGAAAAGCGTACGAGCTGCGAAACCGAACCAGCGATCGTGAAAAGCTGGCGATCGAATCGTTTTACGATATGGCCGTCACCGGAAATCTCGAGGAGGCTCGCGCAAAATTCCAGCTATTCGCGCAGACGGACCCGCGCAACGAGGATCCGCAGACATCTCTCTGGCTCGTTTTCAGTTTCATGGGAGATTACGAAAACGCGCGCGTCGCTTCGCAGCAGGCGGAAAATCTGGTCCCCGGCAGCGGCGACAACCTGGTGAACCTGATGTACAGCCAAATGTGGCTGGGTCAGCTCGATCAAGCAAAAACAATGGCGCAACAAGCCCGCCAGCGCCAGGTCGACTCTCCGTGGGTGCCTCTGGTTCTCTACACTATCGCATTCGAACAGCACGACTCGGCCGACATGGAGCGGCAAGTCGCCGCCGCGACTGGAAAACCCGGCGTCGACGATCAGATACTTTTTCTCCAATCCGAAACCGCGGCGTTCGGCGGACAATATGCGAAAGCCCTGCAACTCGCCCGCAACGCAGCCGACTCCGCTCTGAGAATCGGTGAGAAAGAAACCGCCGCCGAATACCACGCGCACGACGCAGTCCGCCAGGCTCTGGTCGGAAACACCGCCGAGGCGAAGCAGGAGGTGGCCGCAGCGCGAGCAATCGCCCAAACCAGACAGGTGAGAGCGCTCTCCAGCGTTGCACTGGGCCTCGCGGGCGATTCGGCGGAGTCTGGCCGTCTCGCGGAAGAACTCGGCAAAGATCTGCCCGATGACACGATCGTGAAATTCGAATACCTGCCCATGGCACGAGCGGCCACTCAGCTCGCAAGCCGCGACGGCGCAAAGGCCGTCGACGCCATGTCCGCTTCTCAGCCCTACGAGCTCGGTGAGTTCAACACTTCCATGACGTTCGCCCTCTACCCTGTCTACTTGCGCGGCGAAGCGTTTCTGGCTGCAAAACGCGGCGCTGAGGCGGCCGGTGAATTTCAGAAGATTCTCGATCACCCCGGCGTAGCAGGAAACGAGCCGATCGCCGCACTGGCCCACCTGGGACTCGGCCGCGCCTACGCCCTTCAAGGCGATGCCGGCAAATCCAAAGCGGCCTATCAGGATTTTCTGGCGCTGTGGAAGGACGCCGACCCCAACGTTTCGCTCCTCAAGGAAGCCAAAGCCGAGTACGCCAAGCTCCCGCAATAGCATCGCTCCGTCGGTCGCCACGAACTCAAACGTATCGTCCGCGCGCACTCCGTTGTTGCCCTGGGAGTCAGCGGACGGCGAGAGCCGCTGGCTGACAACTTCGCGTTGCGCTTTTGTGCGAACGGGGATAGTTTGCCTCCATGCCTGCCTCGGTTCGACTATGGCTTTGCCTCTTGTGCGTTGCGCTCGGCGCAACGGTCGTTACCGCCCAAGCTCCCCCTCCCCAAAAGACGTTTGTCGGTTCCTCGGTTTGCAAAGCCTGCCATCCCGACGTTTACGCGACCTGGCAGAAGACGAGGATGGCGAACGTCGTGCGCGACCCAAAGTCGCATCCCGACGCGGTGCTTGGCGATTTCTCGAAGCCCGACGCTGCGCGCACCTTTGACTTGGGACAAGTGGCTTTTGTTTACGGCAGCCGATGGAAACAACGCTACTTCGCGAAGCAGGGCGACGATTATTACGTTCTGCCCGCTCAGTGGGACATCAAGCATCAGAAGTGGCTGCCGTTTCACGTGGAAAAGAATGCGGATTGGTGGGTGCCTTATTACGGCGACGCGAATGCGGAGCGCCCGACGGGTCCCCTCTGCGACGGCTGCCATTCCGTGAACTACGATCTCGTGACGAAGAAGCCGACGGAATGGAATGTGGGATGCGAGAAATGCCACGGCCCCGGAAGCGAGCACGCCGCAGCGCCACGCAAGGACAACATCGTTAATCCCGCCAAGCTCGATTTCGTGCGTGCCAACGACACTTGCATTCAGTGTCACAGCCAAGGACGCCCGCTGAACAATCCGATCGCCGGACACTACGTGGACTGGCCGGCTGGATACTTACCGGGCGAGCGATTGGCGGATCACTGGCAGTTGGAAGAACAGAAATTCGGCTTGAAAGATTTCTACTACTTTCAAGACGGCACGGCACATAAGAACCGAATGCAGGGAAATGATTTCAGCCAGTCAGTGATGTATCACCGCGGAGTGCGGTGCTTTGATTGCCACGACGTTCACAGCGATCGCTATGAGTCGGACCTGATAGCGCCCGTGCAGAACAACGATCTCTGTCTCCGCTGCCACGGCCCGGACACGATTCCGGGGCCGCACTTGCCGGTTGCCGCACACACGCACCACGCGGAGACCAGTGAGGGCAGCAAGTGTATCGCCTGCCACATGCCACAGATCGAAGTGACGCTGGCCGACAACATGGTCGCTGCGCACACGTTTCGTTTCATCTCACCGCTGTTGACGAAGCAGTTCGCAATCCCGAACCCGTGCAACTCCTGTCACGCCGACAAGAGTCCGGATTGGGCGCTGCAACAACTGGCCACTTGGCAGAACGTCTCGCCCTGGCGCATCGCACCGTAGCAATAGTCCTCAGCGCATGCGCCCGAGCTGTCATTTCCGGACTTCTTGGCTATGTAGTCATCGAGTACCTCAGAGAGCGCGGCTAGAATCGCGTCCTTGAACGAATCCGCTTTTCGCCGCGTGCGGTGTTAACTCTCCCCAACGCCGCAACAACGGCACTACCGTCAGCCCCTGAATGAAAACGGAAAACGCGACCACCGCAAAGCTGACGGTGATAATTTCCGCTCGCCGCGGCAGACTGTCGGGGAGTCCAAGGGCAAGAGCCAGGGCAAGCGCGCCCCGTAGCCCGCCCCAGAAAAGAGCGTGTTGATGTCGTAGTGTCACCCGTAAGGAAGAGTGCGCAAATGGCAAGAGCGTCAGATAAACGGTTGCCGCTCGACCTGCTATCACCAACAGGATTGCCGTCAGCGCCGCGAGCCACACCTGCGAAAACTTTTCTCTGGTTCCGTTCATTCCGATGAGCAGGAATACAAGGGAGTTTCCGACAAATGCCGCATATTCCCAAAATGACTCAATCGCTTCTTTTCCCTTCGGGGAAAGCGCGCCGAGAGGGCCAACATTCCCAAGAATCAACCCAGCAGTCAAGGTGGCGAGCACGCCTGACGACTGAAAATGTTGTGCGAGAATAAAAGAGCCGTATGCTCCTACGGTCGTGAGCGTTGTTTCGACAAGGTGGTCCTCAGTTCTGCCAGCCAGTAACAAGACCACGACGGCAACCGCCGCGCCGCAGAGTATTCCTCCTCCTATGGTGAGGAGTGTTGTTGTGGCGACTCCAGCCGGAGTAACATGCGTGCCCAGGAAAATCGCAACTGCGATTGTGAATGCGGCGGCAGCCGTCCCGTCATTGAAAAGGCTCTCGGCTTCCATCAGAAATCGCAGACGTCCTCGTTGTCCCGCGTCCTTGAACATCGAGATCACCGATACGGGGTCAGTTGCCGCGATTAGGGCACTGAACAGCAGGGCGCTCGGCCATTCCCAATTCACTATGTAGTGCAAACCCAGCGTCGTAACGACTGCAGAAATCAGCACTCCTACGGTCGCAAGCAGCAGAATCACCAAGTAGTCTTTTCGCAATTCCCGCCAATGGATGTGCAGTGCCGCCTCGAAGATTAGTGGTGGTAGAAGAATCGTGAAGATTAGTTCCTTGGAAAGAGGTATTTGGGGCAATGCGTGCGATAGTGACAAAGCGATACCAGCGATTACCAGGCCCACGCTATAAGGCATGCGGAATCTTCTCGCCAACATCGCAACTATGGCTGCGATTAGGAGCAGGAGTCCCAACGTTGTGACGCTTAGGTCCATCCTCGTACAGCCCACCATTCCAAGCAGATAGAATTCGACTGACGATAGCGCAAGTGCGTCGAAATTCGCCTCACAAAAGAAAATCGTCGTTCGCAATACCTGACCAACCCGCTAGCCTGAACGAGTCCTGGCTCGGCACCGCTTTGCCAGGGTTATCCGACCAATCAGGAGCCGCCAATCGGGTGTGCTACCATTGAGCTGCGTCAGAGACTTTTTGCCAGGACAGGGGCCGTGGCGGAAGGTATCGAACAAGATCGTCGAATCTACCAGTTCATCTACGACAAAATCGATAGCGTACCTCATCTTGAGGCGCTCCTCCTTCTGTGGAACAGTCGTCCCGCAAATTGGTCCCCCGAGGGGTTATCGAAACGTTTGTACGTCAACCAGAATTTTGCCCGTCAGCTTCTAGAAGACTTGGCGAGGGAAGGGATCGTCGTCGAAGTTCCAGGCTCGGCAGGTCAATACTGCTATGAGACAAAATCGGAAGATCGAAACCAGCTCATTGAACTGCTCGACGTGGCATACAGAAAGCAAGTCGTGCGAATCTCCACGATAATTCATTCGAAAGCGTCGTCCGCGGTCCGGGACTTCGCCCGCGCTTTCCGGTTTACCAAGGATAAAGAGTGAAATGGCACAGCTCGTTTATCTCTTAGAGGCGTTCACGAGCCTGTTGTGTTCGATATTGCTGCTGCGCGGGTACATTCGCGGGAGAAGAAAGCTCTTGCTCTGGAGCGGATTGTGCTTCGCGGGCTTGACCGTTTCAAACGGGCTCGTATTCGTCGATCTGGTTTTGCTGCCTACAATCGATCTTTTCACATACCGACTTGCTACTTCGGCGGTATCCCTGGCGCTGCTTTTGTACGGTTTGGTTTGGGAAAGCCAATGACTCCTATTCAAGCATTTCTGATCGGAATAATTGTCATGGCTTCGATCACTGCCGCTGTCTTCTTCCTCAAGTTCTGGACCCACACGCGCGATCGGTTCTTTATCGCATTCGCCGCGTTCTTCCTAATTGAAGGGGCGGATCGGATCGCATTGCTGTTCTTTTGGAAGCCGAATGAAGCGAGTCCATGGATTTATCTAGTCCGTCTCTCTGCACTCTTGCTTCTGCTGGCAGCAATCATTCGGAAGAACTATGGCCATTGAAATCGAGCGGACTTCCCCAACTCCTGATCAGGGCCCTAACCGGACAAGCGGGTCCCGGACCCGGATTACCGGAGGACCTGCCTTCAGACGCCCGATGCGGCGCGAATGTTCACAAACTCCCGGTAGTGACTGCTCCGGCGCGCTCGTAATTGACGATGATGACGCCTTTCGAGGTGACCGTGCTTCCCGGCGCTAGACCCCAAACTGCCGCAGATGATGATCCAGATGCTTGTACATCAATATCGCCCAGTCTTCCGGCGTCAGCCGTCCGAAAAAACTGTGCGGATGCTGGGTGCACCCCGCCGGCCCGGCCGCGGCAAACCGATCGATCAATCCCACCAACCGATCCCGTTCCTTATTCAAGTCCCGGTCATCCTGAATCACCAGTTCCTTTATCGTCGGCGAGTTCCGCCGGAACGGCTGGTCGTCCCGGAGCGCCAAGGGCTTCACGATCCATCCAAAGATCCAGCCCATTAGTACCCGCGGCGGAGTCTTGTCCCCTAGCGCCAACTCCACGCCGACCGCGCAGTGGGCCACCGCTTGCGGCGCATTCATCTTGCCCCACAGCCGCTGGCTATCCGGCCGCAGCGCCGCGATCCGTTCCTTCACTTCTCTCGCGGTTGCCGCTTCAAACAGATTTTTCATGTCTGCCCCCGCGCAGAAAATCGGTCAGGAGTTCATTACGCGACAGCGCTGAAGTATAAATCAACCTCGCCCGCACGGCTGCATTCACTGGTGAATGAGCTTTATCTGCGACCGTCACCCTGCCAAATTGGCGGCCCGCCGAACGCGCGTCTCTTGACGCAATCCCCCGCCGCTGCTAGGATTTCGTTGCTGCCTCACGGCAGCGCTTATCAAGAGTGGCTGAGGGTACAGGCCCTAGGAAGCCACAGCAACCTGGTCCGAGAACCAAGGTGCTAACTCCTGCCCCTAACCGGGCTCTCGATTCGCCGCAAGGCGAACCGGGAGATCAGGGAGAGATAAGATCCTCAACTGACCGTTAACCGGTCATTGAAGATTCAACTCCCAAGCTGTACCAACGAAAAGCGCGGGCTCCGTTCGCGGTTTAGGTGCCGCAAGAACGTCGTCAGCGTGCTTTTCGATCACGGCGCACATGGCGACCGTGGAGGCTCTGCCATATCCGGGGAGCTTTCGCCAAGCCGGGCGCAAAGGGAGAGAGAAATGAAGTTCGCCACACGCACCATCCACGCAGGCCAGCCGTCAGAACCTGAAACCGGAGCCCTGGTCGCGCCGATTTTCCAGACTTCGACCTACGAACAGGAGGCACCCGGCCAGGACAAGGGCTACTCCTACTCGCGCACCAACAATCCTACGCGCCAGCGCCTGGAAACAGTGCTCGCGGAACTCGAAGGCGTGCCCTTCGCGGCCGCTTTTGCCTCAGGCCTCGCCGCGGAAAACGCCGTGCTGCAAGCTTATCTGCGCCAGGGCGACGAGATCATTATCCCGCTCGACGTTTACGGCGGCACCTACCGCATCCTCAACAAGGTCTACGCAAACTTCGGAGTGGTAACGAAGCAGATCGACACTGCCGACCTGAAAGCCGTCGAAGCCGCGCTTTCGCCCAAGACGCGCCTGGTGTGGATCGAATCGCCAACCAACCCGCGTCTCCTGATCACGGATATCGCCGCGGTCGCCAAGCTCGCGCATGCGCGTGGAACTTTAGTCGTCGTGGACAATACGTTTGCGACTCCCTGCTTCCAGCAGCCGTTCGAGCTGGGCGCGGATGTCGTCGTGCACAGCGTCACGAAATATCTCGCCGGACATTCCGACACCGTTCAGGGCGTGGCGCTCGCAAAAGACGCCGCCGTTTTCGAGCCCATCAAATTCCTTCAGAACGCCACCGGCGCCGTGCCTTCGCCATTCGATTGTTGGCTCACCATGCGCGGTCTGAAGACTCTCGAACTCAGAATGTTGCGCCACGAAGAAAACGCGCGCGCCATCGCTAACGCGCTCAACGGTCACCCGCTCATTCGCCGCGTCTACTATCCGGGCCTCGCGAATCATCCGGGACACGATGTCGCCAAGCGCCAGATGACCGGCTTCGGCGGCATGATCTCGATCGAAATCAACGGCAGCGTCGAAGAAGTCGCGTCGTTCGCTTCCAACCGGCGCTTCTTCGCGCTGGGCGAAAGCCTCGGCGGCGTGAAGTCGCTGATCTGCCATCCGGCCACCATGACGCACGCGTCGATTCCGGCCGAAGCCCGCGCTCAGCTGGGTCTTTCCGATTCGCTGCTGCGCCTGTCGCCTGGCTGCGAAAACGCGGAAGACCTGGTCGAGGATTTGCGCCTGGGCCTCGAAGAACTGGCCAGCGCACGCGCCTCTCGCAAACCGGTTGTCGCTGCCGCGCGATAGTCTCAATTTGTCGCGCGCAACGCCGTCATTCTGAGCGGAGTGGCCGGACGCTTGGGCATTTCGCGCCGCTCCTGTGGCACGTCCGGTCACGCAGTCGAAGAATCTCTCTTCTGCTGACAACGTCGCCTCGCACTGAGTCGGGCGGCGGTTTTTAGGCGTGGGAGTTTCAGCCCCGGAGGCCGCCGCGCAGTCCACTTAGAGAGGCTCTCGCCGTGACGCCTAAAAGAGTCCGCTGGGGCATTCTGGGCGTCGCGGGAATCGCCGTTCGTCGCGTGGTTCCCGCGATGCGTGCCTGCGAGCACAGTGAAGTCGTCGCCATCGCCTCGCGCGATTTGCGCAAGGCCGAAGACGCCGCCCGCTCGCTGGGCATTCCCCGCGCTCATGGCTCCTACGAAGCGCTGCTGTCCGATCCCGAAATCGACGTCATCTATATTCCCCTGCCCAACCACCTGCACGTGCCATGGTCCATCCGCGCTGCCGAGGCCGGCAAGCACGTTCTCTGCGAAAAGCCCGTGGGCATCAACGCAGCCGAAGCGCGCCAGCTGATCGAGGCCCGCGACCGCGCAAAGGTCAGAATCGGCGAAGCCTTCATGGTCCGCACCCATCCTCGCTGGCTGCGCGCGAGGCAGATGGTGCGCGAAGGCCGCCTCGGCGAACTCCGCCTGATTTCCGGCTGGTGCGGTTATTTCAACCGCGATCCGAAGGACGTGCGCAATATCCTCGAATACGGTGGAGGCGCGCTGCTGGACATCGGGTGCTATCCGGTCACGCTCTCGCGTTTCGTCTTCGGCGAGGAGCCCACTCGCGCCAGCGCCCTGATCGAGCGCGATCCCGAAATGCGCATCGACCGGCTCACGTCCGCGACGCTGGAGTTCCCGTCCGGCCGCGCCACGTTCACTTGCTCCACGCAGATTGGCTATAACCAGCGCATGATTTTCCTGGGAACAAAAGGCCGCATCGAGATCGATCGTCCGATCAATCCGATCACCGACGAGCCCAGCAAAATCCTGATCGACGACAACCCCGGCGACCCCACCGGCGGCGGAATTACCACCGAATTGATCCCTACCTGCAACCAATTCACGATCCAGGCCGACCTTTTTTCGAAAGCCGTCCGCGATGGCGGCGAAGTCCCCGTCCCTCTGGAGGACTCCGTAAAGAACATGGCAGTGATCGACGCAATCTTCCGCTCCGCCAAATCAGGCCAATGGGAAAAACCGTAAGCCTCGACACCCGTCAGCATTCAGGATTCAGTTCCGGCAAGAACTACGCCGCGTCGTCATTCTGAGCGGAGCGGCCGGAAGCTTTGGCATTTCGTGCCGCTCCTGCGGCACGTCGGGTCACGCGGTCGAAGAATCTCTGTTCGCGTGTTAGCGTTGCCCCAGGCAGCACGGGTCGGGAGACGCGAGGAATTTAGCCCGAGTTCACTTACGGCTTCTTCGCACAAATCACGCTGTAATCCAAAATCACGTCGTGATAATTCAAATCGACAAATCCCGCACCGCCTAACAACTCCTCAACCTCACCGATCGAATAAAAGCGCCCTTCGGTTCCCGCCATCAGGAACACGGAGTGCTCCGCAATTCGCAGAGGCCCGGTCTTGTCCCGGTTCAAATGCTTATCATGCACCACCACCATGCCACCGGAGGGCAGCGCCGCGAACGATTTCGCCAGCAACCGCTTGCACGTAGCCGCATCCCAGTCATGCAGCGCGTTGGACCACAGATGCACGTCACACTCCCTCGGCAGCTCATCGCGAAACATATCGCCCGCCGCCACTCCCACACGTTCGGTATATCCGCGCCGCTCGATGCATTTCCGCGTCACGCGATCGACGGGCGGCCGCTCGAATACCGTGGCCTTCAAATGCGGATGCGCCGCGGCGATGCAGCACGAGTAAATTCCCGATCCGCCCGCGATGTCCAGCAAGTGCCGGTGCGCACCAAGATCGAGCGCCGAGGCCAGCGCCGGTCCCACATACATGCCGCGCGAATCCATCGTCCCGGTAAACTCCTCCGCGAATCCATCGTCCTCCATCGCCTCCGCCCACGGCTTCCGCGCAGGCGCTCCCGCCCAGCCGCCCGGCTTGTCCGTCCGCAAAGTTTCCAGTAGTCCCTCGTAAATCGGCCGCCCACGAAAATGCGTGAAATAAGGACCGACGAACCACGGCGAACCCTTCACCAGAAATCCCCGCGCTACCTCGCACAAATAGAAAAGCTCGCCTCGCTTCTCGATGTACCCCAGCGCGCAGAACAGCGTCGTCATCGTGTCCACGGGCCGCTCGGCAAATCGGAACGTCGCGCAAATCTGCGCCACATTCGCGGGAGTTCTTGCCAGCCAGGAAAAGAAATCCAGCTCCACAATCGCCGCAGCCACGAGCTCCGGCGCGTAAATCCCATCTCGCTGATGAAAAATCTCGGTTGGATCGGTCTTCGGCCGCCGGGTCAAGTCTTCCGTGGAGTTCGCATGATACCAGACGTTGAGCCCAGCTTTTCCCGCCGTGCCCGCTTGCGATTTGATATCTTTGACGTTGAAACGAAGGTCCTATTCGAGGAGATTCATGACGCAGCTTCGCCACGATTGGACGCGCGAGGAAATTCGCCGAATTTTCCATCTACCCCTCCCCGAGTTAATCTTCCAGGCCCAGCTCGCCCACCGCGAATTTCACCGTCCCGACGAAGTCCAGCTCTGCCGCCTGCTTTCGATCAAAACCGGCGGTTGCCCGGAAGACTGCGCCTACTGCTCGCAAAGCGCGCACTACAAAACCGGCGTCGCGCGCCAGGAGCTGATGAATTCGCGAGATGTGCTGGATGCCGCGCAAAATGCGAAAGCCGAAGGCGCCACTCGTTTCTGCATGGGCGCCGCGTGGCGGCAGGTTACCGACGGACAAGATTTCGATCGCGTGCTCGAAATGGTCCGCGGAGTGGCGGCGCTCGATATGGAAGTCTGCTGCACGCTCGGCATGCTCACTGAATCGCAGGCGCGGCGGCTGAAAGAAGCTGGTTTAAGCGCCTACAATCACAATCTCGATACCTCGCCGGAGTATTATGGTGAAGTCATCACCACGCGGATCTACGACGATCGTCTCCGCACCATCGACAACGTTCGCAAGGCCGGCATCACCGTCTGCTGCGGCGGCATCCTCGGCATGGGCGAGTCCGACGAAGACCATCTCGGGCTGCTCGAACAGCTGGCACGCCTGAATCCTCACCCGGAAAGCGTTCCGATAAACGCACTGGTGCCCGGCGAAGGCACGCCCCTCAGCGGAGCTGAAGATCTCGACCCGCTCGTGATGGTCCGCACCATCGCCACCGCGCGACTTTTGATGCCTGCTTCTCGTGTGCGTCTCGCTGCGGGACGCCGTGGCCTTTCGCAGGAAGCGGTGACCCTGTGTTTCCTCGCCGGTGCGAATTCCATATTCACGGGCGAAAAACTTCTCACCACGCCGAATCCCGGCGCCGACGCGGATCACCGTCTGCTCGAAACGCTGGGCATGAGGGCCATGCAGAGTGCCTGAAGAGAATTCATCCTCGCGCGTCAGCCAGCCGCCGCAGGAAATCCGCAGCCGAATGGCGCGTGAACTCGATGCCCTTCGCGCGCAGTCGCAGTTTCGAACTCTCGACACTCCAGGCGGCGTCAATCTAAGTTCCAACGACTATCTCGGGCTAGCCGCAAATCCCAGGCTGAAGCAAGCGGTCGCGGAAGCTGTCGCCCAAGCCAGCGTCGTGGGCGGAACCGGCTCGCGTCTCCTTTCGGGCAACGCCATCGAATGGGAAAAGGCCGAGGCGGATTTCGCGGAATTTACCGGCGCCGAAGCCGCGCTCTTTTTCGGTTCAGGTTACGCGGCCAATGTTGGCTTGCTCTCGTCGATTCTGAAGCCACGCGACACCGTTTTCTCCGACGCGCAGAATCACGCCAGCCTCATCGACGGAATTCGTCTCTCTGGCGCATCGAAGGTCATCTATCCGCATCGCGATCTTCCCTTTCTCGAAAATGCCTTGCGTGAACGCGCGGACGCACCCGGCGCGAGAGTTATTGTCACTGAGACGGTGTTTAGCATGGAAGGCGATGTCGCGCCTCTCAGCGAACTTCTGAACCTGGCGCATCAGTACGGCGCCTCCATCGTGCTCGACGAAGCCCACGCGACAGGCGTTTACGGCACCGGAGGCCGCGGGCTCTCCTTCGATCACGTTCGCGAGCGCGAAATCCTCGCCGTCATCCACACGTGCGGCAAAGCGCTCGCCTCCGCCGGCGCGTTCGTTTGCGGCTCGGCCCCTCTGAAGGAATACCTCATCAATCGCGCACGCACGTTCATATTCTCGACCGCGATGCCGCCCTATCTCGCGCGCCAGATTCAGGCAGCCGTGGCTTTGGCTCGCGGCGCTAATTCCGAGCGCGCCCATCTCCAGGAAATCGCAGCGCTCCTTCGCGATGAACTCACCGCACGCGGTTTCGATTGCGGCGCCAGCGCCTCGCACATCGTGCCTGTGATTCTCGGCAGCAACGAATCAGCCATCCACTTTGCAGTCGAGCTCCAGCGCGGCGGACTTGCCGTGCGGCCCATTCGCCCGCCGACGGTTCCCGCGGGCTCCGCGCGTCTGCGTTTCTCGCTCACCAGCCGGATCACTCACGACGATATTCGCGCTGTGGTCCGAGCCATGGAAACTTCGCGCGATTCTCTACCGCGCACTATGTCCACCGCCAGCGCCGTTCATGCCTGAGCGCTTCTTCATCACCGGCACGGACACGGGCATCGGAAAAACCGTGGTATCCGCGCTGCTTTGCGCCGCGCTCGACGCTTATTACTGGAAGCCAATCCAGACCGGCACGCGCGAAGGAACGGACACACGCACCGTCGCTCGCATCGCCGATCGCCCGCGCGCAAAACTCTTGCGGGAGGCCTATCGCTTCGCTCCGCCCGTATCGCCGCATCTGGCCGCGCAAAAGGCCGGCGTGCGAATCGATCTCGCGAAAATTGTCGTGCCCGAAATCGGCGTAAAGGAAAACTTGATCGTCGAAGGCGCTGGTGGCGCGCTGGTCCCAGTCAACGACACGCAATTGACCACCGATCTGATGAAGCATCTCGCGCTGCCCGTGCTGCTCGTAGCCCGCACCACGCTCGGAACGATCAATCACACTCTGCTTTCGCTCGCCGCGCTGCGTTCGGCCCGACTGAAAGTCCGAGGAGTCGTGATGTGCGGCAAACCGAACGCTGACAATCGCCGCGCAATCGAACACTACGGAAAGATCAAAGTGGTCGGCGTCGTTCCTCCACTGACAAAATTGAACCGCGCCGCACTACTCAATGTGTTTCACAAATCATTCGACCCGCGAGTATTTCACACGTGAATCGGACACACCTAACCTCGCACAAATGAGCCGCGACCTCCGCATCTGGCATCCCTTCACGCAGGAAGCGCTCGATCCCGCGCCTGTCCGCATCGTGCGCGCCGAAGGCGTCTATCTGCACGCCGCCGACGGCCGCAAACTCATCGACGGCATTTCCTCGTGGTGGGTCAATCTGCACGGCCACGGACATCCCGCCATCACCGCAGCCATCGCCGCGCAAGCCGCGAAAGTCGATCACGTGCTGCTCGCGGGCTTCACGCATGACGCGGTCGAAGAACTGCGAACCGCGCTCGCAAAATATCTGCCGCCCGGTCTCGAGCACATTTTCTTTTCCGACGACGGCTCAACCGCGGTGGAAGTCGCGCTGAAAACAGCCGTGCAGTACTGGCAGAATGTAGGCCGTCCCGAAAAGCGCTCCCTCGTCGCACTGGAGCACGCCTACCACGGCGACACCGTGGGCGCCATGTCCGTAGGCGCGGATTCCGCGTTCAACGAGCCCTTTCGCTCCATGCTCTTCCCCGTGCATCGCGTCCATTCGGCGTACTGCCATCGCTGCCCAGTCGGGAAGACTCGCGCCGCCTGCGCCATCGACTGCGTGGAGCAACTTGATCGTCTGCTGGAAGAGAAAAGCAACGAGATAGCCGCCGTCATCGTCGAGCCGCTGCTGCAGGGCTCAGGCGGCATGATCGTGCATCCGGCGGAATTCCTCCAGCGCGTCCGAAAAGCTTGCGACGCGCACGACGTGCTCCTAATCGCCGACGAAGTCCTCACCGGCTTCGGCCGCACCGGCAAGATGTTCGCGTGTGAGCTAGCCGGAATAGCGCCCGATATCATGTGCCTATCCAAAGGACTCACCGGCGGTGTGCTGCCGATGGGCGCGACGATCTGCACAGGCCGCATTCACGAAGCCTTCGTCAGTGCGGATCGCCTGCGCACGCTGTACCACGGCCACTCCTACACCGGAAATCCCATCGCAGCGGCCGCAGGAACTGCCAGCCTCCGTATTTTCGAAACTGAGCCCGTATTCGAACGCATCGCTGCTATCTCCCGCATCCATTGCGAGCGCCTCGCGAAAATAAAGGACCATCCCGCCGTCGCTGAAGTCCGCTCGCTCGGCACCATGGCCGCCGTCGAACTGCGCGCCGACGACGCGGGTTACTTCTCGAACCTCCGCCCGAAGCTCTACAAATTCTTTCTCGACTCGGGCGTCCTGCTTCGCCCGTTGGGCAATGTGATTTACGTCCTGCCGCCCTATGCGATCGCGCCCGAACAATTGCACTTCGTCCACGATTGCATCAAGGAATCGCTGGAGCTGTGCAATAGTTGACCGTCGCGGGATTGTTTGGCGCCGCTGCGCGTACAGGATAGAAAACAACTCGATGACCAGCACAACAGACGCCGCCGATTCATCGAAACCTCTAATCGTCGGCGTCGGTGGCACCACGCGAAGCAATTCCTCCACCGATCGCGCCCTGCGCCTGGCTTTGGAAGCCGCCGAATCGGTCGGGGCCCGCACGCGGATTTTCGACGGGCCGTTTCTATCGCGGCTGCCGCACTACATTCCCGAACATCCCGATCGCAACGAAGCACAACGAGAATTTGTCGATGCCGTGCGGCAAGCGAGCGGCTTGATCGTCGCCAGCCCCGGATACCATGGCGGCGTTTCCGGTCTGGTGAAGAATGCCCTCGACCTGCTGGAGGATTTACGTGACGACGATCGGAGTTATCTCGAGGGCCGCGCCGTGGGATGTGTGGTCAATGCGGCCGGCTGGCAGGCAGCCGTAAGCACGCTCGCTGCGCTACGCTCGATCGTGCATGCGCTGCGCGGCTGGCCCACGCCCTTCGGCGCGACGCTCAACACCACCGAGAAAATCTTCGACGCCAGCGGCGCGTGCTCGGATGAAAAGGTCGCCGCGCAATTAGCCACGGTCGGCCGGCAAGTGGTGGAATTTGCTGTTAATTACAGACGGACGGCGCGCTAGACCGAAGCGCTCATCGATTCCACGCCTGGCTCTTCGTCCGTAGGCTCGGTCTTGGGAACGGGAAACGTAACCACAATCTTCGTCCCCGAAGTGCTCGACTCAAATCTGATATTTCCGTCGAACTGTCGCACGCGTTCCCGCATGCCGCGAGTTCCCACGCCGGAAGCTCCCGACTGAATGTCCGCCAGACGCTCGGCCGACATTCCCTTCCCCTGATCCCGGATTTCAAGCCGAATTTCACGGGGTCTCCGGCTGAGGGCGATGTGAGCAGTCTTGCTGCCTGAGTGCCGATGAATATTCGTTAGCGACTCCTGCACCAGGCGGAAGATTACCAGCTCCATGTCGCGCGGCAACCGGCCGAAATTATCCGTAATCGTGATATCGACTTCCAAATCGCTGCGCTCCGCGAGCCCCTGAATATACCAACTGAGCGCGGATTTCAGGCCCGCCTCATCCAGCAGCGGCGGGTGCAGCAGATACGATGTCGTGCGGATCTCGCGCTGCAGTTGCCGCACGGTGTTCTCGATCTTTGCCGCCACGGCCGCCAACTCGGGAGATTGCTCTCCCACCTTCTGAACGAACAAAGCCAGGTCCATGTTCAAGACCGCCAGCGTCTGGCCAGCGCTGTCATGCAACTCGCGCGCGATGTGGCGGCGCTCGGCATCCTGCGCCTGCAACAGCCGGCGTGAAAACTCGCGCACCAGATCGGATTGACGCGTCACTTCGGCGTTGCGGTTTTCCAGTTCGCTTGTTCGCGCGCGGACTTCCGCGTCCAGCGATTCCGCCAGCTCACGGTAATTCGCCTCCACGCGCTTCAGATCCGTGATGTCCACGCCGGTCGGGTGCAGAAACAAAACGCGATTCTGATCGTCGACAATCGGATAGAGCGCGAAGTCGACCAGCCGCGCCGTGCCGTCCGCCCAGGAATACTTGAGCATTTCGCGGTATGGAATTCCCTGCGCGACCAAAGGCGTGGCGGCGCGAATCTTGTCGCGCGAATCCTTGTAATTCCGCCACCAGCCCGCGTCCCAGAACTGCTTTCCCAGCACATCCTCGGCACGGTAACCACAAGCGTCGAGGCACAATTTGTTCGCGTCGATGACGATGCCGTCGGTCGTCATGATCCCGGCGAAAACCGTGGTCTGCTCGAATACCGCGCGGAATTTCGCATTCGCTGCTGCGGATTCGGCAATGATCCGCCGCTCGCGCTCCTCGGCGAGTTTCCGCTCCGTCACATCGCGTGTCACTCCGAGCTGCACCACGCCGTCCGGGGTGCCGAGCGGAGCCGAGCGGGATTCCATGCTGCGCCGCTCGCCTTTCAAGCCTATGATGTCGAATGAGAGAGATCCCTTTTCGCCGGCGCAGACTCTCTCGTTGAACTCCCGATACCGTTCGCGGTCTTCAGGCGCGACCAGCCCGTAGACGTTTTCTCCGAGCACTTCTGCGGGGTCTCGCGCCCCCACCATCTGCAAGCCCGAAGAATTCATGTGGAGCACCGTGCCGTCCGGGCTCACCAGCTTTACACACTCGGGCGTGGTCTCCACGATGGCGCGAAACCGCTCTTCGCTGTCCCGCAGCGCTTTTTCGGCTTGAATTCGTTCTGTGATGTCGCGAGCCACTTTCGAAGCGCCCACGATTTGCCCCAAAGCATTGCGGATGGGCGAGACGGTGAGCGAGACGTCGATCAACGTGCCGTCCTTACGGCGGCGCACGGTGTCGAAATGCTCGATGCGTTCGCCCTTTCCCAGCCGCGCCAGGATTTCCAGCTCTTCGTCGCGGCGCTCCGGGGGGATGATCATCGAAACGTTCTGGCCGATGGCTTCGTGCGCGGTGTAGCCGAAAATCCGCTCGGCGCTTTTGTTCCAACTCGTGATCACGCCGCTCAGATTCTTGCTGACGATGGCGTCGTCGGAGGAGCTGACGATTGCCGTCGGCAGCGCGTCCAGCATTTCCCGGAATATTCTCTCGTTCTGTGCCGCTGTGGATGCCGTCGCCGAGACAGCGGGCGGGTCGAACGGCTCGCGGCTGCCAGACCGTCGGTCGCTGACAATCTCATCAATCGCGGGCAGTAGCTTCTCCCCCAGCTGATTCTTGGCAATATAAACGCGAGCGCCCGAGCGAGCGACTTGCGGCGCCACCAATACGGGATCGTTCTGGCTTATAACGATGACCTGCGTTTCGGGAAGTTCCTTGAGAAGAATCTCGGTAGCCTCGATCCCGTCCATACGGGGCATCGAGATGTCCATTATCACCAGGTCCGGATGAAGCGAACGCGCTTTCATGAGCGCGCCCAGGCCGTCGCCGGCTTCTCCGCAGACGGTTGCGTGAGGACACAGCGAAAGCAGCGACCGGATGCCCCGGCGTACCGGCTCGTTGTCGTCGACGATTAGAACTTTCAGTGAGCCCACGAATGTCCCATCGCTTTGGAGTGCACGCTCGCGCGGATATTTTGTCAAACCGTTTGCTTCCGCTGCCATACAGGATTTCCGGTATGTGCGCCAGGGCCGAGTCTCGCGTTGAAGTGCGCGCTCGGCAAGCCAAAGCCGTTTGCTGGATTGCCACCGCGAATTGGTTTTCAAGGAATTAAAAGGCGGGACTCGCACGATTTCGCGGCACTGAATATCAATGGCGGAGAGGGTGGGATTCGAACCCACGGTTGAGTTTCCCCAACACACGCTTTCCAAGCGTGCTCCTTAAACCGCTCGGACACCTCTCCGCATGGCTGGCGGGCTTGGACTCGAACCAAGATTCTAGGCTCCAAAGGCCCATGTGCTACCGATTGCACCACCCGCCAACGGGCCATTCATCATAGCAGAGAGGGCAAGGCATTGGCCCCCGCTCAGCGGAGTCTTAGCGCGGGCGCTGCGATCGCGGGGCCTCGGTCGAGTGTTCGAGGAAGAGCTGATCAGGCGGCGGTGGGCGGGCGTTTGCGAGCGGACGCCGGGCACTTGACCAGCTGCGGCGGAGCGGGCTTGGCGCATTCGGACGCGCGGCGTAGCAAAATTTCAAACTCAGCCGTCGATAGCGGGATACCCCACGTCGCGGTCACGGGACCCGGCTTCATACGTCGCGTCATACGTTCCCTATCTACCCAAAACTTCCAAAACAGCGTTGATTGACGGGAGGCTATTCTTCGAGTGGTCAACTGTCAAGTGGTTTCAGAGTAAACGCCGGACGACTCCTGCGCGACCCGGCGGCAGCGCCGATCAGGTGAGCGGAATCGAGGAGAGCAGCGCGGGGAGCGAAAGCACAAAAACCAGGCCGGTAAGCAGGTACGTGCCGACGGAGGCCAACCCGAGCGGCAGTATCGCCAGCAGAATCGGATCGCGGCCGCTACGATACATATTGAGCAGGATCCCCATCGCGCGGGTCTCGATCCACATCGCCAGCGGCGCGTAGAGTAGTACGGGCCAAATGCTCGCCGGGCCAGTGGGCCCGAAATGCGCGGCGGAAAGCGTCGGAAACAGCAGGGCCACGGGAAGCAGCGTGAGAGCGGCTGCCTTCAGGCCCAGCTTTTTGCGTTCGTCCATGAATCGAGCTTACGGGAGTGCTGGCAGCTGGCGGGAACTGCCCGAAGTACAGGTGTGGCGAAAGCGATGTTGCCGTTTAGGACATGAACGGGGGGCCGGCTGGGTCCCTAACCCCCGGGGGTGGGCCCCGCCGCTCCGCACTTCCCTCACATTTCGGCTCATCTGAAAAAATCCTGGGCAACGGTCGTCGCCATTGGTGTATCTTAAGGTCCGGGTGCAACCTCCGCACCCGGTCCGCTGCGCCAGCGGCAAATCCCCACGACACTGGGGAGTTCCGGAAACAGTGCCAGCGAGTCTTCGCACTGTCATCTGGACATTCACCCTCAACGAAAGCGCAATTCCCTTTCGCTCGGGGTCGATCCCTGCGGGAGCCCACACGCGTCCCCTGGGACACAGGAGGAATCCATGAAGCGTTTTGTGGTTTTGTGCGCGGTTTTTTCACTCGCATTGTGGCTGAGCCCCGCCGCTCACGCCCAGGCAAATCAGGTTATCCCGGGAACGCAGGTTCGGCTGACGCTCATCAACGGATTGAGCTCGAACGTGGCACATAGCGGAGATCCCTTCACGGCCGTCGTGGCCGAGCCTGTCTTCACCGGCAACACCATGATTCTGCCGGCGGGCGCGGTCATTCACGGAACGGTCACCACCGTCGAGCGGCCGAAATGGTTCTCGATGTTCCGCGGCGGCGCGGCCATGAATTTGAAGTTCGATTCGATCGAGGTCGAAAGCCGGCTCTTCCCCGCGAAGATGAGCATCCTTTCAGTCTATAGCGGCGGCACCGAGGCAAATAAGCAACGCAAGGACATCAAGGCCGTGGAAGGCGAAGTGATCACCGAAAACCACAGCGTGAAAAACGATGTCGAGGACGTGGCCATCGGGACGGCGGGCGGATCGACGGTCGGCTTGATCTTCAGCCATGTGCTGCGCGGAACGGTAATCGGTCTGGTGGGCGGCACGGCATACGTCATGGCGAAGAAGGGCAAGGACGTTGAACTGCCGGCGCAAACCGGGATGCTGGTGCGCCTGGATTCGACAGTGGCCCTGCCGGCGTCGCTGATGCACAACGCGTCTTACACTACCGGCAACTAAAACGCACGCTGACAGGAATCAGCAAACGCAAAACCGTCCGCTGCGCTGGCGCGAAGATGCCGGCCCCTTCTTTCAGGCGCTGATGCTGGCGGCGGTTTGCCGATCGGAGCTCTTCAGGAATCGGTAGAGGCTGGTGCGTCCGATGCCCAGCACGCGGGCGGCGCGGACGCGGTTGCCGTTGCATGTCTCGAGCACGCGCCGGATATGGATTCGGCGCATTTCGCTGAGCGGCAACGGACGCCACGGTTCGCTTGTCGGCGCCACGATCGCCGATGGCTTTTGCAATTCACTGGCTAGTTCGTCGAGCGTGCGGGTCAGCCGCGCGAAGTCGAGCGGCTTGCACAGGAAGTCGTAGGCGCCGTGCTTGATCGCGTCGATGGCGGCGTCCACCGAGTGTTCGCCGGACATCAACAATGCGTGCGTTTCCGGATTCTTCGCCAGCACTCTGCCGAGAAATCCCACGGCGTCCATCCCCGGCAGTATCGAATCGACCAGAATCACGGGGCGGCCGCCGAAGTGGATTTTTTCCAGCGCGTCGTAGGGCAATCCGGCGACCACCACGGGGAAGCCGGATCGCTCTAGCGAGTTTCGGATGGTAATAGTTTGAACCGCGTCGCTATCCACGATACAAACCGTGAGATTGCGGCGGGCTGCGAGATTGGATGCAGCTTGGATTGGCAGGTTCATCACCGATGCTTAGGCAAGGAGCGGGCCAGAACAACGGTGCGCTGCGCTCAGCAAGAATTTGCGCCAACGGAGAGCTTGCGCGCGCCTAAAAGCTCTGAATTGAATCGTTTGATCTTCCTGTCGCTCGCCACAGATCCAACGGGCCCACCGGGCGGACAACGTCGATCCTAGCTCGCACCGGCGCGATCAAGTTCCGAAGTGGAACCACAGTTTCAATCCGATCCAAACTGGAATATTCGTGATTTGTTGCCGCTATTTGAATTCGCGCGCTCGACAACAGACCCTTCTTCCCCGCTCGCCGGAATTTGCGCCGCAATAAGAATAACAATACCGCCGGATGCGATTGCGACATCGTCGCGCACATTCGGGCGCGGCGGAACCAAATCAAATCTCCATCGGCTTCGCAATCTTTCACGGCCCGAACCTGTGTGCTAGACTCCGCCAAGCGGTCGTGCGGCGAGAAAAATTCTTCCGCACCACCGGCGATCGGTGGAACTTCGGGCTCTGTGCAACGATTCCCCGCGAACCCCGCCAGGCCCGGAAGGGAGCAACGGTAGCGGGACAGCTTCGTGTGCCGCGGATCACCCGAAGTTCCTCTTATCGCTCGGCGCTGCCGGCAGAGGGCATAACATCGAATGAGCTATAAAGTCATCGCGCGAAATACCGGCCGCAAACCTTCACGGAGATGTCGGCAAGAACACGTAACGCGCACGCTGGCCAACGCGATTCAATCGAATCGCGTGGCACATGCTTATATTTTTCGGGCGTTCGCGGCGTGGGCAAGACGACCGTCGCGCGCATTTTGGCCAAGGCTCTGAATTGCGCGAAGGGCCCCACAGGCTGAGCCGGACGGAACCTGCGACTCGTGCCGGGAAATTGCCGCGGGAACTTCGCTCGATGTGCTGGAAATCGACGCGGCCTCAAATCGCGGAATCGATCAGATTCGCGAGTTGCGCGAGATGGTCCGCTATGCGCCCGCGTCTATCACGCTACAAAGTCGTTATTCTCGACGAAGCGCATCAGCTCACCGACGAAGCTTCGAACGCGCTCCTGAAAACGCTCGAGGAGCCCCCGGAGCGCGTCGTTTTTATTCTAGCCACCACGCGC
>CAWDBK010000008.1:0-198273 GCA_963800535.1 uncultured Acidobacteriota bacterium
GCCTGCCTGTCGATCGACATGTTGCGATGTACGAATCCGATGCCGCCCTGGCGCGCGATGGCGATAGCGAGGCGCGCGTCGGTGACGGTATCCATGGCGGCGGCGACGATGGGAATATTCAGGCCGATGCGGCGCGAAAGGAACGTGCGAGTGTCGGCTTGCGCGGGCAGGACGTCAGATTTGCCGGGAACGAGCAAGACGTCGTCGAAGGTGAGACCCTCCGGGATGACGTAATCGAAGTGGCGCTCGCCCGAGATTTCTTCCCTGGTGGCGACGAACAGAGATTCTCTAGCCATAGATAATTCCCCTCACAAACAAGGAGCCCACAAACACGAAAGCCCAGCGGGGTACGCTGGGCGTGAAAAAGTTCCCTTGTGTAGGACGGACTTCATTAATCGACTCATTGTAGTGGCTTCGCGGGATGTTTGCAAGGCGACCGAGCGGGGCTTGAACGGGGCTATATGCAAATGTGATTCTTTCGAGCGGAAAGTTGAATTGGAATGGTGAATCTGCGCCGCTTACACTTGAAGCATGAACGAACCTGCTGGAGTTGCTACTCACGCTGGAGCGTTGCTGCCGCCGATGGCCGCGCGAGCGCCCGGTCCCGTTCAACCTGCCTGGGAGCCTTCGAACCGAAAGCTCTCGAAGAAAGACTCCTTTCGAGCCGGGGTGTTTTTGATCTTCTGCCTGGCGCTGTATCTTGCCGCAGGGTATGCCGCGATCGCGCTCGTCGAGTGGGTGTGGATGCGGATGTTCAGCTAGCCGCTCAAGATTCGGTTTGCGCGCTGTCGTTGAATCTGGTTACCGTGCAGCGCTGCGCTGATTCGTCTCGACATCGACATTGATGAGGGATTTTTCATCGATGTCCTGCCGGCCGAACAGGTTCTTAGGGCGACTTGAGCCAGGCCACAGGCGGGTCCTCAGAAGCTCCATTACAACATAGCCGATTCCTGCCGCGACAATGCCGACCTCGAAATTCGTTCTGGTAAAAACGTCAGAGAAAGCCCACTCGAAGCCTTTCGTGCGGCCTGCGCCGGAGCGTTCAAATTCGCCCATCAAGAGATTGGAATAGAACAGGAAGATGATGAATCCGATCTCGACGAGGGCTCTGAATAAAGTTTTCACGATCCGCTACCGGAATCCGGCGGGGAATCGATAAATTCCGCTCACGCGTAAGGATTTCGTAAATGGAGCAGCCGATTCGCCGACCATTCGAGTATGGCACGGCGCATCGAGCAGTCAAGAAAGACCGAACATTCGAGGTATCGTAGTGGCATCCCCACATCGTTGCATTTGCCGGGCTCAAATGATTGAATACGCGCATTAAAGGGAGCAGCGAACCGGCGGGGTGTCGGCGGCGCTCGAGAAGGTTTCATCGTCCGATACCCGCGAGGCCAGCGGCGAGGTTGTCGCGGAAGCGCTTGAAGCGCGTCGAGCGTCCGCCCGCAGGTGTTGTTCCTTGTTGCGAAGATTGTGTTCCGCGTGTCGATCGAAAAACGGAAGGCGGGTTATGCCCGTTAACTCTGTGAACATTTTGATCGTTGACGATCACCCGGTCGTGCGGAAAGGTCTGCGAGCGCTGGTTGAAAGCAGGCGGGGATGGCAGGTGTGTGCCGAGGCGGCAAACGGACGAGAGGCAGTCTCGCGGGCGCGAGCGCAGAGGCCGGATGTGGCGATTGTGGACATCGGGATGCCCGGGCTGGGTGGAATCGAGGCCACGCGGCAAATCCGCAAAGTTTCTCCTGAGACCGAAGTGCTAATTTTGAGCGCCCACGGCTCCGAAAAACTCGCGCACGAATTGCTCGATGCGGGCGCGCGAGGGTATTTGCTGAAGGACGACGCCGACGACAACTTGCTTCATGCGATTGAGGCGCTGCGCAGGCACACCTCGTACTACTCGCCCAAAATTGCGGCCTGGGTGGCACGAGAGGAACGGCGGGCACGCACGAAAGGGCCCCGAGAGATGCTGACGCCGCGGCAGCGCGAGACGATCCAACTGCTTGCGGAGGGAAAGAGCAACAAGGAAGTGGCCGCGACGCTCGGCATCAGCATTAAGACGGTCGAGGCGCATCGCGCGAACATCATGCTGAAACTAAATCTCCACTCGGTAGCCGAGCTGGTGCATTACGCCATTCGCAACGACATCGCGCACACCTAGCGATGACGCCCGCGCGTCCGCGACTGAATACTCCCGCGTAAACGTTTCCACCTGAACATCGAGACGGAAATCGACCTACACGTTGGTAGTAGAGACTTACCCTTACGGATTCCGCTCGATTTACCGAACAGTTCGATGCGGTCACTCTGTATTGATGGAACTCAATCGACAGAGACGGAGGGTAGTTTGAGCACTGGAAAGACGATTCGGGTCGTCGTGGTGGATGACTCGCCTAAGGACCTGAGAGCACTATGCAATTTCTTGAGCAAGCAGAATGGGATCGAGATCGCGGGGACAGTTGGCAACGGCGTGGAGTTGATGAGCATAGCGGAGTCGCTGCGGCCGGACTTGGTGATCACCGATCTGCACATGCCGCGGCTGAGCGGGATCGAATGCACCCTGCGGTTACGCGAAATGATGCCGCAGACGCGGTTCATCGTTTTCACTGATTTGAACGCGCCGTTCACGGAATCGGATTGCATCGAACCAGGAGCGGATTTCTACCTCTACAAAGAACATATCCCCGAACGCGTGATGACGGCGATTCGCCGGCTGTTCCCCGCGTTGCTTCAACCCAAGCAAGGTCCCCCGCCGGATGTGCCGGAAAGAGAACGCTGTCCGAAGTCCTGTTGAACGGGTCGCGCTTCCGGAAACCAGCCGTCAGTAGCGCTGCTTCGCCAGAAAATCCAACAGAAGTTTATTGAACTCATCCGGTTTTTCGAGCATCAGGAAATGGCCCGTGCCAGGAATTTTGGTGATCTCAATGTGCGTGTAGTGCGCATGGAGGTAGTCTGGATTTTCCAGGCGGGAATGACCAGCGTAGATTGCCAGGACCGGAACGTCGATTGTACCGCTGAGAAACTGCCCCCCGGGATCGAATGTGGCGTTCATTGCACCGGCAGCCGTAGCGTCGGACGGCGTGAGCATCATGGTGCGGACTTTCGCCTGAATCGCGGTTGAAGTTTCCGGAGTGAACAAGCCGCTGATCATGTTCTCGCGATTCTTGTGGCCTTCGGGCCCCTGCATTGCGTCACCCGGATGCGTCGGCGGGGCGGCGCCCGCGGCAGCGGGGGGAGTGATACCGGGCGTTACTCCGTCGGCGAAGACCATCGCTGCGGTGTGCTGGGGGTAGAGACGCGCATACTCGACGATGACTGGCGTCCCCATGCTGTGGCCGACCAAGACTACGCGGTCCGCCTTGACTTCCGCGCGCACGGATTCGACCGCGCGCGCGAATAACTCCATGGAAAATTTGCCGTCTTTGGGCGATTCGCTCTTTCCGTGCGCAGGTAGGTCAAGTGTAACCACCCGATATTTCTTTTCGAGCGCCGGGACCTGTTCGGACCAGCTCGAGCTGTCGCACGTCCAACCATGGACGAGAACGACGGTTTTGGCGCCATTTCCGGCCACGGCGGAGTGGATGTTCATGCCATCGAGCGTGGCTGCGGACGCGCAAAGACCGGCGGCAAGTACAAGGCCGAGCCAATACGGCCATCGAGTTTTCATGGGGCCTCCCCGTGCCGCAGGAGTCTATCATTGAAGATCGCCACACGATTGCCGGATTGCCAGAATTACCGGGACTGCATACGATAGAAACCAGTGAACGAATTTCGGCCGCATCGAAGACTGCGCAACGCCCACCTGATGACTATCGCCGCGGCTTTCTGGCCGCGGGAATTTCCGCACTTGCCGAAGTCGAGCCCGCGCCTGTTCGAGGTGGAGCTCGGGACGCAGATTCGCGGCGAATGCCACTGGCAGGAAGACGCGCGCGCTCATGCCGCGCTGGTGCTGCTGCATGGGCTGGAGGGTTCGAGCGATTCGGGCTACATGCGCGGTTGCGCGGAGATGGCTTTTGCGGCGGGCTTCAACGTAGTGCGGTTGAACCAGCGGAATTGCGGCGGAACGGAACATTTGACGCCAACTCTGTATCATTCCGGACGCAGTGCGGATTTGCGGGTGGTGCTGACGGAGTTAATCGAATGCGATGGATTGTCGCAGATTTTTCTTGCTGGCTGGTCGATGGGTGGGAACTTGGTATTGAAGATGGCCGGGGAGTATGGTCCGGAGCCGCCAGCGGAGTTGCGCGGGATCGTAGCCGTGAATCCTTGTTTCGATTTGGCGGCTTGCGTGGATGCTTTGGGTAAGCCTCGGAATTTCGTGTACAGCCGGCATTTCGTGCGAAAACTGAAAGGGCGAATACGGCGGAAGGCACGGATGTTTGGCGGAAATTATTCGCTCGATCAGCTGCGGCGGGTCCATTCAGTGCGTGATTTTGACGAGCTGATCACAGCACCGCGCTGCGGATTTACCGGAGCGGACGATTATTACGCACGATCGAGCGCGATGCACGTGTTGCGGGAGATTCGGGTGCCGACGATGATTATGACGGCGCAGGATGATCCGTTCGTACCATTTTCGACTTTTTCACGCGGGGAGATTACGGAGAACCCTTTCATTCGGCTCGTGGCGCCAGAGCACGGAGGGCATTGCGGATTCATCTCGGATGACGGCGCGGAGCGATTTTGGTCAGAGGCACGGGTGGTCGAGTTTTGTGTAGAAAAATTGCGACAGACAGAAAGCGGACTCGCCGCCGAGGCGCAGAGAAGGAGATCAGGCTACAGGCTTATTGGAGGCGCTTGACGGCTTCGATTGCTAAGGCGTGGAGGCCGTGACCGCCTTCGGCTACGTAGGCAATGATCTGTTTGCGCATGCGGGGTTCCCAGAAGGATTTGAAGTGGTCGGTTACGCCGGCGACGGCTTCGTCATGTGGGTAGCTGGCGAAAAACATCGCGATCTGGTTCGCCATGTGGACCATGTTTTCCGGTTCCATGCCTTATCGTTTGCCTAGTCGCTGGCCCGATCGCTCGCGGGAGATCCCTTTTCAATTTGAGTGGTAAGCCGGCGAGTTTCGAGGTAGTTCTCCTGCCATTCGGACATGTGTCGTGCCAGCTGTACCTGCACGGCGGTGACTTTGTATTCCGGGCAGCTGGTAGCCCAGTCGGAAAATTCCGTGGTGACCACATTGGCGCCGGTCATGGCGTGATGGAACGTGGTGTAGACCACTCCCGGTTGCATGCGCTCGGAAATTTTGGCCGGAAGGGTGATATCGCCGGCGCGGCTCGCGAGCGAGACCAGGTCGCCTTCGTTGATGCCGCGGTCCTCGGCGTCGGACGGATGGATTTCGAGAACGTCCATATCGTGCCAGCGGTTGTTGTCGGTGCGTCGAGTCTGGGCGCCGACGTTATACTGCGAAAGGATTCGACCCGTGGTAAGGATGAGCGGGAAGCGCGCATTGACCTTTTCATCCGTGGGGATGAACTCGGTGATCATGAAGCGGCCCTTGCCGCGGACGAAGCCGCCGATGTGCATGATGGGCGTGCCCATGGGCGCTTTTTCGTTGCAAGGCCACTGAACGCTGCCGACACGGTCGAGGAACTCGAAGCTGACACCGGCGAAGGTAGGCGTGAGACGCGCAATTTCGTCCATGATTTCGGACGGATGGTTGTAATGCATCGGGTAGCCCAAAGCGGTCGAAAGCTTCATCGTGACTTCCCAATCAGCGAAGCCGGCGAGCGGCTCGATTGCTTTGCGCACCATACCGATGCGACGTTCTGCATTGATGAACGTGCCGTCCTTTTCGAGAAACGATGAACCTGGAAGGAAGACGTGGGCGTAGCTGGCGGTTTCGTTGATAAATAGGTCCTGGACGACGACGCACTCCATGCAGGCGAGGCCGCGGGACATGTGCTGTGTGTTTGGATCGGATTGAACGATGTCCTCGCCCTGGATGTAAAGACCCTTGAAAGTGCCATCCACGGCCGCGTCAATCATGTTGGGAATGCGCAAGCCCGGCTCGGTCTGAAGCTTCACGCCCCACGCTTTTTCGAAGGATTCGCGGACGGCGTCCTGCGAAACGTGGCGGTATCCGGGATATTCGTGGGGGAATGAGCCCATGTCGCAGGAACCCTGGACATTATTTTGCCCGCGAAGAGGATTAATGCCGACGCCATTCTTGCCAACGTTGCCAGTGGCCATGGCGATATTGCACATGCCCATGACCATTGTGGAACCCTGGCTATGTTCGGTGACGCCGAGGCCATAATAGATGGCGCCGTTGCCGCCTGTGGCATAGAGACGCGCCGCGCCCCGGATGTCAGCCGCAGGCACGCCGGTATACTGCTCCATCGATTCGGGCGAATTCTTTTCCTGGGCCACGAATTCACGCCAGAGATTGAATGCCACGAGGTCGCAGCGTTCATTCACGTAGGCTTCGTCGACCAGACCCTCCGTGACGATGACATGCGCGAGCGAGTTGATGAGCGCGACGTTGGTACCGGGCCGCAGCGGAAGATGGAAATCGGCCTTGATGTGAGGCGTCTTGACGAGATCGATCTTGCGCGGATCCGCAATGATGAGGCGCGCGCCTTCGCGGAGGCGGTGCTTCATGTGCGACGCGAATACCGGGTGCGCGTCGGTAGGATTTGCGCCAATGATCATGATGACGTCGGCAGCATCCACGGAATCGAAATCCTGCGTGCCGGCCGACGTGCCGAAGGTGGTCTTCATGCCGTAGCCAGTGGGCGAATGGCAGACGCGGGCGCAGGTGTCCGTATTGTTGTTGCCGAAAGCGGCGCGGATCATTTTTTGGACGAGGTAGGTTTCTTCATCCGTGCAGCGCGAGGACGTGATGCCGCCAATGGAGTCGCGACCGTACTTGGCCTGAATGCGTTTGAATTCGCTGGCGGCATAGTTGATGGCTTCGTCCCAGCTGACTTCGCGCCAAGGATCGGTAAATTTGGCGCGGATCATGGGCTTCAAGATTCGGTCTTTGTGAGTGGCGTAGCCATAAGCAAAGCGGCCTTTCACGCAGGAGTGACCGTGGTTCGCCTTGCCTTCTTTGTCCGGAGTCATGCGGACAACTTCGTTGCCCTTAAGTTCAGCATTGAATGAGCAACCCACACCGCAGTAAGCGCACGTCGTGATGACGCTGCTCTCGGGATGTCCGGCGGCAATAACGGATTTTTCGAGCAGGGCATCGGTGGGACACGCCAGCACACAGGCGCCGCAGGACACGCACTCGGATTCCATGAAGGGTTTGTCGCCTGCGGAAACAAAAGAGGCGAAACCTCGGCCGTCGATCGTGAGCGCGAAAGTGCCCTGAACTTCCTCGCAGGCGCGAACGCAGCGCGAGCACACAATGCATTTGGACTGGTCGAATTCGAAGTAGGGGTTCGAATCGTCAACGTCGTTGTGCTCGATGATTCTCGCCCTTGTAGCCGTAGCGGACTTCTTTGAGGTCCACAGCGGTGAGCATTTGCTGAAACTCGGTCGGCCCGGTCGCTGCGCTTTCGAACATTTCGCGCGGATAATCCGAAGCGTAGAGCTCCATCACGCCTTTGCGGAGCTTTTCGAGCTTTGCGGATTGCGTGTGGACTTTCATTCCGTTCTCGCACGGAGTCGTGCAGGAAGCGGGATATCCGCGACGACCCTCGACCTCAACGAGACAGAGACGGCAGGAGCCAAAGGGTTCAAGGCTGTCGCTTGCGCAGAGCTTGGGAATCGGAACACCGGCCTCAGTGGCGGCGCGCAACACGGACGTGCCCGCTGGAACCGCGACGGGCTTGCCGTCGACTTCAATTGTCACCAGAGTTTCGGACACGCGCTTTGGCGTGCCGTAATCCGTTTCGCGTATCAGTGCCATGACGGGACCTCCTGATTACGGCCGGCCGCCTGCGGCGGGGGAGGAGGAGCCGGCTTATCGAAATCCTCTGGAAAATTCCGAACCGCGCTTTGCACCGGGTAGGCGATCAGGCCTCCGAGCGCGCACAGCGACCCATCGGTGAGAACTTCGCACAAATCGCCGAGAAGTTCGAGGTTTTTCGCGCGGTCTTCGTTGGCGATGATGCGGTCGATCACTTCGACGCCGCGCGTGGAGCCCATGCGGCACGGAGTGCACTTGCCGCAGCTTTCGACCGCGCAGAATTCCATGGCGAAGCGGGCCTGATGCGCGAGATCGACGGTGTCGTCGAATACCACGACGCCGCCATGGCCGAGCATGCCTTTTTTCTCGGCGAAGGCTTCATAGTCGAGCGGCGTATCCAGCAGCGACGCGGGGAAATAGGCCCCGAGCGGGCCGCCGGCTTGTACCGCGCGCAGCGGACGGCCGGATGCGGTGCCACCGCCATAGTCGTAGATCGCTTCGCGCAGCGTGATACCGAAGGCCTTTTCGACCAGTCCGCCATACTTGATGTTGCCCGCGAGCTGAATCGTAATCGTGCCGCGGGACTTGCCCATGCCAAAGTCGCGGTAATATTGCGCGCCTTTGTCGAGAATGATCGGCACGCTGGAGAGCGAGATCACGTTGTTGACCACCGTGGGCTTTCCGAAGAGGCCTTTGAGCGCAGGCAGCGGCGGCTTGAAACGGATCTGGCCGCGCTTGCCTTCGAGGCTTTCGAGCAGCGAGGTTTCTTCGCCGCAAATGTACGCACCCGCACCCATGCGCGGTTCGAGATCGAATCGCTTGCCGCTACCGGCGACGTTGGCGCCGAGATAGCCTTTGTCGTACGCGATCGCGATAGCACGCTTGAGCTGCCGGAAAGCGTGCGGATATTCCGAGCGAATGTAGATGTATCCCGAGGTGGCGCCCACGGCCAGGGCCGCGATAGTCATACCCTCGATCAGTACGAATGGATCGCCTTCCATGATCATGCGGTCGGCATATGTGCCGCTATCGCCTTCATCCGCGTTGCAGACGATGTATTTTTGATCGGCGGCGGCGCCGAGAACCGTCTTCCATTTGATTCCCGTGGGGAAGCCCGCGCCACCGCGTCCGCGCAGGCCCGAATTCGTGACCTCTTCCACGATTTCCATCTGTGACATTTTCAGCGCGCGTTCGAGGCCACGATACCCGCCGTGACTGACATAGTCGGAAAGCGAGAGCGGATCGGTGATGCCGCAACGGGCGAAGGTGAGGCGCTCCTGGCTCTTCAGGAAGGGGATTTCCTCGGTGAGGCCGAGATGAAGCTTGTGCGGTTTGCCTTCGAGAAATCCGGCATCGAAAAGACCCGGTACTTCGGCGGTCGTGACGGGCCCATAAGCTACGCGGCCCTGTGAGGTTTCGACTTCGACAAGAGGCTCGAGCCAGAACATGCCGCGTGAGCCGTTACGAATTACAGTTGCGTCAATGCGGCGGGCGACGATTTGTTCGTTGATCGCTTTGGTAACAGCATCGGAGCCCACGGAAAGAGCGGCAGCATCGCCCGGAACGAAAATTTTCAGGCTCATGCGTGCCTCCGCACGTCGTCGATCAGGAAGTCCGCGACTTCGGATGAAACGCGACCATAAAGTTTGCCGTCCAGCATGACCGCAGGAGATAGGGCGCAGTTACCAAGGCAGTAGACCGGTTCGAGCGTGAGGCTGCGATCGTCGGTTGTGCCTCCTAGCTTTACGCCAAGGCGGCCCTCCACGTGACGGATCACGCTTTCACAGCCCATCGCCTGGCAGGATTCTGCGCGGCAGATTTTCAGGTGATGGCGACCAGAAGGCTCCCGGCGAAAATCGTGGTAGAACGTGAGCACGCCGTGCACTTCGGCATGAGAGATATTCAGGGCGCCTGCGATCAGGGGAATCGCGGCTTTGTCGACATAGCCAAACTCTTCTTGCAGGGCGTGGAAGATGGGGAGTAAGGCGCCGGGCAGACGCTGGAGTTCCTGGATGCGCGCCAGCGCGAGGTCGGCGTCCCAGTCCCTGTAAGCCGTCATGCGAGGTCCCTATAACTCCGTACAGCTCATATAGATGCAGCGCATACCAACTCCTGCCGAACGAAAGTCAACTCGATCTTAGCATAGCGAAAACGAACCGGCGCCGAATTTGTCCAGATCGAAATCGCCTGCTGCGCACGCGCGTTTCACATTGTGAAGCAACCGATGGGTAACTTTCTTTCTCTCAACTGCGAAAATGGTGTGGACAGCCGAGCCTTTGTGGCTCAAATTAACAAAGCGGGGAGCAGGGGGACGTGCTCCTGGGGAGATAGGCGATGAAGCAGACGGTAGTACTGTGCGCGGCACTCTTGGTTCTTGCGGCCGGCGCCAAGGCGCAGGCCAGTTCGGATAGCTCTCTTCCTTTTGCGCCTGTGGCCACCACGGCGTCTACTACCGCCAGCAATACGAATCCGCTTGTGGCTGAGGCGACGCCGTCGCCGGATGCCAATACCAGCGCGCCTGGCGCGACGCTGGCGAATGATCCCGGAGCCAACTCGAGCGCTCAAGAGCCGCCCAGCGTCCACAGTGTCTTCAAGGACTACAACTGGCAGGCGACCGCAGGGTACACGTTCTTCCGCTTTTATATCGTTCCTGGCGTGGAATCGAACATGAACGGCTTGAACCTCGGGCTAGTTTTTTATCCCCGCGGACACTGGGTCGGCGCGGACGGCGAGTTTATCGGCGCTTGGGGATCGGTTGACGGGCTGAGCACGCGATATGTGCAAGCCATGGGCGGGCCCCGATTCCGTTGGGCTGCGCCCCGCGGACTAGAAATCTGGGGTCACGGTCTGGTGGGCGGATCGCACTTTTTGCCCCAGACGGCGTTCGGCAATCAGGGAGCGTTTGCGTACGAGGTGGGCGGAGGCGTCGACCTAAACATCCATCAGCGCCGGATAGCTTATCGCGCCAGCGCGAACATGGTAGGCACGCACTACTTCGGGACCTATCAGTACAGTCCGAACGTTTCAGTGGGCGTCGTTTTCAAATTCTAGTTTTTCAATTCGCGGAGAAAGTTTAGAGATGCGATAGATCGAGCCGGCGGGAGCTTGTCTGCTCGCACGTTTTCGCCAGCTATCCTCTTGCGCGGACCCGCCTGAGCACGCGCCCAAAGAGCGCCCGGCATTCCTCGATTCCCATTAGCCAAGTCCCCGCGAAGTAGATCAATCCATAGGGCAACAGAACAATCAGAGCGGTGACGATCGGGTGGTGGTGTGGCCAGTAATGGTGGATGGCCCAGCCTACGGCGGCTCCAACGAGTGCCGCGAGCCATAGTTTTGCAAGAAATGCCAGTGAAAGACCGGTGCGGCCAATGCGGCGATTGAGCGCGGTGCGCAACAGGTGGAATTCGACCCACGAAGCGACGCCAGCGGAAATAGTCAGGCCGGCGACGCCCCAGCGCGGGTCGATGCCGAAGTGCCGCGGAAGAGGTAACGCGCAGAGGTAGCCGAGGCCAGTGGTCAGGGCGACGCGGATCACGGCGAACCAGAGGGGAGTACGCGTGTCCCGCAGCGCGTAATAGGTCGAGGAGTAGAGGCGGCCGAGCGTAGATGCGAGTAGACCCACCGTGGCGCCGGCGAGAATTCCCCACACGTACATGGCGTCGGCCTGGGTGAAGCGGCCGCCGCGGGTGAGATAAATCGCGCCGACCACCACGTCGCCAAGAATCAAGAATGCTGCGACGGACGGAACGACGAGAAATGCGATCTGTCGCAACCCCGCATCGAGGCGCGCGCGCAGAATGGTTGCCACTTCCGTTTCGCTGCCCAGCGCGCCGGACATTTGCGGCAGTTCAGCGGCGGAGACAGACATGCCGAAGAGGCTGACCGGAAGCGTGTAGAGCGTTTGCGCATAGGAAAGCGAAGCCACCGCGCCGACGATGGGGACGAGGCTGGCAAGCCAGACGTCAACGTATGCGCTGATTTGCACCACACCCCGGCCGATGAAGACGGGGACGAAGTTGTCGATGATGGTGCGGACATTTTCGGCGCGGTAGTTGAGGGATGGGCGCAGGCCGTACAGGAGGCGCAGAACTGTGGGCAGCTGGACGATCACTTGCAACGCGCTGCCTACGACCGAGCCCCAGGCGACGATTACCGCGAGCGGCGCGGGGCCGTTGCGGCCGCCGAACTCGAGCATGGTGACGATCATCGCGATATTCCAGATGACTGGCGCGGTATAGGAGAGGAAAAACTTGCGATGGCTATTCAGGATCCCCAAGCACCAGGCGGAAGAAACTAGCAAGCCAGCACCCGGGAATAGAATGCGGACAAGTCGGATCGTGAGCTCGCGCGTTTCGCCGTGAAAACCCGGTGCAATTAACGGAATTAGGTACGGTGTGGCGGCTACTCCGATAAGCACGAGGAGGGAAATCGTGAGCGCGAGAATTGCTGCGACGGCGCCGGCCGTTCGGCGGGCTTCGGTTTCGTCTTTGCGGGCGAGCAGCCCCGCGTAAACGGGAATGAAGGATGCGGAAAGTACCCCTTCACCGAACATGTTCTGCAGGGCGTTGGGAATTCGGAAGGCGGCGCGGAATGCGTCGGCGGCGAAGGAGTTTCCGAAGTAATGGGCGAACACGCGGTCGCGTATAAGGCCTGCGATACGACTCAGGAAAATTCCAGCGGCGACCAGAAATGCGTAGCGGCGCGTGGCGGCGCCGGGTGCGTTGCTTTCGGCGGGCGGTGTCACGGCGCGACGTTCGGTGCTTGCGACGCGCGCGAAAGTTGGCGACGGACCATGAAGGTGTTTTCAGGGCGAGAATAACACGGGATGCGAGCGGGGAATGGGACAGCCTCGCGCGGGCGTGTTTATGCGCAAACGGCTGCGGATAGAGTCGGGATTCCTTATTCAGGGAGAAGCGGTGAGAACGGGATGCAGAGTGAGTTGACTGTCTTTGAGGACTTCGAGATCGCGGGACCACGGTCGTTTACCGGTGGCCTTAACTTCGATGTGGTGAGCACCGGCGGAAAGATTGATGGTGGCCGGAGCCTGGCCGACAAATTTTCCGTCCACGTAGATTTCGGATGCGGAATCGTCTGAGGTGAAACTGACTCGGCCCAGCTCGACTGTCGGGGTTTCACTTGCGACTACTGCCCCGACGGGGCTGGGGCGAACCGGGCCGTCGCGAGCTATCGCGCCCGCGGATGCACCCGCACTCGTGCCGGAGTGGTAGACAGGGTCCAGCCTGACGTCGAAGCTCGCGGACTTGAGCAGGAAATAGCTGCCGTGATGGCGACCGTTGATGGCTACCCATTCGAAGGGGCCCTGAGTGAGGGTGAGCTGCTCCGTGATGTAGCCATCAAGCGAAATCTTTATCGTCATCGAATGCTCGAGGCGCGAACTGAAGACGGTGTGAGGCTTGTGAAAATATCCAGTGGGGTAGTCGATCTTGTATGGAGTGTTGCCCGCGGCCGCGCCATTGATTTCGACGCTCGCGCCTTGCGGGGAACTGGTGATGGTGAGGGTTTCGGCGTGAGCGCGCGGGGCGAGCGCAAGGCACGCGTATAGCGTCAGGAGTGCGTAGAGACTGGGTCTCCTCGATGGCCCCATGGATCCTCCCAGGGAGTTAGAACGGCGAGGATGCCCCGGGCCGATGGGGGCGTCAATGCGCAAGAATACGGACAATCCGCGCATTCGGCCCATAAGCCGGTTCTAATCATGAGCTTCCCAATTTGGGACAGGCGCTCGGGCCACAAAATATTTGTGCGGGTAGTCGGAATCGCAACCTGAAAAGCCAGCATCAAACTATGAGGACGTCTGTGCATATGTCTGCGTGACATATTCGCGTCGTTCGCCAGTAGACGGGCAAGACGCCCGATTTTCGCTGGAACCTACCGACAGGAGCACAGAATCGAAATGCGCTATCCAGCTATCAGAATTCTCCCAGCCCTTGCAGTCGCGGTCTTGGCATTGCCGGCATTCGCGGCCGGCACGAACTCCGCAAGTTACACCGCAAGCAGTCCCATCACGGTCGGCACGACTCAGCTGAAAGCCGGAACCTATACGTTCCAGGTGGCCGATGGCGGAAACGAAGTGGAAATTCTCCAAAAGGGAAAAGTCGTCGGCAAGGCTGCCTGCCACTGGGTCAAGCTGCCTGCAAAGGCGGCGACGGCGGAAGTGGACACGGATTCCGGCAAGGTGACGGAAGTCAGTTTTCGCGGGAACGAGCAGGCCGTACAAATCGACTAACGGTTTGCGATAGAGGGCGGGCGCGGGCCCGCCCCTTCTGTTCCAGAGGCTTCTTACTTCAGATACCTGTCGAGCCAGCCAAGGAACGTGCTGTACCAGAGCTCGCTATTTTGCGGCTTCAGGATCCAGTGGCCTTCGTCAGGGTAGACCAGCAGCTTAGACGGAACTCCCTGACGCTGCAGCGCGCTGAAAAATTCCAGGCTCTGAGTATAGGGTACGCGGTAATCGAGCTCGCCGGTTATCACCAGCGTCGGCGTCTTGAATTTTCCGAGAGCTTCCGCGTAGGTCATCGGCGACCATTTCTTGTACATTTCCGGGCTCGACCAGTACGGGCCGCCCATTTCCCAATCGGCGAACCAGAGTTCCTCCGTGGCGTAGGAACTGTATTCGTCCCAGTCGCCCGCGTGGCTGATCAGGCATTTGAAGCGGCCGGTGTGCGTGGCGAGCCAGTCAACCATGTATCCGCCGTAAGAGCCCCCTGCGGCGGCCATGCGCGTGCCGTCGATGAAGGGATATTTCGCAAGTGCAGCGTCCACGCCCTTCATTAGATCATCGTAGACTTTACCGCCCCAATCCCGGCTGATCTCCTCCGTGAATTTGTGGCCGTAGCCAAATGAGCCGCGCGGGTTAATCATGAGCGCCACGTAGCCGGGCGCGGCCATCACCTGCGGATTCCAACGATAGCCCCAGGCGTCGTCCCATTCTCCCTGTGGTCCGCCATGAACGATCAGCAGCAGCGGATATTTCTTTGAGGGGTCGAAATGCGGCGGGCGGAGCAGCAAACCTTCAACCTGCGTCTTTTCGGCACCCTCATACCAGAAAGGTTCGGCGCTGCGCAGATCGAGCTGGCCAAGCAGCGCGCCATTGGCGTGCGTAAGCTGGCGGACGTGCGATCCGTCGGAATTGGCCACGAAGACTTCGGCGGGCATGGTTAGGTCCGTGCGCGTGAAGGCGATCAATTTGCCGTCGCGGCTGAGAGTGAAATCAGGATTCGCACTATCGCCGAGGACGATTTTCGGCGCGCTACCCCCGCTGACGGCGATGGAATATACCGGCAGCTCGGCTTTGTCCTCGGTCTGGAAAAATATTGTTTTGCTGTCGGCCGACCACTCGGGCGAATTTATGTTGCGATCGAAATTCTCGCTCAGGTTTTTGGTAGCGCCGCTCGCACGGTCATAGAGCATCAGGCGCCAGCGATCACTTTCGTATCCGGCGAGGAATTGCGCTCGATAGGCTATCGATTTGCCGTCGGGCGAATAGACCGGGCCCCAATCGTCGCCAGGATTCGTGGTGATGCGCTTCGGAGCGGACGCGCCGCCGACCGGCACAGTGAATAAATCTCCGTTTGTGCTCGTGGCTTCGTCTTTGTCCGTGTTGGCGGTAAAGCAGAGCTCCTGGCCATCGGGTGAGAATGCGACAGCCTCGGCGCCGTCGAGACTGAATGGCGGCACGTCGTAATCCGCGCCGGGAGTGAGGTCGCGCGCCGCGCCGCCGGTGGCTGATTCCACGAAGAGATGGCTGCGCTTGCCGTCCGACCATGCGTTCCAGTGACGATAGAGCAACTTTTCGGCGACATGGGCTTTGACCTTACTTTTCTCCTTCGTGGAATCGCGCGCGACGTTGCAGGCGTCGTCGGGGCAATCGGGATAAGTACTCGAGGTAAATTCGATCCATCTGCCGTCGGGCGACCAAAGTTCGTTGTCGGCCCCGCCAGAAAGGGAAGTGATCTTAACGGGAGAACCGCCGTCGACAGCTATACTGAAAACTTGGGCCGTGCCGTCGCTGGCAGAAATGTACGCCAGCTTCTTCCCGTCGGATGACCATCTCGCGCGCTCGTCGCTACCGCCTTGTGTCAACTGGCGAGGCTCACCGCCGGCGACGGCGACGATCCAGATATTTTTCACAAGATGGTTCGCATCGTAATCGGGCGTGGCGACCGAGTAAGCAACCCATTGGCCATCGGGAGAAATTTGAGGATCGCTGAGGCGATGCATGGCAATCAGGTCGCGAAAGTTGATAGCGCGCTTATCCTGCGATTGTGCGGATGCGGCGGGAGCAATTATTACCGTCGATGCGACGATCGTGGCCAGGATAAAAATCAGTACCGTAACCTTTGTTCGAATTATGCCAATCATGCTGCCTCCTACAAGCTTCGAATTCGCGTCAGCGCAAAGTTATTTCGTGAGCGGGTGCAGTATCTCGTCGAGCACGTCGGCGCGATTGGGCGCGCGCTGCAAATGCGAAAACTTGGCCCCGCCGTGGTAGTCAATCGTGTAATCCTGCACTTGCGGACCGTTCGCGACTTTCAACGTTACGGGCGTGGTCGTAGAGGCCGAAACCGCGCTGCGGAGCAAGTCCAGCGTGAATTTTTGTCCGCTGACCTCCGTGATTTTCATTCCCGGACCCAAGCCAGCTTTGAACGAAAGGCCATCGTAGAGAACGGTGGTGAGGGTTCCGTCGTCGCCCGCAACCAATCCGATCGTGTTCATCAGATTTGCTTGTTTCCGAGTAACGTCGTGAACGCGTTCGTATTCATTGGGCTGGTCGTTGTAAATGATCTGCCAGCCGCCGGCGAGCATCGATTCTTCCGGAGTCTTGGGAGCCAGTGAATCGAGGCGCTTTCGAAGAAACGAAGTCCAGTCAAACGGAACGATGCCATTCAGTCCCGCGACCACATCTTCAAAGGTGTAGGTCTTCAGAGCCGGCTCGCCGCCCGGGCCCCCGTGAAAAGCGTGAGAAAAATCGTTGAGCGATTTCTGGTCTTTCGTTAGGCGCCGAATCGTAGTGTCCACGTCGAGCCATAGGAAGACGCTTTCGTCGTAGAAATCGGTTCCGCGTCGCCAGTTTTCCCAGTCGTCATCGGCTTGGTAGAGCACCACGGCGGCGTCGGCCGTGTCCTGCAGGGGGCGCCAGCTGCGGCCCGGCTCATGTTCGTAAGTAGCCATAAGATGCGCGAGCTCGTCATGGATCTGGTCGATACTGTTCAGGCTGCTGCGCGCCGTAAGTACGTAGCCCCAGTATTCCGTAAGACCTTCGTAGACCCAGAGTAGGTCGTCACGCATCGGCTGATGATAGTCGGTGGTCGCCAGATCTTCGGGGCGGCGATATTTGCCGTTCCATGAATGCGTGAATTCGTGCGGGAGCAGCCCGGAAGTCGCGGCGAGGAAGTCGGGATCGACGAGCGATTTTTCGAAAGTGCGGTCGTCGCTGCTCTCGTGATGCTCCAAGCCGAAATGCGCGGTGCTGTCGCTGAGCGTCAGCAAGAAATGGTAGTCGCGGTAATGACGGGAGCCGAAAAGCGCGCCGGCTTCAGCGACGAGCTTTTGATAAGCGGCGATTGTTTCTGGCTTCATCGCGAGATCAGCTTCGCTATCGGCGGCAATATCGATTTCGTGCGGCGTTTCGGTTCCCGACGAGAGGGGGACGACGCGAAAGAAGCGGCCCGCAAGTACCGGCGAGTCGACAAGGGTGCTGAGCGGAGCGGGATCGAACGTTACGGTGTCGCCAGTCTGCTTCGCGCCCGGCAGCGCGGTACCGAATTTCCATCCTGATGGTAGCCTCAAGCTGGGTGCGTAGATCAGATCCTTGGCCGCGAATCCCTTTGGGTACAGAACGACCTGGTTCCAGCTGAGGTCGTTGAGATAGGCGGTTGACGAAGCGCCTGACGAGTATCCGGACGTCGCGCCGGCAATCAGGAAATCGAATCTCACGTCGAGCGATGTGACTCCAGCCGGCACAGTGAGATGGAAAGCAAACATGTCCAGCAGATCGCGGCGCCAGGGGATTGCCTTTCGGTTCGCGGAAAATTTCAGCCCTGCAATGTTATTGATTGGGCCGTCGGGCATGTGTTCACCCGGAATCCACTCCGGAAAAAGAAGGGTCAAGGGCCCCGCCTCGACGGGAATTGTCAGATGTGTGCGCAGGATGCGCTGAGGGGCTAGCGTCGAATCGACCTCCACTCGGATCACGCCCGGCCGGACTGCTGCGTTTGCCGAGCAACACCAGGGCAGCGCCAGCGTTAGAATCACGACTGACGCGGTTAAGGCAGTCCGATGACAATCCCTCATCAATGCCTCCCGTCACAGCGCCGACCCCAACAACTGGCGGTCGACGATCAAGCGACATCAGCTTCGCCCTTTGTTTTGAGCCATTTAAGGCGCCTTCATTGTTGTTTTGGCGAGCCCATCCTATGACATTGGGAGAGAAACGCCAAGCCTGCAGTACCCTCGGGACGGAGGTTTCTGCGGGTGTTGTCTGCTTGTGCACCTCGTGACGTTACGTAGTACTAGGCTCATGTGGCCGATATAGTAGGTTTCAAGTTATGCGTACCGATCCGGGCAGCCACACTGTGCAAGCCGAGTCTCCCGCTGACCTCAACCGCGAGCTGGCGGAGTTGCGCGAGGCGAAGGACCGACTGCAAGCGGTGCTGGACGCATCCACGCAGAGCGCCATCGTCGCTTGCGACCCGGCCGGGATTATCAGCGTCTTCAACAAAGGCGCGGAGCGGATGCTCGGCTACGCGCCGGAGGAGATGGTCGGAAAGCTGACACCCGCCGTTTTTCACTTGGCATCGGAGGTCGAGGAGCGCGGCGAGGAATTGACCGCGCAATATGGGCGGCCGATTCGAGGATTCGCGGCGTTTGTGGAACAGGCGCGACACGGTGAGACAGAAGAACGCGAATGGACGTTCGTGCGCAAGGATGGCTCGCGGCTGATCGCAAGTGTCTTCATCAATGCAGTGTTCGATAATCAGCGAAATATCACGGGCTACGTGGGGATTGCGCACGACATTACGAAGCGCAAGGAGTTCGAGAGAAATCTTTTGCTTCTCACCGAGCGGCTTTCGCTAGCTACGAGCGTGGCGGCGGTGGGTGTCTGGGAATGGGACGTGGCGAACAGCGCGATGACCTGGGATGACACTATGTCCCAGATTTACGGGTTCAAGTTGAAACCCGAGAATCCGTACGAGCAATGGAGCCAGACCGTGTTTCCGGAGGACCTAGCAGGCGCCGAGGGCGCACTCGAAAAGGTGCTGAAACTCAAATCACGGGCGGCGGTTGACTTCCGAATTCGGCGCGCGGACGGATCAATTCGGCACCTGGCGGCGGCGGAAGGCGCGGTGCTCGACGATCAAGGGAACGTCAGCAAGATCATCGGCGTGAACATCGACGTCACCGATCGCAAGATCGCAGAGGCCGATCTGCAGCGGGCTAAGGAAGATGCGGAAGCGGCTAATCGGGCCAAGAGCGAGTTCCTCGCGAATATGAGCCACGAAATCCGCACGCCCATGAATGGAATCATGGGCATGACGGAGCTCGTGCTCGATACGGAGCTGGATTCCGAGCAGCGCGAGTATCTGACCCTTGCGAAAATCTCCGCCGACTCGCTGCTTTCTTTGATCAACGACATTTTGGACTATTCGAAAATCGAAGCCGGCAAACTGGATATCGAGACAATCGATTTCAATCTGGGCGATTGCCTGGGCGACACGATGAAAACGCTCAGCCTTCGCGCCCACCAAAAAGGATTGGAGTTGGCGTTTGAAATCGAGCCGAATGTCCCCGACGCGATCGTGGGCGATCCGGGTCGCTTGCGGCAGATCATCCTGAATCTGGTCGGAAATGCAATCAAGTTCACGGAACAAGGAGAAGTGGTTCTCTCCGTGCAGCTAATGACCTATGTGGATGGCGAGGTTCAGCTCCGCTTCACCGTGGCCGACACCGGCATCGGGATCGCGCCCGACCAGCAGAATGCGATCTTTGAGGCATTCCGGCAGGCCGACGGCTCGATGACTAGGAAGTACGGCGGCACGGGGCTGGGGCTCACCATTTCGTCGCGGCTGGTCGAACTAATGGGGGGGCGGATCTGGGTCGATAGCGTGCTTGGCGAAGGCAGTCGTTTTCACTTTACAGCGAATTTTAAGGTTCAGACGACGGCCACGAGAACGATCGTGCCGCGCGATCCAGAAACCCTGCGCGATATGCGAGTGCTGGTGGTCGACGACAATGCGACGAACCGCCAAATCCTGGTGAAAATGCTCGAAACGTGGCGAATGGTGCCGACCGTAGCGGATAGTGGTGCGAAGGCGATGGTGACGTTGACGGAGGCCAAGGGAATCGGCCGAACTTTCCCGCTAATTCTGCTAGATGCGCAGATGCCGGAAATGGACGGATTCGCGCTGGCCGAGTACATCAAGCGCCATCCGAGCTTCCGCGCCGCAACGATCATGATGCTGAGCTCCGCCGGGCAGCGGGGCGACGCGATGCGCTGCCGCGAATTGGGTGTCTCCGCATATCTAACGAAGCCGGTTCGCCAGGCGGAGCTGATGGAGGCTGTCCTGACGGCATTGGGCACGCGTGCCAGGAGCGAAGAAAAGCCCGCGCTCGTCACGCGCCATTCTCTTCGCGAGAGTCAGGTCCGGCTGAACGTGCTGCTCGCGGAAGACAATGCCGTGAATCAGCTCGTGGCGCTGCGCTTGCTCGAAAGATTCGGCCACACCGTTACGGTGGCGGCCAACGGCAAGAAAGCGCTCGAGGCCTGGAACAGGGGCGGTTTCGATGCCATCCTCATGGACGTCCAGATGCCGGAAATGAACGGTTGGGAAGCAACGCAGGAGATTCGCGAGCGGGAACGATCGGCGGGCGTGCGTATTCCGATCATTGCCATGACCGCACACGCCATGAAGGGCGACGACGAGCGCTGCTTCGCCGCAGGCATGGACGACTACCTCACTAAGCCGATCCGGACGGAAGAGCTGATGGCCACTCTGGATAAGGTGGGCAAGAGAAAACTGGTTCGAACAGCGCGGCTCGACCCCACGAAACCTCGTCAAGATGTTCCCTCGCTCGATCTGCAAGGGGCGCTCGACCGCCTCGGTGGCGACCGGGGACTCTACGGTGAGCTCGTAGACGTGCTCAAAAATGGGTGGCCGGGCGTGGCGGCGGAAATGCAGAAAGCAATTGACGCGCGTGACTCGATAACATTGGAACGCAGCGCCCATACATTGCGCGGCGCAGCGTCGAATTTGGGCGCGATTGGGGTTTCCGAAGAAGCCCTGGAACTCGAAAAGCTGGCGCGCTCTGAACGGATCGAAGACGCCGGCGAGCAGTTCAAGGTTGTGCAAAAAGAAATCGAGCGGATGTTTGCCGATCTGGAGTCCCTGCGCCAGCGCTGATTGTCTGAGTCCATTGACGCCGTTTTTCAGTCGACATGAATAACGAAGCAAAGCCGAAAAAGCGAGTTCTCATCGCGGAGGACGACCCCGTCTCGTGTCATCTGCTGAAAAGCATCCTCGCGAAATGGGATTACGACGTGACTGTACAAACCGATGGGGCCGCTGCTTCGCGATTCCTGGAAAGCGATGACGCGCCGCGGTTGGCCATCCTCGACTGGATGATGCCTGGCATGGAAGGGCCGCAAATCTGTGCGCGAATCCGTGAACGCAAGAACCGGCCTTATATATATGTCCTGTTGCTCACGGCCCGCACCGAAAAGCGCGATCTGTTGCGAGGCCTCGAGCTGGGTGCGGACGACTACCTGACAAAACCGTTCGACTCCGAGGAGCTGCGCGCGCGAATGTTGGTCGGAGAGCGGATTCTCACCTTGCAAGATGACTTGATCGCCGCGCGGGAGGAACTCCGGTTTCGCGCCACGCATGACGTTCTGACCGGCGTTGCAAACCGCGCCGCGGTGATGGACGCGTTGCGCGGCGAATTGTCGCGGCAGGTGAGAGAACAGCGCTCCTTCGGCGTCCTCATGGTCGATATCGACCACTTCAAAAACGTCAACGACACATTTGGGCATCTCTGCGGCGACGAAGTGCTTCGCAGCGTGACGCGCCGAATGAAAGAGTGCGTGCGCCCTTACGATACGCTCGGCCGCTACGGCGGCGAGGAATTCTTGATTGTCGCGTCCGACGTGGATTCGGTCAGCGTTATGACGCTGGCGGAAAGAATTCGCAGCCTTATCGAATCCAAACCGGTGGTCACACAGGCGGGCCAAGTGCGCGTCACTGTGAGCGTGGGTGCTGCGGTGAGCTCCAGCACCCGCAACGCTGATCCGCAGATGCTGCTGCGACTGGCCGATCAGGCGCTCTACCGGGCGAAAGACAAGGGCCGGAATCGCTGCGAGCTGGCGGCCGCTCCAAGTTCGACGGCTCTTTCACCTCTGACCGCGGACAGCGTGTCTAAGTCCGGCCCGCGCTGAGATAGGGAGTTAATTCCCTGTGTAACGGCGCTAGGATCCGTATTCCCCGATCGCAATTGCATACGTCGTTTTTCCATCGCGCAGTACTCCATTCAATGTATGGCACGTTTCGGCACACATGCCTATTCTTCCGCTTCAATGAGTCGCGGCAATTCCAGCAGAACGGAGACTGCAAGCCATGCCATTAATTAACGTCGTAATCGTGCTGATCGTAGTCGGAATATTACTGTGGTTGATCAATCGCTTCATACCAATGCAGGGAACGATTAAGTCGATTTTGAATGCTGTGGTAGTGATCTGCGTGGTGCTGTGGTTACTGAATGTTTTTGGACTATTTACCTGGCTGCCGCACATCCGAATAGGATCGTAGCGGCCTGTCCCCCGGGGACGGCTGCTACCTGCGACAAATACGAATGCGCCCGGTCGCATTGCTTCAAATCTGGGGTGCCCTACTTTAGCAGACGCGCAAGCATGTCCTCGATAGCCGCCTCGATCTTTCGCTTGAAGGGCATGGCGAAGAATGGCAGTTTGCCGGTTACGATGACCTCTGCGGGGTCGATCGCAACGCTCCCTGTCACCGAATGGCCCACCGCTGAAGCAGCGAAACTGCCCACATAGCCATTCCAGTTTTCCTCCAGGTCGCGGACCTTGTCCGAGTTTTCCTTTTTGGCGTGGGCGATTGCCCTTTTAATGCGCTTCAGCGCCTCCGCTTGCGTAAGCTGATGCGAGACGGAAACGCGCATGCTGGCCATGTCCAGTCCTCTCAAATTGGATGCTGCAGACTCGCCAGTCGACGAGGGCTCTCAGTCCAAGTCCTGTCCTATCTCTATCGATCTTGGAGAGCAGATTGGAACGATCCGACCGGCAACGGACGAATCGTCGGGCACTCGTGGCTATTATCCGCCGATCTTCTGCTGCCTGAAGACAGTCTTTCGCTGTGAGAACTGGTGGAGGCGGGGGGAGTTGAACCCCCGTCCGAGAAACCTTGCGACCCGAAGACTACATGCTTAGCCCGTTCCGTTGGGTTTCGCCAGAAGAACTCAGAGCGGGCAAGACGCGCTCCCGGCTAGTCCGATGATCTCGCCGCCGAATTACGGACCGAAACGCGACGGCCAACCTACTGTGTGACGCCTCATCCCAAGCGCGTAGGTGACGCCAGGGGAGACGCGCAGCTTACTTTTGGTTAGGCTGCGAGAGCCAACTGTGAGTTGCCAGTTGTTTTGTTTCCGCGCGATAGCGGGCGCGCAGTGCCCGGCATGCCTTCGAGCAGCGGCAGTTTCCGTCGAAACCGTGTCGCCCCCGTTGGAGACTCCAGAGTATCACCTGGCGTGGCCCCCGCGCAAAACGGCAGGTGCTAGGGTCCGATCGGCGCCCCGCCCGTGGACTCGCTTGCCGACGCTGCTACCGGAAGTCCCTGATGGCGCGCCAGAGGCGTCGCGCTCAAACTCCGGAAGTTATGCTAGTTCCGCCCGGGAGATGCCGATGCGATTCCTGTTTCTCTTTCTAGCATTCTTCTCCGTGATGATCTGGGTTTGCGCATTCGTTGCGTTTCACGTGGCGAGCTTTTTCGTGCACATCTTTCTCGCCCTGGCGCTGGTTTTCTTTGTGGTGTACCTGTTGAGGCCGCGCCAAGCCTAATTCGGCGGCGCTTCCAACTTAGTGCTTGCCGGTTGCGTGCGGCCTGGCGATTCCTTCTTCATCTACCTCGGTGCCGAAGGGTGGATGCCCCGGCGTCGATCGACCCAGGATCGCGCTGAACAAAATCGCCGCAATCACGACGATCGCAATTTTCACACCCGTCGCGATGTACAGAGAGAATGAGACTGCGGCGGTCAGCAGCGTATAACAGAGCACCAGAATCGGTCCGAAGCTCCTGATGGGAAATTCTTTGTTTTGCATCGTTGGCCTCCATTTGTTGGATGCAGTGCATATATTTATGGATAGGTTCTGCCTCCATAACCCGGCTTCACTTGCTAAGAAACGCGATTAGCGGCGCGTATGCCGGATACTGGATGCTCAAGGCTTCGCGTTTGCCGGGCTCGTACTCCTTCGGATCGAAGCCGGGCGCCATCGTCGTACCCATCAGCGCGAACTTCCCGCCCGGCGCGAGCCGCGAACCCTGCCATGTGCCCCCCGGGACGGAGTGTTGCAAGCGCATCCCGGCCGAAATATTCTGACCCAAAAGGAGGGCTTCGGCTGTCCCGTCGGGCTTCAGCAGCAGCATCTCCACCGGGTCGCCCAGATAAAAATGATAGATTTCGTCGCCCGGGAGCCGGTGCATTGCCGAAAACGTGTCCGATGTTAGCATATAGTAGATGGCGCTGGAGAAGGGCGACCGATAGGTTTCAGCGAAGTGGCCACCTTCGAGTTGCAGCGGCTGAAGTTTGAGCAACTCCTGGATCTGCTTGGCAGTTACCATCGAGCCTGAGAGTCCCATTTTTGCGCCTCGAAGATACGAATCGGCGACGGGGAAGGCAAGCGAAACGTAGTAGCGACACCAGCTTTTCTACCCTCTCAGAATCGGCCCGTCTACACCTTGCCGCACTCAATGGCCATCTGACTAGCCCCCGGTCCCAGCCTCATGCCTTGGAACGCCTTTCGGGAAAGCCCGTTGACACCCCCGGAAGCCGATTCATAATTTAACGAGGAAGGTTTCGCTTGAAAGAGACCAAGGAACGCAAAGGGACGCTCGAGCAGGCCCTGGAAGAAGCCGTTTCACGGGCACTGCGCGACAATCTCGCTCCGCTGCAGCGAACTGCCGACGATCTGCATCAAGCGTACGCGGACCTAGTTGCGGCGTGCTCCTCCAGCCGTCCCAGCAACGCCCTTCCGGCGATGCTTCGCGCCCAGACTGCCGCGTCGGCGTTGGCTGCCGGTCTTTCCGTGCTTTCCAATTTCGTCGCCGTGGCATTGAATCCTCGCGATCATAACGGCGCGCGCGAAAGTAGAAGTTCCAGCGCCTCCGCAGTCGCTGAATTCGATACGGAACCCGTCGCTCAGGAACCGCCTCTGCGCGTGCCGCCGCCTGAGCCGAAATCGGAATGGGAAGAGGATTTGGTAGCCGCGGAACCGGCTGAAGTTCATCACGAGGTGTCGGCCGAAATTCCGGTGCCGGCTGCAACCATCGAGGAACCCGTCGCGCCCGAGCCTGTCGCCAGCGCGGAGGTTTCAACCGATGCTCCGGCTTTTGACGTTTCCACACTCCCGACCGAACTTCGCGACCTCCACCGCCGCGCCAGCCGTGTCGCGAAGGTCGCGATGCAGGATATAAAATTGCTGCATCCCAAAGACGTCCGCCTCGGCCGTGAAAACAAAGACATCTGCAAGCGCTTGCGTGCGGATATTGATAAAGCGCGCAAAGAATACGATCGCCGTTTCCGCGCGATTCAGGATCATCCGGTGGATTACTTCCATCAATGGCTGCTGGAAATCCTCGCGGAGGGAGATGCCGAAGCTCTCGGTGATTATCCCTATCCCTCGCCCGTTCTGCGGCACTAAAATAAATCCCATGGGACCCGTTCGCCGGTCGTTCAGCTCTGCGGGAGCACTGTTGCTGGTGTGCTCCCTTTGCGCCGCGCAAAGCAAGCCTTCGGCGGCAAGAAAACCGGTAGCGAAGTCCACATCTGCGCCCACCAAGCGGACGTTCGCAAACGATCAGCTCGAAAAACTCGCGCGCGCCCTCAAGCAGTCGAATTCCTCCGCCGCCTACGCCCAACTCAGCGCTGTCGCGATGCGAAAATCCTCCGGCTCGCTTGGAGCGCGCGCGGCCCTGGCGCTGGGCTATTACGACTACGGAAAAGGGAACTACGCTCAGGCGGCAAAATGGCTTGTAAAGGCCGAAAACGATTCATTGCTGGCCGACTATGCGCTTTATTGGTCCGCCGAGACCCAGCTCGCATCCGGTCACAGCGCGGACGCGGTCACTTCGCTCAAGGAGTTCCGGAAACAATATCCCGATTCCGTTCTCGCCGATCAGGCGCTTCAATCGCTTGGCGAGGCCGCTCTCGCTGCGAGTCAGCCGGCCGAAGCTGCGACGGCGCTCGACGCGTACTCGCAAACCGCGCAGCGTCCCGGCCTGCTGCTGCTCCGCGGCGAGGCTCGCGAGCAATCCGGCCAGACGCTCGACGCGATTGCTGACTACCAAGCCGTATTCATGCGCTTCGCCACCAGCGAACAAGCGCGACAGGCCGGCGTTAAGCTCGCCTTCCTGCGCAGCTCGATGGGGCCCACCTATCCGCCGCTCGCGCTCGACCAGCGTCTCGTTCACGCCTCCATGCTATTCGGTGCGAAAAGCTGGACCGATGCGCGCAACGAATATGCGGCGCTCCTGCCCGAGCTCACCGGAGCGGACCACGAGCGTGCTCAACTGCGCATTCTCGAATGCGGTGTCGCGCTCGGCTCGAACACCGGCGAAATGTCTTCGCTGCAGATTAGCGACCCCGACGTCGATGCTGAACGCTACGACGCTCTTGCCGAGTATTACCGCGGGTTGCAGCAGGAAACACAGATGATTGCGGCCGTCGAAGCTGTGATGACGCACGCTCCATCCAGCCACTGGGCCGAATCGGCGCTCTTTCTCGCGGCGAACTATTACTGGGTTCAACTCGATCGCGACCGCGCCGCGAGCTATTACAAGCGCGTCGAGGAAAATTTCCCGACTTCGACGAACGCTCCGGCCTCGCAATGGCGCGTGGCCTGGTGCGCCACTCTGAAGCGCCAGCCTGAGGCGGCTGCTCTGCTCGAAGAGCATCTCCGCCGGTTCCCCGGCTCGACTTACACGCCCGACGCGCTCTACTGGCTTGGCCGCTTGGCGGAAGAAGCCGGAGCCCAGCCGCTCGCGCGTGGTTACTATGCAAAGCTCCGGCAGCGCTATCCGCAGAATTATTTCGAAGCGGAGGGCGCGCGCCGCAACGAAAAACTCGGTCCGGGGCCGGTCGAAAAATCCGCCACGCTGGACCTGATTCCGCCCGTCGCGGCCATCCCCAAGCTCGATGGCCCTATTCCACTCGCCGCCGCAGGACGCCAGGCCCGCGCCGACGCGCTGCGCTCCATCGCTTTCGACGCATCCGCCGAACTTGAATTGCGCGCCGGCTACGCTGCCACTGGCGAGCCGCGCCTCCTGCTCGAAGCCGCCCAGTCGGCGGCCACCGCCGGTCACTACGGCGCCGCAATCGTCACCGTCCGCCAGATCTTTCCGCAACTCGAATCGCAGCCTTTCTCAGACGTTCCGCGCGAAGTATGGCGCGTTGCCTACGCGCTGCCGTTCGAAGCCTCGATTCGCCGCTGGTCCTCCAAAGCGGGCGTCGATCCCATGCTGGTGGCTGGTCTGATCCGGCAGGAATCGGCCTTTGAACCGGAGGCACGATCGGGAAAATCCGCAATCGGGCTGATGCAACTGATCGGTCCGACCGCGCGTCTGCTCGCCCGGCAGGAAAAAATCAAGTATTCGCGCGCGCGCCTCACCGATCCGGACTACAACGTCCATCTCGGCACCGCCTACGTCGCCAACCTCGTCAAACAATTTGGCGGTGCGGAATCGGCGCTCGCCGCGTACAATGCGGGTGAAGACCGCGTGACGCTTTGGACGGCGGGCCAGTCCTACCGCGAGACCGCTGAATTCGTGGACTCGATTCCGTTCACCGAGACGCGCACGTACGTGCAGATCGTGACTCGCAACGCGGATATTTATCGCCGGCTTTACGGAGCCCAACAGATGAATCCCGTCCAACCCGGTCGCGCCGCGGCCGCTAGCCCGAAGCTTTCCTTAAAAGCCGAGCGATTCACCGAATCCGTGATTCGTGAAATGACGCGGCTGGCGATCCGCCACAACGCCGTCAATTTGTCGCAGGGTTTTCCTGATTTTCCCGCTCCCGCGGAAATCAAGCGCGCCGCGCAGGATGCCATTGCCGCGGACATCAACCAGTACGCCGTCACCTGGGGCACGAAAAAATTCCGCGATGCGATCGCCGCGAATTTCGAGCGGACGCAAGGCGTCGGCGTCGACCCAGAGCGCGAAATCACCGTTTGCTGCGGCTCCACCGAAGCGATGATGTCCGCCATGCTGGCCATCATCAATCCCGGCGATGAAGTCGTCGTGTTTGAACCGTTCTATGAGAATTACGGTCCTGACGCGATTCTTTCCGGCGCCACGCCGCGATTCGTCAAGCTCCGCCCGCCCGATTGGACGTTCGATCCGGACGAGTTGGCCGCCGCGTTTGGTCCCAACACGAAAGCGATCATCCTCAATACGCCGAACAATCCCACCGGCAAGGTTTTCAATCGCGCCGAATTCGAGAAAATTCGCGATCTCTGCCTGAAATGGAACACCTTCGCGATCACTGACGAAATCTACGAGCACATGCTGTACGACGGCGCGAAGCACATCTCGCTTGCGACGCTCGACCGCATGCGCGACCGCACCATCACTATCAACGCGCTATCGAAAACGTATAGCGTCACGGGATGGCGCGTGGGCTGGGCGGTTGCTCCGCCGGAAGTGACGGCGGCGATCCGCAAGGTTCACGATTTTCTGACCGTCGGAGCCGCCGCGCCCTTGCAGGAAGCCGGAGCCCTGGCGATGAGTTCGCCCGCGAGCTACTACGAATCGCTCGCCACGGAATATCTCGCCCGCCGCGACCGGCTGATGGGGATTCTGACCAGCGCCGGCTTCCGATGCTTCAAGCCGCGCGGCGCGTACTACATCATGACGGACATATCAGCGTTCGGCTTCCCGGACGATGTGACTTTCGCAAAATATCTGGTCACCGAAATCGGCGTTGCCGCTGTTCCGGGATCGAGCTTCTATCTCGATCGCACCGAAGGCAAAAACCACCTACGCTTCACGTTCTGCAAGAAAGAATCGACATTTCAGGCCGCCGCCGAACGGCTAGCCAAACTCAAAGCCAAGGTTTGACGCCCCCAAACATTTCCTCACCCCTGAAGGGATTCGGGATGACAGCTCAGTGGTGCACCCCCAAATAATTGTCGATTAGAATGTGCACCGATCGTTTGTTTTCAGTAACTTTGGTGGCATTTCTATTAATTTGCATTGTCGAATAGAAATGCGGGATTGGCCACAGGGACACGGCGGCACGGAGGGATGCAGGGCGCGTGCAGCGAGATTGACCCCGCCTTTTGCGCGAATTTCCTTCGCAAGATCACAGACAGGAGTGTCTGTGCCACTTAGCGCTATTCAGTTGTCAAAGAGCACGCTAGCGTTAGCCCGTAGCGCCGGGACGCTTGAGCGTCCGACATCGAGGCTGCAAACAGCCCCGACTGACGCTAAATGAGTTTTCGGACGCTGGCAATGGAACTGCGGTAATAGAACCGTGCGTCTGAGCGTAGATTAGGTCAGATCGAACGACTGTAGATATCCCGGTATCGTGACGTTCGGCCATTTGTATTGCGCCACGATCGCATCGCGCAGCGCCGTCAACCCGCTTGGCTCGCCGTGAATCATGAACGTCTGCTTCGGCGCCGTTTTGAAACCCGAAAGCCAGCGCAGCAACTCGCTTTTCCCGGCGTGCGCCGAAAGCTGCCCGATCTCGACGACCTCGGCACGCACCGGAATCTGCGTCGCCATGAATCTGCAAGAATTTGGCGCCGTTCTGCAGCGCCCACCCGCCCGATCCCTCCGCCTGATACCCAACGAGCAGCACCGCGCTGCGCGAATCCGGCAGCCGCTTCGCCAGGTGATGCAGCACGCGCCCGCCGGTGATCATTCCGCTGGCCGAAATAATGATGCACGACGTGGTCACTTCATTGATTTTCTTCGAATCGTCGACGGTGCGCGTCAGGTGAACATTCTTTACGCCCAGCGGATCGTCGCTCGGGTCCTGCTTCAGATCGTGGTCGTGCGATGGCTGCTGATACATTTCCGTCACGTTAATGGCCATCGGGCTGTCGACGTACACCGGCAGGCTGGGGATGCGTTTCTGATCTTCCAGCACACGAAGGTAGTACATCAGCAGTTGCGTGCGATCCACGGCGAACGCCGGAATCACCACCGAGCCGCCGCGCTTCTCACGGTTGACGACATCGGCCAATTCGTCGAGCGGTGAACCAGCCGGATGTTCGCGATCCCCGTACGTCGATTCGCAAAGCAGGAAATCGGCGCTCGCAGGCGATTCGGGATCCTTCAGCAGCGGCTGATCGTAGCGGCCGATGTCGCCGGAGAAAACCATCACGAACTTTTTCCCGTTCTCCGTGACGGTCAGCTCCAGCCAGGTGGCGCCCAAAATGTGCCCGGCGTCATGTGGGCGCACCGAAAATTGCGGGCTGATGGTGAAAACGTCGTTGCTCGGAATATCGCGGAATTGCGTCAGCGCGATCTGTGCCTCCGCGACGGTGTAAAGGGGCAGCGGCGGCTTGTGGCTGCTGTATTTTTTCTTTGCGGCAAACAACGCATCTTCTTCCTGCAGGTGAGCCGAATCGGGCAGCAGCAGCTGGCACAGCTCGCGCGTGGCCACGTTCGCGTAAATCGAGCCTTTGTATCCGTTGCGCACCAGCCGTGGCAGATAGCCGGTGTGGTCGATGTGCGCGTGCGTCAGCAGCACCCAGTCGATCGTGGCGGGATCGACCGGCAGCTTGTCCCAATTCCGCTGCTTCAATTCCTTCGAGCCTTCGAACAAGCCGCTGTCAACCAGCAGCTTTTTGCCTTCCGCTTCGATCAAGTATTTCGAGCCGGTCACGGTGCCGGCCGCACCTAGAAAAGTTATTTTGGGCATGGGACGGTATCTTAAGGCGAATTGTGCAGAAGTTTGCGTTCTTTCTGCCTGACACGAACGCTTAGGGAAAAAGTTCAAGAACCGCAAGAATCGTTCCTAAGCCGCGGAGCGGCGGCCGAATGCAGCCCGGCACGGAGGTCGCCGCGGCGACCGCTGTGCCGGGACCGGAGTCAGTAGTTTTGCGGAGTCCGGGAGGGACGGTTGAGGTGTTATCGTCCGCGCATGCCCGATTCGCACGTTGTCAACCGCGTGCACTGCGTATTCAGCACGAAAAATCGCGCCAAGATAATTCCGCGGGAGCTGCAACCTCGCCTATGGACCTTCATGGGAGGCATTGCGCGCCGGAACGGCATTCGGCCTATCGCGATCGGCGGTTTCGACGACCACGCGCATGTATTTATTGCGGTTCGGCCATCCCTGCCTTTGGCCAAGGCCATGCAACTCATCAAAGCCGGTTCCTCAAAATGGTGCAATCAAATGTTCGCGGACGGCAAGTTTGAATGGCAGACGGGGTATTCGGCGGTCAGCGTCAGTACGTCGCTCACCGATCGCACCGTGAATTACATTCACAATCAGCCCGCGCATCATAGGAAGCGAGACTTTGCGGAGGAGTGGCAGAAGTTTCTTTCGAAGAACGGCCTTTCCATCGGGGCGGACCGACTCAATCGTCCCTCCGGGACTGTGTGAGTAGTTTGCGTCAGACCCGGCACTCCGGTCGCTGCCGCGACCTCCGTGCCGGGCTACATTCAATCGCGCCTCCGGCGCTTTCGCGGTCCAATCTGGTTCACATCAAATGCGTTGAATCCACGCGCCAAGGAACTGCTCCACTGTATCGGTTTGACGCTCCGATAGGCGGATGCTATAAAAGCTACTGCTGTTTTTTCTTACCGGTGGGGCCGTAGCGCAGTTGGGAGCGCGCCTCGATGGCATCGAGGAGGTCAGGGGTTCGAACCCCCTCGGCTCCACCAACCTATTTATGGCCTTTTTCGTCTATGTTTTGCAGAGCGAATCGGCTTCGCGGGTCGCCTACCACAACTCGAATTATTCGAAATCCCTGAAAAATCGCGGGCCATGGGGACTGCTATACGCAGAAGAGTTCGCCACGCGCGCGGAAGCAATGCGGCGAGAACGGCAGATTAAGTTGTGGAAGGACTGCGTGCTCATCGAACGGTTGGTCAGCGCGTCCCGGTAGACCACAAAGGTCATGGTTCGAAGCCCCTCAGCTCGACCACTTTCCGCGAGACTTACCTTGGACGATTTTCAAGAAGGCGCGAAAATAAGCTGAGCGGACCTTTCTAGTAAGTGCTTGTAAGAGATGGTCTTACGGGCGCTTTTGGGCCTCCGAAGTTCAGTATGCGGGGACTATTCACTTTCAGCGAAATTTCCTGCTATTCTTTGCAACATACTGGATCACTCCGGTGTCTAAGTTTAATATTCGGGCAATTCGCGGGAGCGCGTAGGCAATGGGCGAACTGGCACACAGTCTGCCGTGGGTACGCGACGAAGTCGAGCTCGTCAGCGAGCTTCAGGCCGGCTCCGATTCCGCTTTCAACTACCTGGTCACTTACTACCACTCCAGCGTCTACAACCTCGTCTACGGAATTCTGTCCGATCGCGCCGACGCGGCCGATGTTACGCAGGAAGTTTTCCTGCATGTGTTCCGCGGCATTCGCGGTTTTCGCGGCGGCAGCTCGCTGAAGACCTGGCTCTATCGCATTTCGGTCCGGCAGGCCCTGAATCATCGGCGCTGGTGCTGGCGCCATCATCGGATGCAAACCTCCATCGACGCCGACGGCACGGATCACACCGCCGTCCTTGAGCTGAAGGACGAAGAAGCCACACCATTCGAACAGTGCGCCGCCCATGAAACGCAAGCTGCCGTGCGCCGTGCGCTCTCCCAAGTCGCGCCCGTTTTCCGCAGCGCCGTGATCCTTAGAGATCTGGAAGGCCTCTCCTACGAGGAGATTGCCGAGGTTTTGGAAGTCTCGGTCGGCACGGTGAAATCCAGAATCATGCGTGGTCGCCGTATGCTAAAGGAAATTCTCGATCCACTGCTACGCGCCGCTCAACCGGAATCGCATGAAGCGCAAGGCCGCGAACCCAAGGTCGCTTCCGTGCCTCCGGGTCTTGCTGCGCGCCGCGCGCTCCACCGTCGGGCCGACGTGCACTACGCCGCGCGGATGGAGCCGATCGAGTCCGCCGGTTCAAATTCAAATGCAGTGGCCGAAATGCACGGGGGAAGCCAGTGAATTGCCGCGAAGCGCAATCCAAACTCCCCGGGTATCTCGACGGAGCCATCCGCCCGCGCGATCGCGTTTCGCTGCGTGAACATCTGGATGGTTGCGCGGTGTGCCGCAAGGAGCTTTCGCGTTACCGCCTGCTCGCCGCGCACCTCGCGAACGTTACGCCCATCGAACCGCCTGCTGATCTCGTCTCCCAGATTCACGCTCGGGCCCAGCAGTCTCGTTCGCCCTGGGCTGTGGTTCTGCGCGTTTGGCATCGGGCGTTGCTCATTTCGCAGAATATCCTCGAGCCGTTGGCCGTACCTGCCACGGGTGGCGTGCTCACGGCAATCGCTGTGTTCATGCTGGTCGTGCAGAGCATGCTGGTCGGCATGCCTATTGGGCAGGTGCGCGCGGATGATCTACCGCTGAATCTAGTGCAGCCCGCGCAACTCGAAAGTCTCGCACCGTTCCCGGTCCCCGGCGTCAGCGACAGCAAGGTTGATACGGCGCCGCTGCTGATCGAAGCGACCCTCGATGCCCAGGGCGGGGTGGTTTACTACAAAATTCTCTCCGGCCCGAACGACGCTGCTTCGCAGCGTCAAATCGATCAGGTTCTGCTGTTCTCGCGCTTCCGTCCGCAGCTCGGTTTCGGTCGTCCCATGGGTGGCGGACGTGTTCTGCTGAGCTTCAGTGAAGTCCGCGTTCGCGGCTAGACCGTCCCTCTCGACCGATCGAGCTCGCGCGATTCTTGACTCCGCTTCGCGGTCTCGCTAAAGTTCCAGCGTATTGGTGGGTTCCGAGTGCTGCGTTCAATTCGGGGAATACTCTCGCCGTTCGAACGGAATCCCAAAAATCGAGGGAAATTGAACAATCGCCCCATTCGCAGCGGCGCAAATCGAATCGCGCGCGCCCGTCTCATAGTCTTATTTGCCGCCGCTCTGATCACCTTCGGTGACGCCACGATGGTGCAGGCGCAGCAGTCCGATCAGCCTCAACAGCCGCAGTACGTGCCCATCGGCGACAACGGAATTAGCGTCCAGGCCAGCGAGCAGATATTCGACACCATGTGCGCCCTTGACGCCGCAGGTTTCGAGGCCGACGAAAGCACTCTCGGGGAAATGCCCGGCCGCCTGGCCCTCCGCCAGCAGATGTTAGAGCTCCACGGGCCCGCCGCGGAAGCCATTCGTAAGTTCTATCGCGAACACGTCCTTGCGAGTTCGACCGAAACGCTCACGCCGTTCATGACGTTCGCATTGGTCTCCGGACCGCCCCCGGATTTCGCGCTTCCGGACAATCGCGACTTGCTGCCCCCGTCCGTGCTCACGATCGACGGCTTCCAATCGGTGCTTGCCGATTTTTACCGCGAAGCGCAGCTCAACGCGCGCTGGTCCGCCATCGGCGGGGAATCGCAGCCGATGATCGTGAATTTCCGCACCGGTTTGCGCCACATCGTTACCATCTCGGACGCCTACCTTCGCGAGGTACAGAAACCCGCCAACGGTCGCTCGTTTACCGTATACGTCGAGCCGCTCGTGGGCGCTCGCACGAATTTCCGGAACTCGGGCGACGCCTACGCCATTGTGGTCGGCAATCTCTCGCAATCCGCGGCAGATACCATCCAACACGCCTATCTGCATTACATGCTCGACCGCTTCGTGCTCCGGTATCGCCCTGTGGTGGACACCAAGCGGGCGCTCCTCGCCGTTGCGGCGCGCGCGCCGCAACTTCCGGTTGAATTCCACGACGATTTCGTGTCCTTCATGGATGAATGCTTGATCCGTGCAGTCGAGTTACGGCTGCGTCGCCTATCGGGCGAGGCGCTCGAAACGCAACTGAAGGACGAAGACGAAGCCGGCTTCATCCTCGTCCGCCCGCTCGTCGCCCAACTCCTCAAATTCGAGAAGGACGCTCCCGCGATGTCGTACTATTTCCCGGGCCTTGTCACCGGGATCGACGTGCAGGCGGAAACGAAGCGCCTCGAGTCTGTCAAATTTGCTCCCGCCGACGCCGCGCCAGTCCTTAGCGCGCACGGCCAGTCGGTGGCCCCGGAACCTTCCGAGCTCGAGCGCCTGATCGCGGAAGGGAATCGCCAGATCGCCAATCAGAACGCCAAAGGCGCTTCGGACACGTTTCAAGCCGCACTCAATAAATATCCGGATGATCCGCGTGTGCTGTACGGCATGGCAATCGCATCGGTGCTGTCGGGCAAAGCCGCGCGAGCGAGAGATTTATTCGAGGAGTTGGTCTCCGGGCGCGCGCAGAGTGGCGCCCGTGCCGGAAGTCCCGGCGATCCCTCGATTCTGGCGTGGTCGCACGTCTATCTCGGTCGCATCGACGATCTCCAGGACGAGCGCGAGCTGGCTGTCGATGAATATCACGCCGCTCTGGCCGTCCCGGGCGCTCCGGAAGCCGCGCGTGTTGCGGCGCAAACGGGTGTCGAGACCGCGTATAAGCCGGCGCGTCCCGCTGACTCGCAGCAGTAAACGGGCGGTCTCATGCTATCGTTTGTTGGTTAATTTTCCGATCGTGATTCCGGGGGGTGGACGATCGAGATGAGCACTCTATTTACGCAATTGAGGTTTCGTGTCGCACTCGTGGCATTTGTGAGCACACTTCTGGCAGTTCCATCACATGCGCAGGGCATGGCCGGCGGCAGGCAGGCCACGCCCACGGGGCCCTCGACGGATATGCAACAAACGGAACTCCACGAATTGACAGACGTGCAGCGGCAACCCGGCGTCAAAATCGACCCCAAAGAACAATCCGCCTACGACGCGTTCTATCGCACCAGCTCGGAAAATGCGGACAAGAAAATTCAGATGGGCAACGCCTTTCTGGCAAAATATCCGTCGAGCATTTTCGATGAAGCCGTCGACGCCGGTCTGGTCAACGTCTACTACGCGAAGCAGGATTGGAAGAATTTCTATGCCGTCGCGGACAAAGCCCTGGCGTTAAAGCCGGACGATGTTGACGTCCTCACCACCGAAGGCTGGGTGATCCCGCATTTCTATAATCCGCATGACGATAACGCCGACGAGCAACTCAACAAAGCCGAAACTCTTGAAAAGCACGCGATTCAGGTGATGGCCACGATGCCTAAGCCCGCCCGCTTGACCGACGCGCAGTTCGCCGCATCCAAAGCGGAGAAGGCCATCCAGGCCCACAGCGCGCTCGGCTTGATCTATTTCCGCCGCGAAGACTATGCGAAATCGGCAGCGGAGCTACAGCAAGCCATGCAAAACAATCCGAGTCCGGACCAGACCGATCTTTACGTTCTGGGAATCGACGATCAGAATTTGAACCGCTTCACCGAAGCCTCAGAGCTGTTCGGACGCTGTGCCCAGGCTGTCGGAAATTTGACCGACCGCTGCAGGCAGAGCGCCGATGAGGCAAAACAACAGGCGTCCCAGCCCAAGTAGTGATATGTGGTGAGACGTTTATCCCAAGCAGGAAGGACACACAATATGAAGTCGCGTTCCGTTTTTATCGCAATGCCGATTCTGGCTCTCGCAATCCTTGCTCAGCTGGGGCTGGCCCGCGCCTCGCAAGCTCAGGGCACTAATCCCAATAAGGTTGTTGACCAGGAAACGCAGCAGGACCAGAACCAGCAATTGAAGCAAAAAACGCTTCAAAACGGCGATCAACCGCAGACGCCCCCCGCTCCCAAAGTCGATCCCGCCGAAGAAGCCGCCTACAAGGCCTTCTTTGAAGCTGGCGCGTCCGTTCCCGATACCCGCATCCAGCTCGGCAACGACTTCCTGGCCAAATATCCTACGAGCCGCTATGCCGAATCCGTTTACTCCGGAATCGTGCAGGCCTACTACTCCAAGCAGGATTGGAAGAATTTCTACGCCACGGCGGACAAAGGCATAGCCGCCTATCCCGACGACGTCACCATGCTTGCCATGGTCGGCTGGGTCATCCCGCACGTCTTTGATCCCAACAGCGCGGACGCCTCCAGCAATCTGGACAAAGCCGAAAAATACGAAAAGCATGCCATCGAAGTCATCGGCGCGATGGTCAAACCCGCCGGCCTGACCGACGATCAATTTGCCCAAAGCAAATCGACCGTCTTGAGCGAAGCCCACAGCGGCCTTGGCCTCGTCTACTTCCGTCGCGGACGTTGGGCGGATTCGGCCTCCGAGCTTCAGCAGGCTACACAGGCTTCGGCCTCGCCCGACCAGACCGATTACTTCGTCATCGGCGTGGATTTCGACAGGCAAAGCAAATTCCCCGAGGCTCTGGAAGCCTATACGAAATGCGGCCAGATCATGGGCAGTCTTCAGGATCGTTGCAAACAGAGCGCGGACACCGATAAGAAGCAAGCGGCGCAGTCGAAGTAGTGGAGAAAGGCTTTCCGCGATGACGGCAGACGAGCTCTGCGCTCTCGAGGCCGTGCTGGGCCACCACTTCGACAGGCCCGAACGCCTCGAGCGCGCCCTTACGCACCGATCGCACCGGCAGAATTCGGGCGATATCGACAACGAGCGCCTCGAATTCCTGGGCGATCGAGTGCTCGGCCTGGTCGCGAGCGAGTTCCTCTTTTCCTCCTCTCCACAGTGGGATTCCGGCCAGCTTTCGAAGGGCTTGGCGCGTCTGGTGAGTGCTTCGTCGATTCACGGGGCGGCCCGGCGATTGAAGCTTGGCGGTCATTTGCGGCTCGGACCCGGCGAAGAGAAAACCGGCGGGCGCGAAAAAAAGCGCCTGCTCGCCGATGCGTACGAGGCGGTCGTGGGCGCTATCTATCTCGACGCCGGCTTGTCCGCGGCTGCCGCCTTCCTGCGCCGCAGCCTGCTCGAACCAGCCCTCGCGGACGGCGTCGATGGTCTCGAGCTCACCGACCATAAATCCGCTTTGCAGGAATGGCTGCAGCAGCGCGGTCTCGGCGTCGCGATTTACCGTGTGCACTCCGAATCCGGCCCGGACCATAATAAGACTTTCGAAGTAGACGTCTGGCATCAGGGTCGCAAGCTCGCTTCCTCGGACGGCCTCAGCAAGAAAGAAGCGGAACAAGCCGCCGCGCGGATCGCTCTGGAAGCATTGGCTCGAAGCGCCGAAAGCGTCTGAATGGAATCAGCAGAAACTACCGCCACAATTCCGCTCTCCGGCGAGGAACTTCCGCCGCCCCCCGCGCCGCCGCACGTGGTCGTACATCGCGCAGGCTACGCCGAAGTCTTTGAATCTCTTCTAGTCACAGTTTTGCTGGCCCTTTTCGGCACCACCTTCATCCTGCAAGCCTTCAAGATTCCCTCGCAATCCATGGAGCCCACGCTGCTCGTGGGAGATCACCTCCTGGTCAACAAATTCATCTTCGGCGGTACCGGCGCCTGGTACGAAAAGCTCTTGCCCTATCGCGAAGTGCGCCGTGGAGACGTCATCGTCTTCAAATTTCCCTTCGATGATCATCCGCACTACGTCAAGCGCGTGATCGGCTTGCCCGGCGACCACATCCGCATCATTAACCAGCAGGTGTTCATCAACGGTCAGCAATTGAATGAGCCCTACGTTGTCCACGATGCCTCGCAGGACGATTCCTTCGCGGACAATTTTCCGCCGCGCAGCGACGACTTCAGCCGCTTCGGCCTGCGCCCCGAATGGGCCGATGAAATGATGGACCATGTCCAGCACGATGCCCTCGTCGTCCCGCCCGATCACTATTTCGTCATGGGCGACAATCGTGACCGCAGCTGGGACAGTCGCTACTGGGGCTTCGTCGACCGCCGCGCCATCATGGGCCGTCCCATCGTGATTTATTGGTCCGTGGAAGCCACCGCGAAGGATTACAATGATCGCAGTCTCGTCGGCACCATCCGCGGGATCGGCGACGCATTGGTCCACCTCACCAGCCGCACTCGCTGGCACCGCATGTTGCGCGAAGTTCACTGATCGCCGCCGATTTGCCGTGATCGCAATCGGCGGGACGGTTGACTCTTCGGAGGAAGCGCCCGCACTGCCCGGTCCACGATGTCACAGACTTTAACCGACACAATTCCCCGCGAGCAAGCCGCCGGGTCGGCACCGCCGCGAAGTCGCGCTTTGAAACGCTGGATTAAACGCACCGTCTTACTCGTTGCCGCTCTCTGGATTGCCTCCGAAGCTGTCTCGCTGGCCCTGCAGCACACCTCTCTCCGCAACATTCTCACCGCCCACCTGCAAGCCGCATTCGGCCGTCCTGTCGATGTGGGCAGCTATTATTTCAGTCTTTTGGACGGCCTGGCCCTCGAAGCCAGCTCCGTTACCGTTCGAGAGGATCCCCGTTTCGGCCAGGAATATTTCCTGCGCGCGGATTCCGTCGCCATCCACCTCCGCTGGACCAGCCTCCTGCTGGGCCGCGTCGAATTCGGCACGCTCTCGCTCAGCCGCCCGAGCCTCAATCTCGTTCGCAACTCCGCCGGCGAATGGAATCTCACCGAATGGCTTCCCCAGCCCGGAGCTCGACCCGTGTCCCAGGCTCCGTTCGGCCCGGCTTTTCCGTCTTCAGCCATTCGCTTCCGGCGGGTCGTTGTCGATGGTGGTCGCATCAATTTCAAGAACGGCGACGAGAAGCTGCCCTTCGCGTTTGTAGGAGTTCGAGGAACGGCTGAAACGGATCGGCCCGGCCGCTGGACCCTAAGTCTCGACGCCACTCCCTGGCGCGCCGCCATCCTTATGCAGCAAGTCGGCACAATTCATCTTTCGGGCGACTTGGGTGGCACATCGTCGCGCCTACGCCCGGCGTCTCTGGACGTGAATTGGAGCGACGCTTCGCTCTCGGATGTCCTGCGGCTCGCCTCGAGCGACGACGACGGCATCCGTGGCTCGCTGAACCTCGCGCTGAACGCCCGCACCAGCGAGCAGACTGGCATGTGGGACATTCGGGCGCACGCCGCACTGCAACAGATCCATCGCTCAGATCTAGCCCTACGGACGGACACGCCTTCGCTCAGTCTCAGCGCACGCACCAAATGGGACCCCGTGGCCTCGGCCCTCGAGTTCACTGATGTTGCGTTGGAAGCTCCTCACTCGAACGCTCACGCTTCGGGCCGGCTACACTGGAATCTCGTGGACGCGTCCCCGGCGGAAAAATCGGCCGACAAATCATCCCCCCTCGATCTCGTGCTTACTTCGGACGTGAATGCCGCGGATGTGCTTCCGTGGCTCCGTGCTTTTCACACGGGAATCGCCGACAATCTCGCTCTTGCCGGCTCTGTACGCATTGATGCGGTCGCCGCTGGATGGCCGCCCCGCGTCACCGACGTCACTGTTAGGAGCGCCGGAGCCGATTTGACGGCGCCGAATCTGCGCCCCCTCGTACATCTCGGCGAACTCAGCCTGCGCTACGATAAAGGCGTCGTTTCATTTCCGCCTGTTACTCTGAATTTCGGCGCGGCCGACAACGCTCTTCATTTCGATTCGTCCGTCAATCCGGACCGCCAAGAATTGAACGCGCTGCATCTTCTGGCCAACGTTTTCGACGTTCACGATGTTCTCTCTGCGGCGAGCGCTCTCGGCTGGAATCTCGCGCACGGCTGGGACATCTCTGGACCGGCTCGGGCCGAGCTGCGCTGGCAGAGCTCGCCGTTTCCCTGGCGGAACACACCCGTGGGTACCATCGTCTGGGGAGCGGGACCGGGAGATGATGTGCTTCGCGTTCCGTTCTTGAATCAGCCGATCGGCGCAATCAACGCTGTCAGCGAATGGAAGCCAGGCTCGCGCCATCTGGCCCTCGCTTCCGCTCAAGCATTCGGCGCGCGCTGGTCGGGTTCATTTGATCGACGAGACAGCGGACAGGACGACGAACGCGAAAACCGGAATGGCCCGATGGGTGCATGGAAATTTACTCTAGCTGCCGATCGTCTGGCGTCCGCCGATTTGGATCGTTGGCTGAATCCTGCGTGGCGTGAGGGCTTCCTCGCTCGCGTCCTTCCGTTTCTGAATTCACGCGCGCCCGCCGCCTCCGCAGCCGCGCCTGACTCTTTGCACGCCTCGGGCCGCCTCACACTCGATCAGTTTACGCTCGCGCCGATTGCGGTTCGCAGGCTACAGGGCGATCTCAAAATCGACGGCCGCCATCTCGCGCTCACAAACGCGACGGGCCAACTCTACGGCGGGGAGGTCTCTGGTTCGCTCGACGCCGATTTGGTCGCAACTCCGGTTTACCATGCCACTCTGGATTTCTCACGCGTGGATGCCGCCGCGCTCGCCGCCGCGACTCCCGCCCTTCGGGGTGTGACTGCGAAATCCGCTAGCGGGCAGATTTCCCTCACGGCCACTGGCGCGAATCGCGCCGACCTAATCGCTTCACTCACCTGCCAGGGTGCCGCAAATGCAGTTTTCCCAAAACTGCTCAACGTCGATCTGTCGAATCTGCGGGGGAGTTCTTCGCCAGGCGCAAATTCGCAGCAGTTTTCATCGGCCGATGCCCAGTTTTCTTGCGCCGGCCGAAAGATCGAATTTCAGAATTTATCGTTGGGGCTGGGCCCCGATCTCTCAGCCATAGGAACCGGTACCATCGATTTCAGCCGTAACCTGGATTTGCGGCTGCAAACACGTCCCGCATTTACTGGTGACAAAGCCACTCGGGCCAGCGCGTTTCGCTTGACGGGCACGCTCGCCGCTCCTGAGGTAACGTCGATCTCAAGCCGCCGCTCCCGTTAGCTCGTGACTCGATTCTCTCGACGGCCAGTTTGCTAGCATCTCTGCCGTATGCTAGCGTTTCGTAAATGTGTTCGCGAAGTCGAGCCTTCCTCGCCATAGCCGCAATCTCGACTCTGTCAGCCTCGCTCTTCGCCGCCACGCGCGTGCAGCTTGCTCCAAAATTTTCCGTCGGTCAGGTAATCCGTTACCGCATCGAATCCACCAGCAACTCGACGGGTAAAACCACCAGCCCCATCGCGAACCCCGAAGGCGGTTCAAAATCCAGCCAGGCCATCCATATGCAGGTCCGCCTGGAGATTCTTTCCGTTGCGCCGGACGGCAAGACCCGCCTCCGCGCCGTCTATGAGAAATCCTCCGCCGAATCCGAGACCGACGCGCTCGACCTAACCGCCTCCTCCTTCTCCGCCCGGTTCAATCGTCTTGAAGGTCGCGCGTTCGAATTCACTCTCGCCCGCGACGGGGAAGTAACCAACGTCCGGGACCTGACCGCCGCGGTCTCCGGCCAATCAGCCAGCGCTGTCTCACCAGAGCTTTCCTGGCTCCAAAGTGTCACCTCCGCCGCAAGCCTGCCAAAAAACGGAATCGAAGTCGGTCAGAAATGGAAAACCGAAAAACCGCTTCGCGGCGCCCTCCTCGTCGGCCTCGTCTCCCGCATCGAATCAACCTATCTACGCAACGAGCGCTGCGGCTCGCCTTCAGCCTCAAATCCTCATGGCGACGACTCCGTCCTGAGCGCGTCGCACGACACCTCGACCGGCGATTGCGCCATAGTTCTTAGCCAAATCGAAATCTCGCGTCCCGGCTCACCCCATTCAGATGCCACGCCAGACGACTTTCGCCGCAACGGCCTCCGTACCTCCGGCACCTGGACCGGAACCGGCGAGACTCTAGACTCCATCTCGCTCTCAACCGGCCTGCTGGTGAGCTCCACACAATCCAGCACGCAAAACATGGACTACCAAGTAGCCAGCGCCTCCACCGGCTCAACCGTGCACCACGTAGGGAAGACCCAGTCGCAAACCCAAATTACGCAAATCTCCGCGCAGCCTTAAAATTCGATCTCGCGTCCAGCTGCCGGCACGCCTTTGACAACAGGCGTATAATGAAAAGTTTCAAGACCCGCTATTTTCAGCACAGAGGCGCCCTGCTATGAAATTCAAGCTAGCCAGCGACTACGAACCCCGCGGCGACCAGCCCGAAGCCATCTCTCAACTCGTTCGCGGCCTCAACGACGGCGATCGCCATCAGGTTCTGCTCGGCGTCACCGGCTCGGGCAAGACGTTCACTGTGGCGAAGGTGATCGACGCCCTCAATCGTCCGGCCATCGTCTTGGCCCACAACAAAACGCTCGCCGCGCAGCTCTACCACGAGTTCAAATCCTTCTTTCCGCAGAACGCCGTCGAATATTTCGTCAGCTACTACGACTACTACCAGCCTGAAGCCTACGTCCCCGCCAGCGACACCTTCATCGAAAAAGAAGCCACTATCAACGACGAGCTCGACAAGCTCCGCATGTCCGCCACTCGCTCTCTGTTCGAGCGCCGCGATGTAATTGTCGTCGCCAGCGTCTCATGCATCTACGGCATCGGTTCGCCCGAAGCCTATTACGGCATGATGCTCATGCTCGAAAAGGGCCAGCAGATCGCCCGTGAATCCATCCTGCGCAAACTCGTCGAAATTCAATACGAACGCTCCGAAGATCTCCGCCGCGGCGGATTCCGCGTCCGCGGCGACATGATCGAGGTCTATCCACCCTACGACGAGTCCGCCCTCCGCATCGAGCTCTGGGGCAGCCAGGTCGAAGCCATCCGCAAAATCGATCCGCTCACGGGTCAGATCCGTTCGCGCGACGGCGAAATCACTCGCATCCCGATCTATCCGAAGACGCACTACGTCCTGCCCGCCGCCCAAAAGGAACGCGCCATCCAAACCATTTACGAAGAGCTCGAATGGTGGCGCCCCGAGCTGCTGCGCCAGGGAAAAATCGTCGAAGCTCAGCGCGTCACCCAGCGCACCCATTTCGATATCGAAATGATGCGGACGATCGGCTATTGCCACGGCATCGAGAATTATTCGCGCCATATGTCGGGCCGTCTTCCCGGCGAAGCGCCGCCGACCCTGCTCGATTACGTCCCCTCCGATTTCCTGCTTTTCGTCGACGAATCCCACCAGACCGTGCCTCAGCTTCGCGGCATGTATGCCGGCGACCGCTCGCGCAAACAAACCCTGGTCGACTACGGTTTCCGCATGCCCAGCGCGCTCGACAATCGCCCGCTCAATTTCGAGGAATTCGAGCATCGCGTGAACCAGGTCGTCTACGTCTCCGCCACGCCCGGCCCGTACGAGCTTACGAAGTCCGGAGGCGTTGTGGTCGAACAAGTGATTCGGCCGACGGGCTTGGTCGATCCGCAGACCGAAGTGCGCCCCGTCAAAGGTCAGGTGGACGATCTACTGGAGGAAATCCGCGTGCGCGCCGCGCGCAACGAGCGTGTACTGGTCACTACGCTGACCAAGCGCATGGCCGAGGATCTTGCCGAATACTTCACCGAAGTCGGCGTCAAATGCCGCTATCTGCACTCGGAAATCGAAACGCTGGAGCGCGTCCGCATTCTCCGTAGCCTCCGTCGCGGCGAATTCGACGTGCTGATCGGCATCAACCTGTTGCGCGAAGGTCTCGATCTGCCAGAGGTTTCGCTCGTCGCAATTCTCGACGCGGATAAGGAAGGCTATCTCCGCAGCGCAACGTCATTGATTCAGTCGATGGGCCGCTGCGCCCGCCACTTGGAGGGCCGCGCCATTCTCTACGCCGATCACATGACCGACTCCATGCGCCAGGCGATCGGCGAAACCAGCCGCCGCCGAGCCAAGCAGGAAGCCTACAACCGCGAGCACAACATAACGCCGCAATCGATCACGCGATCCGTCGATATGCAGCTCGCCCGTATCGTCGAGGCCGATTACATCACCGTTCCCGCGGACGAAGTGCCCATCGGCGATATCAATAGCGAGCAGGACCTACAAAACGCCGTCGCCCAGCTCGAAATTCAAATGCGCGAGGCCGCCAAGAATTTCGAATTCGAGCGCGCCGCCTCGCTCCGCGACAAAATCCGCAGCCTAAAACAACGCGACCTGGGCGTAATCGCCGCAACTCAAGTCCACCAACCGCCCGCGCAATCGTCTTAGCTGTTGCAGGGACGTGGCACCGACGCTCTCTTCTGCGGTCTTGCCATTCCGCAATCAGTAACCGCGGATAAACACGCTCGCTCTGCCGCCCAATACCGGAGCTGCCTCAACCGGAACGTCTCCCGGCTCTCACACCATTCCGCGCTTAAGCTCCTCAATCGGATAAAACGTCCCGCGCCACGTCACTCCGCCCTGCCACAGCGTTACCACCGTCGACCGCACCAGCATCCAGCAAATAACCAATGCCCCCAGCGGAAAAGTGAGCCCGTACAAAGCGGAAGCCCCAATAGCCCGGGCCGCCCCCGTCGCAATTACCAGCGCACAAATCCCAGCGAGCGCGGCAAACACCAGCGCCCATCCGCGCACGAACGGCAACACGGCCACCGGCAGCACAAACATCGCCAGCGTCCCCAAAACCTGCGACGCCAGCACCGGCACGCTGAATCCCGTCGCCGCGAAAAAATTCTTCGTCGTCCCGCGCACAATATTTCCCAATCCCGCGTGCCAATGCACGGTCACCCAATCCTCCGCCCGCGCCACGCATGACCGAAATCCCGCCTCCTTCACGATTTTTCCCAATTTCAAGTCGTCGATCACTTCCATCGCCAGCCGCCGATGCGTTCCCGCCTTCTCATAGGCGCTTCGCCGCACGATCTGGAACGCCCCGATTCCGCTATATCCGCGCGATTTAGGATCATTCGCCCGCCACGGCCGCGTCCCGAGAAGGAAACACGCGCTGAAAAAAAGCATCGCCACTTTTTCGCCAAAAGTGAAAACCTTCGGCGACGCCAGCAGCGTCAGATGGTCGCAGCCCGTTTTCTCGATCAGCCCGACCACCCGCCGCAGCGCATCGGGCTTAAAGTGCACGTCCGCATCGGTAAACACCAGCCATTCACCGGTCGATCGCTCGTACGCCTGTTCGAGCGCATGCGGTTTCCCCAGCCAACCCGCAGGTAGGGAATCGACGCGCACCGTTCTCAGCCTTGCGTCCCTCGCCGCAGCCTCGCTCAAAATAGCTCCCGTGGCGTCCTCCGAACGATCGTCCACGGCGATGACCTCGTAGCGGGGATAGTCCAGCGCCAGCATCGTCTCAATCGCCGCAGGCATTTTCTCCGCCTCATCCCGTCCTGCGAACAAAATCGACACGCTCGGGCATTTCGAATCCTCCAGCGGCGCAGCATCGCGCAGCCACGGAATCCGTCGCACGCCGATCGCTATATCGACCGCCGACACGACCCAAGCCAGCGCAATCGCCCCCGTGACCACAATCCAGAAAATGTGCAAAGCGCAATTTCCTCCGCGCAAATTCATCGATCAAGCTATCCTACCATTCCGCATGAAAGGCACTGTTTCCATCATCGGCGCTGGTCGCGTGGGGAAAACTCTCGGCCGCCGCCTCCACGAACGCGGCTGGCGCATCGCCGCCGTAGTCACTCGTTCCGCCGCCACGGCTCGCGCGGCGGTCCGCACCATCGGCGCCGGCACGCCCATGGTTTTCGCCGGCGGTTCAGGAATTCAGTTTCGTGAGAAGCACGCCAAATCAACCGGCGTATCGGTTCTGGACTTGAATAAAATCTTCTCTGCGGACGTAATCTTCCTCACCACGTCGGATGACTTTCTCCCCTCCATCGCCCGCGCCATCGCCAGAAATACCGGCTCGAAATGCCGCGGCAAAGTAATCCTGCACACCGCAGCCACGCTCGATCGCACCGCTCTCGCCCCCTTTGCTCGATGCGGCGCCTATGTCGGCTCGCTGCACCCCATGCAAGCCTTCGGCGGTACGGTCATGCCCAACCTCAAAAACGTGATCTTCGCGGTCGAAGGCGACGCCCAGGCCTGCCGCATCGCCACGTCCATTGCCAAATCGCTCGGCGGAATCCCCGTCACAATCCACACCCGCGACAAAGCGATTTACCACGCCTCGGCCGTGATTGGCGCAGGCGGCACCTACGCCACTATCGAAGCCGGTCTGCAAATGCTCATGCGCATCGGCTTCACCCGCCGGCGCGCCCAGCAAACGCTGTTTCCGTTAATGCGCCAAATCCTCGATAATGTAGAGCGCATCGGGCCGCGCGTCGCTTGGACCGGCCCGCTCTCGCGCGGGGATTACGCAATCGTCGCCAAGCACGCAAAAGCGCTGCGGGAATATCCCCGCGAGTATCGTGATGCCTACGCCGCGCTGGCCCTGCTCGCCGGACGCGTCCTGGCGAAAAATCCATCAGCGGCGCTGAAAAAAATCGCTCAATCTTTCGGGAGACTCTCGTTGACCACATCGGTAAGACATCTTCACGTTCCCGTCGAATTCACCACGCTCGCCAATGGCCTCCGCGTCGTAGCATCGCCCGATCGCTCCGCGCCATTCGTCACTGTTGGTGTCTATTACCAGATCGGTTTCCGCCTTGAACCTCACGGCCGCAGCGGCTTCGCGCATCTTTTCGAACACATGATGTTCCAGGGCTCGGAAAACGCCGGAAAGATGGAGCACATCCGCCTCATCAATTCCTCCGGTGGCATGCTCAACGGCACCACCAATTACGACATCACCAATTATTTCGAATCCGTCCCGTCGAACGCGCTCGAGCGCGTCCTCTGGCTCGAAGCCGATCGCATGCGCGCGCTCAAAGTCGACGACGAAAATCTCCGCAACCAGCGCGATGTCGTCAAAGAAGAAGTCCGCGTCAACGTCATGAACCAGCCGTACGGCGGCTTTCCTTGGCTCGATCTTCCGCCTGTCGCTTTCCGCAACTGGCCCAACGCCCACAATTTTTACGGCGATTTTGTCGATCTGGACGCCGCCACGCTCGCCGATGTGCAGAAATTCTTTCACACCTACTACGCGCCCAATAACGCCGTCCTGCTGATGCTCGGCGATTTTGAGCCGCGCGAAGCCATCGCCATGGCTAAGAAATACTTCGAGGACATTCCGCCGCAACCGAAGCTTCCGCATGCGGATGTCACGGAGCCGCCGCAAACCGAAGAGCGCCGAGGCGAAGTCGAGGAAAAATTCGGCCCGCTCCCAGCCATCGCCATCGGCTACACCATGCCCTCGCGCGAAAGCGCCGACTGGTACGTCGCCGGGATCCTCGATCGCGTTCTCCACGGCGGCCGCGCCGGCCGTGTCTACCGCAAGCTCGTGCTCGATGAACAGATCGCGGTCGATATCGACGGCGGCGCCGACCTGCTCGAAACCAACGGCCCCACGCAGATGGTCACGCGCATCTATCACAAGCCCGAATTCACTTCCGAAGGCACCGTCGCGGTATTCGACGAAATCATCGAGGAACTGCAGCAGAAGGGAATTGAGCTCGCCGAGCTCGATCCCGTGAAAACAAAGTTCCGCTCGGATTACTATTCGATGCTCGAAAGTGGCGGCTATCCCATGCCGCGCTTCGGCCTGATGCACCTGCTCGCGTGCTTCACGCTATTCGATGGCGATCCGCACCGCGTCAACAAAATCCTCGACGGCTTCCTCGCCGTCACGCCCGATCAGATTCAAGCCTTCGCGAAAAAATATCTCGTGCCGAAAAATCGCGCCGTGCTCGTGCGCAAGCCCACGGCCCTAATGGCAGGTGCGCGATGAGCACTCCGGTCGCCTCCGCTGTGCCGCACGCCAACGCGCCCGCGCTTGCGCCCGAAACGCACGTCGCCTGGCCCAAACGAGCCGTCAGCACCCTCTCGAACGGCTTGCAAGTCGTGCTCGTCGAATCCCGCAATTTCCCGAAAATTACCGCGCAGCTTTATTTCCGCAGCGGCAATGCTGTCGTATCGCACACCGCGCCCGGGCTTGCGGACATGACCGCCACCGTCGTTCGCACCGGCACGGCATCTCGCCCCAGCCGCCAGATCGAAGAAGATCTTCGCCGCATGGGCGCCAGCCTGGGCACTAGCTCCGGAGCTGATTCCAGCGCCATTTCCGCCGGTGGCCTGGCCGAATTCTCGGACGGCATCCTGGAACTCATGGCCGATCTCGCGCGTCACGCTTCGTTTCCGGAAGGCGAATTCGAGCGCGAGCGCCGCCAGCGCCTCGAGGAGCTCAGAATTGAACGCACCACGCCCGGCTTCCTTGCCACCGAGCGCTTTCGCCGCGTTCTTTTCGGCGCGCATCCATACGCAGTCGTCTCGCCAACAGAAGATCAGCTCGGGGCCATCACTCGCGATCAGCTGGTCGATTTTTACGGCAAGCACTACGTTCCTGCCGAATCGTTGTTGATTGTGGTGGGTGACTTCGTCGCCGCGGAAATGCTTGCCCGTATCGAGAAAGTATTCGGCGCCTGGAAAGCTCCGAAACCCGCGCATCCCGCATCAGCCGCTCCACCGCACCATTCCGGACGGCACGTGTACCTGGTGCATTTGCCCGGAACCGTGCAAACGCAAGTCCTGCTCGGCAATTTGTCGATCACGCGCCGCGATCCGGATTGGTACCGCATGGTCGTTGCGAATTCCATTCTCGGCGGCGCGTTTCATTCGCGCCTGGTGCTGAATATCCGCGAGCAGAAGGGCTACACCTACAGCCCCGGCAGCGGCGTGAACGCGCTGCGCCAGCAGGGCTACTTCACCGTGCGCGCCGCGGTCCGCAACGAAGTGGTTGCCGCCACCCTCACCGAAATGTTTTACGAAATCGATCGCATGCGCTCCCTGCCCGTCACCGCCGAAGAACTCTCGAGCGCTCAAAGCTACATCACGGGCGTGTTCTCGCTGGGTGTGGCCACGCAGGATGGCCTGCTCGGCCAGCTAGCCACCGCATATCTCGACCAGCTCCCCGGCGATTATCTGGAAACCTATCGCGAGCGCATCCGCGCGCTCACCGCCGCGGACATCCTCGCCGTCGCACGCCGGCATTTCGATTCGGCCAGCGCGCAAATCGTCATCGTCGGCGACCGCGCCCAAGTCGTCGAGCAAGCCGCTCTCTTCGGCCCAGTCACAGTCTTCGACGCGCAAGGGAACCAGCTCGGCGAAAGTGCTTAGCGCTGGAGGCTATTGGGAGGCGGAGCTTTAGCTCCGGCATTTACTCTCGCATGCAGATCTCGGGCCTTTCGTCCCTGAGGCGTCGCTCAATGAAGTCCGCCCGTCGAATATTCGCGCTAAGTCTACCGATTTTGAGGCTAGCCTTGTCGCTAGTGTTCTCGCTGGCTTTAGCTCTTGCCTCAGCCGCTGGCAAAAATCCGCCCGCGCACAAGATCGACATCAATCTAGCCTCCGCTAAGGAACTTCAGGAACTCCCCGGCGTCGGCCCTTCCACCGCCAAAGCCATAATCCAGTTCCGCACCAAATCCGGCCGCTTCCACCGCGTCGAGGACCTACTGGCCATCCGCGGCATTTCCGAAACAAAACTCTCAAAGATGCGGCCTTACATCGTTCTCAGCGCCCCTCAGGCGCCGCCATCAAAAAAGTCCGCGCCTCCAGCCTCCATGCCTCGAGCCACAACGCCATCCGCTCCGTCTCAGCCAAGCCACTAACCCGCGTTCACCCGCGCTTCATTTGACCAAGCCGTCTCAGCGTCATACGATGTCCCCGCATTTCACTGGCGCAATTCACGTCTCGTCAGGAGACTCTATGTCGGCTCCACGTCGAGTTCTTCCGATCATCGCAGCAATTCTGGTATCGATTCTCGCGCTTTCAAAGTCCTCGGCGCATACCGCCGCCGAGCCAGCCGGACCTTCCGGCTACCATCTGGTCAAGACCATCAAGGTGGGCGGCGAGGGTTTCTGGGATTACCTGAACTTCGACTCCTCGACGCGCCGCCTCTTCATCTCCCGCGGCACGCGCGTCGACGTTCTGGACGTCGACTCCGAAAAAATCGTCGGTACGATACCGGATACTCCCGGCGTGCACGGCGTCGCCCTCGCCCCTGAGCTCGGCGACGGCTACACGTCGAATGGCCAAGCCTCCACGGTCACGATTTTCGACGTCAAGACTTTCCAAACTATCGGCCACGCGCAAACCGGCAAAGGTCCCGATTCCATCACCTACGATCCCGCCACCAAACGCATCTTCACCATGAACGGCATGAGCAGGGATTCCACGGCCATCGACGCGGTCACGGGCAATGTTCTGGCCACCATTCCGCTCGGCGGCCGCCCCGAAACCGCCGTCTCCGACGGCAACGGCCACGTTTACGTCGTTCTCGAAGATAAAAGCCAAATGCAGCAAATCGACACTAAAAATCTTGTCGTCACCGCCACCTGGCCGCTCGCGCCGTGCGAGAGCCCCGCGGGCCTGGCCATTGACGGCCAGCATCGCCGCCTGTTCGCCGGATGCCACAATAAGACAATGGCCGTCGTCGATGCCGATTCCGGCAAAGTTGTCGCCACCGCTCCCATCGGCCTGGGCGTGGACGCCGGCCAATTCGATCCCGGCACCGGCTACGCCTTCTCCTCCAACGGCTCCGGCACCCTTTCCGTAATCCACGAAGATTCGCCCGATAAGTACACCGCGATCGAGGACGTTCCGACGCAAACCGGTGCCCGCACCATGGCGCTCGATCCCAAAACCCACGAAGTTTTCCTGGTCACCGCTCAGTTCACACCGCCGCCGGCCGCCACACCCGAGAATCCGCATCCCCGCGGCGGAATGGTAGCGGACTCGTTTGTCGTATTGGTTTTCGGCCGGTAGCGACGTTCCATCCACGCCGTCATCCTGAGCGTAGTCCGCCGTATTCCGGCGGACGGAGTCGAAGAATCTCTCTAGGTTTACCTTGAGGAGGGAACTACGCCCTACAAAACCTGATGCGTCTTCTTAGCGCCAATCCGCAACGGAACCTGATCCGCAATCTCAATCCCGTAACCCTTCAGCGCCACAACCTTCCGCGGCAAATTCGTCAACACGCGAATCCGCATCAATCCTAGATCCTTCAAAATCTGCGCTCCGATCCCGCTCTCATGCTGTATCACGCGCTGCGCCCCCGGATCGCGCTCCACCTGCTCGCGCTGGTGATAAATAATCTGCGGTAGCGCCGCTCCCTCTTCGGTGCGCGAATCGATCCTGAAACCGCGCCCGGTGTGATGTAGATACACGAACACGCCGCGATTTTCCGCCGCGATCGCTTCCAGCGACCCTTCGACCATCTCCCGGCAGTCGCACATCGTCGATCCCAACACGTCGCCGGTCAGGCAGTGCGAATGAACGCGCACCAGCGGCGGCGTCCCTTCACCCTCAGACGAAACTCCGGCGCCGGGCGGCGCATTCCCCAGATCGCCTCGCACCAGTGCCACGTGAATTTCGTTGTCCACGTCGCTCGCATACGCAATCATCCGAAAATCGCCATATTCCGTCGGTAGCATAGACTCGGCAATCCGCCGCACATTCCGCTCATGCTGCATCCGGTACTTGATCAAGCTCGCGACGGTAACCAGTTTCATCCCATGCAATTTGCAGAATTCGATCAACAGCGGGATCCGCGCCATGGTCCCGTCTTCGTCCATGATCTCGCAAATCACTCCCGAAGGATTCAGTCCCGCAATGCGCGCCAAATCTACCGACGCTTCCGTCTGCCCCGCGCGCACCAGCACTCCGCCATTCCGCGCCCGCAGCGTGTACACGTGCCCCGGCCGCGCCAGATCCTCTGGCCTCGTGTGCGGATCGGTCGCCGTCAAAATTGTCGTAGCCCGGTCCCAAGCGCTCGTGCCCGTCGTCGTTCCACGTTTCGCATCGATCGGCTCGCAGAAAGGGGTGCCAAACATCGACGTATTCCGCGGCGAAATCGGCTTCAGGTCCAAAGTTTCGCAGCGCTGCTCGGTCAGCGACAGGCAAATCAGCCCGCGCCCGAACTTCGCCATGAAATTGATCGCCTCCGGAGTGATTTTCTCCGCGGCCATCGTCAGATCGCCTTCGTTCTCGCGATCTTCGTCGTCCACCAACACGATCATCCTGCCCTGGCGAATGTCTTCGACAGCCTCTTCAATCGACGCAAACGGGAATTTGTTCTCGCTCATCTCATCGCATCCACTGTCGAATCGCAAAATCGAAAATCGCGCCCATTACTCCGGCGCCCGGAATCGTCAAAATCCACGCCCACATGATGTGGCGCGTCACTCCCCACCGGACCGCCGTCAGCCGCCGCGAAGCGCCCACTCCTGAAATCGCCCCGGTAATCACCTGAGTCGAGCTGGCCGGAATCCCCGCCGCGGCTGTCCCGATCAAGGTAATCGCGGCCGACGTCTCCGCCGCAAATCCTCCAAACGGATTCAGCTTCGTGATCCGCTGGCCCATCGTCTTAACCACGCGCCAACCTCCGGACATCGTTCCCCCGGCCATAGCCAGCGCACAACAAATGATAACCCAATCCGGCACACGGTACGCGCCCATCACCCCGCTCGTGACTAGCGCGGCAGTAATGATCCCCATGCTCTTCTGCGCATCGTTCGTGCCGTGGCTGAAGCTGAACGCCGCCGCCGATACCAGCTGCAATCGCCGGAACCAGCGGTCCACTTTCTGCGGCGCTTGCCTCCGCACAATCCAGCTCGTCGCCACCGTAACGATCACGCCCGCGACCAATCCGATCAATGGTCCAATGAAAATGAAAATCACCGGCTTCACCCAGCCGTGCACGATGATCGCGCGAAATCCCACCGCCGCAATCGCCGCTCCGCCGTATCCGCCCATCAGCGCGTGTGACGAACTGCACGGAATTCCGAGCCGGATCGTCGCGTAGTTCCAGATAATCGCTCCCATCAACCCCGCCAGCAGCACCTGCGGGGTCACCAGGTCGAGCCGTACCAGCCCTTTGCCGACGGTCGCCGCCACCGCCGTTCCAAACGTCAGCGGCGCCACGAAATTCCAGAACGCGGCCCAGATCACCGCCCACAGAGGCCGCAGCACTCGCGTCGACACTACCGTGGCGATCGAGCTCGCCGCATCGTGCCACCCATTCGTGAAATCGAACGCCAGGCTCACCACCACGATTACGATCAGCAGATGGAATGAGCTCACGCCGCAGCTCCGCCATCTAATTTGGCCGCTTCAGCGCCAGCCGGGACTACGCCCGTGTGCAGGTCGAACCAGGGAAGTTTCAACACGTGTTCAGGCGTTCTTCAGAGTGACTGTCTCGATGACGTTCGCCACGTCCTCGCACTTATCCGCGGCGAATTCCAGCGTTTCAATTATTTCTTTCCACTTGATGATTTCCACCGGGTCTTTTTCCTGCTCGAACAGATTCACGATCAGGTCGCGGCATTGCCGGTCCGCAAGGTTTTCCAGCCGGTTGATCTCGATGCAGTGATCTAGAATTCCATTTCCCTTGTCCAGGAGCTTTACGGCCGCCACGATCTGCGTCGCCGCTAGCCGCACGGTCGTCGCCAGGTCCACCACTCCCGTCCGCAGCGCCCGGACGCGGAAAGTCACGATCCGCGTCGCCGCCGCGTCCACCAGGTCGATCACGTCGTCGATCTTGCTGGCCAGCTCGTGAATGTCTTCCCGGTCGAAGGGTGTCACGAAGGTCTGATTGAGCTTTCGCAGGATGGCATGGGTAATGGCGTCACCCGTGTGTTCAAACTCTTCCACCTTGTCCGCCTTCGCCGCCACCTCCGCGAAGTTCTGCAGCATCTCCACCATGGCGACCGCGCCGGCCTCCACATTTTCCGCCTGCTGGATAAACATTTGGAAGAATGACTTCTCGCGCGGAAGTATTTTCCGCAATAAACCGGGTTTCAAGCGAAGGCCTCCGCGACCAGGAACGTTACAGGACGATGAACACTATACCAATCCCAGCCTTCCGGGCAAGAAACCTGGTACCTCGCTCGTTCGTCGCCTACCCTCCAAAGTTCACTACCAACGTAGTGGTAGTCGGCAGCTTGGCTGGCTTCACTTAACTCCTTTCCCCATGTATCCTTTCGCGTGCACTTCGCGCAAATCAATCACCCCGCGTTCCTGTTCTTCGCTGCCGTACTGGCCGGAATCATCAACTCTGTTGCCGGTGGCGGCAGTTTTATCACCTTTCCCGCCCTCATCTTCACGGGCATCCCGCCGATCCTCGCCAACACCACGAACACCGCGGCTGTTTGGCCGGGCACCGTGGCTAGCACAATCGCGTACCGCAGAGCGTTCACGCGGCAGGCGCGAAAGCTTCTACCCGCCCTGATCATCACCGGCATTGTGGGAGGAATCCTCGGCGCGCGTATTTTGTTGATCACCCCGCAGAATATTTTCATGCGCATCGTCCCCTGGCTGCTGCTCGGCGCGACCCTTCTTTTCGTCTTCAGCCCGTGCATTACCTCCTGGATCCGCCGTCGCGCCCACCTGAAATCCGGGGAAGCCGTCGGCGGATCGGGCACGCCACGCTCGCTGATGGCGGGCGTGCTTTTCCTGGAACTCCTGGTCTCGATGTATGTCGGTTACTTCGGCGCCGGCGTGGGGATTCTATTTTTGTCTCTGCTCGCGCTGATGGGGCTCGAAGATATTCACACTTTGAACGGGATGAAAACGCTGCTGGTCAGCATCGTGAACGGCGTCGCCCTCGCCACTTTCATTCTCTCTCACAAGGTGATCTGGCCGCAGGCGCTGCTCATGCTCGTCGGCGCGCTTATTGGCGGCTACGGCGGCGCGTGGGTCGCTCAAAAAATGAATCCGCAGCACGTCCGCTGGCTCGTAATCGCCATCGGTTTCGCCATGTCCGCCTACTTCTTCATTCACAAAACGTAGCGCCGGCTTCCGCCCGGCGTTTTTCTCACACGCTATCTATGCGCCCACCGTTCGCCAAAAACGTGCGCGACTCCTCGTCATGTGCGTCCACTCGCTCAGCTTCGGCATCCAATGTGTCGTATCATTCTGAGGTTGCGAATTACCTCACACCGAAAGGAACTCTCATGGCATCGAAACCAGATCTGAAGGACGCCAAAGAGCGGCGCAAAGCGCCTATGGCCACGCCGTCGGACATTCGTCCCGAAGCCGTCAAGGACATTTCCGGAGCCCTGAATGCGCTGTGCGCCGACGTCTTCGCTCTCTACCTCAAAACCAAGAATTTCCACTGGCACATGAGCGGCCCGCACTTCCGCGATTACCACCTGCTCCTCGACGAACACGGCGATCAGATCTTCGCCATGACCGACGACATCGCCGAACGCGTCCGTAAAATCGGCGGCACCACCATCCGTTCCATCGGCCATATCTCGCGTCTCCAGCGCATCAGCGACAACGACGCCGATTTCGTCGATCCCGGCGACATGTTGGCCGAGCTGCAGGACGACAACAAGAATCTCGTCGTCAGTCTTCTTGCTGTCCACGACCTCTGCGACGACGCCAACGACGTCGCCACCGCGAGCTTGATCGAAAATTGGATCGACGAAACCCAGCGCCGCGTCTGGTTCCTATTCGAAGCCACCCGCCGCGGCTAGTTTCAAGAGTGCATTTCCTGTCGGGCGGGTTTCAGACCCGCCCTACAGATCATCAACACGCTGTGCCTCTTTACATCAACCGAAGCCGAGCTTTCGCCTGGGGGTCTCGTCATTCTGAGCGGAGTGGCGGGACGGTTTGGCTTTTCGTCCCGCTCTTGCGGGACGTCCCGCCACGAAGTCGAAGAATCTCTCTATGGATTCTACCGGGGTTTGATATGAAAGATCCTCTCCGCGTTCCCGTGATAAAGCTTCTCCCGCTCCGCCGCGGAAATCGACGCTGAATCCATAAACGCCACCGCTGGCGCGCTCGGCTGATACGGATAATCGATCGCCCACAGCACGTTATCCACTCCTAGCGCTTTTATCGAAAAATCCAGCGCCAGATGCGATTCCTGCCCGCTCGTCGTGATCACGAAATTGCGTTTGAAATATTCGCTCGGCGTCAGCTTCGTCTTCGGTGAGCCCCCGCGCTCCTGCGCCTTCTTGTTCATGAAATCGATGCGCCACAGCCAAAAATGCACCGCCTCGCCCATATGTCCAATGCAGATTTTCAGCTTTGGAAACCGGTCGAACACGCCGCTTACAATCATGCGCACGGCGTGCGTGGAGACCTCGATCCCGTAGCCCCACTGTGCGCTGTCCAGTCCGTAATCGCGATACGGCCCCGCCAATCCGTCCGAGGGCGCACGCGGATGAATGTAAATGCAGCCGTCCAGGTCTTCTGCCGCTTCCAGAATCGGAAAATATTTTGGATTGTCTAGGTATTCGTTGTTGGTGTGCGAATTCAGGATGAAGCCGTTGAGCTTCAGCTTCTTCATCGCCCGTTCCATTTCCTTCACCGCTCGCTTCGGCGATTGCGGGGCAAACGTCGCCAGTCCAGCAAACCGCGTCGGATGCCGCTTGATCACCGCGGCCAGCTTCTCGTTCGCCACCTCGGCCAACTCCGTCGCCGTGTCCGCGTCGAACATCTGCACTCCCGGCGCCGTAAGCGACAACACCTGCATATCCACGCCGTTCGCGTCCATGTCCTTCAGCCGTTCTTTTTCCATATCGAGCAGGCCCGCCAGCAGCCGCGCCTGCGAATCGTCCGATTTCGGATTGTCGTAAATTCGCTTCACCAGGACCAGATCGAGGCTGCTTCCGGGCGCTCGCGCCACATCCTTCAACCCCGCCGCCACCTCCGGAATCGAAAACGCCTCCTCCGTAGCAATCCGCCGAATCGGCTTCGCAGCAGCTGTCATGAATGATTCCTTTCTTCGATTTTTCGTTGGGCTCAACCGGGGCAACATATCACACGCCCGTAAAACTTTGCGCATCCCTCGAAAATGCAAGTGGGCTTACAGCCCATGTAGAATGGCGACGGGCCCCGTGAGTCCGGAGATTCCTCCGTGTTCGAGCGATATACCGAGAAAGCCCGCCGTTCGATTTTCTTCGCGCGCTACGAAGCCAGCCAGTGCGGCAGTCCTCGAATCGAAACCGAGCATCTGCTTCTGGGAATTCTGCGCGAAGACAAACGAGTGACAAGCGTTTTGTGCCAAGAAATCGACGCCTGTGAAGCGATTCGCAAGGCGGTCGAGGCGCAGACCAAACGCGGCGAGCGCATTCCGACCGCGGTAGACGTCCCACTTAGCCCAGAATCCAAGCAGATCCTGAATTTGGCCGCCGAGTCAGCAGATAGGCTCGGGCACCGCCACGTCGAATGCATCCATTTGATCCTGGGAATGTTACGCGTCGAGAAGTGTACGGCGGCGCGTCTGTTAGGGGCTCACAGCGTGGACGAAAGGAAAGTAGAAGCCACGATCTCGGAGCGCGCGGACCCTGCTGCCATCGATCTCCGAGTCACACACGGCGAGACGCCCCGAGCCGCCGCTGGTCGCGAAGAATTGCACAAGACGGCCGCGAAGGTTGTCGACCCATGGGCCACTTGCGACGCAGCCGGGCTGGCGCGATGCTTCGCCGCAAATGGCCAATTTGGAGATTCTCGTGGAACGCAATGGTCCGGCGCCGAACTTGAGAAGGGAATCAAGGCGCAATTCGGCTCTCACAAGATCGAAGTCCAACCAGTCGCGCCTGAAAGCATCCAGAGCCTCAGCCCGGTAAGCGCGGTCGTCACGCTAACCGCGCGAGCCTCCGCTTCTCAGCGACTCGTTTTGGTGTTGCGCGATATCCAAATGCAGTGGCAAGTCGTCTCCGCCCACATCTCGGTGCTGGAGACGTCCTGAATTTGACGCGCCCCATTTAGTCTCGGGACGCGTCGTTCCCAGTTAGTGCACGGGATATCGCGTAAATATATAGTCCGTGTCTTTCATGATCGTGTGGCACGCAAAGCAAATCTTCGTGCCGAAATCCGGGCTGTCGCCGTAAGCCTTGAACGTGCCCGATGCCGTGTCGTAATCAAACTGCGCGTAACCCCATCCGCTCGACTGCGGGAATCTCTTCGAATCCTTCTCGATCAGCGCCACGGATTTCAGTGTGGTCGGTATGTCCACCGCGTAAGGCGACTTCGGATTCGGCGCTTTGTTCCACTCGATCTTTACGACTTTCACGCCGTCGGGAAATTTCTTGCCGTTGTCGGGAATACCAGACTTGTACGCGGCGATCATCGCGGGATTGCCCACGATTACCTTTATCAATGCATCCGTGCGGCTGACGGCGACGTCTTGCCAGCTTTCATATCCCTTGAACTCGCCAAACGTGATTCCGTCCGGCGCTTTCACCGACCACTTGTCCTGTGTCTGCTGCGCCGCCAGCGCCATGCCGAACGACACGGCCACGAACGCCGCCACCATCACTGACATACCGATGCTCTTGCGCGTCATCTTTCAAATCTCCTTTTCGTTGGCTGCCGAAAACGTCTTCCAGCTGGCCGCTGTGCGGTTGGTCCTAGGATTCAATCCCTCTCGGGAGAAGTGAAGTGGCCCCTCTATGCATGGGCTCGCAATTGGCGTTGAAGGATCCGATTAGGACATGACGCAGTTGGCTTTCAGACCGCGATTCCGTCCGTGGAGGTGGCAATTACAAGGCTGGTTGGTTTTCTTCTGCTGCGTAGTCGGTACAGATGACGTCAGGGTCACCCCCTGCTGAAGTCGCCGCGCAATATACTCTCAATCCACAAGAACAGTCCAGCACATAACGGCGGCGTACGATATGATCCCTCGCCCGCAATGCCGTCAGCCAATTACTCGCCCATTCCGACCGCACCGAGCACGTCTTGGCGTTCGTGGTGGCCGGTCGTCATGATGCTGGCCTGTTCGCTGCTTAGCTACACGGACCGCCAGATACTCGCCGTCCTCTCGCCCATGATCCTGGCTGATTTAAAGCTCAACGCGCAAAAATACGGCGAGATCATTAGCTCGTTCAGCATCGCCTACATGATCGGCAATCCCCTCTGGGGTGCAATTCTCGATCGCATCGGCCTGCGCCGCGGCATGACCATCGCGGTTGCGATTTGGACTTTCGCCTGCGGCGCGCACGCCGTGTTGAGCGGCTTTCTCGGCTTCGCCGTCGCGCGCGCCATTCTCGGCTTCGGCGAAGGCGCCACCTTTCCGGGAGGTCTGCGCGCCGCGTCCGATTGGCTGCCCGCGCACCAGCAATCGCGCGGCCTTGCCATCGCTTATAGCGGAGGCTCGCTCGGCGCCATCATCACTCCGCTCATCGTCACGCCTATCGCGTTGGCTTACGGTTGGCGCGCGGCATTTATCGTCACCGGCGTCGCGGGCCTCGCCTGGATTTTCGCTTGGCGCGCCACCGTGGATTTTTCCGTCGAATCCCGCGGCTCGCAGACGCAGCGGATCACCCCGCCAAACCCCTTTGAGCGCCGCTTCTGGGGCCTCGTCGCCGGTTACGGAATTTGCGCGCTCCCCATCGGCGTCATTTTGTATCTCGCGCCGCTTTACCTCTCGCAGGTTCTGGGCCTCACGCAAGGCCAGCTCGGCCGGGTCCTCTGGTTGCCGCCGCTCGGCTGGGAAATCGGCTATTTTTTCTGGGGCTGGTTCATCGACCGTTTTGCCACCGGCAACGCGCGGCCGGCATGGCTGCTGTGGAGTCTCGCGCTGTTGGGCCTGCCACTCGTAAGCGTGCCGCTGTTTCACAACGCGACGGCCGTACTCGGGCTCATGTTCTGGTCAATGTTTATCGCGTCCGGCTACGTGGTCGGCTCGCTGCGCACCAGCGCCCTGGTGTACCCGCGCGAACAAACAGGTCTTGTCGCCGGCATCGGCGCCGGTTCCTGGTCGCTCATCGTTGCGCTCGTGCTGCCAAGCCTCGGCGTGATGTTCGACCGCCGCCACTACGCCAACGTCTTCCTCTTCACGGCAATCGTGCCAGTAATCGGCACGCTCTGCTGGCACGCGCTCACCCTTCCTTCACGCGCGTCATCGCTCCCAACGCCGTCATCCTGAGCGAAGCCAAAATAATTCTCCCCCCTGTCGCGCGCGCACCTGCGGACATTGCGATATCGCTCCAGCGGGTGTATTGTCGCGGCCAAGTAAGGCCCCCATCTCAAGTATTCATCTCACTTACGAGAGGCGCACATGAAAAAGCTCATTCCCGCCGTTTTGTTGATTGCCCTGTTCCTGCCCGCTGTCGCTGCGGCACAAAGCGCATTCGACGGCACCTGGAAAATCGACATTAAATCGGCCAAGTACTCGACGAAGCCAGATACGATTCTGCTGAAAGATGGTGTCTATGAATGCCCCACATGTATTCCTCCCATCAAAGTGAAAGCCGACGGCACGGACCAGAAGGTTTCCGACTCCCACTACTTCGACACCATGGCCATCAAGGTCGTCAATGATCACACGGTGCAGGAAACCGATAAGAAAGACGGGAAAGTCGTCGCCACGTCGACCGTGGTAGTTTCCGCGGACGGCAAGAGCGCCACCGGCAACTATGTCGACAGCAGTGACACAAACTCGGCACCGGTCACCGGCAAGGGCACAATGACCCGTGTGGCCCCCGGTCCGGCCGGATCACACGCAGTATCTGGGCAGTGGAAAATGGAGAAAGCGGACGCCATCTCCGACAACGCGCTGCTCTTCACCATAAAAGTCGTAGGCGACATGGTTCACATGAGTTCGCCGACCGGCCAATCCTATGTCGCGAAGGTGGATGGACCCGATGCTCCCTATAAGGGCGATCCCGGCGTCACCGCCGTTTCTGTGAAGCGCGTCGACAAGAACACGATCGAGGAAACCGACAAGCTCGACGGAAAAGCGGTCTTCACCGCACGCATGGCTGTTTCCGCCGACGGCAAGTCGATCGCCCTGACGAACCACGACGTACGCCGCGACACCGACACGCACTACACCGCGATCAAACAGTAATTCAGCTCTCGAAAACTCTCACTTGCGGCTCCGAAGAAATTTTCGGTGAGGTGGGCGTTTTTTTTTTGTGGGCTAGTGCGTCTTTGCGTTTTCGGCTTGCGCGTCGGCGGTGGCGGCATTCTTCGTGCAAGCTTCCTGCAATGCCCCGGCGGTCGCGCTGCAGGCGTGGAACGCCTTTGCCGCCTCGGCCGGGCGGCTCAAGTGCGCGTAATCGATCCCGAGCACGTAATTGTCGGTCTGATCCTTGGGTGACTGCTCGAGTTCCTGCGCGGAATTTTCGTAGTCATTGCGCCGGAAATCCACCAGCCCGAGCGCGCTGTGCGCTTGGGCCGCGCGCCGCGCCTTGGCGGCCGCGAATTGCTCGTCGGTCATCCCTGTCGGCTTCGGCAACGCTGCCAGCACCTCAAGCGCCTGCTTCGAGTTACTCTCCGCTTTAGCCAGCTCTTCTGTGCCCTTCGCGTCGTTCGGCTGGTAGAGGTGCGCCATGGTCCACGCCACTGTCGCAAGCACGTCCACATCCTTCGGATTCAGCGCCAGCGCCTCATCGGCATAGTGGTATTCGTTGGTCCAGTCGGATTGAATCCGATAGGACTCCGTCAGCATCCAGTCCACCTGCTCTTCAAAGGGGCTTTTCGGATATCTCTGGAGAAATTCGCGGCCTTTCAGGATCCTCTGCTTGAGATCGCCTTCCTTCAAGATCGCCTGGAACGCGCTGTAACGTTCGCGCTGCTGTTTGTCTCCCTGCGTTCCGTAGGCGAGCGAATCGCCCAGGCCGCCCCCGGCTCCCATTCCTATTTGGTTCGTCACTCCACCGCTTCCTCCGGGCCCCGGCATCTGCGCCCGCGCGAGCGACACCAGCCCGAAAATCGCCGCCCCCAGAATTGCTGCGCGCAGGGTCCTTCGTCTCAATGCAGTTTTCATGATGGTTCCCCCGGTAGCTGCCGAAATAGGTACCACCGGGGCGGTGGCGCGGTCAAGAGCACTTCTGCGACGCGTATGGCTGGGACGCTATTGGGCCGGTGGTTTTGCCCCCCTGGGGAACTTCTGCTCATTCGCTTGCGTAACAATCCCCAGAGGCGATACGACGTGCGGGGCCAGGTTTGGAAGGCAACGAAACTCAGCTTGCTGGGCCTGTTGGGGTTTGTAGTGTTTTTGATCGGCAGCGGTCTCATCTACCGCGCGTGGTACCAGCACCGAGCCGCGAAGATTTTGACGATCGCCACTCCGAACGGGATCGATGAAGCGATGTTCGTGCCTATCGGCGGCGCCCCACAATGGATCACGATTCGAGGCCAAGACCGTAACAATCCAGTCATCCTCATGATCCACGGCGGACCGGGCGTAACCCATGGCGGATTTGCAGTGTCCTTCGTGCCCTGGGAGAAAGACTTCACGATTGTCCAATGGGATCAACCCGGCGCTGGACGGACTTTCGCGCAAGAGCGTAGTTTTCCTCCCGATCTTACAGTCGAGAGCATGGCGAGCGACGGCCTGTCGGTCGCGGAGTTCCTCCGGATTCATCTGCACAAGGACAGGATCATTATCCTCGGCTGGTCCTGGGGATCTATTCTGGGAGTTCACATGGTCCGGGCGCGGCCGGACCTTTTTACGGCCTACGTCGGCACAGGACAGATCGTGAACATGCAAGCCGGGGAGGCACTTGTCTATTCCCAAGTGCTGGCGTCCGCGCGAAGAATGGGAAACCGCCGCGCAGTTCAAGAGCTTGAATCCATCGGGCCGCCTCCTTACAAGACGCAGACTGCGCTCGGCACTCAGCGCAAGTGGGCTTCTTTACTTGCAGGCGATCAGGCTCCGATCATCAAGATCGCAGAATTCACACTGCTCGCGCCCCGGACTTCGCTCGGCGATGCCTGGAGCTCGATGTCGGGAATCGTAGCAAGCCAGAACCATTTTCTCGGACCGACCATGGAGGGTGAAATGATGCAGGTCGACCTTGCCGCGTCCGACAGAGATTTCGCCCTTCCGATTTTCGTTTTCCAGGGCGCCAACGATAACTTTACGCCCGTGCAGTTAGCCCAGAAGTATGTCGACAGCATTACCGCGCCGCAAAAACGGATTGTGCTTATCGCGGGCGCGGGGCATGACGCCATAATCACAAAGAGCGGCGAGTTCCTGCGACTTCTAGTCCAATGGGTCCGCCCGCTGGCAATCCAACCCGATCCGATCGCTGAAACGGCGCAGCCATGATCCGAAGGCGAAACCGACTTACTGGCTCACCACGAAACATTTCGCCGGGCTTTGGGACTTCCGTGTCGGCGCGGACTTAAATTGCGGAAGGTTCGGTCCCGTCAACTCGCAGTCGAATTGCAGCGAATTCGAATCTCGTCAATCTAGATAGCGTTTCGCGACGACGGCTTCTGCGCGCAAGGCCGCGGCACGATCCATAATTCCCAGACGTGATTTCCGGACACGTGGCTTCTAGTACTTACTTGTCAGGTCAGCGCTTTTATCAGGACTTAGTCGAGATTGACATCAGACAATGCGACACCGCAAAAAGTGTCACACCAGAGCCACGGCGAATCCGACTGCAACTGCAAACTCTCTGGCGGCAGGAAAGAGGGACAATCCGGAACTGAGTGCTGGAGAATGTGACATGAACTTGGGGGTGCATCGGCGGACGCAGTTGCCGTTTATCCGCGCTGCTATTTTCTTGATGTGGACGGCGATGCTCTCGTGAAACACGAGTCCTCATCAAACCGGTCGGATAATCTCAAAACTGGCTACTGGTACCCAGTTGTCCGGTCAGCGCGTTAATCAGGAGTTGACACGCGCGCTCACTGAAATTGAGACCATATTGGATCGAAACGTCGATTGACCAGATCTAAAATCCTTGGCAGCAGGCCACCGAGACTTGACCGTCAGAGAGTATCCATGCCGAAGGTGATCCGCATCCTCGAAACCTGCTTGCACGTAAAGAACGTCGAGCGGAGCGCGCGTTTCTACGAAACACTTTTCGGTTTTCAGCGCATGGATTCCAATGAGCGTTACTGCGCCTTCGATGCGGGCGGTGGCACCGTCTTCCTGCTTTTCCGGCAGGGCGGCACAACGGAACCGGTTCACACGGCTGGAGGGGTCATCCCTCCGCATGGCGGCAGCGGCAATCTGCATCTTGCATTTTCAATTCGCGCGGAGGATTTCGCCGGCTGGGAGAAGCGTTTGGGCAAGCAAGGTATCACGATCGAGAGCCGCGTCCGTTGGGATCGCGGCGGACACAGTCTGTATTTTCGCGATCCCGATCACCACTTAGTGGAACTCGCCACACCGGGAATCTGGCCGTCGTACTAATCGCTCCTACGATACTGATTTGTCCGGTTAGCGCTGTGGTCTCAATAGGTGGACGCAACACCATCTGATGTAAGTCGTCTCTCGAAAGGTGGTGTGGTATGAGGCCAGGGAAACGGTTTGTGTTTTCTGCGACCGAGAAGAGCCACATCTGGTGCCGCTGGAACGCCGGACAGTCGCTGCATGAGATTGGGCGCGCCATTGACAAGCCCCATCCGGTTAGCGCGTTAGTCAGCACTTGGCGCTTGGTAAGAAAGAGTCGGCGTCCAAGAGTTTCGACCCGAAGGTATACTATCGTTGGGAGTGTAGCAATTCCCGCTCGTGAATGGCCGAATTACTCCAACCCGACTGGAGGCAAGCGAAACCGACGTTCTCCGATGTGCAGGATATGTGCCAGCGGCTCCCGTTGAAGCCTGCGACGCTCCCCCTCGAACCTTTCGATAGATTCCTTGCTGAAATGCGTGCAAGGCATCGCAGCGGCGGCGCTCACTTGGCCGAATTCGATGTCGGACCCGATTTAGTTTTTGATTGGTATGCATCCCGCAATCGACTCACGGATGAGCGGCTACTCGACTCGCTGTTGACCCATCCCACAGTAAAGAGAGTCCTCGCTGACTTGCTCATTCCGTCTTCAACCAGTCCCGCAAACGGACTCGGACTGTCCGAGCAATTCATCCTCGAAGGCAAGATTGCGGGGATGCGTTATGGCGGCGGAGCCTATTGGCAACCACAAGGGGACGGACGAAGTGAGAAGCTGTCTGCTACAGAAGTTTGCGATGCCATGTTCGGACTTCGATTTGGCGAAATTAGCTGCTATTTAAGCTACGAGGCCTGGACACCGTGGTTCAAAGGTATCGCGTGGGACTTCACCGCAATCGTGTTTGACCGCCGAATGCGAAAGCTATGGATTCTCACTGTCACTGACACTGATTAAATGCCGTTAAGCGTTAACGGGCGACCCGTAACTTGGGTGCTGGAACGCTCTTTACCGGTTACTGCCTTAATCGCGAGCTCTCCGATTTATCGCCAGCCGAGCCCTGGGGCCACAGTCGTCAGAATCGCCTCCATCACATGCGCATTGTAGGCCACACCCAGTTGGTTCGGAACGGTCAGCAACAGCGTGTCGGCCTCCGCGATCGCATCGTCCCTTCTCAGCTGCTCGATCAAAACATCCGGCTCGGCAGCATAGCTGCGGCCGAAGATCGCCTGTCTGGATTCCTCCAAAAAGCCGATCTTGTCCTCGTCCTCGCCTCCTCGCCCGAAATAGGCACGATCGCGGTCGTCGATCAACGCGAAGATGCTGCGGCTGACGGCCACACGCGGCGCGCGCGTGTGGCCGGCTTCCTTCCAGGCCGCCCGAAAGGCGCGAATCTGGGCGGCCTGCTGGACGTGGAAAGGTTCACCCGTCTCGTCAAATTTCAGGGTTGAGGATTGCAAGTTCATTCCAAGCTTTGCGGCCCACTCGGCCGTGGCATTGGAAGCTGCGCCCCACCAGATACGATCGCGCAATCCTTCCGAGTACGGCTCCAGACGCAGCAGCCCAGGCGGATTGGGAAACATCGGACGTGGGTTCGGCTTCGCGAAGCCCTTACCGCGCAGTAGCTCCAAAAACTCTTGGCCGTGGCTCCGGCCGATGTCCTCATCGTTCTCGCCTTCAGCCGTCTGGTATCCGAAATGGCGCCATCCATCGATCACTTGCTCGGGAGAACCTCGGCTGATTCCCAGCTGCAACCGCCCGCCGGCGATCAGATCCGCAGCCCCGGCGTCCTCCGCCATGTAATGTGGGTTCTCGTACCGCATGTCGATCACGGCGGTGCCGATTTCAATCTTTCGCGTCCTGGCTCCGACTGCGGCGAGCAATGGAAACGGTGATGCCAATTGTCGCGCGAAGTGATGAACACGAAAGTAAGCCCCGTCCATTCCCAGGCGCTCGGCCTCCACGGCGAGGTCAATGGATTGCAGGAGTGCGTCAGCCGCCGACCGCGTGGCTGACTGCGGCGATGCTGTCCAATGGCCGAATGAGAGGAAGCCAATTTTCTTCATGCGGGTTAGTCCAGTCCTTTGTCTTTGATCTCGGCCCTTGGCTCGGTAAGTCCGCCAGGAGTCTATTCAGATGAATGCTTTACTCCCGATTTCCGCGGCATTCGCAACGTCTCAACGAAACGCCAGCTCGATCCGTCCACTTGCAGGAGTCTGCGAGTCTACATTCGCTCGCGAGCATCGATTCGAAAAAACACTACCCTTTCGAGACCTGCTTGCATATAGGCGGACGGATCAGTTGTCTGGTGGAAGGAATGACCGAAAAACCGGATTATCGTCGTTCGATATTGCGTCACCATTGTTCCTTTGCGTCGCGGTCCCGCCTCAAAGTTCTGATAGATCGGATCACCGCACGCCGACGCGGTTAGTACCCACTCGTCCAGTTAGCGCGTTAATCGGACTTTTCAGAGACCACCGAGCTTCTGTTGTATTATCCCAGCGACTTCATACTCGCGCCGTAAATCAAAGTTGAGAGGTCGTCAATGAGCAGCGTACAAGTAGAACAGAAAAGCTATGAGATGCCCCCACAAGAGGGGATCAGCATCGCGTATTTTCTCACCGTCGCCGACGTGGAGCGATCGGCTCGCTACTACGAAAAGGTCTTCGGCGCTCGCATTCTAACCATGGGTGACGGCAACGCGCCTCCGTACCTTCAGCTTGCGAATATCTGGATGATTCTGAACGTGGGCGGCGGGCCGACCCCGGACAAGCCAACCGTAACGCTCAGCGTCCCCGACCCGAATCACATCAACAGCTTTATGAATTTCCGAGTTGCGGATATTCAAGCCTGCTACGAATTGTGGAAAAGCCGGGGAGCGGAGTTCCTCACGCCGCCGATCCCCAAGTACGGCGAGATACGGTGCTACATCCGCGACCCTGACGGCTACATCATCGAGATTGGACAAAGCACTACCCTCAAGTACGGTTAGCCCTTGGAGCAGATAGGATGCCGGCTCTGCGCCTCGCCGCCGCGCTTCTGCCAATTTCTGCCTCAAACAGTCACTCGCTCTGATATTGAAAGGAATCCCCGATGGATGGCACAGAGGGACCGAAAGCGACCACGCTTGGCGTGAACGTTTTCACCGCCCCGGGAAAGCCTATGGTGGGCGAGCGGCCCAAGCCCTTCGGCGAAGCGCTCGGCTTCGACCCGATCACGTCGACTTTGATTTTCGGCGAGAACGACGCGGTGCTGGTAGACGCAATGACGACGGTGGCTGAGGCCGAGGCTCTCGCCGATTGGATTGCTCTGCACAATCGCAACTTGGAGACCATCTATATAACGCACGCCCATTTCGACCACTTCTACGGTCTGAGCATTCTGCTCGACCGTTTCCCGGGCGCTCGGGCAATAGCGACGCCGAAGACGCTCAACGCCATGCAGATGTCTTTCACTCCCACAGTGGAGCGGTTGGCCCGCCGGCTCTTTCCCGGGCAAGTCGCCACTAACTTGGTTCCACCTGAGCCCTATGAGCACGACACCTTCACTCTCGAGGGCCACGAATTGCGCATCATCGAGCAGGGCCGCACCGATTGTCCCGATTCAACGTCTCTACACGTTCCCTCGATCGGCCTGATCGTCGCCGGCGATGTTGTGTACAACCAATGCCACATGTACGTCGGCGACACTACTCCCGAGAGCCGAAAAAACTGGATCGCGGCGCTAGACCGGTTGGCGGCGCTGAACCCGGCGATGGTTGTCGCCGGTCACAAGAAGCCTGGCGCGCCCGACTCTCCCTCGACGATCCAGGACACCAAGCGTTATCTGCTGGATTTCGATCGGCTGCAGAAATCCGCGAAGTCTGACCGGGAGTTGTTCGATCAGATCACCGAGCTCCACCCGCATTGGGTAGCCAATCAGTCGTGGCTGCTGTTCGGATTCCCGGGGCCATAGCCCTCATCAACCGCGCTAGCCTGTCCTTGCGCACTTTGGAGGAAGCCGCGGCCGATGAGCTAACTCATATTCAGGAAATCAGAATTCGATTTCAAAAAGGAGAACAACGATGACCACTAAAGGAAAAGTCTTAGTGCTAGTCTCGAGCGGTCGCGGTTTGCCCTTGAAAGACGGCAAGGTGTATGCCGGCGCCGGCTACTATCTCAACGAACTGACGGTTCCGGTTCGCTCCCTAATGAAGGAGGGCTACGAAATCACTTTTGCCAACCCCAAAGGCAACGCGCCCCAAGTGGATGTGCATTCAGAGGTCGCCGATTTCTTCGGCGGGGATGCGGCCAAGCTTCAGGACTATTTGATATTCCGCGACGGCCTGACTGGGCTCAGAGATCCAGCCCGCATCGCGGATGTCATCGCATCAGGCCTGGATCAATATGACGCTGTTTTCGTCCCCGGCGGCCATGGCCCGATGATCGATCTTCTCGATGACCCCAATGCTGGCATCGTGTTGAGACACTTTCACGAAACATCCAAGCCTACGGCAGTGCTCTGCCATGGCCCGATTTCGCTTCTCGCGGCGCTTCCGAATTCGACGGAGGTGGTCGCCGCGTTGTCGGCGGGCGATGCCGCTGGAGCACGGGCAAAGGCTAAAGGATGGATTTATGCTGGATACAAGATGACCATTTTTTCGACGGCGGAAGAGCAGCAGCGGGAGCCGCTTGAGATTGGTGGCAAGGTTCTCTTCTACCCGGACTTCGCCTTGCAGACGGCGGGCGGTGACGTAAGCGTGCTCGCTCCATGGAAGAGCTACGTCATTCAAGATCGCGAGTTGATCTCAGGTCAGAACCCGTTCTCGGACGAAGCGGTTCTGAAACTTCTTCTGCCGGCACTCGATGCCAAGAAGAAGTCGGTTTCAGCCGGCTAACCGGTCCAGGTCCGCGATCCTGACGGTTGCATTCTTGATGTCGGCCACAGCACCGATCTCGCGTGAGGAGGTCCGCATGTCTCAGGAAGCCAGCGCCGCAAAGAGTGCTCAGCAGAGCGAAGTCCGGCCGCACCAACTCGGGCAGGACGTTTTCAAGACCATCTTGTCCGAAGATGTTGATTGGAAACCTTTCTCGGAGTTCCCACCTTCCGTTCGGCTGGCCGTCGTTGTGGGTCAGCCCTCGGAGCCCGGCCCTTACACCATCAGGGTCAAGGTGCCGCACGGCGAGAAGCTGATGCCTCACACCCACCCGGAGGATCGAGTCTACACCGTGATTTCCGGCGTCTTTTATATCGGACTGGGTGCGGAATTCGACGCCAGTAAGCTCGCAGCCCATCCGCCCGGCGCCGTGATCGTTCTTCCTGGTAACACGCCCCATTTCCACTGGGCGAAATCCGGCGAATACGTCACGCAGGTAACCGCGATTGGGCCGCTTGGACTGGAATACGTCAACGCGAAAGACGATCCAAGAAACAAAAACGCCGATCAATAGCCGACCCAGGCACAACGAAAGGTTTGTTCCCGTGCAACACCCGACTTTTTATCGGACGATCGAAATTGACGGGCTGTCGATCTTTTACCGGGAGGCAGGCGCGAAAGACGCCCCAACGCTTCTGCTTCTGCACGGACTTCCGTCTTCCTCGCGGATGTTCGAGCCTCTCTTCAAGCGGCTTTCTGATCGCTATCACCTGATCGCGCCCGATTACCCAGGCTTCGGACACAGCGGCTGGCCGGACCCGAAAAAATTCGCGTACACGTTTGATCACCTCGCCGAGATCATGAATCGCTTTACCGAAGCGCTCGGGGTTTCGCGATACACGCTTTACATGCAGGACTATGGCGGCCCGGTTGGCTTTCGCATGATCCTGGCCCATCCCGAGCGGATCGAGGCATTGATAGTTCAGGACGCGGTCGCGCACAACACCGGGCTCGGCGAAAATTGGAAAACGCGTCGCGTCTTTTGGGCCGATCGCGCTGCCAATGAAAGCGCTCTTCGCGGGAATCTCCTGTCACTCGAAGCCGCCAAAGCGCGCCATGCGGGCAACGATCCCAATATAGAGCGCCATGACCCGGATCTCTGGATGGACGAATACTATTTTCTCAGCCGGCCGGGCCAGGCTGAAATTCAAAGCGACCTCTTCTACGACTACCGCACGAACGTCGACGCCTACTCCCAATGGCAGGCATGGATGCGCGAGAAACAGCCGCGCCTGCTGGTGATCTGGGGCAAGTATGAGAGCTCGTTCGATCCATCCGAGCCGGACGCTTATCGCCGGGATGTACCCGCTGCTGAAATTCACATTGTGGACGGCGGCCATTTCGCGCTGGACACGGCTGCCGATGAGATCGCCGCGTTGGTGCGGAACTTTGTCGGTTCTGCCGAGAATTCGCGGCGGGCCACTTCGGCGACAATTGTCCGTTGAGCAGCCGGATCTCGTCGGCGTGATAAGTACGGACTTCCAACTCTATTGACCTGTCGTGCTAAGCGGTTCCGTAATTCTGATTGAGTGGCGGGACGGTCCAGGCTCAGTGCGTAGGAGATCGTCGCGCTAGCAAAGCATTTGCAAGCTAACCTCTGAATAGTCGAATAACCGGACTGGTAGCTCCAAGTACCCACTTGTCCGGTCAGCGCGTTAATCAACAGTTAGGCCAAGGGACAATAACAATCAAGATACGGAAACAATTCTTCATGCAGACGGTTTCGCTGTAAAGTCGATGTCCAGCCAGCATGGAAACGGCCATTACCACTGACAGGAGCCCGCGAGTGAGCCTTCGTCGAATATCTGCGGTTGTCGCATTCTGTTGTCTGGGGCTGACTTTTCCGGCGGTGTTCTCACAGGCAAGCCATCCCGTCACTTATCCGGACAATATTGCGTTAGGGTACGATCGAAAGTTGTCCGCCATGGGTTTTCCCAACCCGCTCCTCAAAGCCACTGTGCGGGGTCAAACGGCCTGGTTCATCATCGATACCGGTGCCGGTGTGCACACCTTTGCTTCCTGGCTGGTCAGCGCTAGTCATCTTAGGACTTTTGATACGAAATCGACTGTGACAGGTTCTACTGGCGCCGAATCGGAGGTTAAGGTTGTCAGAGACGCCACTCTTCAGCTCGATCGCCGTAACGATGTGATTCCCCTTCGCGAGGCCGTAGTCGTAGACTTTCCGAAAATATTCGCGGAGCAGCGCATTGGCGGGCTGATATCTCCACAGCTGCTAGCTCCAGCAGGAAAAGCCACCGTCGTGGACCTGAATGTGCCACGTCTGACTTTCAGCGATCCGCCAGCACCTTCCGAAAAAACGCGAGTGTGTATGAATCGCGATTCGCAATTCACCAATAGGCTCTACGCCGCCGAGGTGTCGGTCAGAGATGTCAAAGCGGAGGTCCTTGTTGACACCGGAGCGACGAGTACTGTCATTCGCCCTTCATCAACTGTCGCGGCATCGCTTTCCGATCGGATTTCGGGAAATAGCAAAGTGCAAGGTGTCGGAGGAGAAGTTACAACGACGGTCGAAACCCAGCCATTGGAAATTCATCTCGCCGGCGCCAGCAGAATCCTGACGCTTTCGATCGCGGGTTCTCCGCAGTCTTGCGGTCCCGATGGCGTTCTGGGAATGGACGCGCTGCGCGGCTGTGTGCTCACCTTGGGAGAATCTGTTTTTGCCTGGTCCTGCCGCTGAATCGGCGCCCCTTCAGTGCCGTGCCGGTCTCTTGTGGCTAGCACCCGCTTGTCCGGTTAGCGCGTTAATCAGGCACCGTGCCAAAATGACGCGGAGCATTTATGGCTTATGCTCCCGAATTTGGTCTAAGCGTGGCGGGAGATTGATCATGGAACAGCAGGCCAGTTTGACGGCGGTAACCGCCGCGAGGTGGCGGGCCGGACATCTTCTTCTGGATGATGACCCGAAGATTTTTTGTGACTACCTGGCCTTGCGATTCAGCGGCGCCGACAGCGAAGCATCCTTCCGCGAGAGTCTGAACGCCGCGATGGCAGAGGTTGCTGCCAAAGCCGGTCCAGACGCGGCACAAAAGTCTTTCCGGGTCGCCCGATCCAGCATGCTCGTGCGAAGCCGATATACGGAGGATGCGTTGAGCGTGGCGATCGCGCGCGGGGTAATGCGTTATGTGATTCTTGGAGCGGGCCTCGATTCGTTCGCGTGGCGACGACGTGACCTGGCGACTCGCTTGGAAGTCTTCGAGATCGACCACCCGGCCAGCCAGAAATGGAAGCGGCAACGGTTGCGAGAACTGGACCTCGATCAGCCACCTAATCTGACTTTCCTGCCCATCGACTTTGAAAGGCAAACGCTCGTAGACGGACTTCGCGAGGGAGGATATCCACTGGATAAACCGGCGTTCATCTCGTGGCTAGGAGTCACGCAGTACCTAACGACAGAGGCTGTCCTGGACACTTTGAAACAGGTGGCTAGGTTGGCCGCAGGAACGGAGATCTCATTCACGTTCATAGTTCCGCAGCCTTTGTGGATTGGCGATGACTATCGAATGTTTCCGCTAGCCACAGCATCCGCAGCAGCCAGCGGCGAGCCGTGGATCAGCTTCTTTGAGCCGGGTGAACTCACCTCGCGGCTTCGGGAATTGGGCTTCACTCAGGTGACGCATTTTAGTCCCGACGACGCGAACCGGCTCTATTTTGCTGGTCGCAGCGACGGGCTCCATGCGACCAGCGGAGAGCACATGATACGGGCGCAGGTCGGATGAGATGATCCTAATCGCGTTGTCGGCGAACTGGAGGTAATTGTCCTGCCACGCTGTCCGCGGCCAATTGGCCAACTCCTGATAAGTCGTGCGAGGTCAACCGGTCGATGCAACACCATCTGATATAAAGCCGTTTTCAAAGGTGGTGTTTATGAAGCAAGGAAGGCGGTTTGGACTTTCAGCGGAGCAGAAGTGCGACGTGTGGCGACGTTGGAAGGCGGGGCAGACGCTGCATGAGATGGGGCGCGCTTTTGGCAAAGAACGTTCCTCCATTCGTTGTCTGGTGTCACGTCACGGCGGGATTGCTCCGGCAGTACGGCGACGTGCGCTCCTCGCGCTCACGCTGCGTGAGCGCGAGGAAATCTCTCGTGGGCTGGCTTCCGGTTCTTCGATCCGTGAGATTGCCAAGGGTTTAGAGCGACCGGTATCGACCGTGAGCCGAGAGGTCGCACGTCATGGTGGCTGTCCCGCGTATCGAGCCAGTCAAGCCGACGGCGAAGCCTGGCAGTCGGCCTTGCGGCCCAAGCGCTGCCTTCTTTCCATCCATCTGAAGTTGCGGGACATCGTTGCGAGTAAACTGATTCTGGACTGGTCGCCGAAGCAGATTTCCGGCTGGCTGAAAACCCAGTACCCCGATGATGAAAGCATGCGTGTGTCCCACGAAACTATTTACCGAAGCCTGTTCATTCAAGCCCGTGGAGCGTTGAAAAAGGAGCTGCTGGAGCACCTGCGTTCCAAGCGTCGCATCCGCCGGTCGCAGCACTCTCGTATCTTTAAAGACGGGCGCGGTCAAATCCCTGAGGCCATCTCGATCCGCGAAAGGCCCGCTGAGGTGGAGGACCGCGCCATTCCCGGTCACTGGGAGGGCGATCTCCTGCGCGGCTCAGGGAACAGTCACATCGCGACGTTGGTCGAACGCCATTCGCGCTTTGTCCTGCTGATCAAGGTGCCGAGTAAAGAAACCGAAGCCGTGGTCACTGCCTTGAGCCAGCATGTGCGCAAACTCCCCGCTGCGCTGAAACGCTCGCTGACCTGGGACCGCGGACTGGAGATGGCCAAACACAAGGACTTTACGGTGGCCACGGATGTGAAAGTCTACTTCTGTGATCCGCAGAGTCCCTGGCAACGCGGCTCGAACGAAAACACAAACGGGCTCTTACGACAATACTTCCCGAAGAAAACCGACCTGTCCGACTATTCCCAGTCGGACCTGAACAAAGTGGCGCTGCGCTTAAATCAACGCCCGCGAGAGACTTTGGGTTTTCAGACTCCTGCGAGTAAACTTCAAGAAAGTGTTGCATCGACCCATTGAGACCACCCGGATAACCGGTAACTTGGGTCCCGGGACCCACTTGTCCGGTTAGCGCGTTACTCAGGCACAGCCAGGCAACTGGCTCAATCCAAAACCACAATTCTTCTCCGTTGTCAGCGTTGACAGCGATTTGTGGGCGAGGGTAGAGTCTGCCGGATGCTCGGCGAACTCTTCACGTCTAACCCCGCCAGGAGGACAGCCAATGGATTTCAATTCGAAGAGTACGCCCGAAGCGGCTCGTATTATCGCGCAACCGATTGTGGCGCCGCTTTCGCGCGCGGCGATCTTTCTGGTGGCGACCCTCAAGACAGGCGACGATGCTCGCTCGACGTTGCGGGCGTTCTGCGGAGACTTGGGCGGAATTTTCCGCGCAGTGGAGTATCGCAACCTTGAAGCGGGGCTGTCCTGCATTATGGGAATTGGGTCCAACGCGTGGGACAGACTCTTTGGACAGCCGCGTCCAGCGGAACTTCATCCGTTCCGCGAGATTCGCGCAGGAGCGCGACACGCAGTGTCCACACCGGGCGACTTTCTGTTCCACATCCGCGCGAAGCACATGGATCTGTGCTTCGAACTTGCCACGCAGATCATGGCGCGTATTGGGAACGCGGTTCTGCCAGTGGACGAAGTGCACGGCTTCAAGAATTTCGACGACCGCGATCTCGTCGGTTTCGTTGACGGGACTGAGAATCCAAGGGGGGAGGCGGTGGCCGAGGCCGCGCTCGTTGGAGGGGAGGATGCTGCGTTTGCCGGCGGAAGCTACGTGATGGTGCAGAAATATCTCCACGATATGAACGGATGGAATGCGCTGTCCACCGAGGCGCAAGAAAACATTATTGGGCGCAAGAAGCTGTCCGACATCGAATTGGACGAGTCGATAAAGCCGACTTGCTCACACAGCTCGCTTACGACAGTCGAAGAAAACGGTAAAGAGATGAAGATTCTGCGCGACAACATGCCTTTTGGCAATGCCGCGCAAGGTGAATTTGGAACGTACTTTATCGGCTACTGCCGAACACCGCGCACGCTCGAGCAGATGCTCGAGAACATGTTCGTCGGACGGCCGCTTGGCAACTACGATCGTCTGCTCGACTTCAGCCGCGCCGTTACAGGTAACTTGTTTTTCGCGCCGTCCGCGACATTTTTGGAAGCGTTGGGGGACGACTAGCGCGCAATTACACCATCCTGCCGAGTCGCGAGCGGGCTGGTCCGGCACCAGAACCCACGTGTTAAGTCGCCGCGCTAATCAGGAATTGCGTCAACGAGAGGCAAACGCCGAGTCGAGTTTACTTGCCCTCGGGAGTCCCCCGGGTTTTGTGTCGATTAGACTGCGCACCGAATGTTTGTTTTCAGCGGGTTACGGACGATTCTATTCGGTACGTGTGTCGAATAGAAATGCACATAGGCCGCCATTAATTACGAGGCGCGGGCGTTGGCCTCGGCGTTGAACGCGTGGGCAGCCCCCCAAAAAATTGTCGAGTAGAATGTGCACCGGTCCTTTGTTTTCAAGCAAATATATCGATTTCTATTCATTCTGATTGTCGAATAGAAATGGCCTGCCGGGCGGCGCTCTCGGCTGAGAGTGAAGGGGCGCGAGTGGCCGCGGCCTCGTCACTGGGCGAACAGTTACGGGTTGCAGCGCTAGCGCGGTCGCACGTTGGGACGGTTTTCTTCGTAGGACACAGACAGAAGTGTCTGTGCCACTGACGGCGTATCCATTTGTCAAAGAGCAATCGAGCGCTGGCCAGCAGCGCCGGGGCGCAAACGCGCCCAACAGCGAGGCTGAAGAAAGCCCCGACTCACGCTAATTCAATTTTGAATTTCTGTAAATGGAACTGCGGTAACGGTACCAGCTCGTGAGACGCAGCGTAACTCTGGGCTCGTCGCAGCTATTTGCGAAATGGCAGCGCAGGTCGGATTCTTCTCGATCCCCAATGTCCGACAGTGTTCCTACGACGCGTCGCGAAACTCCTCTCCCGCGCTTGGCCGTTGTGCGCCTTTGAGGAAGAGAGAGGACGTAAACGAGTACGTAAGCTCAGTCTTTATCGCCACAGACGATTAAACCTTGACAACCATCCAGGCGGGTGATATCCGCTTTCTCTAAGTGGGGAAAATGCGATGGATGTCCCCGTAGCGGCATGGCGTGGTGGCGCGCGAGGGCATTCGCGCAGTTCCTTCTTCCCACAGGTCTAGTCAAGGGCGGTGTCCAAATCCCACAATTGGGGGTGCGAACCATGAGGCGGATCTCGGCGCGACTATTTTTTTTGAGTGCGTTGTGTCTGGCATGCTGCGGAGCGCTTTTTGCACAGGCCACATCGCAAATATCGGGAACGGTGAAGGATGCCAGCGGGTCCGTGGTGGCGGGAGCGCAAGTCACGGTGACGCAAACCGATACCGGCGTTACGCGCACCGCAGTCTCGGGCGCCGACGGCTTCTACTCCCTGCCGAGCCTGCCGGTCGGGCCCTACAAGCTGGAGGTGAAGAAGGACGGATTCTCGACATTCGTGCAGACGGGGATCGTGCTTCAAGTTGCGTCCGCGCCCGCGATCGATCCGGTGTTGCAGGTCGGCAGCGTGAACCAGTCGGTGCAGGTGGAAAGCTCCTCGACGATCACGATCGAGACTTCGTCGACGGGCGTGGGGCAGGTAGTCAACTCGCAGGACGTGGTCGACCTGCCGCTCAACGGACGGCAGGTGACGCAGTTGATCACACTGGCCGGCGCGTCGAACGTGGTGCAGAGCGGATTCGGGCAGTCGCCGAGCGTGGGCAACCTGATCTCCAGCAAGAACTATCCGAACGAGGCGCTGGTGAGCGTCGGCGGCGGACTGCTGAACGGAACCACGTATCTGCTGGACGGTGGTACGTACAACGATCCGTTCAACAACCTCAACTTGCCCACGCCCTTTCCGGATGCCATCCAGGAATTCAATGTGCAGACCAGCGCACTCCCCGCCCAGTATGGACAGCACTCGGCGGGAGCGATCAACATGGTGAGCAAATCCGGCACGAACCAGTTTCACGGAGATGCATTCGAATTCGTCCGAAACGCCGATTTCAACGCGAGAGATTACTTCACGTTCAGTTCCAAGGCTCCCGACGGAGCGAGCGACAACCTGAAACGCAATCAGTTCGGCGGCACGATTGGCGGGCCGATCAAGGCGAACAAGATTTTCTTTTTCCTGGGGTATCAGGGCACGCTGCTTCGATCGCAGCCAGCGGCCCTTGCCGCCGTGCTTCCCACCCCGTCGGAGCTAACCGGAAATTTCCAGGCCTACGAAGCAGATTGCTTCAGTAAGCCCCAGACTTTGAATCCTGCTCTTTACACCAACAACATGCTCATAACTGCCCCCAATCCGCAGGCGCTGGCTTTCGCCAGCTTCTTCGGCACGGGGCCGGAGCCTTGCGGCAACGTTACCTATCGAATCGTTCAAAACCAGAACGAGCACATGGGCGTGGGAAAAGTCGATTACCAGATCAATTCCAAACAATCCCTGTTCGTGCGTTATTTCGGAACTCACAGCCTGCAGCCATCGAGCTTCACGGGAAACCAGCTGTCGGTACAAAACGCGGGCACGAACGACATGGTGAATTCGGTGGTGTTGGGCCACACTTATCTTCTCAGCACCAACGCCGTCAACACATTTCACTTCGCCTTCAATACCGTCGGGATCACGAAATTCCAAGTGCCGATTGAGAATCCTACCGACATCGGGGTGCTGGGCATGTACACTTCCGCCGCTCCCTTCACCCATTTCTCGAATATCAATATCACCGGGGATTTTCAGAGCGCGGGCGGATTTGCCACTCCGGGCCTGGTTAACACGAAGACCTACCAGTTCGCGGACGACTTCAGCTGGACCAAGGGCTCTCATCAACTGCAGTTCGGCGTGAGCTTTATTCGTCCCTGGCAAACTTCCACCTTCTGCGTCTATTGCAACGGGCTATTCACTTTCTCTGGCGCGAATACAGCCGCTCCTGCCGGAACCGCGGGGTGCCTGCCAGCGCCAACAGGTTGCCAAGGTAACGCCATGGCGGATTTCATCGCGGGGGCGCTCGGATCACTGACTCAGCTGAATATCTCGCATGACGACGAATACTGGAGATACATCGGGATCTACGCGCAGGACAGTTGGAAGATCAATTCACGGCTGACGCTGAACTACGGATTGCGATGGGAGCCTTATCTCAACGGCACCTTCCACAACAAACAGATCAGCCATTTCATAATGCAAGACTTCCTCAACAACACACATTCGTCCGTCTTTCCGAACGCGCCCGCGGGAACGTTTTATCCGGGTGATTCCCAATTCCCGACCGGTTCGCGGCCCAACAAGACCACTTGGGCGGATTTCGCGCCGCGGATCGGCGTGGCCTGGGATCCCAAGGGCAGCGGCAAAACGCTCATCCGCGCGTCCTGGGGAATCTTCTACGACATGCCTCAGACGCTTTTCTACTACAACGCATCGAGCCAACCACTCTGGGGCGAGGGCATCACGATTATCCCGCCATCCGGAACAGCGAATACATTCACGGCTCCCTGGACTTACTATCCGACTGGCGTAAGTCCGTTTCCAACCACGCAGAATGCCACTACCGCGTACCCGACCGGTGGATATTACGAGACCGTTCCGCTCAACGTCAGCAACACGTACGTGGAGCAGTGGAACCTGACGATTCAAAAGCAGCTGGCGAACAGTTGGCTGCTGAAGGCCAGCTACCTGGGCAACGAAATCACGCACCTGTGGATGGATAAAGAGTTGAATCCGGCCGTCTACATTCCGGGGACGTCGACGGGCGCGGCGGGAAGCTGCGGATTTCTCACGACTGTGCCGGCGAACGGGAAACCTTGTTCGAGCACCGGCAACACTCAGGCGCGGCGCCTGTTGACGGAATTGAATCCAAGCCAGGGTCCCTTTTACGGAACGACTGAATACCTGGACGATTCCGGGACGGGCAACTACCACGGTCTGATCCTTTCGGCCGAACACCGCTTCGCGAACCATTTCTCGGTGCTGGCCAACTACACGTACTCGCACTGTATCGCCGATTCGCAGACGACCGAGCTTTCCGGCCCGGTTTACACCGATCCCTCGGATCCCCGGTTTGACCGTGGGAACTGCCCGTACATCGACGTCCATCACAATTTCAATCTGTCCGCTGTTCTTCGGTCGCCGCACTTTTCTTCGGGAGTGCTGAAGTGGGTGGCGAGCGACTGGCAGTTGGCGCCGATCGTGGGCTGGCACACCGGCAGCTATTTCACGGTGACAACGGGCGTGGACGACGCGCTCACGGGAATTGGCTTGCAACGTCCCAACCAAGCACCTGGAGACCCGTACTGCACGCCGAAGCATGTCTCCGTGAACCTTCTAACCCCGGGCGCCAACTGCTGGATTAATTCGGCCGCGTTTAGTCAGCCGGCGCTCGGCACTCTCGGAAATGCCAAAGCGAATAGTCTGGAGGGCCCGGGCTACATCGATTTCGACGCATCGGTGTCGCGGCAGTTCGCGATCACCGAGCGGCAGGGGCTGGAGATTCGGTGGGAAACGTTCAACGTGGCGAATCACGCGAACTTCCTGAATCCCGGAACCGCCGGCATTGCGGCTGGCGGGACCAATGGCACGGTTTTGAATAGCAGCACGTTCGGGAAGATTCAGTCCGACGTGGCTCCCAGGATCATGCAGTTTGCGATTAAATACATTTTCTAGCCTTCGGCTTCCGGCGGGACGGGCGCGCGCCGCTCCGCCAGCGGCGAGCCACTGCACAAGGCGAACGGACTAACAAAAAGGGCGGCTGATCGTGAGATCGAGCCGCCCTTTTGATTTTGCTGGCGAGGAAAATCGGAGAGAGATTCCTCGCTTCGCTCGGAATGACAGCTGATATTTCGGGGGCGTTTAGTACATGCCGTCCATGCCACCGCCGCCAGGGGCATGCCGCCAGGGCCTTCAGCTCGGCAGGTTTTGATTTTCGGTTTTCGCCGTTGTCGATTTCCATGGCGGCGTCCATTCCGCCGCCGCCGATCCACGAAACGATGTTTCCATTGTCGGAGTCATGGCGCCCGAGAATGGATAATCGGCAGGCCTAGCACACAAAGCCTTCCGCAGGGGATTCAGCCATATGTACCACGCGACGCGCTCGACTGAGTCACTCCCGCGCAGAACGTGGTCGTAATACTTCGTTTGCCACAGCGGCCGCTGTGTCTTTCGCGAGAACTCGATGGCGGTCTCCTGCTTGAACGCCTCGACCAATTTAGTCAGATTGCTCGTTTCCGACGTGCCGACGGCGAGTACGTGGAAGTGATCCGGCATGACGCAATAGGCGAAGATGAGGAATCCGCAAGCCTCGGCGTGAGCGCGCAGAGGTCGGATTATCCATCTCGCGATTCGCGGATTTGCGCCGTAGCATCGCCGCTCGTGGAAACACATGGTTACGAAATAGGAATGACGGCCGACGTAGCGAGGCGCGGGGAGGCTGATATTTGTGCGATCGAATAGAGTCACAGGCGGACGCGGGGCGAAACCTGCCGGGCTAAAGACCCCGGCGCTACGTTTAAGTCAAACCCGCCGGCAGAACAATGCGCAAAACTACGGAGTCGCTGGTGGACAAAGAAAAAGGGCGGTCTCGGTCTTGCGACCGAACCGCCCTTGTTTGCCGGGCTGAAGAACCCGGCGTTACGTTTAAACCTTGGACTGCGATGTTTAGTACATGCCGCCCATGCCACCGCCACCGCCTGGCATACCGCCACCGCCGCCGGCTGCGCCCTTCTTATCGTCTTCCTTGATGTCGGCGATGAGGGCTTCGGTGGTGAGCATGAGGCCGGCGATGGACGCGGCGTTCTGGAGCGCGAGGCGAGTGACCTTAGCGGGATCGATGACGCCCGCCTTGACCAGGTCGCCGAATTCGCCGGTATCCGCGTTGAAGCCGAAGTTATCGTCCTTCGACTCACGAATGCGGCCGACGATCACGGCGCCTTCTTGCCCGGCGTTGAGAGCGATCTGACGCATGGGCTCTTCGAGCGCGCGCTTGACGATGTTGACGCCGATGGCTTCGTCATCGTCGAGCTTGAGCTTTTCCAGAGCCGCGATGCAGCGGACCAGAGCAACGCCGCCGCCGGCGACGATGCCTTCCTCGACTGCCGCGCGAGTGGCGTGCATGGCGTCTTCGACGCGAGCCTTCTTTTCCTTCAGCTCGGTTTCAGTCGCCGCGCCCACCTTGATGACGGCCACGCCGCCGACCAGCTTGGCAAGGCGCTCCTGGAGCTTTTCCTTGTCGTAGTCGGAGGTGGTGTCCTCGACCTGCGTACGGATCTGGCGCACGCGGCCTTCGATCTCCGAGGGCTTACCAGCGCCTTCGACGATCGTGGTGTTGTCCTTGTCGATGGTGATCTTCTTGGCTTTGCCGAGGTCCTCGACCTTTACGTTCTCGAGCTTGATGCCGAGGTCTTCGGTGATGGCCTTGCCGCCGGTGAGGGTGGCGATGTCTTCGAGCATGGCCTTGCGGCGGTCGCCAAAGCCGGGGGCCTTGACGGCGGCGCACTGCAGAGTGCCGCGGAGCTTATTGACGACGAGAGTGGCGAGAGCTTCGCCTTCGACGTCTTCCGCGATGATCAGCAGGGGCTTGCCCATCTTGGCGATCTGCTCGAGCAGGGGAAGCAGGTCCTTCATCGAGCTGATTTTCTTTTCGTGGATCAGGATGCGGACGTCCTCCAGGGCGCATTCCATACGCTCGGGGTCGGTGACGAAGTAGGGGGAAAGGTAGCCGCGGTCGAACTGCATGCCTTCGACCACTTCGAGCGTCGTCTCCATCGTCTTGGATTCCTCGACGGTGATGACGCCATCCTTGCCGACCTTCTTCATGGCTTCGGCGATGATCGAGCCGATCTGGCGGTCGTTATTGGCGGAGATGGTGCCGACCTGCGCGATCATGTCGCCCTTGACGTCCTTGTGGAACTTGGTGATTTCGGCAGCGGCGACTTCGACGGCCTTCTCGATGCCGCGCTTGAGAGCGGTGGGGCTGGCGCCGGCCGCGACGGTTTTGACGCCTTCGCGGAAGATGGCCTGCGCGAGCACGGTGGCGGTGGTGGTGCCGTCGCCCGCTACGTCGGAGGTCTTGCTGGCGACTTCACGGACCATCTGGGCGCCCATATTCTCGAGCGGATCCTGGAGTTCGATTTCCTTTGCCACGGTGACGCCGTCCTTGGTGATGATCGGCGCGCCGAATTTCTTTTCGATGACCGCGTTGCGGCCCTTCGGGCCCAGGGTGATCTTGACGGCGTCGGCGAGTTGGTTGACGCCGCGGAGAATCGCCTGGCGCGAATTCTCACCGGTAATGATCTGCTTTGCCATGTCTCAGTCTCCTCTTTCGATTCGTGCGTGGTTCGTAGTCGTAAGATGATGGCCTGCTGATGCGCCGTGGCGGACGAGCCGCGCGGGCGGTGGAGCAGGGAAGTTACTTTTTGCCGCCGGCCGCTTTGGCGTGGCTGCTGAGTTTGGCGAGGATTTCGTCTTCCTTGAGAATCATGAATTCCTCGTCGTCGACTTTGATGTCGTTGCCGCTATACTTGCCGAAGAGGATGCGGTCGCCGACTTTGACGTCGAGCGCGATGCGATCGCCCTTTTCGTTGATTTTGCCGGCGCCGACGGCGACCACTTCGCCTTCTTGGGGCTTTTCTTTTGCCGAGTCGGGGATGATGATGCCGCCCTTGACTGATTCTTTCTCTTCCAGCCGGCGAACGAGCACACGGTCGTGGAGAGGAGTGATGTTGACAGCCATTTTCTCGATTCCTCCGATGATCCCGCTGAGGCGGGTGATTACTGGGTTGATGCCTGGCGGAGAGAGCGGTTAGCACTCTCTAAAGGCGAGTGCTAATATAGCAAAGATTGATTGGGAGTCAACGAAAATAATGTTGATGGCCAGGCAGATGCGAGCGCCTATTGTAGTGTAAGTCCAGTTGATACATAGATATAGAGATGAAATCGAGGGCGCAAATCGAAGGGTTTGTTCTGGCGGGCGGGAAGAGCTCGCGAATGGGGCGCGAAAAGGCGCTGCTGGAAATTGGCGGAGTGCCGCTGATTTTTCGGACGGCGCGGATGGTGGAATCGGCGGCGGGATCGGCGACGGTAATTGGCGAAACCGACGGGATTCGGGCGCTGGGTCTGCGCACGGTGGCGGACGATTGGCCGGGCGCGGGGCCGCTGGGAGGGATCGCGACGGCGCTGCGGGTGTCGGGTGCGATGTGGAGCTTGGTGGTGGCGTGCGATTTGCCGTATCTGACGAAGGCGTGGCTGGAGTATTTGGTGTCGCGAGCGCAGGCTTCGGATGCGGATGCGGTGATTGCGATGAACGAGGGCGGAGCGGAGCCGCTGTGCGCGGCGTATCGCGAGAGCGCGGAGACGACGATTCGATCGGCAGTGTCGCTTGGGAATCTGAGAGTGCGGAGCATGCTGGAGGGCCTGCGGGGAGAAGTGATCGAACCGGAGGAATGGAAACGCTTTGATTCCGATGGGTACCTGTTCAAGAATATGAACTCGCCTGAGGATTATGAGGAAGCGCGAGCGCGGTTGGAGAAGTGAGGTTTTTCGGCTGCTGCGGCAAGAGTCGCATCGCGAGTCACGTCGGCAACGGCACGACTGAAGTCGTGCCCTGACGAAGAACGAGCCTGACTTAGAGACACCATGAGCGGCCACTATCTGGAATTCAAGAAGGTATCGAAGGCGTTCGGCGACCTGGCCGTGCTGAAGGATGTGAGCTTCTTTGTCGATCAGGGCGAGACCGCGGTGATCATGGGACGCAGCGGGGTGGGGAAGTCGGTCTCGCTGAAACTGCTGCTGGGATTTCTGGAACCCGATGAGGGACAGATCGTGGTGGCGGGCGAGGATGTGACGCGCTACACGGAAGAGCAGTTTGCAAAAATCCGGCGGCGGGTGACGATGGTGTTTCAGTCGGGGGCGCTGTTTGATTCGCTGACGGTGGCGGAGAATGTGGCGTTTCCGCTGGTGGGGCGGAGTGACAGCAAGCCGCCCGAGGAAATCGAGCAGCGCGTGAAGGAGTTGCTGGAGATGCTCGAGGTGAGCGATTTCGCCAACCGCGTGCCGGCGGACCTGCCTACAGGAACGAAGCGGACGGTGGCAATCGCGCGGGCGCTGGCGGAAAACCCGGAGGCGATCCTGTACGACGAGCCGACGACGATGGTCGATCCGCTGATGGCCGCGCACGTGAGCGATTTGATCCTGAGGTTGAAGAAGACGCTGCACAGGACTTCGATTGTGGTGACGCACGATACGCATCTGGCGAAGAAACTGGCCGACCGCGTGATTTTTCTGAATGAGTGCCGCGTGGTGTTTTTTGGGACGTGGCAGGAGCTTGAGGCCTCGAAGGATCCCTTCCTGCATAATTTTCTGCAACAGGACGAGCTGATTCCGGCGCTGGACGCGAGCGCGTGAGCGAACACAATTCATCGGATCCCAAGAATCAGCTGAGGCGGGCGATTGGGCCGTGGGATCTGTTGTTATTCAACGTGGCGAGCGTGCTGGGGCCGCGGTGGATCGCGGTGGCGGCGAACAACGGCACGTCGTCGGTGAGCTTGTGGATTTTGGCGGCGGTGCTGTTCTTCCTGCCGACGACGTTCATTTTGACGGAACTTTCCACGCGATTTCCGGAAGAGGGCGGTCTGTACGTCTGGACTAAAAAGGCTTTCGGCGAATTTCACGGTTTTATCGCCGGATGGACGTACTGGGTGTACACGTTTTTCTATTTTCCCGGGTTGTTGATGGCGAGCGTGGCGATGTGCGTCTATGTGGGTGGCAGCGGGGCGGCGCACCTGGCGCAGAATCGGACGTTTTTGCTGGTGGGATCGTTTCTGCTGCTGTTTGCGGCGGTGGCGCTAAATATCGTGGGCGTGGGAATCGGGAAATGGCTGCAGAACGCAGGCGGCGTGGGGACATATATACCGCTGCTGATGCTGGTCGGGATGGGAATTTATCTGTGGCATACGCGCGGATCGGCAACGCATTTCACGCGACTGAATATCCTGCCGCAGATGAATTGGGACACATTGAATTTCTGGCCGAAGATCGCATTTGCATATAGCGGGCTGGAATTGGCGTCGTCGATGAGCGAGGAAGTCCGCAATCCGAAGACGACGTTTCCGCGGGCGATCGTGGGCTCGGGAATCATGATCGTGCTGATTTACGTGACTGCGACGGTGGCGCTGCTGGCGATTTTGCCGGCGAGCGTGGTCGATCCGAAAAGCGGGGTTTTTCAGGCGCTGACGGCGGGATCGACGACGCTACACATCGCGGTTTTCGGAATTTTCGCCGCGATTCTGGTGGTGTTTGGAAACGCGGGGGGCGTGGGCGCGACGGTCGCGGGCGTGTCGAGGATTCCGTTCGTGGTGGGAATCGACCGCTACATGCCGGCGATTTTCGGCAGGATCCACCCGCGGTGGAAAACGCCGTGGGTTTCGATCCTGGTGCAGGCGGGGATTTCCCTGGCGATTCTGCTGATCACGCAACTGAACGAAACGGCGGACAACGCTTATTACATTCTGGTGGACGCAACGAACATTCTGTATTTCATTCCGTTCGTTTACGTTTATCTGTCTGTGATCCGGCTGGCGTACAAGGAAGATCGAGAATCGAACAAGGACGCCATGCTGATTCCGGGCGGTAAATTCGGGGTGTGGCTGGCGGGCCTGGTGGCGATGGCGGTGACGCTGGTGGCGATCGCGCTTTCGTTTGTACCCGCGGCCGGGGAGCCGCGTCCGTGGCTTTTTGAGATCAAGCTTGTGGGAGGGACGATCGGAGGTATCGCAATCGGGCTGATTCTTTATTATCGAGGTTGGAGCGCCAAGAGGCGCGAAGCTCGCTTGCAAGCTAGCAATTAAGCCGATTGCCGCATGGGATTGCCACGTGCTTCGGACGGCGGCCAGAAGTCGTCGCGAATTTTAGTGTGTAGGCACCAGGAAAACACAACCAAACGAATATCCCCCGCCGAGACGCTGAGGGCGCGCAGAATAAGTTCCAGAGTAGATCCAGTTCCAATTTGACTAGTCCTCATAATCGCTCATGAATTCACCGCGCTTTCTAAAAGCGAGCTTTCGCACCGGCATCACGTTGAAGGGAATCGACGGCCTGCTCGAGGCCGTGGGTGGGGTATTGCTGTGGTTCATCAAGCCTGAACAGCTGGGAACGACGCTGCAGGAGATTTTCGAGCACGAACTGCTGCGCGATCCGCATGATTTTCTGGCGCGCCACCTGTTGCACACCTCGGAACGAATCGCGCAGAGCGATCCGCTGTTTGCGTCGATATTCCTGCTGAGCCACGGGCTGGTGAAGGCGCTGCTCTCGGTATTGCTGTGGATGAACAAGCTGTGGGCTTATCCGCTGGCGATTGGGGTTTTTCTGGCATTCGCCATTTTCGGAATTTTCCGGTTCACGCATACGCATGCCACGCTTTTGATCGTGATCGCGGTGTTCGACCTGCTGATTGTGTGGCTGGCATGGGAAGAGTATGGAGTGGAGAAGAAGAAGCGGGCTGCGGCTTCCGGCGAGGAATAGGCACAGACGCCGATCAGGAGATCGGCGATCCCAGGAAAGGCTACGGCTTCGGCAGAAGGCCTTCTACGTATTTCGCCAGGATGTCGATTTCGAGATTTACGGCGTCGCCGAGTTTCATCGCGTGGACGTTGGTGTGGGCGAGGGTGAAGGGGATCACGGCGATATCGGCGGTACCGTCGTGCCAGTGGGCGACAGTCAGGCTGATTCCATCAATGGCGATCGATCCCTTTTCTACGACGTAGCGGCGCAGCTGAGACGGAACTTCGACCGATAGCCAGAAGCTTTCGCCTTCCGGAACTAGCTTTGCCACGCGGCCGAGGCCATCGACGTGGCCCTGCACGAAATGCCCTGCCAGGCGAGCACCGGCTGCGAGCGGACGCTCGAGATTCAGAACGTCTCCCACTTTTTGTTCACGAAATGAAGTTCGGCTGAGCGTTTCGCCCGACAAGTCGGCTTCGAAATTCTTCGCGGAAAAGTTTGTCACAGTGAGGCAGCAGCCGTTGACGGCGATGCTATCGCCGAGCTGCGTTTCCGCGGCAATTTGAGGCGCGCCGGCGAGGCCGACCCGTAGGCGGGCGTCTTTGCCGCGGCGATCGAGCGCTTCAATTTTTCCGGTGGCTTCGATGATTCCCGTAAACATCGTGAAGGTATCCCTGGACCGCCAGATCTTCGCCCACCTTGCTGAACGTCACGTTTTGCAGCGCAGGCACGGCGGCCATCGATTTACCGTCCGGCGTGCGCGCGAATGGAACGCCACCCGAGCCCATGAGCTTGGGAGCATAGAAGAGAACCAGCTTGTCGACAACGTCCATGGCGAGGGCTGTACCATTCAGCACGGCTCCCGCTTCGAGCAAGACCTGCAGGATTTCCCGGCGACCCAGCTCCGCAAGCACGGTATCGAGGCAGACATGGCCTCGGCGGTTGCGCGCCCGCGTGCGAACAATCTCCACGCCCGCTTTGGAGAGAGCTCGCGCCTTGGCTGAATCAGTCGATTGCGTGGTGAAGACAAGAACATCGCCTTCGGCGGATTTTACGAGGCGGGATTTGGGCGGCGTGCGCAACTTCGAGTCGATCACCACGCGAAGGAGTTTGCGGCGGCGCGGTTCTTTCGTTCGATCGGTGAGCAGGGGATCGTCCACGAGCACGGTGCCGATTCCAGTGACGATGGCGTCGGCGGAATGGCGCAGGCGTTGCGCGACTTCAAGCGCAGCCTTGCCGGTGATCGGGGTGGATTTGCCGGGCTTGGCGGAGATTTGTCCATCGAGAGTGAGCGCGGATTTCAAAGTGACGAACGGAAGCTTGGTACGAATCCATTTCGCAAAGTCCTCATTTAGCTCGCGGGCCTTCGCTTCATCGACGCCGACTTGGACTTCGATGCCAGCGGCCCGCAGCTCGTCGAAGCCGCGGCCCGCGACGGCGGGATTCGGGTCGGCTATCGAGACGACCACACGCGCGATTCCCGCGGCGATAATCGCCTTCGTGCAGGGGCCGGTGCGGCCAGTGTTGCAGCAAGGCTCGAGGGTGACGTACATCGTGGCGCCGCGGGCTTTATCGCCGGATTGCTTGAGCGCGACGATTTCGGCGTGGTCGAGTTTGTCGTAGACGTGGAAGCCTTCGCCGATTCTCTGGTGGCCGCGGACGACGATCGCGCCCACGCGGGGATTCGGATGGGCCAAGGCGCTAGCGCGGGCGGCAAGCTCGAGCGCGCGGCGCATGAGCGTGGCGTCGGCGGCGGAGGCGGAGGGCATGCGGCCGGAAGGTGCGAGCTGGTTGGTCATCGGCGGTACCGGAACAAGTTTCGACGCGCGATCGAAATTGATGGAGCGGGCCCACGCCAAGAAAGTACGCCGAGCCCAGCATGCTGTGCCCCTGGGAACTTCAAAGCCGCCAATCGGGAGATTGGCGATCCCAGGAAAGGCGAAGAGCGCACAGGCAGGATTGCCTGTGCCACTAGACCACCGTTAGTCGAAGAGGGAATTGACATACGTTTGGGCGTCGAAGGGGACCAGGTCGTCGATTTGCTCGCCGGTGCCGACGAAGCGAATCGGGAGATTCAGCTCGCGGGCGATAGCCACTACGATGCCGCCCTTCGCGGTGCCGTCGAGCTTGGTGAGCACGATGCCGGTGACGCCGGCGTGGCTCCAGAATTCGCGCGCCTGATTCAGGCCGTTCTGGCCGGTGGTTGCGTCGAGGACAAGAAAAACTTCGTGCGGCGCGCCGGGGACGAGCTTCGCGGCGGTACGCTTCATTTTTTCGAGCTCGGTCATCAGATTCGATTTCGTGTGCAAGCGACCGGCGGTGTCCACGATGACGACATCGGCGGCGCGCGCCTGTGCGGCAGAAAGCGCGTCGTAAATTACAGCCGAGGGATCGGCGCCGGATTTCTGCTTGATGACGGCGACGTCGGAGCGGCGGGCCCAGACTTCGAGCTGTTCGATGGCGGCGGCGCGGAAAGTGTCCGCGGCGCAGAGCACGACGGTGGCGCCTTCTTTTTTCCAACGGCTGGCGAGCTTGCCGATGGTGGTGGTTTTTCCCGTGCCATTGACGCCGACGACGAAGAGCACGCGCGGCGATGGAGTGGCGGCACCGTCCGAATTTGCCGCGGCGGGCGCGGGTGCGTTGAGAATTCTCACGATCTGGCGCTTTAATTCTTCGCGGAGCTGATCGGCGTCGCTGATTTTGTGTTCGTTGACTTGCTCGCGGAGCGCGGCGAGGACTTCTTTTGTGGTCCGCACACCTATATCGGCGCTCAGCAGCGCGGATTCGAGCTCTTTCAGGAGTTGCGGATCGACCGGACGGTTGCCGGTGAGGAGCTGCTCGACGCGGGCGGAAAGCTCGGTGCGCGTTTTTGCGACCGACTGTTTGAGCCGGTCGAGGAGCGAGGAGCCGGGCTTGTCGGATTTATCGGACTTGCCGAAGAGGGAGATCATGAGTTGGCGGCGCGCGAAATTTGAGAGGCTATTTTAGCAGGCTAGCGGCGTGGGGGCGAAATCGGCTGGGGTCTTCCGCGAGTGGCGTCAGCTTGTGACCGACCCGAGATCGTAAGACCACAGACAGGAGTGTCTGTGCCACTTAAAACCTAGTCCGAGATGATGCCGCCGAAGCTGCGCCAGCGGGCGCCGTCGAACTGCATCAGGAAGAATTGGTGGATGGGCTGGAAGTCCGCGGGAGTAGTGTGGAATTTTATGCCTGGACGCAGCATGGGGATTTGCAGGTCGAGATGCGAGGCCTGCTTCATCACGTTGGCGCGCGTCAGGTCGTCACCGCATTTTTTCAGCACTTCGACTATGGCTTCGGCGCGCTCATAGCCGGCGACGTTGTTCTGATCGCGCAGGCTGGCGTCGGGATTGTATTTGTGCATCCAGTTGATGAAGTCGCGGACTTCGGGATCGGTCTGCTCAAACGGCTGAAGCCAGCCCTTGGAGCGTGCGTTGGTGATCACGCCGGCGCTTTTCTGCAGGCCGGCGGGATCGAGAAATGCGGCGACCGAAAGCGAAGCGTTGGGAATGAATTGCAGCGGATGCCAGTCGAGATCGTAGGCTTTGCGGATGGCCTGCGTGGCGAAGGGGCCGATGGCGAAATCGAGGAAGACGTCCGCGCCGGAGTCTTTGAGCGTCTGGACTTGCGCGTCGATGGTCGTGTCGGTAGGCGAGTAAGAAACTTCCTTCACGATCATTGGTGAGGCTTTGCCGACCAGTCCATCGTGCACGCCGGAGAGGTAGTCGCGTCCGGAATCGTCATTGGCATAAAGGACGCCGATTTTAGCGTTGGGCTTGGTCTGAAGAATATACTTCGCGTAGGCGGTGCCTTCGCTGCGGAAGGAGGCGTCGAAGCTCATGGTCCAGGGAAAGTGTGCGGGATCGTTGAAGACCGACGAGCTTGTGTTGATGAAGATTTGAGGCACCTTTTGATCGTTGAGGTAGGGGCGAATGGCGAGATTTGTCTCCGTGCCAAGCGCGCCGAAAATCAAGAGGACGCGATCGTCCTCGACCAGTTTCTTCGCGAGAGGCAGCGCTGTGGATAACTCGGACGCGCTGTCGAGGCTGACGAAATTGATTTTTCGTCCGTTCACCCCGCCGCGGTCGTTGATCATTTGGAAGTAAGCGGCCTCGGCGCGGCCGATGGCGCCATACAGGCGGGCCCAGCCGGTGTAAGTCATGATGTTGCCGATTTTGATTTCGGTGTCGCTTGCGCCGGGGTCGTATTTCTTGTCGGGAAACGAATGCAAGGGCGCGGCGAGCGCGAGAACGGCGGCGACGACTGCGACGACCGCGCGAACTCGCGCGTCTGAGGTGCGTTGCATCATGGCAGACGGCAACATCCTAACATGCCGAGGCGAGCCGGCCACGACGCGTGCAGCCAAACTCGCAAGTCTGCTGCCTCTATAAATAACGCGCTATTGATGCTAGCGTCGGAGCGCGGTTGTACAGTGCGACCGGGCGGCTGCGATGGCTGAGCGATTTGTCTTCTCCGAACTCCGCGAGATCTTCGCCAAGGCGAACGAAGAAAAGTCCGGCGACCAGTTGGCCGGGATTGCGGCGCGGTCGGAGCGCGAGCGGGTAGCCGCCAAGCGGCGGCTCGCCGATCTGACCCTCGCCGAAATTGTCGCGAGACCACTTATCGATCCCAGCGTCGACGAAGTATCGCGGCTGATCCTCGAATCCTACGATCGCGCTGCGTTTCAACCCGTGCGCAGCCTAACCATAGGCGAATTGCGCGAAATGATCCTGGACGACGCGACCGGCGAGGCGGAGCTGCGTCCGCTGCAGCGCGCATTGATACCGGAAATCGCCGCGGCGCTGGCGAAGATCATGAGCAATAAAGACCTGGTGCTGGCAGCGGCAAAAATCCGCAACGTGACGCGCTGCCGCAACACGATGGGCGAGCGCGGCGTGTTGGGTATCCGCGTGCAGCCGAATCATCCGGTGGACGATCTCGGCGGAATTCTGCTGGCAGCGTTTGAGGGGCTGCTATACGGCTGCGGCGACGCGGTGATCGGCGTGAATCCCGCGGGGGATTCGGTCGAGAGGGTCGCTGCCATCCTGCACGCGCTTGAGCGGCTCGTCGAGACGTGCAAGGTGCCGACGCAGGTGTGCTGCCTGGCGCATATCAGCGCGCAGCTTGCGGCGATGGAGCGCGGTGCGCCGGTCGATTTGCTGTTTCAGTCGATCGCGGGGACGGAAAAAGCGAATCGCAGCTTTGGGATTTCGCTGGCGACGTTGCGCGAGGGGCGCGAGCGGGTGCTGGAACATCACCGCGCGCGCGAGGTGAAATGGGTTGGCACGCAAGCGATGTATTTCGAGACCGGGCAGGGAAGCGCGCTTTCGGCGGAGGCGCATCACGGCGTCGATCAGTTGACGCTCGAAGCGCGCGCTTACGGAGTGGCGCGGGCGTTTGATCCCTTTATCGTGAACAGCGTGGTGGGATTCATCGGGCCGGAATATTTGTATGACGAGCGGCAGATCATTCGCGCGGGGCTTGAGGACCATTTCATGGGAAAGCTACTGGGGCTGCCGATGGGCTGCGACGTCTGCTATACGAATCACGCGGCCGCGGATCAGAACTCCGCGGACAATTTGTTGCTGCTGCTGGGCGCGGCGGGCTGCAATTACTTCATGGGCGTGCCGTGCTCGGATGACGTGATGCTGAATTATCAGTCGACGAGCTATCACGACGCACTGGCCGTGCGGCGGCTCTACAACCTGCGCCCCGCGCCGGAATTTCTGGCGTGGCTGGAATCGAGCGGGATCTATCGCGGCGCGGATCCAGCGCTATTGGACGCGCCGGCGCGGCGGCAGTTGATGGCGAAGCTGGAATCGTCGTTGGGGGAGATAGTCTGATGGCGCGCGAGGCCGATCGGACACTCGCGGCGGCGGATGTTCCCGAAATCGTGCGCAATATCCGCGCGCGAACGCCGGCGCGGATATTGGCAGGGCGCGCGGGGGCAGCGTATCGCACTGAAACGCAGCTCGAGCTGCGCGAAGCTCATGCGGCGGCGCGGGATGCGGTTCGCACGGAGCTAGATTTGGGGCAGGCGTTTGGCGCCGCGTTCGTCGAGCGCTGGAATTTGATCGAGCTTGGTACGCAGGCGCGGACGAAAGACGAGTATTTGCTGCGTCCGGATCTGGGCCGCCACTTCGATGACGACTCGCTTGCAAGGTTGCGTGCCGAGTGCCCGCACGGCGGGGATTTCCAGATCGCGATCGGCGATGGTCTGTCGGTTCCCGCGGTCGCCGCGCAGGTTCCGGCGCTACTCCCGTTGCTCGCCGAGGGAGCCGCCGCGCGTGGCTGGACCGTCGGCCGCTCGATTGCGATTCATCGATGCCGCGTCGGAATCCTAAACGAAATTGGCGAGGCGCTGGGGCCTCGCGTGGCGGTGCTATTGATCGGCGAGCGGCCGGGCTTGGCCACTGCCGAAAGTCTCTCGGCCTACATGGCGTACCGCCCACGCGCAGGCCACACGGACGCCGACCGCAACCTTATCTCAAATATTCATGCCCGAGGATTGAGCGCGACGGGAGCGGCGGAGCGCATACTGAATCTTGCCGCGCAGATGATGAAGTCGGGAAAAAGCGGTTTTACTTTGCGAGAGGAAGCACAGCAGATCGGAGCCGGCAAGCCCGACTAGACTTCGACCAGGGTCGCGGAGAGGCGGAGGCGGCCATTGGCAATGGCGGTTTCGAGCGCGGCGACGACGTTGGGGTCGAACTTCGACGTGGCGAGCGAGCGGATGCGCTCGAGGGCGTAATCCAAGTCCATGGCCGATTGATAGGGGCGATTCGTGGTGATGGCGTCGAACGTGTCGGCCACGGCTATGATGCGCGCCATCATCGGAATGGAATCGCCGGCAAGGCCGTAGGGATAGCCGCCGCCGTCCATGCGCTCGTGGTGCAGCTCGATGCCTGGCAGCATGTCCTTCAGCTGCGCGACGGGGCGCATGATGTTGGCGCCTTTCACCGTGTGCTGCTTCATCAGCTCAAATTCTTCGTCAGTCAACTTGCCGGGCTTTTTCAGCACGCGGTCTTCAACGCCGATCTTTCCCACGTCGTGCAGCAACGCGGAGATGCGCAGGCGGTCGAGCTCTTCGGCATTCAAACCCAGGCCGTCACCCAAGATTAGTGAATATTTCGCCACGCGTCCGGAATGGCCGCGCGTGTATGGGTCCTTTTCGTCGATGGCGGCCGCGAGCATGCGAATGGACCCGAGGAATAGCTCGCGGTTTTCGCCGGCAGCCAATTTCAGCTTGTCGACGTAATCCTCGATGTCGCCAGCCATTTTGTTGAATGTTTCCGAAAGCTCGCCGATTTCGGCCGTGCCGGCCACCGGCACGCGCTCGTGGAATTCCGCGCGGCTGATAGCGCGCACGGATTCGACCAGGCTGCGGATCGGTCCGGTGATGCGCAGGGCGAAAACATATCCGAGAGCCAGAGCGATGAAAGTAACGCCAACGACGAAACGCAGTGCCTCGGCGGTCAGCTCCGTTACTCCGGCGTCGACGCGCGCGTCATCCAGGCTGCGCTGTGCGATTACCGCCCAGCCAAGCTCCGGAATCGTGCTGTAGGTGCCGATGGTTTCCACGGGGTGGCGGCCATCTTTTGAGGGCACGAAGAAGTTCGAGGTTTGCGTGGCGCGCAGCTCACGCGGCAGCTCGGTGATCTGCTTGGCCAGCGGCGAAGTGGACGTCACGTCGCGACCGGGAACCATCTCCAACGCGTCGGGATAGGCCACGATCTGGCCGTGCGTATTGACGATGTAAACTTTGCGATCGCGGACGCTCGCATCGCGGATGCGTGCCTGCAAACGGTCGAGCGATACGACTGCGCTCAGCATGCCGGCAAACTGCCCATCGGCCAGCAGCGGCACAGAGACCACCAGCGCCGGGCGATTTTCCTGACCGAGGGCAAAGGGTTCGCTCAGCGAGTCGAAGCCCTGCATGCTCGAAGTAAACGCGCGTTTCCAGGCAGCTTCGACGAAGGGGTCGCGGTCGGCGCTCACGCTGCCAGCCGAGGGTCCCTTGGCTTCCTTGTTGACGGCAGTGACGTAGAGAATGTCGGAATTACTTTCGACGAATGTCTGCAGCATGCGCGCCAGTTGCGGCGCGTGGGTCGCGTCGTCGACGTTCTGGATCCAGCCAGTCAGTGCAAGCGTCTGGCGCTGGCTCAGGAGCTGCTCGCGCAGGCTCTGCTCGAATTGCAGGGTTTCGTTCGCCAGCGACCGCGTGATTTCGCTCTGTTGCACGCGCTCGGTGTCCTGCAGCTTTCCTTCGCTCAGGTGCAAGGCCTGCTCGTGATACAGCCATAGCGGTGTGACGCTGACGAGCAGCAGCGCGCCCATGACAATCCACAGGATGCGCAAGCGTCGCGCAGTAAATCGCTTATGAGGCTTTTGAGGCATGGATTCCCGCATGAAAATGCTAACGGAGCGCGACGAGGGTTACAACGGGACGATGGTACAGGCGTTGTTGAATCAGCCACGGATGGCACCTTCGGCATCCGGATGGGCGAATGGCCAAAGGACGTCCCCATAGGCGCTCGCCGACGATCCGAGCCGAATATCCTATTTCCTGGCACCGAGACGGGATTCGGTACCGGCGGCGAGACGGGCGATGTTGTCGCGATGCTTGGCGATGATGAGGACGGCGATGGCGACGGTGCCCAAACTGAGTTGGGTAGGTGGCGCGTGCCCCGGGGCGTAGAAGAGATAGGCCAGCACCGGCATGGCTGCCGCGGCCGAAATAGAGCCGAGCGAAGAATAGCGCCAAAACGCCACAACCAGCAGCCAGATCACGGCGGCCGCGGCAACGGCTTGCCAGCAAATGGGGAGCATCACGCCAAGGCCAGTGGCCACGCCTTTGCCGCCTTTGAAACCAAGCCAGATCGGGAAAATGTGGCCGACGACCGCGGCAGCGGCAGCGGCGATCATCCAGTGAGCGTTGGCACCGGTTTCCCGAGAGGCGAGCCAGACCCCGAGATAGCCTTTTCCGGCGTCGAGGATCAGCGTGAATATGCCGGCGATGGCGCCGGCATTACGCGCCACGTTGGCGGCGCCGATGTTGCCGCTGCCGGCCGCGCGAATGTCGCCGCCGCCCGTCGCTTTGACGATCAACAAGCCGAAGGGGATCGAGCCGAGCAGGTAGGCGATTACAAGGAGTGCGTAGGGATTCACGCCGCGGCCCTGACGAACGAAAAACTTTCCATTTTTCGGTACCCGGCGCCGCCAGCCTGGAGCTTGCTCTCGAAGAGATGAAACTCGGTTTCGCGCGCGGAGCCGAATTCGCGGTCCGCGAATTTTTCGGCTTCACGGGCGAGAACGCTCACGCCTTCGTGGGTTTTGAATCGCGCGAGAGTGAGGTGAGGGACGAACGTACGCGCTTCGGGCGGAATGCCCAGCGGCGCTAGCGCGTTTTCGATGTCCGTGGCAAGCGTCGCTAGGTTTGCGGACGCGCGCACGCCGGACCAGATGACTCTGGGCTGTCGCGCGTCAGGAAAAAATCCGATTCCTTGATACTTAATGTCCACGGGCGCTGGCGATTTTATCGTAGCAAGCACGGCGCGGGCGGCCACGAGCTTCTCTGCCTCCGAGTCAGCGATTTCGTGGCCAATGAATTTCAGCGTCACGTGCATTCCTTCGGGCCGCGCCCATCGCGCGGCGGAGCACAGCGGCTTCAGGCGCGCAATCAAATCACCCAGCGCGGCCCGCACGTCGCCCGGCAGTTCGAGCGCGACGAAAAGTCGCACGGCTAGGCGCGACCGCGGGTGGGATACAGAAAATGCCGCCGCACGAGGTCCAGCGCACGTTGCGCGGAAAACATGCGGATGCGCTCACGATCTCCCGGAAGCTGTATGGCAATCTCGTGCGCGCCGCGCTCATCGGCAATGGCAAGGTGGACCAGCCCGACTGGTTTTTCGGGCGTGGCACCGCCGGGGCCGGCGATGCCGGTGACGCCGAGGCCCAGAGTCGCCCCGGTGCGCTTGCGAATTCCGGAGGCGAGCGCGACGGCAACCTCGGCGCTCACCGCGCCTTTCGCTTCGATCAGCTCCGCCGGCACTCCCGCCATGCTGGTTTTCAGTTCGTTGCTGTAGACGACCGCTCCGCCAACGAAATACGCCGAGCTGCCCGCAACGCTGGTGAGGCGCTCAGCCAGCAAACCGCCGGTGCAGCTTTCGGCGACGGCAATCGTGGCGTGATTTTCGATAAGCAGATGGGCCACGATGTGCTCGAGCGATTCACCCCTGGTCGTAAAAAGGTACTCACCCAAGGCGAGCGACATGCGGCTGACGATTTCGTCGAGCATTTTCTCCGCTTTCGCGGGATCGTCCGACCAGACGCGGGGGTGAAGCTGAATGCCGGTAGGCGAGGCGAGAATCGTAGTGTCCGAATCGGGATATTCCGCATAAAGCGGAGAGACGCGCTGCTCGACGTCGGATTCGAATATTCCGGTGATCCGCAGCTCGCGCGTGTAGAGGCGTTCGGGCAAGCCGAGCGCGAGCAAGCGGGGCTTCACCTCGCGCTCCATCAATCCACGCAGCTCGGCGGGAACGCCCGGAAGCAGAACGATGATTTTCCCGCGAGCTTCGATCCATAGTCCGGGCGCGGTGCCGCGCGGATTCTTCAGCACCACGGCGCCCTCGATCACCTGCGCCTGACGTTCGTTGATCTGCGGCATGGCGCGGCCGAATTTGCGGAATCGTTCGCGGATCGATTGCAGCACTTCGTCGTCGACGAGAAGCTTGCGGCCCAGCAGATCCGCGACGGTCTGGCGGGTACGGTCGTCGTCTGTGGGACCCAGACCGCCAGATGTGACGACCACGTCCGCGCGCTCGAGCGCGTGACGAAAGGAAAGGCACATCTCGTCGGGCGTGTCGCCGACCACGGCCTTATGCACCACGCGCAAGCCGCATGCATTCAACTCCGCGGTAAGAAACAGGGAATTCGTATCGAGCCGAAACGGTGTGAGAAGCTCGGAACCGACCGCGATGATCTCGGCCTTCATGTACTAAGAGTTTTACTCGATGAAGGTGAAGAAGCGCAAGCCATGCAAAAAACTTAACTGGAAGCTCAGGCAGAAAACGCGGAGGATTCGACGAAACCCGACGATGCTAGGCGTTCGTCGGCAGGCCTTCGACGTCCCAGTCAACGCTGAATAGGGCGCTATGCGTGGTGATGATGGCGCGATGCGAGGGCATCAGCGCGAGGCCGACGATGTTGCTGCCGCCGAGCACGAGTTCGGGCGTGCCGTCGGGAAAGATCCGCACGACTCCGCGCTTCCCGGCGAGCGACGCAGCCACGTACAAATTTCCGGCACGATCAAAAGCTAGGCCTTGGGGTCGGCCGAGACCGCGATAGAACGTGCTGACTTCGCCAGCAGGCGTGATGCGATGGATGCGCTCGAAGCTGGAAGTCGTCGGGCCGGTTACATACAGATCACCGGTGGGGCTGAACGCCAGGTGGTAGGCAGCGAGCGACGGCTCGAGGGTGGCAAAAACGAAAATCTCGCGATCGGGCCCGATTTTGAAAATCGTGCCGCTGCGATCGCCGACGTACAGATTTCCAGCGCGATCGAAGGCGAGCCCCGTCGCGACGCCCATGCCCTCGATCCACTGCATGGAGTGGCCGTCGGATGAGACGCGGTGAATCGTGCCTTCGTGGCGGCAGGAAACGAAAAGGTTGCCGTCGCGGTCGATGGCAAGTCCCGTGGGATTCATCAGATCGGTGGTGTAGGGCTTCACCACATTATTTGCGGTGACCTTATAGAGGGAAACGGGAACTTTCTGCCCGCGCTGGCCGCTGAAGGTGACGTAGATATCTCCGCTCGCGTTCACGGCGGGATTTCCCACGGGATGCAGGTTGTCCGCGATTTGCGTCCCGAGCGCGATCGGGAAGGGCAAGCTTTCGACCGTTCCCATTTTCACGCGCACGGCACCGCCTGTGGCGCCCTCCGGCACGGACGCGATCAGGCGATTCTCCGACGCCAGCATCACCGTTGCATCGGACGAACCGAACTGCACTTGCGCCCGGGTATGGTTGCGAGAGCCGAACCCGCTGCCAGTAAGCGCGATTTCGCCACCGGGCAGCGCCGCGCCTGGTTTTACCGTCTCGATCTTGGGAACGCCATTGGCCATGGACAAAGTTCCGGGTCCAATATCAATTGCTGAGAGTCGAAAACACCGATCCGCCGCGGAACGCCTCTGCGAAACACGCCTGAGAAACTACAGTCCCGCCACTCGAGCCAGCCACAACCCGATCGCTGCGTAGATTGCCGCCGCCCAGTCGTCGGCCATGATGCCCCAGCCGCCCGGGAGCGCTTCCGCCTGGCGCGCGGGAAATGGCTTCCAAATGTCGAAGGCACGAAAAAGTATAAAACCCAACAGTAGATATTTCCAGTCGAGCGCCGAATGCCAGGTGATATTGCCGAGAACGGAGGTTTGAAACTCGCGCGGCTGGACGTAAAACGGGAGCCCGCAGCCCACCATGATCGCCAGGTACTGTCCCGAGACTTCATCGATGACCACGCGCTGCGGATCGTGCGCGTTCCAATATCGAGCGGCGCGGCCCGCGCTCCAGACTCCGAGGACGCAAGTCAGCAGGAACGTTCCCACATGGAGGTACGGATCGTAGTCGCGCGCGAAGTCGCCGGGCGGAATGGTCGCCGCGTACATGGCCACCGCCGTGAGCAGCGCAACGCCGCCGAGCGAGCCCCATGTGCCCGGCGCCTTCGGTAGATTGCCCAGGCCGCAAGCAGTGGCGATAAAAAGCGCGACGCGCGGTTTGGGTTCTGTAGCGGGTGGGTTCAGCGGCGCCGGGGCACCGGGTTCGGTTGAAGCAGCAAGCGCGTCGGCTGTCACTTCGTCGAGTCCTCTCCTGAGCCGTTGAGATCTTTTTCGAGATTTTCGAACATGGATTCGTCGAATGCGGGAGAGCTAATGACGTACTTTTCGCTGGCCCAGTTGCCGAGATCGAGAAGCCGGCAGCGCTCGCTGCAGAATGGAAACTCGAACTGCTCCGCCGAATCCGTCGGCTTCTTGCAGATGGGGCAGCTGGCCTTCACGCGATCAGCATACCGCAAACAGCCCGTGGCGCGGTTATGGCTTCTTGTCGCCGGGCACGGCCGGCGCGGCGCCGCTGCGAGCCTCCGTGGATACGCCCGGGTCGAATCCGAGGTGCACCATGCCCAAGTACGCCGCAGTTCGCTCGAATTGCGATGAAAGATGTCCGCGATAAATCGACGCGTCTCGATAGTAGCGCTGCATCCGCTCGCCGTCCTTGGCAGCCGAGGAGCCCGAGGTGCGAAACATCAGCTCGATCGCTTCCCAGGAGAGGCGCCCGGCGTGTTGCAGGCTGCTCACGAGCTTCAAATCCTCTTCCAGAGAAAAGGGCTCGCCGCCTTCGAATCCCCGCCGGCAATATTCCATGTAAACGTCCGCGGAATTCAGCACCAGGCGCTCGGCCGCGTCCAACATGCCGAGCGCGAGCCCGACGTAACGCTGGTAGTCCGGATGCGTGGCGCGCAGCTGGATCGGAGGGTAGAGCGTGTTCTTCGTGCGCGTGAGGTGCACGTACTCGTCGAGCGCCGCGTATCCCAAGCCGACGAGGATGGCATCGAGCTCCGCGCGGAAAAATGACAGGCAGCGTCCTGCGTACATGGGATTACCGTGCAACCGCCCGCCCGGCGTTCCGTGCGCGATATCGGGATTGAGCATGTCGAGATGGATCACATGGCTTTTCGGCAGGCGCGCGCCCTCGACCACGATCGAATTCGAGCCGCTGCCGCGCATGCCCAGGATCGCGCCCCAATCGTCCAGCATGGTCCACTGGGCGCGCGGGATCAGCGCGATTCCGGCGCGCGGAGGGCCGGGCGTGTCGCCGGGCTTCGGGTCATTGATTTTCGTATCCGTGATAAGGACGGTCGGCAGGAAGTGCGTCGCGAAGGGTGCGCCGCTGGCATAGCCCCATTTGCCTTTCACCAGCCAGCCGCCGTCGGCAGTGGGGGTCGCTGTGCCGCCGGGCGCTGCCACGGAGGGGCCGTGAAAGTTTCCATCCGCGCCAAAGCCGGCCGCCTGCGCCTCCTCGCTGAAAAATGATCCGAGCATCAGCGAGTGGCCTGCACCCAGAATGACGCACCAGCCGATCGACGGATCGCCGCGAGAAAGCTCGATCGCCAGCCGGTAATACGACCTCAAATCGAATTCATATCCGCCGAAGCGTCGAGGCTGGATCGCGCGGTAGAATCCCGCCCTGCGAAATTCCTCATGCAGCGCTTCCGAGTGGACGCCGCGGCGCTCGGTTTCGTCTTGCTCCGCGCGCAACCGCGGCCGCAGCGCCACGGCGCGCTCGATCATTTCGGACGGGGTGAGATTCGGCTCCGGGACGGGAACTGCCGGCGTTCGATGGTCGACGTGCGTGCTCATAATGGGCGGACCATTCTTATATTAGATGGCCCCGGCGAATCAATTGGCTGTTCGCTTGGATGCTCGCTGCGTTTGATTACGGGCATTGGCGTTGTCGATGCGGCGCATAAAATCCGGCCACATCTTCGCTTCGTCGATCGACGAAATCCACTGTAGGGTCTGGCGCGTCGGCGGAAATGAAAACGAAAGATCAGCCGTATTCAGCGCGGGACGCGGATGCGTTTCGGCGGTCGTGAAGCCGAGCAGCTGCGCCACGGTCACGGTGTCCCAGATCACCCAGGTGTGCGGCTTCACCACGCTCGCCGCCAAGTCTGCGTTGGCGTTGAGCCAACCCTGAAACTGGCCGTTGAGCCATTCGGCGAACGGGCCGTGGCCGGTCAGCATCCGCTGGGCGGTTTTGTCGTCCAACCGCAGATGGCGCTGGCAGACGTCTGATGCGCCGATCGTAATCGGTGCGGCGGAAGCTAGGATCACTTGGTACGCAAGCGGATCGTTCTTGATGTTCCATGGGTCGCCGCCCTTGGGCCACGAATCGAAACCCATGGTCAGGACTTCCACGCGGCCGGCGATGGACGGATCCGTGAGAAAGGCAGAAGCTACGTCCGTCGTGGCGCCGATGGTAATGATTACGAGCCTGTCCTGCTTGGAATAGCTGCGCGCAGTTTTGACAATGAAATCGACGCCGGTATTTTTCAACGGCGTGCCCGTGGCGAGCGGAACGTTGGAACCCGCGAAAATCGGCGGAAGGGGACCGGCCTGCAGATGATCGAGAACGTCCTTCACGCATTCGGCGGACGATTCGGATTTCCGGGGCAGATTCGGTGCGTGCGTTGTGACGATGGCTTTGATGTGGACGTCGGGCACGAGCGACAGATAAGCAATAGCGAACTGGTCGTCGATTTCGGCCCCGCAGTCGGTAGTGAGGATCACGTCGCGGGTGCGCGCGTGTGCAGAGCCCGCGAATGCCCCCAAAAGAGTGATCACCAGCAAGGCTCGCGCCGAAGATTTCATGAGAGAGGAATCAGCGCGATGCCAGGATCGGAAACAGATCCCGCGGTGGCGCACTCGGCTGCGCGGGGGGCGGGGTGAATTCAACGACGCGGCCAATGAGGTCGTAGTCCTTCGTTTCGGTCACCTCGATGGTCGCGAGCGTGCCGGGCGCGGGCAAATCGGCGGCTTCCGTCACGCCTTCGAATTCCGTGATGTAGACTTTGCCGTCGATGTCGGGCGCCATTCCCTCAAGCCGCGCCTCCCAGATCAAGTCGGTGTCCTTCGACGGACCTTCGAGCATGACCTGCATGCGCTCGCCCACCCGGTTCCGTAATTTGCGCCGCGAAATCTGCTTTTGCAGCGCCATCAGCGCGTTCTTACGCCGCGCAATCGTCTTCTCGTCGACTTTATCGCCAAGCTGGAAACTCTTCGCGGCGTCCTCATCGGAATACGAAAACACGCCCATCCGGTCGAATTCCGCCGCGCGCACGAAATCGCACAGCTCCTGAAACTCGGCTTCTGTTTCGCCCGGGAATCCCACGATGAACGACGTGCGAATGGACACGCCCGGAATCGTTTGCCGGATTTTATCGAGCATTTTCAGGAACGCGCCGGCGTGTGAACCGCGCTTCATCCGCGAGAGCACCGTGCGGCTGGCGTGTTGCAGCGGAATGTCGAGATATTTAGCAAGTCGCGGATGCGCCGCAATCGTTTCGAGCAGCTTCGGGGTGATGCGATTCGGATAGCAGTAAAGGAAGCGAACCCAGCTCAGATCTTCGATTTGTGCCAGGCGCTCCAGCAGAGTCGGCAGCCCGTCACGGAGGCCCAAGTCTTCGCCGTAATAGGTCGTGTCCTGGCCGATCAGGTTAATCTCGCGAACGCCGGCGGCAGCCAGGTTCTGCGCTTCGCTCACCACGGATTCAAACCGCCGGCTCCGAAATTTGCCGCGCAGCTGCGGGATCACGCAGAAGGTGCAGGGATGGTCGCAGCCCTCATTGATCTTAATGTAGGCCGTGTGGCGAGGCGTGGCCAGAATGCGCGGCGTCGCGTCGTGATAAAGGTACGTCGGCGTCTCCCCGGCCTGCGCGTTCGCACGCAACTCGCCTTCGCAGGCCTGCAGAATCTTCTCCACTTCGCCCGTGCCGATGACCGCGTCCACTTCCGGAATCTGTTCGCGGATCTCATTGCGGAATCGCTCGACCATGCATCCCGCGACGATCAGTTTTTGGGCTCGGCCGAATTTCTTGTACTCGGCCATTTCCAGAATCGACTGCACCGATTCCTGCTGCGCGGGAGCTATGAAGCTGCAGGTATTGACCACCAGAACGTCCGCTTCGCCCGGCCGCGGCGTGATTTCGTACCCGCCGCGCGCGAGAATACCCATCATCACCTCGCTATCGACGAGGTTTTTCGGGCATCCCAGGCTGACGAATCCGACTTTGGGCATAATGACGCGGTCCTTGCGCAGGAACGGAACATCTGATTCTATCACGTCGTATCACGGCTAGGGCTCAAGCGATGGGACGGCACCCATTGGCTCGGTCCGCCGTATCGGTCATAATTTCTGAAAGGTAAGGAGCGTTCATGGACTCGCCGACCTTCGTCGTCGACAGCCGCTTCGAACTCGAACCGGAAGTCCGCGCGATCTTGGAGTCGGATAGGCCCGGCGCGAAACTGTTGCGCCACTATTTGCGGTATGCAGCGGCGCTCCTTTCGAGAGATTTGAACGAGATTGATCAGTTCGTTACGCTCGATGCCCGATTTCACGATCTCGAGGAAGCCGGCTACGCGCCCGGGCCGGCCGGAATCAAGGAATTTCGCCGCCAGGTGAACGCCGCGTTTCCGGACCAGCGCGCATTAATTCGGGCTGTGCGCTTCGAGGGCAGCGACATCATCGAAGTGGACCTGGTGGCAATCGCGACGCATCAGGCAGAGTTGATAGGCATCGCTGCCACGGGAAGGCAGATTCGCTTCACCGTGCACGCGCGCGATCGCTTCGTAGGTGATCGAGTCGCGGAACGCTGGGATCAAGCCGATGTCGAGGACCTGCGCCGCCAGCTCACGCAACCTGATGGTCGACGATAGCCACAGGTCTCCGCAGGCGCAGCATGCGGACGATCCAGTAGGCGGAGAGCGCCGCCGAAAGATGTTTCAGCGTGTGGCCGCTCACAAACCTCAGAGCGGAATAGATGGGATGGTCAGCGGCTTCCAGCAATTTCGCGAACGCGTAAAGACCCAGCGAAATTCCCAGGTCGTACATGCGCGTGTAACGAGCCGGAAAGAGGAGGATCAGCAAAGCCAGGATCAAGAGAGATCCGAATTGCGCGAACGCATATGGCCGCAAATCTCCCCGACCCTGCCGCTGCGTGATTTCCCAATAGATCACACTAGCGACGCCAAGAACGATCAGCGGCGCGAGCAGCCACAGCCCGGCCCGCACGCTCACGCGCTCCGCGAGTAGCGCCGCCACCAGCCCCAGAAACCTGATCGTCATCGGAACCCGGTCCCAGACGAGCGTGGCGTCATTGGGATTCAGGTGATACCACGACGAACCGAAAGCGGTCAGCGTCACGCCCACAAAAAACGCGACGTAGGGCCACCGCTCGCGCGCATCGACAAATTGCGCCTAGCGCCAGACGACGACCAGCCCCCAAGCGCCCACGATCAAAAACGCAAAATTGGAAACCACGTCGAGACAGTTGGGAATGCCAAGCAGCGCCCGCTGGTCGGCGAAGTTGTGGTAGGCCTCGCTCTGAGGAATTGCGGGGAAGAAAAACAGGACACCGGCGGTGACCGCAATCGCGCCGATCAGCGCCCACAAGCGCCAACTCATGCTCTCAACATTTTGCGGGTGCGAACCGCTTCGCGTATCAAGCTCAGGAGCGCTGACATCTGGCCGGCGGGCGCGGGCTGGCTGCCGAATCGCGCGGATTGATAAAGCTCTGTAAGCCTCGCGACCGGCGTCGAAACGTCCGAAGCGGGTATCGCGGCCGCAAATTCCAGCGGAGTCTGCGCCTCCGATTTGATCCAGCCGCGCTTTTCAAGCAATCGCAGCATTTCAGAATATTCGTACGACGCCAGCGAAGCCGTCAAATTGCCGCCCCGCGCCCGCAGCCGCCAGCGCGCCACCGCGAAGCGAATCACCCATCCGCCGCGCAGGAATATCAACGCCGCCACCAGGCAGATCAGCACTCCCGGCAGAAAATATCGCGATCCCTCGGTTTTACGGTCGAGCTCCAGAATCCGATGCACAACTGCTTGCTGCTCGCGGTGATAATATGCGCGCATGTGATCGTTCCACGTACGCGTCGAATCGTGAACGTTTTTCCCGAGCGCGAGCTGATGCGAAAAATCGTAGTTGATGAACCACTCGTTCCATGTGAGTTGAAACCAGTCCCAGTAAAGGCCAAAACGGCTCAGTAATCCGTGCTCCTCGTTACTCGGCGGCGTTGGATCGAATGGTATCCATCCGTATCCCTCGAAGTACACTTCCACCCACGCGTGTGCATCGCTGCCGCGAATGATGTAGTCGCCGCCCACGTCGTTGTACTCGCCGGGCAGGAAGCCAGTCACGTAGCGCGCTGGAACGCCGACGGCCCGCAGCATCACGGTCATGGCCGTGGCGAAATACTCGCAGTGTCCTGCGCGGCTGGTGAAAAGAAAATAGGCCAGCGGATCGGCGCTCTTACCGGTCGGGCCGGTCAAATTCAGCGTGTAGGTGTAGTGCGCGATCAGGTATCGGCGGATTTCGGAGGCCTTGTCGTAATTGTTTGTCTGCCGCGCGGTGACGTCAGCCGCGAGTTTACGAATGCGCTCGTCGAGTTGCGGCGGAAGCTGCAGGTAATCGTCGCGAATTTCCGGCGCGAAGTCTGTCGACGACCGGCGCAAATCCACAGGCGTGGCCAGAGATAGTTGCGCCGTCCCCTCGTAGCGGATTTTCGAATTGTTGTGCGTCGGATTGAAAAGCGAGCCTGTTCGATCCTGATAAAGGAAACCGCGACTGGCGATCGAGCCGAGCGGCAGCGGGAAAGCTTGGGAAGGGCCCGCATGGTGCGTGGGCATGCCGTCCATGCCGAATTTGCCCGCGACCGATTGCACCGGAGGCGCCACGAAAATCGCGTCCGTGGCGATCGGCTCCATCAACACGGTATAGTGCATCCGATTCGAGCGATTCTCGGTGTGCGTCGGCAACTCAAAAGTGTACTCGCCCGAGGCATTCGGCTCGATTTCGCTTTGATCCTGTGACGGCGTCGTCCAACTGTTGCCGGTGAAAGTCGTCAGCACGATTCCGCGCCAGTGCATGTCGGACGCGCGTGCGGGATCGCCGTCGATCTTGATGCGCATCACCACCGCCGGATTCTGCTTGATCTCTCCGATCTGCCCGAGCGCCACATTGTCGCTGAAGCCGGTCAGCAGTCCGGGCTGCAGGCTCAGCGAGCTCAGATATCCCGTGGTGACGCGCGGAATCAGAAAGAAAAGCACGATTCCGACCGCCAGCACGCTCGCCGCGACCAGCAGAGACGTGATTCCGAGCGCCCGGTTCAACTGCCGCGCAGTGGCCGACCGCGGCTCGAAAGGCGGCGAGACCGCGCCGGCGGAGCTGCGCCGGATTTCCAGCGCGACGAATGTGGAAACCGAGAGCACCAGGAAAATCGCCAGAGCGATCAGGAAACTCGTTTCCACCGTCAGAATGGCGGAGACTAGCATCGACGCTACCGCGAGCACCGCCAGGAACGCGTAATCGCGATTGGACCGGGCGGAGTAAAGCCGCACGAGCGTGGCAAAAATAATCAGGTGAATGGCTGAAAGCAGCGCGGCGTAGAGCGGCGGATTAGGCGCTCCTTCCGACAGCCCGCGCGACAGCACCCACAGGTCAACCGGGAAGAACAGAAAATATCCCAGCACGAGCCAGGTGGCCGCGCGCGGCGTGATTTCCGGCCCCTGCCCGCGCTGCATGCGAATGCCTTTGTAGATCAGCGCGACGGAGGGAATCAGCACGGAGACAATATCGAGCTTGCCGGTCGAAACGATCGAAAGCACGCCGGTGGCGACGAGCAGGAAAAGCGAGATTTCAAAATACCGCTGCACCGCGGGCAGGGAAGGGGCAGTCGTCGGCGCGGCCGTGGATGCAGCAGAAGGCATACCCTAATGCTAGCACCTGCTATGGATGCGGCATCCCGGTGGCAGCCGTCAGCGAGTCGAAACGGCCAATACGAAATAGGTTTCCTAGGGGCATAGCGGCCTTTTGGTCCTTTAAGCTCTCACGGCAGCCGCAATCTTGCGAGTGGCGCTCGAAACTGCCAAGTCATCAATTCGATCTAGCGCCAAGACCTGCGTACGAGGCCGGTTCGGCAAGCGCTGCACGCCGGCCAGATACGGCAGGAGCGTAATATTTCGAAACGTCACGCCATGCTTCGCGGCTGGCAATGGTTCCAGCCTCAGCTCTGCGGCGTCCAACTGCAAAATCTCCGCCAGATGCGCCGCTAGCTCGGTCTCGGCATTTCGCGCCACCTCAACAGCAGGGAACTGCCACATGCGCGAAAAAAGCACCTCGTCGTGCGCCCCGGGATCGCGGACCAGAATCGTCCTACCCTGCGGATCCCGCAAAATCGCCGCAGCGATTCGCATTTTCACCGGCGCCCGCTTCCGCCGCGCCGCGGGAATTTCACCCGTTAACCCGAGCGCTCGCGCCCGGCACCATCGCGACAGGGGGCATTGCGCGCAGCGTGGCGACTGGGGCGTGCAAATCACCTCGCCCAGTTCCATTAGTCCTTGATTCCAGTCGCTCGCCGCATCGACGGTCAGCAGTCTCTGCGCCAGCTCGCCCATTTCGCGCCAACGCCCCGGCGCCCGCAAGTCTCCGCGAATTGCCTCCAGCCGCGCCAGAACGCGCGCTACGTTGCCATCCAGCACCGCGTACGGCTGATCGTACGCGATGCTTAGCACCGCCGCGGCCGTGTATCCGCCGATGCCGGGCAGCGCGAGCGCTTCTTCCATCGTGCGCGGAAACTTGCCGCCGTGCCGCGCCACGATTTCCTTCGCCGCGCGATGCAAGTTCCGCGCCCGGCTGTAGTACCCGAGCCCGGCCCACAACCGCAGCACTTTTTCCTGCGGCGCCCGCGCCAACGATTTCGCGTCAGGGAAACTTTTCAGGAAACGGTCGTAGTAGGGAAGCACTGCTGCAATCCGCGTCTGCTGCAGCATAATCTCGGCGACCCATATGCGGTAGGGATTGCGGCTCGCCCTCCAGGGAAGATCGCGCCGGTACTTGCGAAACCAGCCAAGCAACCGCCGCTGAAAATTCCCGCGCGCCCGTCCCTTGAGATGCGCTTTCATGCGCACGCATTGTCGCACAGCAGGCTGTTTCGTGGCGGCAGCCTTCAGTCCGTTGCTTTTCTCAGCTTTCTATAACTGATCGATGAAAATCAGGTAGGACGACGACCACAATCCGGTCGGAATCGACCGCTGGGCCCGCGTGGTCAGGATGATCTTGAAGACTTCGGTCTCGTTCGAAAGCTCGTCGATAAAGGCTCCACCCGTTGCCGATATGTCCGGCTGAATCGTGGCCAGCTCGCGGAGCGTGTCGTAAATAATTTCGCCGGCCGGAGCCATGCGCGTCGAAAACGTGTCTGTGCGGAACTGCATCACGGAATGAATCTCATTGAAATGCCATGCAATGCACGCCGCCAGCGAGACCGCGCGTTCGAATCGCTCGGCGTGTTCCGCGTCCGCCAACTGGCCGAGATCATCACGCGGAGGCCCCACAAGGGGGTCGAGCACCAGCACCACCCGCCGTTCATCCTCGCGCGCAAATTCCCGCACCACCAGCCGCCCGGACTTCGCCGTCACTTTCCAATCGACGAAGCGCGCGCTGTCTGTGGGCACGTAGTCGCGCAACGAGTGCAGCTCGTGACCCCGCCCGCGAAAATAACTCGCCATTTCGCCGGTCAGTAGTGGGAGTACTTCATAAAACTGCTCCGCGGGCGCCACACGCGGGTAGACAGCAATCTCTAGTTGTGAATTCACCTCGCGCGTCTTTTCGAAAAATCCAAACGGAAATCGCGTGCGAATACCGAAAGCGTCCTGCCGGTAAACACCGCGGCGCGGAAATCGCAGTTCCACTTTCTGCCGCACCGCGCTCATCCGTGGGATGTAGGGAAAAAAAACGGGACACGCCAGAATTTCAGAGGCCGACGCAACCGCTTTCTTTCTGCCACTGCCGATCACGCGGAGCGAAAACGACGGCCACATCTGCTTTTCATTTCGCAGCTCGACTTCCGCCAGCACCGGCTGCTCCGCGAAAATGTGCTCCGGTAGATCAAACTTCAGTTCGACGCCTGTCAGCACGATCCGCTGCAGCACCCCCGAAATCAAAATGCCGGCGAGCAAGCACGCCAGAATCAAGAACAGCAGATTATTTCCGGTATTGATTGCTGCCAGAACCAGGATGGCCACCGCGGCCAGGTAAATCCCGCCGTCGCGCGTCAGCCGGTAGTCGACCTGATACGCGATCCACCGCAAGCTGGTGCGCCGTGCCAGCGCCGGCACGATTGCAACGGCCACCCACGCCGCGATCCCCAGCGATAGTACCGTGGTGATGCTCGCGAACCAGATGCGTCCGGTTTGTGCCGCTGCCGCGGAAAGCAGCGCAATGAAAAACGCCACCGCCAGCGCCAGCATGGCGATCCCGAAGTTGCGCCATCCCGCGCGGTCCCGCGCCCGCCACATGCGAGCGACGATGGAATCGTGCGTCGTCATTGTCGTCATGGGAAAACTACAGAGGTACGCGCGTCGATTCGACGATCTCGTGGAGAATGGCTTCGGCTTGGTCGGACTTCTTCTGCGTGGAAACGTACCGCGAGCTCACCACCACGCGGTGCGAGAACACCGGCACGATCAGCCGCTTGAAATCGTCCGGCAGGCAATAGTCGCGCCCTTCCAGAAACGCGCGCGCCTGCGCCGCCCGGTGCAGCATTACCGAACCGCGCGGACTGACGCCGAGCGAAAGCTGCTCCGACGTGCGAGTGCGGTCCACAATTTCGAGCGCGTAATCCAGCAGGCTTTCTTCAACCTTCACCTGCGAGACGGCTGCCTGCATCGCCAGCACATCCGCCGTGTCCATCACCGGAACGATCTGCTCCGCATGTCCTGCCGCGGAATGATTGCGCAAGATTTCCTTTTCACCCTCGCGCGCCGGATAGCCCATGCGAATGCGCATCAGAAAACGATCCAGCTGCGATTCCGGCAGTGGATACGTTCCGTGATGTTCGATCGGATTCTGCGTCGCCAGCACCAGAAAAGGCTGCGGCAGCGGATGGGTGTGGTTGTCCACGGTGATCTGCGATTCGTTCATCGCTTCCAGGAGCGCCGATTGCGTTTTCGGAGTCGTGCGGTTGATTTCATCCGCCACAATGATGTTGGCGAAAATCGGCCCGGGCTTGAATTCGAATTCCTGTCCCGATGGATTGTAGACGCTGATGCCGATCACGTCGCTGGGCAGCAAATCCGACGTGAACTGGATTCGCTGGAACGAACAATGAAACGATCGCGCTAGCGCTTGCGCCAGCGTAGTCTTGCCCACGCCCGGTACGTCCTCGATCAGCAGGTGCCCGCGCGCCAGCAGCGTCGTTAGCGCCAGCTGGATCACGTCGGCCTTGCCCTTTACCACGCGCCCGATCGAGCGCTGCAGCTCGGCCAGTCGCGCGCTGAAATCGGTGGTCTTGGCGTTCGTCGCGGTTTGCAATTCCTGGTTCCTTCTGCTAAAAAAATTGACGGCGTTGTTGCGATGGCACCGCTTTTTCGTCAGGGCACGACTTCAGTCGTGCCATAATCAGTGCGAATGAATGCCGGTTTCAGCCGCTGAGGGTTCTCGGCGCTACGGATGTATCCGAGTCCCCCTGAAGTTTCCAACGGTCGGGCGACTAGCTCAGTGGTTAGAGCGCTCCCCTCACACGGGAGAGGTCCAAGGTTCAAGTCCTTGGTCGCCCACCACTTCCTTGTCTTGCCCCCTGGCTTCATTTGATTCTCCCACCTTCTGCCCAGATGCCTGAACGCCTGATTTGACCGCATGTGCCCAAGAAGTTTGTGCCATCGGTTGGCGGCGAACGATCATTTCGGCGTATGATTTCGAGCGAAAAACGCGTATGGCGAAACTAATACTGCGAAGCGTCTGCGTCGGCATTGCGAGCGTCTTCGTCGCGGCGTTTGTCGGCGGATTTATCGCGCTATCGCTGCTCTTCATGAACGCGTCCAGCGACCAGCCATCTGGATATGATTCGTTCTTTATCGTTATTCACCCTGTGACTCGAATCGTCTTCGTACTGCTGGCGATTTTCGCAATCGGCTTTCTCTTCGGCTTCCGTTATTTCTCAAAGCGCGAAAGACTACGGGCCACGCCAAAATGAAAAACGCACTCCGCTTCGTTCAATTCCTCGCGCTCGGTACTTGGGTCGGCTCGATCATCTATTTCGTCGCCTTCGTCACACGCGGCGCCTTCGCCGTGCTCACGCGGGACGAAGCCGGACTTCTCGTGGGCTTCACAATTTCAGGACTGCATCAGATCGGAGTTGTCGCAGCCGTTCTGTTCTTGATTAGCACGGTGGCGCTCGATAAAACCATCACAGCGCTGATCCGTCCGGCCGCGGCATGCGTCCTGATCATGCTGGTCCTCACGCTCTTCTCGCAGCACGCCGTAATCCCGCGCATCGATGCATTGCGCCACGATATGGTCTCGGTCGACTCCACACCCGCCGCCGACCCCCGCCGCGCTGAATTCGACCGCTTCCACACGGTTTCCGTGGACCTCGAATCCGCCGTCCTGATTCTCGGACTGGTTGCTATGTTTCTGACTGCCCGAGATTCCAGCATGAAAGGCAAGGCACAGCACGTTTAGGCCGGGCGCGTCAGCGCGCCACTGCGGAGGAGCCGGGGGGGACGAATCTACTTCTTGGTGTGCTTTTTGACGGTAAGGCGCTTCTTGACTACTATGCGCTTCTTCACAATCGCGCGAAGCTTCAGCGGCTTGGGCTTCTGAATTTTTCGCGCCGCCGATCCAGCGAGCGACACCGCACGCCACATATACCAGCTCGCGACGGTGCGATAGGGCCGCCAGCGCTCGCCGAATTTCAGCAGCTCCTTCGGCTTCGGAATGCTTTTCTTGCGATACGTCAGCGCCCAGCCTTTTTGCACGCCGTAATCATGAATCGGAAGCACGTCGGGGCGACCCAGCCGGAAGATCAAGAACATTTCCACGGTCCACGGGCCGATGCCTCGCACCGAAATAAGCCGGTCGACCAATTCCTGGTCGGACATTTCCTGCGCGGCCTCGATCGTCGGAACCACGCCGTCGATGGTTTTCTGCGCCAGATCGCGCACCGCCGCCACTTTCGCATTCGAAAGCCCGGCCTTGCGCAGCCTCTGTTTGCTCACGCGCAAGAGTTCTTCGGGGGTGGGGCACTGACCGTTCGTCCCCAGAGCCTTGATCCGTCCCCAGATCACCTGCGCGGCTTTTCCCGCTATGCTTTGGTGCATGATTGCTTCGAGCAGCGATTCGTAGACGCTGTCGCATTCATCGAGTTTGAACTCGAAGCCGCCCACGCGCTCGATCAGCGCGGCCAGCCGCTTGTCTCTGTCCGAAAGATGCGCGTGCGCCTCCACATGATTGAAAGGCAGGACAAGCGTGCTGCTATCGGCGTTGATCACGTTGGCTTGGACTGCGAAGTTTTCGAAACGTTAGTTCAGGGCCAGCAGGGACTTCAGGCGAGCCCACGAATCGTCGCGCGCTTTCTTGTTGGCATCGTTCGCGTCCGGCGCTTCGCCTGCGCGCATGAAGCCGTGTCCTGCGCCGTCATATGTCACCGGATCGTACGATCTGCCCGCAGCTTTCATGCCGGCAGTGGCGTCCGGAATCGTGGCGTTCACTCGCGCGTCGTTTCCAGCGTAGAACGCAAACACCGGCGCATGAATCTTAACCATCGCGTCCTTGTCCGGAGGTCCGCCGTAGAAGACAAACGCCGCCGCGAGGTCGGGCCGATTCGTCGCGTAACGGAAACTCTGGCTTCCGCCCCAGCAGAACCCCACCACGAAGAGCTTTCCGGTTGAAGCAGGCAGCTTTTTGCCGTAATCGGCCACAGCATTCAGGTCCGCCGTCACCTGATCGGCATCCAGATGACTCACCGCTTCCATCGCCTTGCTCTGATCGAGCGAAGAACTGCGTCCGCCATTCGGTCCCATGCCCGAAAGCAGGTCGGGCGCCACGGCGATGTAGCCAGCAGCGGCGATTTGATCGGCCAGATCCTGCACCCAGTCCGTCATACCGAAAATTTCGTGGATCACGACCACCACGGGGCGCTTGTCTTTCGATTCCGGATACGCGACGAACGTCTCCACCGAGCGGTCGCCGTGCTTCACGGTCACCCACTCGCGATGTCGCGGCGATTTTTCCAGCGTCGCTTTGGCCCAATCCTGCGCCCAAGCCGCGTGCGCCACCAGCAGCGCCACAACGAGCGAAATGTATTTCATCGGATCACCTCAGTCGTCGAATGGACGGGCGCTGATCATATCGGCATGCGCGGCACGAGGCAAGTCGCAGGTTTCCCGACGTCCAGCGCCACGCAATCGCGGAGGCGCGGAGCCATGCTAGTATCGTGCGCTTATGCAAACAGGGATTATCGGATTGCCGCAAGTAGGGAAGACCAGCTTGTTCCGCATTCTCACGCGAGCCGCAGCTCCCACTGCGGGCGGGCGCGGCGTGCCCGGACAAGCACACGTGGGAATCGCACGAGTGCCGGACGCGCGCGTGGCGAAGCTGTCGGAAGTGTTCAAGCCGAAGAAAATCACGTACGCGACCATCGAGTACGTCGATATCGGCGGCTTGCAGAAAGATCGCGAGAAAAATTCGGCGTCGCTCGTGCCGCTGCGCGAAGCCGACGCGCTGGCGCACGTGGTGCGTCTGTTCGAGAACCCAGCGGTGCCACACGAAGGAGCGTCGCTCGACGCTCTGCGTGACATCGTCAACGTCGACCTGGAGCTGATCCTCAACGATCTGGAGCAATGCGCGAAACGCATCGAGCGCGTCGAGAAGGATCTGAAGAAGAAAAAGGAGACGATTCTGGAAACGGAATTGGGACTTTTGAATCGCTGCCGCACGGCGCTCGAGGCCGAAACGCCGTTGCGCGAGTTGGAATTCAAGCCCGAGGAAATGAAGATGCTTACCGGCTTCATGTTCCTCACGCGCAAACCGATGCTCTACGTGCTGAACCTGGGCGACGAGGAAGCGCCGGATATCGATCGGGTGCTCGAAAAATACAAATTGGGAAAGCTCGCCACCAAGCCGCAAACAGCCGTGGTTCCGTTCTGCGGAAAAATCGAAGCAGAGCTCGCCGAGCTCGACGACGCCGAAGCCGGTGAAATGATGAAGGCATACGGGTTGAAGGAATCCGGTCGCGACCGGTTGATCCAGGCCAGTTATCGCTTGCTCGGTTTGATTTCGTTTCTTACCTGCGGCGAGCCGGAGTGCCGTGCCTGGACCATCGAACGCGGAATGACGGCGCAAAAGGCCGCAGGTGCGATTCACAGCGACATTGAGAAGAATTTCATCAAGGCCGACGTCGTGAACTGGGAAGACCTGCTGAAAACCGGCAGCTTCGGGGCAGCGCGCGAGAAGGCGCAAGTGCGTCTCGAAGGAAAAGAGTACATCGTGCAGGATGGCGACGTGATTCTGTTCCGCCACGGCGGATAGCCTGTGATCTTCGTCCATGAACTCGCCGGAAACAACTCGGATATTGCTGGCGCTGCTGCTTGGCGTTGTGGCCGCGGGCGCGAACCTGCTCGGCGGTCTACTGGTCTCGCACCGGCAGTGGTCGCGTGATTACCTGAAATATTTTGTGGCGCTGGGCGCCGGATTCATGCTGGCCACGGCGATGATCGAAATGATCCCGGAGTCCGTAAAGCTGCGCGGTGACGAGTCCTCGCTTTTCTTCCACAGCACGAGCGCGGTTTTCGTGATTGTGTTGGCCGGATATTTTCTAGTTCATTTTTTCGAGCACACGCTGGCGCCGCATTTCCATTTCGGCGAAGAGACACATCACGACGAAATTTCGCACGCCCACGCCAGTTACGCGGCGCTGCTGGGGCTGGTGATCCACACGTTTTTCGATGGCGTGGCCATCGCGTCGGGCCTGCTCGTGTCGAACTGGCTTGGTGGCGTGATTTTCGTGGCGATTTTCCTGCACAAAATTCCCGAAGGGTTTACGGTGGCGTCGTTGATGCTGGCGAGCGGGCAAAGCCGAGCGGCGGCCTTCGGATCGTCCGCGATTCTCGGTGCAGCCACATTGGCGGGAATGGCGCTGATGTTCGTGCTGCGGAATACGGTGGCGGACGCGCTGCCGTTTTCAGCCGGCGTGACGCTGTACGTCGCGGCCTCGGATTTAATTCCGGAAGTGAATCGCGAGCCGGGCGTCGGCATGGCCGTGTTGGTTTTTCTCGGCGTGCTCGTGCTGGTCGCGCTAAAGGCGATCTTCCGCGTCTAGGCGTGCGCGAAAACCGAAGACGCCAATCAGGAGATGGGCGATCCCAGGAGATTACGCCGGCGCGTGACGCCGAAGACGGCGAGCGCGATTCCCATGACCGCGACGCAGAACGCGCAAACTCCGGCCCATCCTGCCAAGCGCCACGCGTAGGCCCCGAATAACGTTCCCACCGCGCCGCCTGCGAAATAGCAGACCATGTAGAACATGTTCAGGCGGCTGCGCGCCTCCGGTTCGAGGCCGTAGATACGCGTCTGGTTGGCCACATGACCTGCCTGGACGCCCATGTCCATCAGCAGCACGCCGACGATCAGCCCCATGAGCTTCGTCCCAAACACCCACATCAGCGCATATGCCGCGAGAACCGAGAGCAGCGATGCTCCGATGGCAACGCGCGGACCGCGCCTGTCCGTGAAGCGGCCGACGAGGGGCGCCGCTGCCGCCCCCGCCGCGCCAACCAGACCGAAAAGTCCCGCGGCCTCGCTGCCGTAGTGATACGGCGGCCTTTCGAGAAAAAAGACGAGAGTAGTCCAGAACGCCGTGAAGCAGGAAAACAGCGCTGCCCCGAAGAAAGCCGATTCGCGCAACGCGGGATGGCTACGGATGATCTGCACCGTGGATTTCATCAATGAAAAATAGGGCAGATCCACGGTGGGCCTGCTGTGCGGCAGTAGGAATTGGACGAGGACCGCGATCGTCAGCATCAAAATCGCGGCGATGCCATAGACCGCGCGCCAGCCAAGATACGCGCCGACGCTGCCGCTGAACGTGCGCGCGAGCAAGATCCCGAGCAGGATGCCGCTGAAGACCGAGCCGACCACACGCCCGCGCTGCTCGGGTGGCGCCAAGTGCGCCGCGAACGGGACGAAAACGTGCACGGATGATCCCGTCATGCCGAGGACGAAGCACGCGACGGCGAGCCAGGGAGCATTTCGCGCGGTGGCAATCGCAGTGAGCGCGAGCGTCGCGGTAACGAGCAGAATGGTGATGAGCGATCGGCGTTCTTTCGTGTCGCCGAGCGGGACGAAAAGCAGCATGCCGAGTGACGTGCCGATTTGCGCCAGCGTGGCCACGAATCCGATCTTTACAACGGACAAGCTGAAGGCGCGTGCGATATCGGCCAGCAGCGGCTGGATGTAATACATGTTGGCGACAATGACCCCGGTGCTCGAAGCCATGAACCAGACAGTGAAGCCGGAAATTCTTGTAGGCGCCGAAGCGGGAGCGTCGGCGGTGGCGGTTGGCGTCATTGAATGGGAGATTATGCCGGAAGGCGCGGCGACTCGTTGGAGAAACCGCGCCAGCGCCATGGCACAACGAAGTGCAGCGAGAGCGCGTACGGACCTGGCGCTCCGAGTTCGTAGCAGTACAGACAGGATTGTCTGTGCTGCCCAACCCGTCCCAGGGAAGTAAGCTATTTATAAACATAGAGTTACGGAAGCCGAATGGCTCTGTGATGGCGCTTCGGTACCTGGCGCCGGGGTGCAACTTTATGGTACCGCGCGTGTTATATATCCTGTGGAGGCCATGGCTCGAAGCGACGTCCAACTGATGCTGGACGTGAAGGCAGGGGACGAAGCGTCCTTTGACTTCCTTTTGCAGAAGTACCGCTGCCCGCTGGTCAACTTCCTGAATCGCATGGTGCGGGACCAGGCGACAGCGGAGGATCTGGCGCAGGAGGTTTTCCTGCGCGTCTATCGGGCGAGAAAACAGTACACTCCGAGCGCGAAGTTCACCACCTGGCTCTTCCGGATCGCGACGAATCTGGCGCTCAATTCGGTTCGCGATAACCGCCACAACCGAATGGGAATATCGATCGACGCGCCGGCCGAAGGAGAGGATTCCGCGCCGATGGAACTAAAAGCGCGCGAGCCGCGAATTGATGAAAGGATGATCGAGCGTGATCGCGTGGAGATCATTCGCCGGGCGGTCTGGTCGCTACCGGAAAAGCAACGCGCCGCTATTCTGCTGCACAAGTACGAAGAGATGGATTACGCGGAAATTGCAGGAATTCTGGAATGCTCGGAGGGCGCGCTGAAGTCGATGTTATTTCGCGCCTACGAGACCCTGCGGGTGCAGCTGGCTCCTCTGGTGAGCCAACCGGCAGCGCCGCGCGGAGGGGAAAGAAGGCCATCATGAAGTGCGAAGACATGGAAAAAGGATTGATCGCTTACGTGGACGATGTGGCGGCTCCGGCCGAGCGCCGCGCTGTGGAGTCGCATCTGGCGGGCTGCGATGCGTGCCGCGCGCGCGTGGCGGAGTTCCGAGCCGTGTCGAATTTGCTGGGCGAAATGCCGGCGATCGAGCCGTCGTTCGGATTTGATGCCCAAGTGCGGCAGCGTGTGGCGGCGGAGCCGCAGCCGGGCTGGTTTGCGTGGCTTGTGCCGCAGGCGCGGCTGGCGCTTTCGGCGGCGATGCTGGTGGCGCTGACGGTGTTGATGGTGAAGCTGCCGGGAAGCCGTACGGCGCCTCCGTTGCCAGTCGCCTCGACTGCAGCGCCTACGGCCGCTTCGAGCGATCAGGATTTTGAGGCGATCAGGGATTTGGGAGTTTTGGAGAATTACGACGTGCTGACGAAGTTCGATGCGATGTCCGAATCTGCCGCGACCATGCGGCAACCGCAGGGCAAGGCTCCATCGGACCAGCCCACTTCGAACGATTGAACGGCGGAGGAGCGGAGTTGAGGTTTGGCGGAGTCAAATTCGGGCTGTGCCTGTTGCTCGCTGCGAGCGTGGGAGTAGCGTCTGCCTCCGCGCAGAATGGTGAGCGGATTCGCGAGCGCCAGGCCGCACGCAAGCAAGCCACCGAACAGAGACGCGCGGAAGCCGGGGGCCAGAAACCTCTGAACGAGCGCGCTGCGGTGGGGCTGCCTCCCAAATTCGTCGAAAAACTGCGGGACATGCCGCCGGAAGAGCAGGAACGATTCATGCAGAACAATGAAAAGTTCCAGACCCTTCCGGCCTCGCGCCAGGCACAAATCCGTCAGAATCTGCAGAAGTGGAACGCCCTGCCAGCCGAGCAGAAGGAGCGCATTCGCGCAACCGAGACGATGCTGGAAAACGCAACGCCCGAGCAGCGCGAGCATTTCCAGGACTACGTCGTGCCGAAACTCGAGCGGATGCCGCCGCTGCGCCGCGCGCGCGTGATTAACCACTGGCGCCGGCTGCAGAGCTTGACACCCGCCGAGCAGCAGGCCGCCCTGCGCAATCCGGGGTTTATGGGGAACTTGACGCCCGACGAGCAGTCTGTGGTTCGGGATTTGAATTCGATGGGGGCACCGGCGCAGGAGCCGGCACCGCAGTAGACTACGCTTCCAGAGGCCCCAAATCGCCGATCGGGCGACCGGCAATCTTATAAAATTTTCATCCACAATTTCCCACGGCCGTTTTTTGACGAAAAACCTCGTGTTTGCGTGTTGACTCTTAGAAAACATTTGGACGTTTTCGGAGGCTCTGACCGCTAGGACTCGTTGAGCGGACGGGGCGCCCCACAAGCGCTTGTGGTTTTGCGCCATCGTCGAGTGCTGAAAAAAATTTTCGGCGCGGATCGCTCCGATTCAAAAAAACTTTCTCAAGTTGCGATATTCCCCTTGACAAGATTTCAGGCGTCACTACAATCGGGTCACAAAGTGGGACAAAGTGGGAAGCGGTGTTAAACGGTGTGAGCGGTAGGGAAGCGGTGGGTGAGGCTAGAGGCGAGTGAAGCGCAGACCAAACGCACCGGTCGAACTCCTCAAGGGCAAACATGCTGCGGGGCAACTATCTAGCGACGGCGGACGAGAAGGGGCGGGTGAAAATTCCCGCGGACTTCCTGGCCGAACTGCGGCGCCTCGGCAAGCGTTTCTACGTCACCTCGGCAACGGGCGATCACGCGCGCATCTATCCTATGAAAGCGTGGGAAGAAATCGAAAAGAGGCTGGCGAAGCGCTCGTCCTACAACCCGGCAAGACAAAAGTTTCTTTCGAGGACGAACTACTACGGTCAGGTGGTCGAAATGGATGGCGCGGGGCGGATTTTGATTCCATCCATTTTGAGGGAATCGGCGGCGATCAAGGGCGAAGTGGACGTGCAGGGGAACTTGACCTACCTGCAGGTCTGGAATCACGCCCGGTTCCTGGAGCAGATGGCGGCCAATCCGGTTTCGGCGGAAGACATTAAGGCGTTTGACGAATTGGGCGCTTAGGTTTGAGCGTTTTGCACGAGCCCGTTCTGGCCGCGGAGGTAATTGAGTGGCTCCGCATACGGCCCGAGGGGACTTATGTGGACGCGACCTGCGGCACGGCGGGGCATGCGATTGAAATCGCCCGGCGGCTGACCACCGGGCGGCTGGTGGCTCTGGATCGCGATCCGCGCGCGCTGGAAATCGCGCGGGAGCGGCTCGAGCCGTACGAAGAGAAGGTGGTTCTGGTGCACGCGGAATTCTCGAACATCGGCGAAGTGAAGGCGGACTTGAACCTTCCGCCGTTCGACGGAGTGATTGCCGATCTGGGAATCTCCAGTCTGGAGTTGGACAGCCCTGAACGCGGATTTTCGTTCCGCTGGGCCGCCCCCCTCGACATGAGGATGAATCCGGACAATCCGCTGACGGCGGACGAAATTGTGAATCAATGGTCAGAGACAGAGCTGGCCGATCTCCTCTATCAGAAGGCCGAGGAGAGAGATTCACGCAGAATCGCCAGGGCCATCGTGCGGTCGCGGCCGATCCGCGACACCGGGCATCTGGCAACGGTTGTGGCAGGGGCTCGAAAAGCAAGGGGAAGGCAGAAACTGCAGCCCGCGACAAAAACGTTTCTGGCGCTGCGGAATGCGGTGAATCGAGAAGAGGAGGAACTCGAGCAGTTTCTTTCGCGAACCCCTGCCACTTTGAATTCCGAAGGACGCTGGATCGTCCTAAGTTACCACTCGCTGGAAGACCGGCCAGTGAAGCGTGCGTTTCAGCAACTCGAGCGCGAAGGAACATTTCGCGTGCTCACGCGCCATGTAATCGTACCGGGCGAGGAAGAGATTCACGCGAATCCGCGCGCACGCAGTGCGAAGATGCGCGTTGCCGAAAAGAATTGACGGGATGGACGGCCACGGGGCCGGGAGCAAGCGATGAAGAAACAAATTAAGGCGAGCCACATCACGGAATATCACACGGTCAAGCAAATCGATAACTCGCGGCTGATGCGCCCGGCGGCGCCGGCGCGGGTGAAAGATTTCTGGCAGCGCGTGGCGGTGGGCGCGGCGATGGCGGGCTGCCTGCTGTTTTACGCCTGGCAGCATTTCGAATGCATTCAGATCCGTTACCAGATCGAGCAGCTCGATAGCGAGCGCGCGAAGTCCGAAGAGCTCAATCAACAGCTCCATCTGGAAGTGGCTACCCTGCGTTCGCCTAGCCGCGTGGATGCCATCGCGCGAAATCAGCTGGGTCTGACGGTTCCCGTGCCGGGACAGGTCGCGCCCGTGGATGACGCGAACGACGGCGTAGTGGCGCAGGCGCGCACGGTTGCACTGCAGTCGCGGCCCTGATTTCGTTTCCATTTCTGATTCAGATTCGAAAGCAAGTCGGATGAATTTGCGGCTCGCTGCGGTGGGCCTTTTCCGGCAGATCGGGAGCGATCGCCGCGGAATTCGTTTCCGATAGGGTAGGCCGGAGTCCATGGAGCAGCGCAATCCACGTCTCCGCTGGCTGGTCGTCTGGGTCCTGGCGGTGGTTTGGATCGCGGTGGTCATCGGCCGGCTGAGTTACCTGCAGCTTTTTTCCTACGGCGAATATCTCGCCAAAGCACAACGCCAACAGCAAAGAATCTTCGAAATTTCGCCTATGCGCGGGCCGATCTACGACCGCAAGGGGCGCGAATTGGCGGTGAGCCTGCCGTTGGATTCCGTGTTCGGCGATCCGGCGGAGATAGCGGACGTCGACGCGGTCTCGGAGCTGCTTTCGCGCGTGCTCGGCGGTTCCGCGGACGATCTCGCGAACAAACTTCGCCAGGCAAAGACTCCCGTCCGCCTGGCGCGAAAACTTTCCCCTGAAACTGTCCAGCGCATTACCGATATGAATTTGAAAGGCGTTTTCTTCCAGAAGGAAAACCGCCGCGTGTATCCGCAACGCGAGTTGGCAGCGTCGGTGTTGGGTTATGTGGATGTGGACGAGAAAGGAATCGGCGGCATCGAGTATTCACTCGACAAGCAAATTCGCGGACGGCCTGGAAAGATGATGGTGATGGCCGACGGGCACCGGCGCTGGTACGACCGGCGCGAGTCGGCGGCCGATCCGGGCGCAAGCGTCACGCTCACGATCGATGAAACCATCCAATACATAGCAGAAAAAGAGCTCGCCAAGGCTATCTCGGACACACACGCGAAGGCCGGGACGGTGGTTGTGCAGGACCCGAATTCGGGCGAACTGCTGGCGGTGGCGAACTGGCCCCAGTTCGATCCGAACGATGCCGGTAATTTTCCGCCCGAATCGCGCATCGATCGCGCTGTGGCCTCGGCCTATGAGCCGGGTTCGACTTTCAAGGTGCTGACGTTGACGGGCGCGATTCAAAACGGAGTGGCATCGCCGGATCAATTGGTGGACTGCCAAATGGGGCAGATCATGGTGTCCGGGCGGCTGATCCATGATTGGAAAAAATTCGGAGTGCTGAGCGTGCGCGAGATACTCGAGCATTCCAGCGACGTGGGCGCGATCAAAATCGCGCTGCGGCTGGGAGCACCGAGATTCTACGACTCAATTCGCGCCTTCGGCATCGGCCAGCCTACGGGAATTGAGCTGCCGGGTGAGAACCGTGGTTTGCTGAGGCCGATCGAGAACTGGTCGGCGAGTTCCATTGGTTCGCTGGCGATGGGACAGGAAGTCAGTGTCACGCCCGTACAGATTCTCTCAGCGATTTCGGCCGTGGCGAATGGCGGAACGCTTTACCGGCCGCGCGTCGTGCGAGAACTGGACGGTGGCGATCCTGGCGCGCTGCGCGGCGGTCTGGCGCCACAGCAGGCGACCGATGCGCGAACCGCTGCCACTGTTCGGGAAATGATGGAGGGAGTGGTTCTCGAGGGAACGGGAAAGCCCGCGAGACTCGACGGATATACGGCCGCGGGAAAGTCAGGAACGGCGCAGAAAATTGACCCAGCGACGGGACGGTATTCCGCGACGCAATACAACTCGTCCTTTGTGGGATTTGCACCCGTGAACAACCCGGTGATTTCGATTTTGGTTGTGCTCGACTCGCCGATCGGGCCGCATCACGGCGGAGAAGTCGGCGGTCCCGTATTTAAGCGAATCGCCGAGCAGGTGCTGGCGTATCGCGACGAGCCGCACGACGTTCCGGCGCCGTCGGACATCGAGACGGCGAAGAATCAGAAATCCTCGCGACCAATGCGGCGCGACGCGGCACAGGATTCAGCAGAGGAGCGTTTTCAGGCCGCGACAGCCAAAACGAAGCTGACCAGCGGGATACCCCCGACGGTCGACTTTGGAGATCTGAATGCGGACACGGTGGTGGTGCCGAGCCTGACGGGGCAATCGGTTCGCGGCGTCACCGAACAGTGCGTGAAATTGGGACTCATGCCGTCGCTGATCGGCAGCGGCGTGGCGGTCGAGCAGTCTCCGGCTGCGGGTGCGCAGGCGATCCGAGGCAGCCAGGTGACGGTGCGATTTGGGCGGCCGGCGGAGATCGTGCCCGTTTCGGCCACTGGTGGCGGCAATTGAGCGTGATGATGAAAACGGAAAGCGGCGACGGACCAGTCGAACCGATGGGAAATCGCGGCGTGCGGCTGGATCAGCTGCTCGCGGGGCCGCAGATCGGACGCATGAGCGGTCCCACAGACGTAAAAGTTCAGTCAATCGCATACGACAGCCGGAGAGTGACCCCAGGCGCGCTTTTCTTCGCACTGCGCGGCGAGAAACTGGACGGCGCGAAATTCGTTGAGGATGCAATTGCACGGGGGGCGATCGCGATTGCGACGGAATATCCCGAGCAGGTTCATTCGCGCGACGTCGCGGTTGTGGAGCTGCTGCGGGGTCTCGACCGACGGGCGCTGGCGATGGCTTCGGCGGATTTTTACGGGCGTCCGGCGGAAGCGGCTTAAGCTCGTCGGGATCACGGGAACAAATGGCAAGACGACTACGGCATTTCTCGTCGATTCGATCCTGCGCGAGGCGGGACGCACCACTGGTCTGATCGGTACCACCGGCTATCGCACGCCGGCGGGAATCCGAGCCGCGGTCAACACCACACCCGAGTCGCTCGATCTGCAGCAAATGTTCGCCGAGATTCGCGACGCGGGCGGCACGCATGCGGTCCTCGAAGCCAGCTCGCATGCACTGGCCATGGACCGATTGTGGAGCTGCAAATTCGCGGCGGCGGTTTTCACGAATCTGACGCGCGATCATCTGGATTACCACAAAACGTTCGAAGAATATTTTGCCGCCAAGAAACTTCTGTTTGAAGGCACCGGCGCGGGCGTGCCCGATGTCGGTGTGATAAACGCCGACGATCCATACGCGTCGCGGCTGGAGGGATTAGCTCGTCGCACGATGACGTACGGATTGAAAAACTCCGCTGATCTGACTGCCAAGAAATTCTCGCTAAGTTTTCACGGCTTGGAAATTACGGCGCAAACTCCGGCGGGAAATATCGAAATCCGCTCGCCGTTCGTGGGACGCATCAATATTTACAATGTTCTCGCGGCGATCGGCGCGGCCATCGGCCTGGAGATCCCCAACGCCAAAATCGAAGCCGGCATCGCAAACCTGGAGCTCGTTCCCGGCCGGTTTCAGCGGATTGATGAGGGCCAGCCGTTTCTGGTGATTGTCGACTACGCGCACACGGACGACGCCTTGCGCAATCTGATCGCGACCGCGCGCGAGCTGGGACCCAAAGCGCGCATCATCACCGTCTTCGGCGCCGGCGGCGAGCGCGATCGCACCAAGCGCCCGCTGATGGGCGAAGCGGCGGGCTCGCTCAGCGACCTCGTGGTGCTGACCAGCGATAACCCGCGCAGCGAAGACCCGCTGCGCATCATCAACGACGTGGTAGTGGGGCTGCAGAAAGTGAACGCGACTTACAAAGTCGAGCCGGACCGCGAGCGCGCGGTTGCGCTGGCCATCGACGAGGCCAAGGCGGGAGATATCGTCTTGCTGGCGGGCAAAGGGCACGAAACGTACCAGGTACTGCCGGGCGGCACGATCGATTTTGACGACCGGGAAGTGGCGCGGCTCGTGCTGCGTCGCAAAGGGTTCGGAAAGAAGGCAGGTAAGTAGCCGGAGGCGATAACGCCAAGCTACGCGGAGACTCGATGCGCTGGACTGCCGATCAACTGGCCGATGCACTGGACGTTGCGCGCCCCGCCGGGCTTAACGGCCTGGCCGGGTTGGCCGGCGTCTCGATTGACTCGCGCACCGTTCAGTCCGGCGAACTGTTTATCGCCATACGCGGACCGCGTCACGATGGACACGATCATCTTGCCGGAGCTTTCGAGCGCGGGGCGGCCGCAGGGGTGGTGGCGAAGGGCCGTTACTCCGGATATACGCCCGAGCTGCAGTCGAAGCTCTACGCCGTCGATGACACGCTTGTCGCGCTGCAGCTGCTGGGAGCGCGGGCCATCGAAATCTGGCGGCGCACGAAACCCGGCCGGATGGTGGGAGCGGTCGCGGGCTCGGTCGGCAAGACCACCACAAAAGAGATTCTGGCCGCGCTTCTGGGCGCGCGGCTCCGCGTGCTGAAGACGCAGGGGAACCTGAACAACGAGTTCGGGCTGCCGCTGACGCTGTTGAAGATCGATGATGAGGACGGAGCGGCGGTCGTCGAGCTGGGAATGTCGCATCGTGGCGAGCTGGCGCAGCTGACGAAGATCGCGGCGCCCGATGTGGGCGTGGTAACGCGCGTGGCTGTGGAGCATCTGGAATTTTTTGAGTCGATTGATGAAATCGCGCTAGCCGAACGCGAGTTGATCGAGAACCTGGCGTGGCCGGGCGCGACGGCGGTGTTGAATGTGGATGACGAGCGCGTGGCAAAATTCTCGGAAGTGGCGCGCGGCCGCTTGATTCGTTTCGGCACCGGCGCCGCAGCGGAATTTCGCGCCGAGAAAATTGAAGAGCGCGGCATCGAAGGTTCGGAGTTTGATTTCGTTTGGCCCGGAGGGCGCGTGCGGCTCGGACTGCCTTTGATCGGTCGCCATAATGTGATGAACGCGGTTGCCGCGCTAGCGGCGGCGAGCGTCTGGGGTGTGGGCGCGGAGGAGGCTAAACGCGTTTTTCCGGCGCTCATCCCGGCCGATAAGCGTGGCGAAGTGGCGCGCTTCGAAGGCGATGTGACGGTGATCAACGACTCCTACAATTCCAGCCCAACGGCGTTGACGGCGCTCGTCGGGTTGCTCGCATCCACACCGGGACATCGGCGGCGGATCATTGCTGTGGGCGAAATGCTCGAGCTCGGTGATTCGTCCGAAGAGCTGCACCGCGAATGCGGCCGCGCGGCTGCCGCGCTTGGCAAGATCGACTGGATTTTCGGTGTGCAGGGATACGCGCTTGATTTCATCGGCGCGGCGATCGAAGCGGGATTTCCGCGCGAGCGCACGAAATTTTTCGAGAATTCGCAGGATGCCGCCAAGTTTCTGGCCGATTTCGTGACCCGCGGCGATTTACTGCTCTTGAAAGGATCCCGCGGCACGCGCATGGAAAGAGTACTGGAGGCGATCGACGCGCGACACAAACGCGTGGAAGTGAAAGGTACGCCGGAGCCTTTGGGAGCGGGACCGAAAGGCCGCCACTAGATGCTCTATTACCTTTTCTTCTTCGGGCTCAAGCCGCACCTGAATGCGCTGAACGTGTTTCGCTACATCACGGTGCGGACGGCGGTGGCCAGCTTGACGGCGCTGGTCCTGTCGCTGCTGTTAGGTCCGTGGATGATTGAGCGGCTGCGAGCGATGCAGGTGAAACAATACATTCGCGAGGAGGGGCCGGAGCGGCACCAGGCGAAATCGGGAACTCCGACGATGGGCGGGTTGCTGATCGTGGCCGCGATCGTGATTCCGACCACGCTTTGGGCCGACTTGCGAAATACGTACGTGCTGATCGCGTTGGCGGCGACCCTCGCTTTCGGAGCCATCGGATTCATCGACGATTACAGCAAGGTGATCAAGAAGCACAACAAAGGCCTGACTGCCGGAGGAAAATTCGCGCTGCAGGTGCTCACGTGCACGTTCATTGGCGCCGTCTTGATCGGACTGCAGGCCAAGGGATCGTATTCGACGCAGTTGAGCGTGCCGTTCCTGAAGAAATTGCATCCGGACCTAGTAATTGAATCCCTGCTCAGTCATCGGTTTTTGTGGGCCGTGGCCTACGTTCCGTTCGTGCTGTTTCTGGTGCTGGTGATCGCCGGACTTTCCAACGGGGTGAATTTGACCGACGGCCTGGATGGCTTGGCGATCGGCTGTGTGCTGATTTCGTCGGTGGCGCTCACGATAATCACGTATTTGTCGAGCAACGCGCGCTTTGCGGACTATCTCGACATTCAGCCGGATTCCCGACGCTGCGGAGCTCACCATCTTTTGCGGCTCGCTCGCCGGCGCGTCCCTCGGATTCCTCTGGTACAACGCGCATCCGGCGGAAATGTTCATGGGAGACGTGGGATCGCTCGCACTGGGCGGCGCTATCGGCACCATCGCGGTGATTTTGAAACAGGAAATCCTGATGCTGTCGATCGGCGGGGTGTTCATCTTGGAGTTGCTTAGCGTGATCATCCAAGTCGGCTCGTTCAAGCTGACGGGAAAGCGCGTCTTCAAAATGGCGCCGCTGCACCACCATTTCGAGCTCAGCGGCTGGAGCGAATCGAAAACGATCGTGCGATTCTGGATCCTGGCGCTGGTTTTCGCGCTGTTTTCGCTGACGACTTTGAAATTGAGATGATCGGAAAGTATACGGGCGATGAGACCTGGATTTGATCTCAACGGAAAGCGCGTGCTGGTCGTGGGGCTGGCAAGGACGGGCCTGTCCGTCTCGCTTTTCGCCGCGGCTTATGGCGCCACGGTCACCGCGACCGACAACCGGAGCGAGAGCGAGATCGGCGAAACGGCGGAGCGGCTGCGGGCGGCCGGCGTCAAGCTCGAGCTGGGCGGGCATCCACCGGCGATTTTTTTCGAGCAAGATTTGATCGTTACCAGCCCCGGAGTGCCCGCGAATCTCGCTCCCGTGGTACTGGCGCACGTCGCCGGCGTTCCCGTGTGGAGCGAGATCGAGCTCGCTTGGCGTTATTTGCGCGGCAAGCTTGTGGCGATCACCGGCTCAAACGGGAAGACGACCACGACTTCTCTGGTTGCTCACATTCTAGAAAGCGCGGGCGTTCCGACGCTTGTCGGCGGGAACATCGGCACTCCGCTGATTGGAATCGTCGAAAGCTCCACGGATTCGACTGTGACGATCGCCGAAGTGAGCAGTTTTCAGCTGGAATCGATCGAGGCGTTTCGTCCAGAAATCGGGGTAATGCTGAATTTGACGCCGGATCATCTTGACCGGCATGCGTCGTTCGCCGACTACGCCACCGCGAAGATGCGGCTCTTTGAAAATCAGCTCGAGCGAGACCTCGCGATCTTGAACGCCGACGATCCGGAAGTGACCAAGCGCATGCCTGCGAAGTCGCACGTTTTTTGGTTCAGTCGCCAGAAGCGCGTCGCCCAGGGCGCGTTCCTGATCGACGATCAAATCGTTTTTCGTCACGACGGTTCGGAGACTCCCATCACCAAGCGGAGCGACATTCCCCTGCGAGGCGAGCACAACGTAGAGAACGTGCTCGCGGCATGCGCCGCGGCCTATCTCGTCGGCGCGACGCCATCCGCCATCGCCAATGGCGTGAAAACTTTTCGTGGAGTTGAGCATCGGCTGGAATTTGCGGGCGAAATCGGCGGCGTCAATTTCTACAACGATTCTAAGGCCACCAACGTTGATGCAGCACTGAAAGCGATCGAAGCATTTCCGGGCCCGCTGATCGTCATCCTCGGTGGCAAAGATAAAGGCAGCCCGTATACGCCGCTAGCCGAGCCGTTGCGCGCGCGTGCTCGCGCGGCGGTATTGATCGGCGAATCGGCCGAGAAAATCGCGCACGACCTCGGCGACGCCGTGTCGTCCATGCAAGCCGGCACGCTCGATCGCGCGGTGGAGATCGCTATCGCGCGCGCGCAGCCCGGCGATGTGGTGCTGCTGGCCCCAGCCTGCTCGAGCTTCGACCAGTTTGAGAATTACGAGCATCGCGGCCGGGTGTTCAAGCAACTCGTTGCGCAGCTCGAAAGGCGCTCGGCGGCGCCCGCGCCGGCGCACAAAGGATAAAATGCCTCGCAGCCTACAACACGATCGGCAGCTTTTCGGCGTCACGCTGGCGCTCTGCCTGATCGGCGCGGTAATGGTGTTCAGCGCGTCGGCTATGACCGCGCGCGAATGGCACGGCAACGCCTATTATTTCCTGCTGCGCCAGCTCGTCTGGATTGCGCTCGGCATTGCCGGGATGTTCTGGCTCGCAAATACGGACTATCGCAAGCTGCGCCAGCCGCGCGTGATTTTCACCGCCTTGGGTTTCACGCTGGTGCTGCTGATCGCCGTCTTCTTTCTAGACCGCTCGCACGCCACGCACCGCTGGGTGCGCATGGGCCCGCTGAGCCTGCAGCCTTCGGAAATCGCGAAGCTCGTGGTGATCTTTTATCTCGCGTGGTTTCTGGAGTCTCGCCGTGAGCCGCACGGCGCGGGAGTCAACAACATCACGCACACGTTGCTCCCCGCCATCGGCACCGTGCTGCTGATGGGCGTGCTCGTCTATAAAGAGCCGGACATGGGCACTGCGTGCATGATCCTGTTCATCGCTGCCGCCATGCTTTTCATCGCAGGACTTTCCTACCGTTACATTGCGGGCGCCGCCATCGCCGCGCTCCCGCTGATTTACCTCGCAATTGCCAGCACGCCCTATCGCCTCGAGCGGCTGAAAGCGTTTCTTTCGCCCGGCGCTGATCCGCAGGGACACGGTTTCCAGCTCGCGCAATCGCTGATCGCCATCGGCTCGGGCGGATTCACGGGAGTCGGCCTGATGGAAAGCCACCAGAAGCTGTTTTTCCTGCCGGAGGCGCACACAGATTTCATTTTCTCGGTGATTTGCGAGGAGCTCGGCTTTCTCGGCGCGACGATCGTCCTAGGGCTATTCGCCTGCTACGGCTGGCGCGGTTTCGTCGCCGCCATGAAAGCGCCCGACCCGTTCGGCAAGTACCTCGGCATCGGCATCACGTCGATGGTCATGGGTCAGGCGCTGATCAATTTAAGCGTCACGCTCGGCCTGCTGCCGACCAAGGGGATTCCGTTGCCGTTCATCAGCTACGGCGGATCGAGCCTGCTGCTGATGCTGCTGGCAACCGGCGTGCTTTTGAATATCAGTCAGCACGCGGACGAGACGTGAGCCCGAACGCGAACCGGGATGCCGGAAGTTTATTGATCGCGGGCGGCGGCACTGGCGGGCACGTGTTCCCCGCGCTGGCCGTGGCGCGCGAGTGGCTCAGCCGTGGGCCGAGTGAAAACAGTGGCGAGAGTGGAGAGCGAAGCGTCGTGTTTGTGGGAACCGAGCGCGGAATGGAAGCACGGCTCGTGCCGCGGGCGGGCCTGCCGCTCGAGACGATTCGCGTAGCCGGCCTGAAAGGCATCGGCGGCATGAAGTTCTATAAAAACGTCGCCATGCTTCCCGCGGGCCTGCTCGATTCCGAAAAAATCCTCCGTCGCCACAATTTCGGCGCAGCCTTCGGCGTCGGCGGTTACGCCTCCGGCCCCATGATGCTGCTTGCCGCCATGCACCGTATACCTACCGTCGTCTTCGAGCCCAATGTCGAGCCGGGTTTCACAAATCGCGTTCTAGCCCGCATCGCGACGCGTCTCGCTGTCGCCAGCGGCCAGACTACCGCGCGCTTCGGCCGCAAAGCGGTCGTCACCGGCGTCCCGATCCGCAAAGAATTTTTCGCCATCCCGGCGAAAGAGCATCGCGCGCCCTTCACGCTGCTTGTTACCGGAGGCAGCCGCGGCGCTCTGCCGATCAATCGCGCGGTAATCGATTCAATGGACCGCCTGGCCGCGCGAAAAAACGAGCTTTTCATCGTGCATCAGACCGGCGAACGCGACTATAATGCTGTTCGCGTAGCGTATGCGCGGCGCCAATTTCAAGCGGAGGTCGTCCCCTTCATCGAAAATATGGCGGAGAGGTTTGCCCAGGCCGACCTGATTGTCTGCAGGTCGGGCGCGATCACTGTCGCGGAGGTATCAGCCTCCGGACGCGCCGCCATCTTTATCCCCTTTGGAGCTTCTACAGACGCTCACCAGACTCGTAACGCGCAGGTAATGCAGGAAGCGGGCGCCGCAAGGCTTCTCCCGCAACACGAACTGACGGCCGACCGCCTCACGGCCGAGATTTTCGCCCTCCTGGACCAGCCCGGGAAAATTCAAGAGATGGAATCGCGCGCCCGCTCGCTTGCTCGTCCGCGCGCCGTTGAGGACATTTGCGACGTGATCGAAGGGGTGATCCGGCCATGAGCGTCACGCTGCGCAATTTTCAGCGGATTCACCTGGTCGGCATCGGCGGTAGCGGCATGAGCGGCATTGCCGAAGTTTTGTTGTCAAGCGGCTACGCGGTTTCGGGCTCCGACTTGAAAGCGACCTCCATCACCGAGCGTTTGCGCAATCTGGGCGCCACGATTCAGGAAGGCCACCAAGCCGAAAACGTTCACGGCGCGCATGTCGTGGTGGTGTCGTCGGCCGTTGCGCGCGAAAACGTCGAGATTGCCGAAGCGCACCGGCTGAAAATTCCTGTGATCCCGCGCGCGGAAATGCTCGCGGAGTTGATGCGGCTGAAATACGGCATCGCCGTCGCCGGCGCGCACGGCAAGACCACTACCACTTCGATGACGGCGTCGGTGCTGGCGGCTGCGGGCCTCGATCCCACTTTCGTGGTCGGCGGTCGCGTGAATCATGCTGGCGCTAACGCGCGCGTGGGGCAGGGCGAATACATCGTCGTGGAGGCGGACGAGAGCGACCGCTCGTTCCTGCTGCTGGCGCCGGTGATCGCCGTCGTGACCACCATCGATCGCGAGCATATCGGCCAGTACAATTCGCTCGAGGAAATTCAGGATACCTTCCTGCAGTTCATCAATCGGGTTCCGTTTGACGGCACGGTCGTGCTCTGTCTCGACGAGCCGAATGTGCAAGCTATCTTGCCGCGCGTCAATCGACCGGTGGTCACCTACGGGACATCGAGTCAAGCCGACCTCGTGATCACCGATGTGAAGCTCAAGGGCCTTGCCAGCGAATTCGGGCTGAAATATCGCGGCGAGGATCTCGGCTTGTTCGCGCTGCCGTCGCCGCCGGGGATTCACAACGTGCGCAACGCCGCGGCTGCGGCCGCGGTCGGGCTTGTGCTCAACGTGCCGCTCGATCTGATTCGCGACGGCCTCGGATCATTCTCCGGTGTCGCGCGTCGCTTCGAGATCAAGGGAAAATTCAACGGCGTCACGCTCATCGACGATTACGGCCATCATCCCGCCGAGATTCGCGCCACGCTCGAGGCCGCCCGGGGATGCGGATATAAACGGCTGCTGGTGCTCTTCCAGCCTCACCGCTATTCCCGCACTCAGGCGCTCTGGGAAGAATTTCGAAGCTCGTTCAATCACGCGGATATTGTCGTGATCACGGATATTTACGCCGCGGGCGAATCGCCGATCGAAGGCGTCACCGGCGAAAGACTATCCGAGGCCATCACCGCTGCGGGCCACAAGAGCGTGGTGTATTCAAGCACTCTGCAGGGCGGCATCGAGTTCATGCTGCGTGAGTCCCACTCCGGTGACGCCGTCATGACTATCGGCGCGGGCAGCGTGGGCCGCGTCACGGAAGAGCTGGCAATGTTGTTGGACGCGAGGGTTCTGATCAATCGACATGCGGATTAGAGAGAAAGCAGCGGCGCGGCTGAAAGAACTCGGCGTGGAACTGCGCCAGGGCGTCTCCCTCGCCGATCTGACCTCGCTTTGCATCGGCGGCACCACGGACCAAATCCTTCTGAGCCGCTACGAATCGATTCCGCGAGTCATGCGCCTGCTGGCGGAGGAGAAGATTCCGCACAAATTTCTCGGCGGCGGCACGAACGTGTTGATCGCGGATGGCGAGCTGCCGTGGGTGATCCTGCATCTCCCGAAGGCGAATCCGGGCATGCGCGTCGAAGGAAACACCGCGTACGTCGACGCGTCGGCCGATCTCGGCGGCATGGTCACGTTTTGCGCGAAGCACGATCTGGGCGGCATGGAAGGCTTGATTGGCGTGCCCGGCAGTGTAGGGGGTGCGCTGCGGATGAACGCCGGCGCCTACGGCACGCAGATCGGCCCGCACGTGCGCGAAGTGGAATTGTATCGGGCATCGAGCGGCGAAATTGAAACGCTTCGAGGCGACGATATCCATTTCGACTACCGGCACACCTCGTTCGCGCCCGACGACGTGATGTTGCGGGTCAAACTCGAGTTGCCGGCGAAGCCATTTAAGGAAATTCTGGCGGGCATCAAGGTCTGCAACGAAAAGCGCCGCGCCAGCCAGCCGCTGAACCAGAAAAGCGCCGGCTGCATTTTCAAGAATCCTCCGGGTGGATCGGCAGGCCGGATGATCGACGACCTGGGGTTGAAGGGGCACCGCGTAGGCGATGCCATGGTCAGCGACCGGCATGCCAATTTTTTCGTGAATGCGGATCGCGCCACCTGCTCGGACATGTTGAGATTGATCGACGACGTTCGCGAGCGCGTGCATCAGGCGAACGGAGTGGAGCTTGAGAACGAGGTGATCCTCTGGCGAAACTGAAAGTCATCGAAGGGGACGCGTTTCCGCAGGAAGTGCTCGCGGACGAGGAGCCCAAGTATCTCCGCCGGCAGAAGCCGCTCGAAATCAAGCGGCGCAAGTTCGGGCGAAAGGCCTGGAGCACCTATTTTCGCGTTACCGTGTGGGTCGCCGGGGCGGCTGCGGCCGCGATTGTCTCCTACGAGGTGGCGGACTTTCTCTACGCGTCTCCCGAAATGGCGCTGATTCATCCCGATCAGATCTCGCTCAAGGGTAACAACTACGTCGGCCCGGGCAGTGTGCTGGAAATTTTTGCCGCGGATCGCGGCAAGAGCGTTTTGCGGATTCCGCTCGCCCTGCGTCGCAAACAGATCGAATCGCTCCCATGGATCGAGCAGGCCATTGTTCGCCGCGCTCTACCGAATGCCGTGCAGGTTGAAATCAAGGAACGCACGCCGATCGCCTTCGTTCGTGAAGACGCCGATATGGCGCTCGTCGATGTCCACGGCGTGATACTCGAGCGGCCTGCCGCGGGTGATTTTCATTTTCCCGTGGTCACCGGAATCGGCGCCGAGATGCCGCTGGACGATCGTGAAAAACGCATGCAGCTCTATTCAGGATTTGCCCAGCAAATCGAATCCGCGCGCGCCGGTGCGCTCGATCAAGTTAGTGAAGTTGACCTCGCCGACGATCACGACGTGCGCGCCACGTTGACCGGGCTTGGCGGCGCCGATGCCAGCGCGGGCCACGCCGATGCGCCGGTGCTCGTCCATTTCGGCGACAGCGACTTCGCGAGCAAGTACCGCACGCTGGTGGAAGACATCGGCCAATGGCGCGCCAAAGCCGGACCTGTGGAGTCGGTCGACCTGCGATTCGACCGCGAGGCGGTGGTGAATCAGGACACGACGGCCGTCGCGCAATTGCAGCAGCCAAAACATGCACCCGCGCCGCAGCCTGTGCCCGTCCGTCCGGCTACTCACCCCACGCCAAGCCATCCGACGGCCCACGCAGCAAAGGCCGCGAAGAGGTCAGCATGACGGCCCAAAGGAATTCATGTAGCGCCGGGGCCTTTAGCCCGGCAGATTTTCGCTTTTAAGTACCGGCGAGACCGTGAGCTCGCCAGTGTGGCGCGTGAGGAGCTGAGTTGACGAAGAAAGAACGCCATATCGTAGCTCTCGACATCGGCAGCACAAAAACGTGCGCCCTGATCGGCGAAATGGACGATGACGGCGGTGTGAAGTTCGCGGCCCTGGGCGCAGCCGAATCGAAAGGCTGGCGCAAAGGCCAGATCGTGAACCTCGATCTGGCGGTCAGCTCGATTCGTAGAGCCGTCGAGGAAGCCGAAACCATCGTCGGCGTCCCCGTCGAATCAGCAATGATTGGTGTCGCAGGTAGCCATGTCCGCGGCGTCAACAGCCGCGGCGGCATCGCCGTCGGCGCGAAGCCGCGCGACGTCCAACGCGACGACGTCCGCCGCGCGATTGAAGCGGCTCGTGGCGTCACGCTGCCGGAAGACCGCGAGGTTCTGCACGTGCTGCCGCAGGAATTCTCGCTCGATTCGCACGACAACATCCGCGACGCCATCGGCATGGTCGGCCAGCGCCTGGAAGCTAACGTGCACATTGTTACCGCCTCCGGCTCGGCCACGCAGAATATCGTCACCGCCGTCAACCGCGCGGGCGTGCGAGTGGACGACACCGTCCTCGAGCCTTTCGCGGCAGCTGAAGCCTGCCTCACCCAGGACGAGCGCGAGCTGGGCGTCTGCCTGCTCGACGTTGGCGGCGGCACCACGGAATTGATTGCCTACGCTGGCGGGATGGTGCGCCATACCGCGGCTGTCCCTGTGGGTGGCGACCACTTCACCAACGATCTCGCCGTCGGCTTGCGCACACCGATTCCGGAAGCCGAAAAAATCAAGCGCGAGCACGCGCAGGCGTTTCGCGAGCATCTCGCCGAGGATTTCCCCATCGAAATCGCGAGCGTCGGCGATCGTCCTCCGCGCACCGTATTTGCGCGCATGCTGGCCGATATCGTCGGACCGCGCGCGCAAGAATTGTTGATGCTCATCCGCGAGGAATTGCGCCGCGGAGGAGTCGATTCGCAAATCCCCGCCGGAATTATTCTCACCGGCGGTGGATCCCAGCTCCGTGGGCTGCCGGAGCTGGCCGAGAAGGTCTTCAACCTTCCGGTGCGCATCGCCTCGCCGCGAGGACTCGCGGAAATGAGCGAAGAGGTTTCCCGGCCCGAGTATGCAACAGCTGTGGGACTGGTTCTCTATGGAGCGCGCACGCGGCGCTTCACGAACGCGCGTCCCGCAGGTTTCATCGGCAAGCTGAAAGCGATGTTTGCAGGCGCTTGAGAAAGAGACGGGTTTTTCGTCGGGCACGACTTTAGTGTGCCGCCATTGCCGAAAATTCGCGGCCTTAGCCGCTGGAGGACCGAACTCAGGGCCTTTCTCGGCGCGCAGGAGATTACGAGCGGCATCACAGTTCAAGAATGGGGAGGACGCATGGCACCAAAAGAATCAGGCTTTCGGGTTTCATTCAGTGAAGAGCGGCAGGACGGCGCCCGCATAAAGGTCATCGGCGTGGGCGGCGGTGGATCGAACGCCGTCAACCGCATGATTCGCGCCAAAGTCGAGGGCGTCGAATTCATCGCCGCGAATACCGACTTGCAGGCGTTGAAGCTTTCGCAAGCGCCGGTGAAGCTGCAGCTCGGCGCGAAGCTCACGAAAGGTCTCGGCGCTGGAGCGAACCCAGAAGTAGGTCGCAAGGCCGCGCTCGAGGACACCGAGAAAATTCTCGAGGCGCTCGATGGCGCGGATATGGTCTTCGTCACCTCCGGTCTCGGCGGCGGCACCGGCAGCGGCGCTGCGCCCGTAGTGGCCAATCTCGCCAGCGAACTAGGCGCGCTCACCGTCGCTGTCGTCACGAAGCCGTTCGCCTTCGAAGGAAAGCGCCGCATGCAGCAGGCCGAACAGGCGCTGCAGGAGCTCGTCGGCTGCGTCGACACCGTCATCGTGATCCCCAACGAGCGGCTGATGGAATGTGTCGAGCAGGGCACCAGCTTCTTCGAGGCCTTCCGCATCGCGGACGATATCCTGCGCCAGGCCGTGCAGGGAATTTCCGACATCATCACCATTCCCGGCATCATCAATCGCGACTTTGCGGACGTGAAGACAATCATGTCCGGCCAGGGCTACGCCGTGATGGGCACCGCGGTCGCGTCGGGCTCGAACCGCGCCATTGACGCCGCCACTCGCGCGATCAATTCGCCGCTGCTGGAAGACAACTGCATTAACGGCGCTCAGGGAATCCTGATCAACGTCACCGGCTCGTCCAGCCTTTCGCTGCACGAGATTCACGAAGCCTCCTCGATCATCCAAAAGGCCGCCCACGAAAACGCCAACATCATTTTCGGTGCGGTGCAGGACGACGCGATGAAGGAGTCCGTGAAAATCACCGTGATCGCCGCAGGTTTCCGCGAAGTCGGCGCGAAGAAGAACAACACGCGTGCGTCCTATCTGCCGAAGACGTGGAAATCAGGCCGCGAAGTGTCGGCGACTCCGGTCGCTCCGCCGCAGACGACTGTGGTGCAGCAGGTAGCCCGAAACGTCAGCGAAGTGCTGCCCGAAATGCCGACGGACGATCTCGACGTCCCAACATTCCTGCGTCGCCAGGCAAAGGCCGGCGCGTAACTTTGCTTGCGCAAGGGGTTTGCGAATCGAGCGCGTGCGGTATCGAGGAGCGCCGTTATAAACTTCTCGAATGGCGCAATCGCTCCAGACACGCAGGAAAGTGCTCGGGCAATTACTCGATCATGCACGGCGGCAACCGCAGCGGGAATGCTGCGGCTTGCTGGCCGGGCGGGGCGGGGTAATCACGCGAGCTTTCCCCGCGGCGAACGTCGCGGTCAACCCGAAGAAGAATTACGAAATCGCGCCACGTGAAATCGTCCGCTTGATGCGTGAGTTCCGCGAGCGCAAGCTCGGATTCCTCGGCATCTATCACTCGCATCCGAACAGCGAAAATGTTCCTTCGCCGCTGGATATCGAACTGGCCTACTACTCGGAGGCCGTCTATTTTATCGTCACGCCTAGGCCGTACGCGGAAAAACCCGTACGCGCATTTTCGATTCGCGATGGCCACGCAACGGAACTTGAGATCCAGATAGTCTAGGGAGAGGGCGGGGTTTAAACTCCGCCGCAAGCGCCTGCTTGGTTCAGCGTCTTTAACCGCGGAAATCGCCTATCGGACTTTCAAAACCACGGCGGTGATGTCGTCCTGCTGCTCGGACCCACCCTCGCAGAAACTTCGCGCTTCCTCGAACAGCAGGCCGAGCGAATCCTCCGCGCCCCGGCAATGGCACTGCAGCCAGGTATCCTGCAGGCGCTGCCAGCTGAAATCCTTGTCGTGGCGGTCGCGCAGCTCGTGTAGTCCATCGGTCGCGAATAAAATCGCGTCACCGGGGTGAAGCTGTATCGAATGGCAGTCGTACGTCGCGCCGGGGAAGATTCCCGAAGGCAGACCGCCTTCGCCGAGCGGCATGCAGCCCGCTTCGGAAACGAGCAGCGGCTGCGGCATTCCAGCGTTCGAAAAGGTCAGCCGGCACGACGCCGGATCGAAGATGGCGTACAAAGTCGTCGCGTAGCGCCCCGTCACCGGCCGCACAAGCATGCGCTCGTTGAGTAGCGAGAGGGAATCGGCCGTTCCCGCGCCTGTCTTGTGCAAGCCGCGGAGGAGCCCCATCACCAGCGCAGCATAAAGCGCGGCGGGCAAGCCCTTGCCGACCACGTCGCCGATGTAAATTCCTACTTGCCCGTCGGGCAATTCGAAAAAGTCAGCGAAATCGCCGCCCACACCCGCATAGGGCGAAAAGCGATACGCGATCTCGAACGACGCACCGATCAACGATCCTGCGGGCAGCAACGAATACTGAATCAGGCGCGCTTCTTCGCGCTCGAATCGCGTGAGCTGTCCGGAGAAGCGTTCGTCGATCGCGGTGCTCAAGCCCATCCCCTGATTGTCTATCGGTTCAGGCTTGAAAAGGATGAGTGACGCCTAAAGGTTATCTTCGTAACGCGCACAATTTTATGAAGATAGGCCATCGGTCGACTAATGGCCGGTGCGGGCACCGGCGAGCGCCGCTTCGGCGGATTCGAGCCGGCGCGCGTAAAGAGGGAATTGCGACGCAAATTCCGCCACCTGCTTGCGGACGCGCTGCTCGACCGTGGCGTCGCCGAGATGAGCGAGGACTTCAGCGATCCAGCCGGCGATTTTTTCCATTTCGGGCTCACGCATGCCGCGCGTGGTGACCGCTGGAGTGCCCATTCGGATGCCGCCCGCCTTCAGCGGAGGCAGCGGATCGAAAGGTATGGAGTTCTTGTTGACGGTGATGCCCGAGCGATCGAGCGCCGGCTGCACGGCGCTGCCGGTGAGGCCGCGGCAATTTACGTCGACCAGGAAAAGGTGGTTGTCGGTGCCGCCGCTGACGATACGGAAACCGTGGCGCGCCATTCCCGCGGCGAGAGCCTTCGCGTTCGCGACGACCTGGCGCTGGTATTCCGCGAATCCCGGTTCGGCGGCCTCTTTCAGGCAGACGGCTTTTGCGGCGATGATGTGCATCAGGGGTCCGCCCTGGTCCCCCGGAAACACGGTGCGGTCAAGATCCTTGGCATATTTTTCGCGACAAAGGATCATGCCGCCGCGCGGGCCGCGCAGCGTCTTGTGCGTGGTGGTGGCGACAAAATCGGCATAAGGGATCGGGCTTGGATGCACGCCGGTGGCGATCAGTCCGGCGATGTGCGCCATGTCGACAAAGAGCAACGCGCCCACGGACTGCGCGATTTTCGCCATGCGCGGAAAATCGAAGATGCGCGAGTAGGCGCTGGCGCCGACGACGATCATTTTCGGCTTGTGTTCCTGTGCCAGGCGATCGAGCTCGTCGTAGTCGATTGTTTCGGTTTCTTTCGAGACCCCGTAGGGCACGAATTTATACGTGATGCCGGAAAAATTCAGTGGATGCCCGTGCGTCAGATGCCCGCCGTGCGCGAGGTTCATGCCGAGGACCGTGTCGCCCGGCTTCAGCGCGGTCATGTAGACGGCGATATTCGCCTGCGTGCCGGAATGCGGCTGGACGTTGGCGTGATCCGCGCCGAAGAGCGCTTTGGCGCGGTCGATGGCGAGCTGCTCGGCCACGTCGACGAATTCGCAGCCGCCGTAATAGCGCTTGCCCGGATAGCCTTCGGCGTATTTGTTGGTGAGCACCGAGCCCATCGTTTCCATCACCGCTTCGGAAACGAAATTTTCCGAAGGAATCAACTCGATGCCGGTGGCCTGGCGGCGGACTTCCTCGCGCAACACGTTCGCGATGGCAGGATCCGTCTCCTCGAGCGAACGGCTCATGCGGCGAAGATCGGGCGTTTCTTTCATAAGTGCGCTCATCTTAGCAAAAGCTCCGAAGCGTGGCGAGCCGCGAAAGGCGGACGGCCAACCTGCCGCTTCAGGGCCCGGGTGCGCTCGATAGAGCTCCGATACCCCTGAAAATAATTGTCGATTAGAAATGGCACCGGGCCTTTATTTTCATGAAGATATAACAATTTCTATTAATTCTCATTGTCGAGTAGAAATCCGTGAATGCGGCTTCCGGCTTGTGAGCCGGAGCCTCCGGAGGCCGGTTGACCGAGCGCGATCGGTCGGCATGCGGACCTCTCCTTTCGTGGTGGACTGCATGTGGTCCCGGAGTGCGGACCGTCGAAGTCCCCGACTGACGTTAATTCATGTATTCGTTCGGAGCAATGGGACCCTGGTAACAGGACTCGGTGATGCAGCGCGCTTTCGGGCCGGCTTCGGCGTTCGAAGCCGCTCCGGAACAATTTGCCGCAGAGACGCAGACGGCACAGAGACGTTCGAAGCAAAGAAAAAGCCCGGCTGGCGTTTTGATGACGCCGGCCGGGCCGGTGGTTCGATTTAGGTTGGACTGCTAGAAGCTGTATTTCAGACCGAACTGCAGGATGCGGCCAGGGACTGCGCTCGATGTGATCTGGCCGAACGTCGCCGAGTTGCGGTCATTTGCTGGCGGGTTGAATTGGGCGTGGTTGAACAGGTTGTAGAACTCGGCGCGGAATTGAAGCGATCCGTCTTCGCGAATTCCACCAATGGCGATGTTCTTCACGATGCCGAGGTCAAAATTGACCTGCGTGCAGCACTTCATCACGCCTACACCGGAATTACCGAATCCTGTACCGCAGTCGAAAAATCCGTCCTGGGGGCAGGGCAAGCCGCTACCGGGATCCGTGTTGCCACCGAATGTCGGCTCAGCCGTGAACGCCGCGGGATTGATGAACCCGCCGATGCGATCCTTGGTGCTGCCCGGAGTACTCAGTGAAATTCCAGACTTGCAGACTCCTTGGCGATTGCAGTTTACAGGATCGGCCAATTCGGCTCGCACGATTGCGCCGGTTGCCAGAGAGCTGCCGTAGAGAAGCGTGCCGCCCGCGCCGTCGATGACGGTGAAGGGGTTGCCGTCCTGGATGGTGGTAACACCGGAGAAGCTCCATCCACCGATGACCTTTTCTCGCCAGCCATCACTTTTGAAGGGAAGGTCGTAGTTGTAACTGACAACCAGGCGCTGAGGGCGGTTGAAGGCCGCCAAGCCATACTGTTGCGCCCGGTTCAGCGGATCGTTCATCGACGCGCTGCCGGAAAGCACGTTGCCGGCAGTCGCGATGCCGCCGCCGGCCTCGCTGGCGTTGACGTCGGTGATGAGCTTGCTCCAGGTGTAAGAGGCTTGCATGGTAAGCCCGTGCGAGAAACTGTGACGGAGCTGGACCTGCAAGCTGTTGTAGAGGTGATTGCCGTCGGTTTCGACCTGCTGCAAACCGGAGGGAGCGACGCCCAGATAGTGCGCACGGCCCATCACGTTAGTCGCCGAGTCGGTGACCACCTGCGTGGAGGGATTGGTATTCGCCGGATCGTTCATGGGAAACGAGTTGAACGGATGTTCCAGCAACGTGTCCACGACGTCTCCAGCCGCCGGGCCATTCGGTGCTCCGGCGACTAGGTAGGCCAGGTTCGGCTCGCGATTCCAGTCGAACAGGTGCACGCCGTGGGTGCCGACGTAGCCGACGTCCACAATCCAGCTTTTCGCAAATTCGTACTGCAGATCGAGGTTGTACTGCTGCACCTTCGGAGTGCGCATGGCCGGGTCATCACCTGCCGTGATGAGACCGGTGCCGTTGCCGCCGAAGATATCGGTGACCACGGTTGCGCCGTTCACCGGGTCACCTTCGGCAACCCCCAGAGTGCGCGGAATGAACCCAAGGAACTGCGGGCAAGTGGTGGGGGTGCAGAACGGGTTCGCGAAAGTCTGGCCGGGCGAAGTACCGACGCCCGTGGCGTAAGGCGGCTGGTTGCCCAGGATGTTGTCGCCGAGCAGGTTGCCATACATGCGATCGAAGAACATGCCGTAGCCTGCACGGATCACGAACTTGTCGCTCAAAGGCTGCCAGGCAATGCCAACCCGCGGAGAGAAGTTGTCGATCGGCGGCTTGTGGAGCAGGGTCTTGTTGCTGTTCACGAGAACGCCGGTGGAACCGAATTCGCCCACCAAACCGTTATACAGCGCCTTGTTGAAGTTGGACTGGACAATATAGCCAGCCAAGGTGCCAATGCCGTTTGGCGCGTTACCGATATCTTCTACCTGATTGCCGAGGAAGAAGGAGCCAGTATTAACTAGGCCCGCCGCGGACGCCGCGAAGTTCGTGAAGATGCCGGTGTTGTCGGAAGGCCAGCCGTCGAATTCCCAACGCAGGCCGAGGTTGACGGTCAACTTGCGGTTCACCTTGAAATCGTCCTGGATGAACGTGGAGTATTCGTTGATCCGCCAGTGATGCGGATTGGGGCTGCCGGGCGGCAGCAAACGGTTGGTCAAGTTCAAGAAGATACCGTTCGGAACGGTGTCACTGCTGGTCATCAGGTCGGCGATATTGCCGCCGTTAATCCAACCGCGCTCGCGATCGGGCTGCGCCCAGTTCCACTGAATGCGCTGAATGTTAAATCCCGTACGAATCGAGTGACGGCCGTGGTTCCACGATAGTTGATCGTTGCCCACGAACGTGTTTTGCAAACTGTGCGTGGCAGAGAAGAAGTTTCCGCCAGATTGCCAAGCTCCCCATTGCGAGCCCGGGAATCCGAAGGAGCCAATTACGGGAACCAGCGTGTCTTCGCGATTCGTGACAGTTTTGTCGGGCGAGGTGGAACTGCAGGGCTCGCCGTTGTTAATGGCGGGAATGATGTCGACGTCGCACGACGTGAGCGTGACGCCGTCCGTGACGTTGAGGAACAGTCTTTGGAACGAGAAAAAGGCTTCGTTCACGAGGTTGTTCGTCACGACGGTCGTAAGTTTGGTCACGAGAGACTGCGAGCCGTAGCGCGCGTCTTCGGGAGCACCCGGGTCGCAGCCGCCAAGGCAGCTGAAGCTTTGGGTCTGCGGATCCTTCGAGAAGAAATATTTCTCGGAGAAAGTGTTCTTGTGGTTCAGCACGTAGTCGGTGTTCAGAAGGTACTGGTCCTCGTTGGCTTGCGTGGCCTGCGAGATGGTGGTCGGCGTGGCGCACGAACTGTCGAGGACGCAACTTGGAATACCTTGCGCGTTGTAGCGGACGCTCGGAATATAGTAACCGTTGTTGAATCCGCCCTTGGTTTGCGGGATGTTCTCGGTAGCCTGCAGCAGGTTGATGAACTGTTGGTTGATGTTCGACCCGTCGGGCGCAACGGGCACGCCGGTGCCGAAGCCCAGTCCGGGGACGAAGTGCAGCACGTCCAGTTCGCCACCAAAGGCGCAACCCAGGTACGCCCGGTAGGTGGTGTAACTGCAGGGCGCGCCCGTAAAGTCCTGGGGAATGGTGCCCGAGTTGTCGGCGCGCGCCGTGGCAAAAGGCTGGCCCGGTTCATTGAAGGGGAGAAGGTCGACAGCGGTAATACCGGTGGCGAAACCATTGCTACCGAGACCGTTGAGCTGACGCAGTCCTTGATACGAGCCGAAGATAAAGAGTTTGTCTTTCTTGATCGGGCCGCCAAATGTGCCGCCGAAAGTGTTCTGCTTCAGTTCGGGCGGCTTGTTGGGCTCGAGTTGGTCTGCTTCGGAACGCTTAAAGAAGAAATCGTTGGCATTAAAGAAGTTGTTGCGGTTGAACTCCCAGATGGCGCCGTGATACTGGTTTCCGCCGCTCTTGGTGACAACGTTGACGTTGGCACCGGGATTCTGGCCGTAGGCCGCGTCGTATTGAGACGTCTGAACCTTGAACTCCTGAATCGAGTCGGGATTCGGGATGCCGATTCCGGCGTAGCTGCCGGACTGCGCCGCACCTCCCGATCCGTAGTTCGTGATAACGGCACCGTCCATCATGTAGGTGTTCTGGTCAGAGCCCGAGCCGTTTACGTTGATGTCCTGCGTGCCGTTGCCGACGGCGGTGGCAGTGGCGACGTTGGCCACGACGCCGGGTGAGAGGTCGATGACTTGCGTGTAGTTCCGGGTGCTGAGCGGCAGCTCCGTGACGGTCTGGCCTGAGACGAGTCCGCCGACGGTGGCGTTCTGCGCTTGGATCGTCTCGTAGGTCGATTCGATGGTCACCGATGTGGAGGCTGATCCTACTTCGAGGCCGTGGTCGACAATGTGCGTTTCAGTGACGTTCACCGTAACGGATGGAACCTCCACCGCTTTGAACCCGTTGGCCGAGAACTTCAGGCTGTAGTCACCGGGTGGCAGCAGCGAGATCTTGTACGCGCCGTTCGAGTCAGTTGTGACCGTGCGGGATTGTCCGGTCGCAAGATTCGCAGCGGTGACAGTCGCGCCGGCCACAACGCCACCGGATGGATCGGTGACCGTACCGGAAAGAGCGCCGGTCGAGGCACTTTGCGCCATCGCCGGAGATGCGGAGACAAATACGGCTAGAAGGAATGCGAGAAACGTGATCGAGGCATACTTCAACGCAGACGTGAAATTGCCACCCATTGTCCCACCCCCAGAATATCTTCTTAGATAACTGCGCCCCCCGGGCGCTTATCCACCACTTGCTGGCGTTTCTAGTACTACGGGTTTCAATTGCTTGTCAAGCGTAAACGAATGATCCAAAAGAATTTCTTCTGAACTGCGAGGGCTCAGAAATCTTTGCGGAGGATATTGGGACAAGGCGGAATCGAAAAACACGGTAGACCAGCAAAACTTGGTTAGACGTCGCGAGCCGGCGAAATGGGTACGCGTCCATCGTTGCATTGCATAGCGCACTTATGTTAGAAGTACGCCAAATTTCCGGCCCTTGGGGACCATGACAATCGAGACGAACGGCAACCACCTGCGGCAGCGGCTCGCGAAGGCTGTGAATTCGCTGCATACGCGTCCGGGATTCCTGCTATGGCGCGCTCATCACATCGCCGTATCGATCTTTAGCGACGAATGTCGCGAACTGTCCATCACGCCGTCACAGCTGGCGGTGCTGTCAGTCGTGAAGGAAGTGCGCGGGATCGACCAGATGGAGGTGTCGCGCCTCGCGGGACTAGATCGATTCACGACGGCACTCGTGGTGACGAACTTGACCAAGCGCGGATTAATGCTGCGCGAGCGGCGGGCGAATGACCGGCGGTGTTACGGTCTGGGGATCAGCCCCGCGGGCCAGCGCCTGCTCAACCGGGTGCGAGAGGGCGCCGATCGCGCGCGGGCCCGCCTGATTTCTCCGTTCACAGCGCCGGAACAACGCGCGCTCACGCAACTTTTGTCCCGGCTGGTGGTCAGCCTGAATGACGACGCGCGGGCTCCGCTGGACGAAGCCGCGCTACCCGCCTCGCGACCCTCGCGGAAGACAGCGCGCTGATCGCTTATCGACTTCCGCCAGCGCTCTGCCGCTCACCCAACAAACTCTGGACGCAAACTGCGCGCGCCTAGATAATGTACGGCTACCGAATCGTACAAGCACATCTGTGGCGCCGGGCTGCGAGCGCAACGCCGCATGCTCCGCGCGGAGAAGGATACCGAACCGAATGCCGGACCAGAAGCTGACGACGCGCGCCGAGGATTTTTCCGAGTGGTACAACCAGCTGGTGTTGCGCGCGGAGCTGGCCGATTACGCTCCGGTGCGCGGCTGCATGATTGTGCGGCCTTACGGCTGGGCGCTGTGGGAGAACATCACCGCGGCGCTCGACAAGCGATTTAAGGCGACCGGTCACGTGAACGCCGCGTTTCCGTTGCTGATTCCGCGCAGCTTCATCGACAAGGAAAAATCGCACGTGGCGGGATTTTCGCCGGAGCTGGCGGTAGTGACGCATGGCGGCGGCGAAAAGCTCGACGAGCCGCTGGTGATCCGGCCGACGTCGGAAACAATCATCGGGCATGCGTACTCGAAGTGGATTCAGTCGTACCGCGATTTGCCGATCCTGATCAATCAATGGAACAGCGTGGTGCGCTGGGAGCTGCGGACGAAACTGTTTTTGCGCACGCTGGAGTTTTTCTGGCAGGAAGGGCACACCGCGCACGCCACCGCCGAAGAAGCGGAAGTGGAAACGCGGCAGATGCTGGACATTTACACGGATTTCGCCGTGAACGAGGCGGCCGTGCCGGTGATTCCGGGGCGCAAGTCAGCGGCGGAGCGATTTGCGGGCGCCGATCAGACGTACTCGATCGAAGCGATGATGGGCGATTGCAAGGCGCTGCAGGCCGGGACTTCGCACAACCTGGGCCAAAATTTCGCGAAGGCTTTCGAGATTCGTTACCTTGATAAGGGCGGCGTGCTGCAGCATTGCTGGACCACGTCGTGGGGGCTTTCGACGCGATTCGTGGGCGCGATCATTATGGTGCATGGCGACGACCAGGGATTGATCCTGCCGCCTCGGCTGGCGCCGCATCAGTTGGTGATCGTCCCGATTTACAAAACGGACGAGGAACGCGCGGCGGTGCTAGACAACGCGCAGAAACTGCAGCGTGAGCTCGTCGGCGCTGGAATACGCGTGAAAATGGATTTGCGCGACGGCATGAGCCCGGGTTTCAAATTCAACGATTGGGAGATGCGCGGGGTGCCGCTGCGGCTGGAGTTGGGGCCGAAGGACGTGGCCAAAGAGTCCGTCGTGCTGGCGCGGCGCGATCGTCCGGGCAAGGATGGGAAGTCGTTTGTGCCGCAGCAGGGAATTGCCGCGGCGGTGACGCAGATGCTCGGCGAGATTCAGAAATCGCTCTACGACCGTGCGCTTGAATTTCGCAACTCGCATACGTCCGAGCCGGTCGACTATGGGGAGTTCAAGAGCGCCGTCGAAAAGGGTTTCGCGTTTTCGTGGTGGTGTGGGGTCGGCGACTGCGAGGAAAAGATCAAGGAAGAGACCAAGGCGACCATGCGCTGCATCCCCATCGAGCAGCCTGGCGGCTCGGGCAATTGCATTTGTTGCGGCAAATCGGCCACTGAGAAGGCCATTTTTGCAAAGGCCTACTAGGCTCCTGCGGCTCGCTGAACCCGGCGTTTACTCATCGCAAACACCGAGCATTCGTTAGGCATACGTCCGCCTGCTGGCATGGTAGCTTGAAATCACCGGAAGATACCTCTGGGAGCGCGTGCTGTTTCGATGGCTCGGTTATCTCAAACTTGCGAAGGCAGACAAATCGAGCGCGGCGGCTCGAAGATCAGCCTGCTGATCACCCTGGTCATTGTGGCCGCACTGGGGTTCACCGCCATCAAGATCGTGCCTGTCTACGTGGAAAACTACCAATTTCAGGATTCCATCGAAGCTGAGTCCCGCTTCGCGCTCACGGGTTACCCGAAGAGGAGTCCCGACGACGTGCGCGCTGACATCTACAAGAAGGCGCAGGAGTTGGACATTCCTGTAAAGCCGGAAGATATTCGCGTCAGCATGACGAATGGCGCGGTCGAGATCGGAACCGACTACTCTGTGCCCATCGACTTGAAGGTCTATCAGTTCACATTGCAATTTCATCCCCACGCAGACAACCATAGCATTTAGAATTGAATTCAATTCAAATGAGGTGCCGCACAACCCGGCTGTGGCTGTATTTTCGCGCGCGCTGCGATTTGCTGTTTTGTAACCGGAGAGACTGATTGCGTATTCAACTCGGCCGCGGCTTCTGGACGTCCCGGCTCGGCATCGGACTGCTGGCCGGCATCCTGGCAGTCCTTCTCGGATGTACGTGTGTGGTCGCTTACTACTACGTCGAGTTCGGCCACATGATCCGCGACCGTCTGACGGGGCAAATTTACCAAAACACCTCGCGAGTCTATTCCGCCCCTGGGCATCTCTTCACCGGCGAGACGCTGCGATCGAGCGACCTGAGCACGTATTTGCTGCGCGCCGGATATCAGGAAGGCGAGGTGGAAGGTGCGCCCGGACAGTTCCGCGTGGCGGGTTCGGCGATTGAGATTCGCCCTTCGGCGGATTCCTACTTCCAGGGGAAAAACGCGCTGCGGGTCGATTTCACCGGCAACGAGGTATCGCATATTACTTTGCTTTCCGATGGCTCGCCGCTCGACGCGGCCGAAATTGAGCCCGAGCTCATTACCAACCTGTTCGACAGCTCGCGCGAGAAGCGCCGGGTGGTCCGCTACGAGGATCTGCCGCCCGTTCTGATTCATGCCTTGCTCGCCGCGGAGGACAAGCGCTTTTTCGAGCATGGCGCGCTCGACATGGTCCGCGTCTTTGGCTCCGCGCTCTACGACATCCGGCACAGCCAGAAAGCGCAGGGCGCCAGCACGATCGATATGCAGGTGGCGCGCACATTTTTCTTCAGCACCAAGCGTGAATGGAGCCGCAAGCTGAAGGAAATCCTGATGGCCGCGGAGCTGGATGAGCGCTTTTCCAAGCAACAGATCCTCGAGCTTTACGCCAACGACATCTACATGGGCAATCGCGGCAGCTTTTCGATCCGCGGATTCGGCGAAGCGGCCGAGGCCTATTTTGGCAAGGATGTTCGCGAGCTGACGCCGGGAGAGGCGGCATTCCTGACGGGAATCATTCGCGCGCCGAATCGCTACTCCGCCGCTGAACGCCACACCGACCGCGCCGAGGAAGCGCGCGACCGCGTGCTGGCACAAATGGTGGAAGACGGTTACCTGACCGCGGCGGAAGAGGCCACCGCCAAACACACCAAGCTGCATTTCGTGAACGGCGGACTTTCCAGCAGCTCCGCGCCATATTTTGTCGACATGGTGAAGGACCACCTGCTCGAGAGATATTCGGAAAGCGATCTGGGGAACGAAACCTATCGCATCTACACCACGCTCGACCCGCAACTGGAACGCGCTGCGACCGAGGCGGTCCAAATCGGCGCGGACAACGTCGATAAGCTGCTTGCACGCAAATACGCACTCTGGAAGAAGAAGGGCGAAGTGGTTCCCCCGGTGCAGATCGCGATGGTTGTTATGGACCCGCGCACGGGTGAAATTCGCGCGCTAGTCGGCGGACGCAACTATGGCGAAAGCCAGCTGAATCATGCCCTCGCTCACCGCCAGCCCGGCTCCGTCTTCAAGCCATTCGTTTACGCCGCCGCTTTCAACAATGCCGCGCAGGGGCTTACGCCGGTTGTGACTCCGGTCACCACGGTGGACGACACGCCTACGACATTCGAGTTCGACAACAAGGAATACACGCCAGACAACTACGGCCAGGAATTCTACGGGACGGTCACCGTTCGCGACGCGTTGATACACTCGCTAAACGTTGCCACCGTGAAAGTGGCGGAAATGATCGGCTACCAGCGCGTGGTCGATCTGGCGCGCCAGATGGGCCTGGGTTCGAATATTCAACCCACGCCCGCGGTGGCCCTCGGTGCTTATGAAATGACGCCGATCGACGTAGCAGCCGGCTACACCGCGTTCGCCGATGGCGGCATTCGTGCGGAGCCACTTTTTATTCGCAGCGTCGTTTCGGGCGACGGCAAGATCGAAGAAGAAAATCAGCCGACCACCCACGCCGTGCTAGACCCTCGTGTCGCGTACCTGACCACGAGCTTAATGGAGGACGTGATCAATCACGGCACGGGTTTTCCCGTACGCCAGCTCGGATTCGAAAATCCGGCGGCAGGTAAGACCGGAACATCGCGAGATGGCTGGTTTGCCGGCTACACATCGAACCTTCTTTGCGTCGTATGGGTCGGATTCGACGACAACCGAGACTTGGGCCTGGCGGGCGGGGCGGCGGCCGCGCCGATATGGGCTGAATTCATGAAACGGGCGGTGGCGCAGCCTCTTTACCGCAATACCCAGGATTTCCAACCTCCCGAGGGCATAGTCGAAGAGGCTGTCGATCTGCAGAGCGGGTTGCTCGCCGGGCAAGGGTGCCCCAACGCTACACAGGAATACTTCATCGCCGGCAGCGAACCCACGCAATCCTGCGACGGACAGAGCGCACAGAATGGAAAAGGCGGAGGCTGGCTCGCGCACCTGTTCGGCAGGGATCAACCCGCTGCTGCTCAACCCGCGGTGAACACCACGGGACAACCGCTGAATTCCGCCCAGAATGCTCGCCCAAAGTCCGGCCAGGCGGCGAAGCCTGGGCAAAAGCCCGCCTCCGCCGACACCCAAACGGCACAGGAGCCGGAGAAGAAAAAGGGCTTGCTTGACCGGATATTTGGTATCTTCGGAGGAAGTAAGCAGCCCTCGGATAATTCGAATTCCAAGCCGCAGCAGTAGTCGTGCTGGCGCAACAAGGGGATGGGCTATGAAGCGATTCGCCCTCTTCGCGGTCCCTCTCGTTTTCGTAGCTGGAATAGTCCAAGCTCAACAGGTTCCCAATGGTCCGCTCGGCGCCACGCCCGCCGATACGGTCGACGCCTTAGCCGGGACTCCCGCGCGCCCCCAGATGACTCAGCGTGAAGTGGCCGAAATGAACGCTGAAATTCTGATGGCTCGCAAGGAGTTCGACGAAGCGGCCAAGGCTTACCTGGCCATTCTGGCCGACGACCCGCACAATTCGAAAATACTGAATTTCACGGGGATCGCCTTCCAACAGCTCGGTGATGCCGAAAAAGCCGAACATTATTACAAGCTCGCCGCGCGCGCGGATAAAACCGATTCGAATGCGCTCAACAATCTCGGCACCGTGGAATTCGCGAACCACCGCTACGGGAAAGCGATCAAGTATTACAAGCAGGCGATCTCCAAGGGCCATCCGCTTGCAACCGTATACACGAATCTCGGTTATGCCTATTGCGGCATCAAGGAGTACCCGAAGGCCATGGAAGTCTTCGGGCAGGCGCTAGCGCTGGATCCCGGAGTCTTCGACCACAAGGGCGGCAACGGAACCGTGCTGCAGCAGCGCTCGTCTCCCGATCCGGCCGCGCTTCATTACACGCTGGCCCGGTCTTATGCGAAGATCGGCGACGCGGAACGAACGGCGCGGTACCTGAAGATGGCGCGCGACGAGGGTTACAAGGACTTCAAGTCCTGCGAGAAAGATCGCGATTTTGCGAAAGTCATCAAGGACCCGCGCGTCCAGGAAGTGCTCACCGTGCAACCCGCCTACGCCGTCCAGCCCGGAGCGCCAACTGCGAATTAAATTGTCCCCGATCGGCTCGCATTCCAGCCGTCCTCGGACGGGTATTCCATCGACGAGGAGCACCGGAGGCGCGGGTGTGATTAGCCCGGCACGGGCCGCCGGATCATGAACGCAACTTCAGGTTTGCCGATCGGCTCCTGATGAACGTTTCCCAACTTGACTGGTTCACAGGGCCGGTCGAACGTGGCATCATAGTTACAGTTGCGTGCAAGACTCATGCTGAACGTGGACTTTAGCGAGGCTGACTAGATGGGTGTGCCGGGACCCGTATCGCAGATGTGGGCCGTGTCGTCCTACGTCATCCGCCAGAAGCTGAAAGGGCGGAAACAGTACCCGCTCGTCCTGATGCTGGAGCCCCTGCTGCGCTGCAACCTGGCCTGCGCCGGCTGCGGAAAAATTCAATATCCCGCGCATGTGTTGAAGAAGCAGCTCACTCCCGAGGAATGCTTCCGCGCCGCGGAAGAATGCGGCGCGCCCGTGGTCAGCATACCGGGCGGCGAGCCGCTGATGCACCCGCAGATCGTTGAGATCGTCAACGGGCTGATCGCCCGCGGCAAGTACATTTATCTCTGCACCAACGCGCTGTTGCTTTCCGAGCGTGTCCACGAATTCACGCCGAGCAAGCATTTGTCGTTTTCCGTGCACATGGATGGACAGCGCGAACACCACGATTTCGCCGTCTGCCGCGAAGGCACCTACGACAAGGCCGTCGAAGGAATTCGCAAGGCGCTCTCGCTCGGTTTCCGCGTAACCACGAACACCACGCTGTTCGACGGCGCCGATCCGCAATCCGTACGGCAGTTCTTCGACGACATGATGGAGATTGGCGTCGAAGGCATGATGCTTTCGCCCGGCTACACCTACGACAAAGCTCCCGACCAGGAACACTTCCTCAGCCGCAAGAAAACTCGCAATCTGTTCCGCCAGATTCTGAGCAACCGCTCGGAAAAGTGGATGTTCAACCTCAGCCCGCTCTTTCTGGAATTCCTGATGGGCAAGCGAAATTACAAATGCACTCCCTGGGGCATGCCGACTTACAACATTTTCGGGTGGCAGAAGCCTTGCTACCTGCTGCAGGACGGCTACGCGGACACGTTCGATGAACTGCTGCGCGAGACGAACTGGGAAAACTACGGCACGGAGAGCGGCAACCCGAAATGCGCGAACTGCATGGTCCACAGCGGCTATGAAGCCAGCGCGGTGAACGACACGTTCAGCTCTTTCGGCGGATTTTTGGCCACCGTGCGCGCCACGCTATTCAACAAATATAACGATCCGGACGCGATGCCCGGCGGCTCGCCGCGGCCCAGCGCCGATTCCGGGCACCTGGTGCAAATCACTGCATCTCCGAAAGCCTGAGTTTTTCCGCGATCATGTCCGAAATCCACCGAAACTCGCCCGCTGAAACCGGCGACGAAAAGCTCGGCTTCGTCCACGAGAATCTTGAAGGCTGGATTCCGTCCGTTTCGAGCGACACGGAAATTCGCCAGGCGCTGGAGAAGGCGTTCGATTATCGCGGCGATCTGACGATCACGCTGAAGAGCGGCGCGAAAGTGGAAGGTTACGTCTTCGATCGCAAGATTAAAGGCCCGTCGCTCGCGGAATGTTTCGCGCGCGTGATGCCGAAAGACAGCTCGGAGAAGCTTTCGATTCCATTCAGCGAGGTCGCCGCACTTGCCTTCACTGGGCGCGACACCGCAGCAGGGAAAAGCTTCGCTGCCTGGGTGAAGAAATACAACGAGAAGAAAGCGGCCGGTGAGAAAAACATCGGCCTCGACCCCGAATCCCTCGATTAGCCTTCTTTGGCGGATTGTTCCTTTCTCTGACCCCGGTGTGTTCTCGTGTCCTCTGTGTTAAATCTCGGCTTTGGCCCGATCTTTCGCGCCGACCCCCGAATCCCTTGCTATACTACCCACTCGTGAAAGGCTTCCGTCGATCGCGGCGAACCCTATTCGTCGTGTACGCCGTGGCAGCCGTCCTGCTGGCGCTTGCGGCGCGCGTTGCCATACCTGTCTCCGCCGCGGCCGACACCCAAAGCGCCGCCTCGGTCGTCCGCCTGCAAATCGATGGCGATATCGAGCCGATCCTCGCCGAATACATCGTCCACGGCATCGACCAAGCCAATCAGAATCACGCCTCGCTCGTCTTGATCACCATCAACACGCCCGGCGGCTTGGACACGTCGATGCGCGCCATCATTCAGTCGATCCTGAATTCCCGCGTGCCGGTGGTTACCTATGTGAACCCGACCGGCTCACGCGCCGCTTCCGCTGGATTTTTCATTTTGCTCTCGGCGGATGTCGCGGCCATGTCGCCAGGCACTGACACCGGCGCGGCGTCGCCCGTCGCGTTCGCTTTCGGCCAGGAAGCCAAGATCGACGAGACGATGCACAAGAAAATCACCAACGAGGCGACGGCTTATTTACGTGGCTATGTCGAGAGGCGCAACCGCAATCCCGATCTCGCGGCCACCGCCGTTAGCGATGCGAAAGCCTTCAGCGCCAAGGAAGCGCTCGACGGCCACCTCGTCGATCTCATCGCGAATTCGCCGGAAGACCTGCTCGCGAAACTCGACGGCCGAACCATCACGCGCTTCGACGGCTCGACGGTCACGCTCGCGCTTTCGCACCCTGCGTTCACGGATGTCGGCATGACCTCGCGGCAGAAATTCCTGGCGTTCATCATTCAGCCCGATATTTTCTTCATTCTGCTGGTAGGCGCCGCGCTGGGCATTTATACCGAGTTCACGCATCCGGGGCTTTTCGCGCCTGGTGTGTTCGGCGGAATCGCAGCGGTGCTCGCGATCATTTCCATGCAGATGCTTCCTGTGAATGTCGCGGGCCTGCTGTTGATGGTGCTGGCGCTCGGACTGTTCGTGCTCGAGGCGAAATATCCCTCGCACGGTGTGCTCGGCGTCGGCGGGGTGATCGCCATGGTGCTTGGCGCGCTCTTCTTAATCAAGACGCCGTGGACCGGCATGGGCGTGCGCTTCGCTACGGCGCTGGGTGTCGCGTTGCCGTTCGGAATTCTCGCGATCGCCTTGATGCGCGTGGTTCTGCGCTCGCGCCGTTGGAAGGCAGTCACGGGCAAGGAAGAACTACTGTCGGAAGAAGGTGAAGTCACCGAGCCCATTACTACGGCGCGCACCGGCGGCGAGATCACGGGAATGGTACGCATTCACGGCGAGCTGTGGCGCGCCGCGACTGCGGCCGGCGAGACGATTCCGAAAGGCGCGCGAGTGCGCGTGCGAAAAGTAGACGGGCTGACGCTGGAAGTCGAACCGGTCGGCCCGCGGCCCAGCTGACGAACGGGTTCGAGCGGAGGAAGCAACGATGGATTTCAATTTTTTCACGATCTTGGTCGTCGCAGGCGTTTTCATTTTCCTGTTCTGGTTCTTCAACTCGATCTACGTCATCAAGGAATGGGAACGAGGCGTCGTTTTGCGCCTCGGTCGGATGCTACCCGAAGCCAAGGGCGCAGGTTTGCAGCTGGTGCTCTACCCGATCGACAAGCTGACGCGCATTTCGCTGCGCATTGAGACGCTCGACGTGCCTCCGCAGGACGTGATCACGCGGGACAACGTCTCCGTGAAGGTGAACGCGGTCTGCTATTTCCGGGTGGTCGATGCGAATCTTGCTCTGTCCCAGGTTCAGAACTACCTTTACGCAACTTCCCAGCTAGCCCAGACCACGCTCCGGAGCCTGGTCGGCCAGTTCGAACTCGATGCGATCCTTTCGGAGCGCGAAAAGGTTAACGCCAAGCTGCAACAAATCCTTGACCAGGATACCGAGCCTTGGGGTATCAAGGTAACGAAGGTAGAGGTAAAGCAGGTCGATATTCCGGAGTCGATGCAGCGCGCCATTGCCCGGCAGGCGGAAGCCGAGCGCGAACGGCGCGCCAAAGTAATTCACGCAGCGGGCGAACTGGAAGCCTCGACGAAGCTGGCGGAAGCCGCCGGAGTGCTGGAAAAAGAGCCGGCCGCCATCCAGCTTCGCTATCTGCAGACTTTGACTGAGATCGGCGTGGAGAAAAACACAACTATCGTGTTTCCTCTGCCGGTAGATATAATTTCGCAGTGGGTCAGGGCATTCGCTGAAAAGAAATAGGGGACCATGGCGGGAAGCTTGAAACGCGGCGGCGATCGGGTGCTGGAAAGTAGGCACCTCGTGAGTTTGTTCCTGGGCGTCGTGCTGCTTTGCGGCGTTTTCTTCACGCTCGGGTACGTGATGGGCCATAACCAGTATGGCGGCCCGGTGCACGCGGCGGCCGAGTCGCTGGATAGCGATCAGCCCAGCCATCCCACGCCGAAGCCGAAGGTTGAGTCCGCTCCAGCGGCCAGCTCGACGCCCGCCAACAATGAATGGGATTTCTATTCTAAGAAGAATGCGGACGAGGCGGTCGGTTCGATGGGCAAGAGGAACGCGGCGCCGTCGGGGTCTACGCCTGCTGTCGCCGCGCGTCCTTCGAATTCGAACCCGGCCACGAGTTCTCTGACGCCGAAAGCTTTGCCCGGCGCTGCGCGCTTTCAGGCGCCCAAGTTGAATAAAGGTTCGGTGGTGTTGCAGGTCGCGGCCGTCACGCATCAGAGTGACGCCATGGCCATGGCCGACGTTCTGCAGCAAAAGCACTTTCCGTCCTTCGTCGTCACGCCCACGACCGACAATTTTTATCGCGTGCAGGTAGGCCCGTATCCGGACGTGCCCAGCGCCGAAGCTGCCAAGCAGTCTCTGGATCACGCTGGGTTCATCGCCATCATCAAGCGCTAGCATCCTGTCCCCAATTCCACTAGAGTTCGTTTTGGTAACGCGAATTTCCGAATTGCGATTTGAATTTTAGCGGGTCGGAGCGTTAGCCCCGACGTTCAACATCTTCAAGAGCTGGGCCTTTGGCCCCTGAGGCGCGAATTCTTTTTGTCCAAGCCCATTACAAGCCCCATCGCTCCGAACTTTTCCTGGAAGCTGCGGTCACTCCTCGCACTGGCGAGCGGGGCGACGCTCGCTCTTTCACTTCCGAATTACAATTTCAGCCTGCTGGCCTGGATCTCAGTCGGACTCTTGGTGCTGGCATCGTTCGGTGCGCGCCCCTCGGTAGCCCCGCTGTATGGATTTTTGCACGCGATCGTTTTCTATCCGATAAGCGTGCCGTGGATGGCCACCGTCGTCGAGCAATACGGCAATGTGCCACGCGTGATCTCCGTCGGCCTGCTGGTTTTGATCAGCCTCGCGGGCGGCGCCATTGTGGCGGTCTTTACCTGGGGAATCGCGTTCGCTTCGCACCGCAATGCGCTGATCACCTGGGCGCTGGCGCCTGATCTCTGGGTGGCCCTCGAATTTGCGCGCGCGCATCTCCCGATCATCGCCTTTCCGTGGAATCTGATCGGCTACGCAGCCAGCGGCCATCTGGCGTTCGTGCAGCTCACCACCATTACGGGGATCTACGGCTTGAGCTACGTCGTCGCTGCGTACGGTTCGTTGCTGGCCTACGCGTACATCTCCGGCCGCAATCAGCCCTGGAAAATCACGATTGCCACGGCGGCAGCGCTAATTTTCATCGGCTTCGCCGGCCGCTATGCGGTGCCGCAGGAGACTCCGCGCTACGTTGCGCACCTGGTGCAAACGAATTTCGAGCAATCCTACGAGTACCCGCCCAACTGGATGCAGATTCATGCCGCCGATCTCGATCAGCTCGAGCAAATCAGCGTCGATGCCGCGCGCAAAACACCCGGCCTGATCGTTTGGCCAGAAGCGCCGGCACCCTTCAGCCTGCAGGAGCGGGGGTTCGCGAACCGCGCGCGGAAAATCGCGCAGGAATCCGGCGCCGATTTTCTGGTGGGCGCCGAGGATTGGAAGCGCGACTCAGCAGGGAAATGGCTCGCGACAAATAGCGCCATTCTGCTGAATCCCTCGGGCGATCGCATCTTCAGTTACGACAAGATCCGCCTGGTGCCGTTCGGTGAGTACGTCCCTCTCCGCAAATGGCTCACGTTCACCGGCAAGCTCACCGCGGACATCGGCGATTTCACTCCCGGCACGCAGTACAGCGTAGGCCGCCTGCCGGGCGGAAACTTTGGCACTTTTATCTGCTTCGAAGCAGTGTTTCCCGATCTCGTGCGGCGCTTCACAGCCCAGGGCGCCGAGCTGCTAGTCAATATTTCGAACGATGGCTGGTTCGGCCGCTCGGCTGCTCCCGCGCAGCACCTGATGATGGCGCGAGTGCGCGCCGTGGAAAATCGCCGCTGGCTGCTGCGCGACACGAACAACGGCTTCACGGTGTCGGTTGACCCCTACGGGCGTATCGTCTCGGCACTTCCCACCGACATCCGCGGCGAGCTCGATGCACCCTACGACTTCCGCAACGACACGACGTTGTACTCGCGTTTCGGAGATTGGTGGGCTTGGGCTTGCGTAATCGCCTCGATCGTTCTGCTCGCAATCTGCATCGTCTCTCGCCGCTCTACATGAAGCAGGCTGATGTCGTTTCGAGAAGGCCCGGGAAAGTTTGCGCCACATATTTACCATCTGATAGGCTGCACACTCTGTTTCCGGAGGATATGGTGACCAGGTGGATTCTTGCTATTGCCGTTTGTCTTGCTTCCCTCTGCATTTCCGTCCGGGCCGAAGAAATCCAGCTCGTCGACGGCACGAAGATCACGGGAAAGGTCACTGGCGTTAGCGGCGACACGTTCCAAGTTAAGACTGACTACGGTGATATTCAGGTCCCACGGACGAAAATACTCTCGATCAAGTTCCTGGAAAATGCCGCAAAAACCGACGCCGACTCGAAACCGTTGCCGGTTTTCGACGAATCTCTTGACGGCCGGAAATACACGAATCGCACCGAGGGATTTCAGCTGACGCTCCCCGACGGATGGGTGCTTTCGTCCGACCTGCGCAATCAGAACGCCGACATCGCCGCCGCGTTTCGCTCACCGGATCAGATTTTCTTTCTCTTCATAACGCCGGAAAAGTTCAGCGGTACCCTGGAAACCTACGAAGTTCTGGCGGAAACCCAATTAAAGATGAATTTCAAGGATTACGAGAGAATAAGTCAATCTGGCGTGAAAATTGACGGGGTCGATGGCGTTCGTCTGGTTTGGCACGCCAAGAACGCCGCCGCTCACGATGCGGAGATTCGCTCGCTCGTGTATATCCTGCCATATCAGAACCGAATGGTTCGTATCATGTTTTCAACCATCGAGCCGTTGTTTGATTCCGGCGTGCCCGCGTTTGAAAAGATCGCCGCGTCATTTCAAGCGACACAGCCTCAATCAAAATAGCGATTTCGTCCCCGATCATCCGGCCCTTTCGGTTTTTCCGGTTCCTGTGTAGGATTTAGACATGCCCGAGCACATCGAAGACCTGCAGCAGCGCTACGCCGAGCTCCAGAAACGCATCGAGCTTGTGCGGAGCTATCTTTGACGCCTCCGCAATCGAACCGCAGTTAGCCGCACTTGAACAAAAAATCAACGCGCCCGATTTCTGGCAGGACCAGGAAAAGGCCCAAGCCACCATGCAGGAGCGCAAGGCGCTTGAGGAGCGCGCCAATGCCGGCAAAGCCCTCAGCGGCAAGATCAGCGACCTCGACACATATTTTCATTTGGCCGAGGAAGAATCGAATCACGGTCAGCGCGACTCGCTGCTCGACGACATCGCCAAGGAAATCGCCTCGGCCGATATCTTCGTCTCCGACCTTGAAACCAAAACTCTTTTGGCGGGCGAAAGCGATCGCCTGAACGCCATCGTCACCATCAAGCCCGGCGCCGGGGGCACCGAATCGCAGGACTGGGCCGAGATGCTTCTGCGCATGTATCTCCGCTGGGCCGAGCAGAAGGATTTCAAGGCCACGATTCTCGACTCAACGCCCGGCGAAGAAGCGGGCATCAAATCCGCCACGATTCAAGTCGAGGGAGAAAACGCCTTCGGCATGCTTTCGGGCGAAAGCGGCGTTCATCGGCTGGTGCGCATTTCGCCATTCGACCAGCAGGCCCGTCGGCACACGTCGTTCGCATCAGTTTTCGTAATCCCGGAAATCGACGACAAAATCGAGATTGTGGTGAAGCCCGAGGATCTCCGCATCGACACGTTCCGTGCCGGCGGCCACGGCGGCCAGAACGTCAACAAGGTCGAATCCGCCGTCCGCTTCACGCACTTGCCATCCGGAATCGTGGTGCAGTGCCAGAACGAGCGCAGCCAGCACAAAAACCGCGAGTCAGCCATGAAAGTCCTGCGCTCGCGCCTCTACGAACTCGAGCTCGAAAAGCGCCGCGGTGACCAGCGCAAACTCGATGCCACCAAGTCCGACATCAGCTTTGGCAGCCAGATCCGCTCCTACGTCATGCAGCCCTATCAATTGATCAAGGACCACCGAACCAAGGTCGAACGCGGCGATGTCCAAAAAGTCTTGGACGGCGACCTGGACCCCTTCATCCGCTCCTACCTCCTCTACCGCCGCGACGCCGCTTAGCGGGCGGAGTGCTGCTGAAGTTCCCGGCCTCGAGCGAAGGAAATTCGTCTTATCCGCGAGCTGTAAGCAGCGAGTACAAGTAAAGAAAAATTCCAGCCAGAAAAAGCGCGCCGCCGACGAACGCGAACAATATGAAACCCAGCGGCTTTGCCCAGAGCAAACTGATCAACTCGATCGTGAGTCCCGAAACTAGCAGAATTCCCGGAAGACGGAGACTGCGCCCCATCGCTGTGGCTTCGGCATTCATTGTGCGGGACTCCAAAACTTGACGTTACTCTGATTCGCAACGTTATGAACGGTGTCGTGGCAGCCGCTCGTGACGCAAGATGTCTGGTTGCTTTTGATCGAATCGAGAAGCGCCATGTGGATGGGATTGCTCTCGAACGATCGCGCGCCGAGGTGGCAGTGCAGGCACTCGCGGTTGTTGTAAGGCGTGTAGAGCTTGATCGGGTTCGGGATGGTGCCCAAATACTGCACATAGATGTGCTGCAAGCCCTCCATCTTGGCCCGGAAGCTGCCATACATTGCGTAGTCCGTGTGGCACGTGTAGCAGGCCTCGTCCACCGGGATCCGGTGGTTCTGGAAATGCGCCGCCGGCACGTACGACGGATCGTCGACGTAGAGACTCTTCCCGTACGGCTCCATGACGTGACAGCTCAGGCAAAACTGGGTCTGCTTGGAGCGATCAATGTGCTCCGACGCCCCCCAGAACATGCAGAGTACCGGCAGAACCAAGAACGCCAGGAACGCCAGCATTTTTCCTTCGCGGCTCTTTGTGATCGCCGGCCGGTATACGATGATCGCGACCAGAATGATGCCGATCACCAGCAGGGCGTAAAGCAGGTTGTCAGGTGTGGGTAGATGCACTGGTAGTCTCCGCGATAGTCAAGCCCTGTGGCGAAGTGGCGCGTCAGCAGGACCTCGCCCCGCTTAGCCGCGAACCTACTTCTTCGCTAACTCCCGGATGTAGCCCACTAGACCCTTGATCTGGTCGTCTGTGATCTTGCCCTTGTACGCCGGCATTTTCGTGCCTTTGCCGTTCGTAATGCTGTCGTTCAACTGCGCGTCCGTCTGCTTCTGTACGCTATCGGACCTGAGGTCCGTCACGCCGAGCTGTTTGCCCATCGCGCCACTGCCGCTGCCGTCCGGCGCGTGGCATACGGCACATTTGGATTTGAATAGTGCGCCCGGATCCTGCGCCTGCGCCACCGTCGCGATCGCGAGGATCAAAGCAGCCACTGGAAGAACCGCGGATGCCCTTCGAACTATTCGATGATTCATTTCATGCCTCCCATATGTTGGACACTAGAATTTCAGAACGCGTACCGGAACGAGAATGTCGCATTGCTTCCGTTAAAATCCTGCAGCCGAATCGCAGCAAGTCCGAATGGGTTCGTCGTTCCCGTTTCGTTGAACCCGTAATAATTCCAGGACATTTTGTAGGTGACGTTCTTATAGAGATCGATCGCAATCGATCCGTAGGGCCTTTGGTAATTGAAATCGAGCGTGCCCGACGGCGTCAGGGGATTCAAAAATGTACTGTTCCCACGGACGAAGCTGCCGCCGTAGCCCAAGGTGGCCGTCACGCGCTTCATCGGTTTCCAGATCATTGCCCCATGGGCGAAATGGTCCGTGCTGCCGTAGGTGCCCAGCGCTCCTAAGGGAGATGAAGCTCCTGGAATCGGACATGGCGGTCCGGTAGGGAGCATGGGCACGCCGGGAGGAAAGGCGGACGCCGTTACTGTCGCAGGCGGCGGCGCGGGATTCGCGGAGGTTTCCGAGTAGGCAAAACAGATCAACGATTGCGTGTACACGTTCCAGTAGTTGTAGCCGAAATCGATGGTAAGGCGGGGATTCGCCGTCAATATTGTCGAGAAGCTGAAGGAACGATCGTGCTCGAGATTGTTTACCGTCGTGACGTTGTCCCGATTTTCGTGAATTTCAATGGTGCCGTCGACAGTCGCCCATGGCCGAGGTTTGTAATTCGCCTGCAGCTTATAGGACTGCACCTGCCGGGGATCGATCCGCGTATACGAGGCGTCGTTGTAGCCGAATTCGAAATCGCCCGTAATTCGAAGGGTGTCCGTCGGCCGGACCACTGCCCCAAGCAATAGGGCATTTTCGTTGATGGCGGTGATGGCGCGGGTCGGGCTGGCAGCCGATGGCGCCAGAAAAGTCACTGAACCGTCTGCATTGAGCGTGCACCCGGCTGGCAGGGTGCCGGCAACTTCCGTGCAGCTGCCGCGCGCCGCCAGGAAGTCATTCGCCGCCGTCGCGGTTACGCCACCAGGGAAATAAATCAGCTCCGAGTCATTCGTGTCGCTGAACTGCGCGATGGAGCGGTTCGTGTAGAGATAGCCGACATGAGCGCTCACGCGCCGGTTCAGATCATATTCGAGTTCCAAGGTATTTGATTTCAGGTTTTGGCCCAGAAACGTCGAAGCGAGGCCGGTGATCACGTCCGCGGCAGAACTCGCCGAATGCTGCGGGCAGGTCACGGCGTTTGAGCCTGGGGGGCAATTGACAGTGTTGAAGATGGCTTCATTCTGTTGCAAGCCGACCAGGCCCGGGAAACCCGTGCCAAAGATATTTGTTTCGTCCAGCGCCCACATCCCCGGAATGCGCCAGTTGTCGTAGCGGAACGAATCGAGGATTCGTAATTTGTCCGTAATCGAATAGGAGGCCGACCAATCCGCATTCACCGAGACGCGCCTTGCCTCCGCCGGCCCGCCGGTTGTGCCTCCACGCTCGGCCGTTCGCGCCGTCCATCCGTTCACAGTCTCAAGGAAATCGGGAATGTGATTGTTGCTGGTGCTGTAACCCAGCGAGCCGGATATCTCGAGGTTGTTGAAGTAATTCGATTGGAAGCGCAGCCGCTCCGTCGGCATAAAATTCCGCGGACTTCCCGATCTGGCTGTAGGACAGGAACCCGTTGCAGTTCGGGTTGGCGGTGTTCGTTGTTCCCGCCACAATCGCGGCGGCGCAGGGCAGAACCTCGGAGGGCGTTTGCGTGCTCCAGATGTTCCCCAGGTCTACCGGCGTCCCATTCGGAGTGCCCACTCCCGTGGGGTTTGCAAGGACGAATCCGAAATTCTGAGGATTTGCAGCCGGGTTGTCAGTGACTACATTGTTCTGCTGAAAAATAGCTGATGAACAGGTCGTAGGAAATAGTGGTCCGCGGAAGCACTTTGAAATCGACTCCAACCCGATAGGCATTCGTCGTATAGCTGTAATTCTCGTTGAAGTCCGAGATTGTTCCGTTGTCTGTAGTGAAGAATCCGGGGCCTTCGTCGCGATTGCGGGAATATCCCAGCCGGACCTGAACGGCGGAATTAGGAAACAGTGTGAGATCGTAATCCTGCATGCGGCGCACGAGATCCAGTCCATGAGGAGAATTGTTAATCGCCACCGCGGGCGAAGAACAATACGCAGGGGCGCCCTGTGGAAAAGCGGCGGTCGGCGGGCCAACATAGCAGCCGGTGGTCAACGAGCCCGCCGGGTTCAATGAGGCCGGGTTCAGCGGATTGGCCAGCAGGTTATAGTCCCAGAAATTCTTGTCGCGTCGGAACAGCACTCGGAAATCGTAGATTTTATTCTTGCCGATGCGCAGCCGCGTCACGTCGTTCGGGTCGCCGCCGTATCCAAAGTTGCTGAAACTTAAATCATCAAACAGCCATCCCTTGTGGTCGAGAGATCGCATCTCCAGCGTGTAATCAAAGAGACGGACGCCCGAGCCCAGGTTTTCGAACGTATCGTAGGTGTCTCTGTTGCCGTTGATTTCGTTTGCTCGATAGCCGAACTCGATCGACTGGTGAATGTTGTAGTCGCCAGAATCAATTCCCTTGGATTCTCCGGAGTCGTCCTGGGCACGGGCCGCAGGCGAAAGGAACAGCGCTGCGGCCACGATCGCGAGATGAATCGGGCGAACCGACCCGCGGCCCGTGGCCTTCCGGCGCTCCCTTGAAAGGTTCATTCGCGTCTCACCAACTGTTGGAGTTCATCCATAACGATCCCGCGACACCTCCTATTTGAAGAAGGTCGCGTCAAAGTTAGAGCCGTGAATTTGCGAGTGACACAACAGGCACGACTGAAAGAGGCTGGCCTGGTTGTGGAACGAAGGCGCTCCCGGCGCGGAGCTGAAACTTGAAGTCGTGTGGCACTGCAGGCATAGCAGGTTCACGTTGCTGAGCTTCAGCATGTGCGGATTCGGCCCGCCATGCGTCAGGTGGCACGACTGGCATCCATCCACCTTGATGGGCGCGTGCTCGTATACGAACGGACCCTGCTTGTCCATGTGGCATTTGAAGCAGACCGCGTCTTGCGTGGAAGAAGTCCGCACTTGCTTGGGTCCGACCGTGCCGTGCACGTTGTGGCAATCGCTGCACTGGATCAGCCCTTCGTTCACGCGATGATGGAAAGGCATGTCGAACTGAGCTTTCTGCTGAAGATGGCATCCGTAGCACAGCTCGGGCTGGCGCTTCACGAGCAGGAATTCGGACTCGGCCGCGTGGTGCGGCGAATGGCAGGAGACGCAACTGACGTCATTCTTCGAATGTATTGAGTTGATGGCATTCATGTGCTGCGTGCCGCCGGCGTGGCAGGTCAGGCAGCGTTGATTGATTTCTTTCGTGGAGGCTTTCTCGAACAGAAAAAGATGGGAAGTATCGGAAGGATCAGCAACGTGGCTGCTAGCGGGTCCGTGGCAATCCTCGCAGCCATGCTTCGCGATGCCGCCGTCTTTGTACGTCTGCTTCCAGTGTGGGCTTTTTTCCCAACCCGTGTAAATGTCGGCGTGGCACGTCTTGCAGGTTTCCGCCCCGGCATAGTCGGACGAGGGCGTCGCGGTCTTCGCCGGAGCGATCTTGTCTTGTGGAGCCGGCGCGGATTTGTCGCCGCTTGCAGGTGTTGCTTGTGACTGTGCTTGAGCCAGGCCCGGCAATAGGACGAGCGCAATCAGCGCCGCCAGGATCGTCGCTAGACGACCGCGATTGTTCGCGACTCTTGGATCCGATCCGAACCGTACGCTCCGGTCGCCGGAGGCGCCCACTATGATTCTCGAATTGTCCTTCCCGCACATTTATGAAGGTGTCTGGTTGTTGTTTTTTTCGACTCCACCACTCACATTGGCTGCGCCTCGGCGGCCCGTGATTTCCACTATCTGGACGCGAAAGTAAACGGGGATCAGTGGACGCTCGGCGCCGTTGACAATCGTTTTCGCATAGCCTGGCTCCCACCAGTCAGCCCGTTGTTGCAGGAAGGCGTACGCTATCTCGCGCTGGGTCTTGAACTTCGGCGTGTCCGGCAGCTCTTCGTATCGGCCCAGAATGATGATGCTTACCCATTCATCCGCACTCGCCAGGTCGTCGATTTCGACGCAAACGAGCGGGTTCGCGCGCATCCAATCGATTTTTTGCCCGGCCGTCGAAAAGCCGTACAAGTAGTTGCTGTCGTAGGCGAAGTAAAATGGCACGACGTAAGGCTGGGAGCCCTTGACACACCCCAACCTGCCGAGGTGCATGTGGGTCAGGTGGCTGAGGCTATCCTGCGGAGAGATCTCCTGAACCAGCATGTCGAACCCCCTAGAAGAATTTCGCGACGGAGACGGCGGCTGTCGTTCGGAATACCGCGTACTGCCAGTCCGAAAGCGGGTTAAGAGGTTTTGCCCGTGCAGACGGCGTGGCCGCAGGTGCAATCAATGTCCGGCATTTTCTCCATTGCCTCGCACTGCGCGCTGCAGTACTTGCCCGAAGTCGTCATGCAGGAACAGACGGGATGTGCACACTTCTTGGCTGTCTCGCTGGTCATTTTGGTTCTCCAAGTTTCAGGTCAGGATCGAGTTGTCCAAGGCGATATGCTAAGTCAGGGGTGGAGGGCAGTTCTGTGCAAAAAAGAACAGTTTTCGACTCCGGCTCCCATTCGATTTCGCGCGCTTCGTAGGTGTTGCTGAACCCTCGAGTCGTGCCTGCCTGCTTCCGCCGTGGTCCGGCTGGATTGCCTTCCTCTTGCTGCAGCCGGATTCCTGCCTTTGGATGTTTTGTATGCGCAGTTATCCAAATGAATGCAGTATTTTCGCCTCGCAGTCGCCGGGAGAGGGCTCCTATCGGCGAAGAACGACCACTACTCGTTTCACAAGTTAGGGTTACCTACCACGGTGTCAGCGCCAATACGAGGACATCTAGGTTTATGTATGCATATTGAGCTTGACAGAAACATTCTCTAGGTGATAAATGCCGCAGCCATGGGGAGTGCGACACCCGTGATCCCACTTTCACTGGTGCTAAGGAGCGTACGACATGGCGAAGGTCCTGCGTGTGCGGAGGTGTGTCCGGTTAGCCCGTAATTTGTCTCCAGCTGTTAAAAGTGTTGAAATCGGCGGCTCGAGCGGCCGGCAATTTCCGGCCTTTCTGCGCGGATTCCTTTTGGCGGCGCTGGCCATATCATTTTTGTGCGCTGTTACAGTCGGCAGCCTATATGCGCAGGTAGAGAAAGCTACACTGTCTGGGACCGTCATGGATCCCAGCGGAGGGGTCGTAGTCGGCGCCAAGATCCAAGCGAAGAACACCAGCACGGGTGTCACGTATTCCGGCGTCACCGACGCGCAGGGCCGCTACACACTCCCGGAGATGCAGGTTGGCACTTACGACGTCTCCGCCCAGGAGGCCGGCTTCGAGCAAGTGCTGCAAACGGGAATCGTTCTGAGCGTCGGCGCGCGGCCGATCCTGGATTTCAAACTACCAGTGGGCAAATCCGAGCAGGTCGTCAAGGTGGAGGGTGAAGCTTCCCGAGTCGACACCGAAACCGCTGCAGTTGGCCAATTGGTTTCGTCCAGTCAAATGGAGAATCTGCCGATCAACGGCCGCAATTTCGCGAGCCTCATCACTTTGGCGCCGGGCGTGGCATCCGTGGCACCTAGTGCCGGTGGCGGCGGCCAGTCGTCCACTGTCTACGGCAACCAAACCAACTACTCGGTTTCCGGTTCGCGCCCGGTGGGAATGGCCTACATGATGGACAACACCGACATCCGCGACTGGCTCGATCATGGCGCGGGCGTCAGCATCATGGGGACTTCGCTCGGCATGGAGGCCATCCAGGAATTCTCGATTCTGACCAACACTTACAGCGCCGAATTCGGCGGCACCGGCGCGGCCGTCAACGCGGTCACCAAGTCGGGCACCAACAGCTACCACGGCTCGCTTTATGAATACGTCCGCAACAGCGCGCTGGATTCCAGCAACTACTTCGACGTCCCCGGGCATAAACCGAGTTTTGAGAGGAACCAATTTGGCGGCTCGGTCGGAGGCCCAATCAAGAGCGACAGAGCCTTCTTCTTCTTTAACTACGAGGGCCTGCGGGCGACGGACGCCACCACCACACGCGCCGTGGTTCCTACCTCGTTGCCCGAGCTGTACACGGCGGGCGGCATGACACAAGATGGGGAGGGCAACTGGTCTGGAAAGCCTCTCGGGCCAACGGGTCCCTCCTTTCCCCTGAATCCGGTGTCGCAAAGCATTTTCGAATTGTACCCGCTTGCTCAGAGTCCGACTGACTGCCCCAACGTATCCAACATCAATCTTGCCGGCTTCCCGGGCACCGGCCTGTTTTGCTCAACCAGTTCCCAGACCGGCACCGAGGACTATGTGCTGGGGCGTGTGGACTATATCTTGGGCGAGAAGGACAGCCTATTCGGCCGTTACATCAGGGAGGGCGCTTATCAGCTTGTCCCGTACGGTTATACTCAGGTACCCGGATACCCGGAAGCCGATTACGAGCACAACCAGTACTTCACCATCGAAGAGCGACATACGTTTTCGCCCCGGATGCTCAACGAAGTCCGTTTCGGGTATGTGCGGCTGTATACGAAGACGCTAAACCCTGGCGCCAACTCCAACTCCGGGCCTTTGGTCCAGAATGCCGGCAGACAGGCTATGGACTTCACCCCTGGCTGGGGATTGTCGGCGCTGGGTCCCTCGCCTTCGAGTCCTAGCCGGCCCGTAGTCAACCGCTTCAGCGTTGGCGACGATGTTATCCTGTCGCTTGGCGCGCATAGTCTCCGCTTCGGAGCTACCGTAACCATCCCGCAGCTGAACCAGCTCTGGAACCAATACTCCGGCGGCGCGTGGATCTTCGCAAACCTAGGGGGGCTATTCGGGCCGGGGCTTGGTGGTTCGTTGTACGGCAATCCATTGCTGTGCGTGTGCGCAGCGGCTCCCAGTTACGCCTATACCGCCCCAGGTGGAACCTCCTATCCCTTCAGCGACAGCGCCCACTGGCGCCAGACCTGGGTGGAGCCGTACATCCAGGACGACTGGAAAATCAATAAGAGACTTACCTTGAATATTGGGTTGCGCTACGCGTGGGCCAGCAACCCAACGACGGTCGGTCAGCCTATTTTTGTGATCCCCAACCTGACTACGACGGCGACGGAATTCGACTTCGTCACCGCGAAGCATCCCTTTACCCACAATCCCAATATTAAGAACTTCGATCCGCGCATTGGCCTTGCTTGGGATCCCTTCGGAGATCACAAGACGTCGGTCCGCGCCGGCTTCGGCATGTTCCACGAGCCCGTTACTGCGCGTACCTATGCCCTTGACAACACTTCGATGCGCCCGAATGAGCCGTTGTTCTTTCTGTTTTTCACCACGGGTGTGTTCCCCAATTTGCCTACTAGTCCCAACCAGCTTATCAACGGAGCGCCTGCGGCGACCGACATCGCCTGGTACTATGGCATCCTGCAGAATGTGAACACCGCGCCATTCGTCATGCAGTACAACCTGAACGTGCAGCGCGAACTAGGGCACGGGACCGTGCTCACGGTGGGCTACAGCGGTTCCTCGGGCAACCACCTGTTCTATTGGATCGACGCCAACGCTCCGGTCTCCTTTTCGATGCTATCGCCCGGCGACCAGGAGACGGCACTCGAAACCGGGAACTACCCGGGCTCCTCCGGGACGGGCGCTACCGGGGCGGGTGCGCCGGGCACGATAAACAATCCTTTCATGGGCACGCACGTGAATAATAACTTCGGGGCGTTCGAGGCGGTCGAGCCCAAAGCACACTCCACTTACAACGCCTTGCAAGCCACATTGAGCCGGCAGTTCGCCCGGGATCTGGTTGGCAATGTCGGCTTCACATGGTCCAAGTGCCTGGACAATGCCTCGGCCACCATCAGCACGGAACAAGGTGAGTGGGCCGTCGTAGATTCCTACAACCCAGGGTTGGATCGAGGTCCATGCAGCTTTAGTTCCAACCACATTTTTACCGCGAATGCTATCTATCGGCTGCCCTTCAAGGGCAACCGGTGGGTCGAAGGCTGGCAAGTGAGTCCTATCGCCAGCTACGCTACGGGCCTGCCCTTTAACGTCCAGAACGCGTTTGGCGGTCAATATCAATCCCAAACCGGAGGCGCGACCGAGGGCGAACGTCCGGAGCGGCTGCCCGGCTGCAAAGCCATGGTCAGGAGCAAAACTGAGTGGTGGAATCCGGAATGCTTTGTGTTTGCGCCCTACGGCACACTTGGCAACTCCGGCCGCGACTCGCTCAATAACCCCAATTTCTCCAACATCGACTTCGCGATCTTTAAGGATACGAAGATCAACGAGAAGCTCACCGTGCAGTTGCGCGCGGAGTTCTTCGATGTCCTGAACCACGCGAACTTCGTCGTGGGGCCGCAGGCCTACTTGATGAGCGTCTCTGCCCTCGTCTCGCCATCGAGCGCGGGCGCGAACTATTCGCAACTTAGCAATCCGGCCGCCTATGAACTCCCGAGCCCAAGCAATCCCCTCGGTGGCGTATTCTGCAACCCGTCGCAGGTACTCCCTGCTACGCTCGCTGGCCCCTGCTACACCTCCGGGACCGGACTGGCCGCGACCACGCCCGGGGATAAGGGCGGCCAGCGCCAGATTCAATTCGCTGTGAGGTTCATGTTCTAGGTCGCAACGTGCCGGTCTCCAACTTTGCCCGCGGCAACTCGAATTTCGCCGCCGGGGGAAGTGCTCTCGAGTTCGGCAGCCGCGACCAGCTTTTGTTCCACCGAGCCGGAGGGGAACCCCATCACCCATCCCTCCCCGCCGGCTCGTGCGTTTTTCTTGAGGCAATTGGGAGTGTCTTTCAAGCTCTGAAGATGCCGTTTAACCTCTATTTGGAGCCTTTCCATGCACTTTATTGACACCCCCCGCACCCAATGCTAACCTTAAGTGCTTGTTGGCCTGAAGGCACTGGGCACATACTCCGAGTCCCGTCTTAATTCCGTGGGAGGACACTGTTTTGGCACATACCGACGAGAAATTCCTGTTTACCTCCGAATCCGTTTCCGAAGGCCATCCCGACAAGATTGCTGATCAGATTTCCGACGCAGTGCTCGACGCGGTGATGAAGGCGGACCCCATGGGCCGCGTCGGCTGCGAGACATTGCTGACCACCGGTCTGGTTGTCGTCGCTGGGGAAATCACCATTAAGAAGGAACACTGCGGCGTGCTCGACTACGACACGATTGCGCGCGGCGTGATCAACGACATCGGCTACAACCGCGGCAAATACGGCTTCGACTGCGAAACCTGCGCGGTCATGTCTGCTGTGAAGGGCCAGTCGCCCGATATCGCCATGGGTGTTGATACCGGCGGTGCCGGCGACCAGGGCATGATGTTCGGCTACGCCTGCGATGAAACGCCCGAACTGATGCCGATGGCCATTCAGCTCGCGCATCAGTTGATGCAAAAGCACGCCGAAGTTCGCAAGAAGAAGGAAGTCGACTTCTTCCGCCCCGACGCCAAATCGCAAGTCTCCATCGAGTACATCAATGGCCGTCCCGCCCGCATCGACACCGTCGTAATCTCCACGCAGCACAGCGACAAAGTATCCAGCAGCGACCTGCGCGAAGCCGTGATCGAAAAAGTAATCAAGCCGGTTCTGCCGGCCAATATGTTCGACAAGACCACCACGATTCACGTGAACCCGACGGGCCGATTTGTCACAGGCGGTCCGATGGGCGACGCGGGTCTTACCGGCCGCAAAATCATCGTAGACACCTACGGCGGCTACGGGCGTCACGGCGGCGGCGCTTTTTCCGGCAAGGATCCCTCGAAGGTCGACCGCTCCGCCTGCTACATGGCCCGTTACGTCGCGAAGAATATCGTCGCGGCAGGCTTGGCGCGCAAAGTGGAAGTCCAGCTGGCTTACGCCATCGGCGTGGCTGAGCCGGTTTCCGTGATGGTCGATACATTCGGCACGGGCACGATCCCGAATTCGCAGATCACCGAAATCGTCCGCGGAATTTTCAAGCTGACGCCTAAGGGCATCATCGAAACGCTCGATCTGCGCCGTCCGATTTATCGCCCCACGGCCGCCTACGGTCACTTTGGCCGCACCGGCCCCAGCTTCACCTGGGAAAAAACCGACAAGGCCGACGCGATCCGCAAGGAAGCCGCTTCGCGCGGCGCCGTGGCAGTCTCGCGCTAGGCCGTGAGGATTGAACGCAGCGTCGCGGTTTTTAGCGCGGTGCTTATCAACAAGCGGTCCTCCTAAATCATAGGCAGCTCAAAAAGGGAGCAACTCGTGGAAACAGCCGTCAAAGTAAAAGGTGATGTAAAGGACTTCTCGCTCGCCGATCAGGGCAAGCGCAAGATCGAATGGGCCAATCAGCACATGCCCGTGCTGCAGTTGATTCGCAAGCGCTTCATCAAGGAACAGCCGCTCAAGGGTATTCGCATGGCGGCCTGTTTACACGTCACCACGGAGACGGCGAATCTGGCCATTACCCTGCGTGACGGCGGCGCCGACCTCGTAGTTTGCGGCTCGAATCCGCTTTCGACGCAGGACGACACCGCGGCAGCGCTGATCACGCACTACGGCATTCCCACGTTCGCCATCAAGGGCGAAGACCACGCCACCTACTACGCGCACATCAACGCTGCGCTTGACCACAAACCGCAGATCACCATGGACGATGGTGCCGACCTGGTCACCCAGCTGCTCACCAAGCGCACCAATCAGATTTCAGACGTCATCGGCGGCACAGAAGAAACCACCACCGGAGTCATCCGGTTGCGCGCCATGTCCAAAGACGGCACGCTGAAGTTCCCGGTCGTCGCCGTCAACGACGCGCTCACCAAGCACTTCTTCGACAATCGCTACGGCACGGGCCAGTCGACGCTTGACGGCATCATCCGTGCCACCAACCTGCTGCTCGCCGGACTGAAGCTGGTCGTAGCAGGCTACGGTTGGTGCGGACGCGGCGTTGCCATGCGCGCAAAAGGCATGGGCGCGGACGTGATCGTCACCGAAATCGATCCTACGAAGGCCATCGAAGCCGTGATGGACGGTTTCCGCGTGATGCCCATGAACGAGGCTGCCAAGCTCGGCGATATCTTCGTCACCGTTACGGGCAACAAGTCAGTCCTCGCGCACGAGCACTTCGAACGCATGAAGGACGGCGCGGTCATCAGCAATTCCGGCCACTTCAACGTAGAAATTGACATTCCGGCGCTTGAGAAACTTTCCAGCGGCCACAAGGAAGCCCGGCCGTTCGTAGAGGAATATTCGATGAAGGACGGCCGCAAAATCTATCTTCTCGGCGAAGGCCGCCTGATCAACTTGGCTGCCGCCGAAGGCCACCCGGCGTCGGTTATGGACATGAGCTTCGCGAACCAGGCGCTCTCGGCCGAATACATGGTCAAGAATGCCAAGGACCTGAAGGCTCAGGTCTACTCGGTGCCCGAACACTTGGATAAGCAGATCGCCAAGCTCAAGCTCGAGTCCATGGGCGTCCTGATCGATAAGCTCACCCCGGAGCAGGAAAAGTACCTCGCCAGCTGGGACGAAGGCACGTAGTCGTACCGCCGGCCCCTCGCGGGCTCTTCGGTTCACAAAAAAAGGGCGGCCCCAGGGCCGCCCTTTTTTCTTTTCAGCGACACAGGCACTTTTGACTGTGTTCTTAAGAGGGGCGCGCCGTACGCCGTAGCGCGCACACCATCGGACTCCCACTCTCGCCGCCGCCGCCGCGCGCCCCACCTTTCGCAATTTAGGGTGGGAGCGGCGCAAGCAATCTCCCCGCGACCTACTTGTACTGATATTCGATCTTCGTGAAGTTGAGGCTGAAAGATTCAGTCGAAGTCGTGTTGGTCGTCGTGGTGTGCACCGGCACATCCAGAGGCTTCCTTGCCTCGATCTTCGTTCCCTGGTGCAATTGGTTCTTCGAGTTCTTTCGGATTCCGCTCATGTCATCCTCCTCTTGGCGCCCTCGGCTTCAATCGAGCGACGCATAATCTAAGTGCAACTCCGCTTCCAAAGGGAAAGGAGCGGTTCGAAGTCGCAAACCCCTTGATTTTCACCGTTACGCCATCAGGCCCCGCGCGCCGAAGTCCGCAAGGGTGTTTAAAATCTCAACATCTGTTGAGTTTTCCTATTTGATTCACGAATCGTAGGGGTGGGTCTAAGATCCGCCCGCCCGAGCTCATTTCAAGACCGCTGGTGCATACGTCGCCTCATCTACAGGCGGCGAAGAATCGTCTAGATCACGGGACGACGCCATTCATCCCCGCTCCCCATCCTGTTAGAATTCCCGCGCAATGTCCCGCCGGCCCATCGCGGTTTTCATCGCCTGCATTCTCGCAGCCGGAATCCCCGCGCCGCCCGCTCATCCGCAAGATCAACCCACGCACGCGTCCGCTACGGACGCCGACGTTCTCCGCTTTTCCGGCGAAGCCACCCGCGGCCAGCCTTTCACCCGCGACATCGCCCACAACCTCTTCTTCCGCCTCACCCCTGCCACTTCCGACGAAGGCGGCGGCTGGGTCATCGAAATTCTTCCGCCGTTTGAGCCCGCGGGAGATCCCGCCGACGCCTCCGATGACGTCAAGCCCGCCAGCGACCCCGTGGAATTCGCTGCTATCGCCACGCCGCCTTACCATGCCTACAACGACCGTTACATCGCCGCCGCCTTCGGCTATTCCGCGAAGGAGGCCCTCCAGGATCCCGTGCGTAAATTTAATTTCGTCCAGTCCGCGCAAGACGAACAGCGCGCGAACGAAGTCGTCAACGCCGCGCTCTACCCCAGCACCATCGGCGAAGCTGACAAACCGCGCATCGCTGCCGAGGCCGCCGCGCTCATGCTCGGTACCGGCCAGCTTCGCATTACGAAATCGCGCGTTATCGCCGGCAAGAACGGCGCGCCCGACGTGATCGCGTGGATCAAGTTCGACGTCGAACTGAATTTTGCGTCGGGTCTGACGCTGCAACAGGTTCTCGCCCCGCACCCGCCCGCGCCAAAACACTGAGTGGCGCAGACACTCTTGGCTGTGGTCCTAGGATCTCCTCGTACCCAAATGGCACCGCGCGATCGGATCACGCGGCTAATCGTTGCTGGCTCCTGCATTGCGCCCTGTCATTCGTTGAGTTAACATCCGCCCGCGATACCAAATTTTTGGGGGGGGAATGGAATGCCAGCCGCTCGCCGAATCGCTCCAGCTGTCTGCCTTCTCGCTTTTGTTTTCTCGCTCGCCGCAGATCACGCCAGCGCGCAACAAAAAGACGAGCACTGGGTAGCTACCTGGGCCGCATCGCCGCAAGGTCCTCGTTTCGGCTTTCCGCGATTCGCCACGCCGCCGGCTCCCGGTGCAAATGGCGCCCCGACGGCTCCAGCGCCCAACGCCCCCGCGCCTCCGCCGCTCTTTCCCGCGCCGCCCTCGCTCAATAATCAAACCGTGCGCATGATCGTGAAGACCAGCATCGGCGGTCGCCGTGTCCGCATTCAGCTTTCGAACGCCTTCGGCTCCACGGCCCTCCAAATCGGCGCAGCGCACATCGCTCTGCACGATAAAGACTCCGCCATCGTCGCCGGCAGCGACAAAGCGCTCACGTTCGGCGGGAGACCATCCGTCTCGATTCCTCCGGCTGCGGAATCCTTCAGCGATCCGCTCGATTTCGAAGTTCCCGCGCTCGGCTATCTGGTGATCAGCCTCTACGTCCCGGTCGAAGCACCGTCGACGATTCACCTCACCGCCCTGCACACCACGTACATCTCGCAGCCCGGCGATTTCACCGGCGCGCCCAGTATCGCGGATCCGACCACACGCGAGCTCTGGTATTGGATCGACGGTGTGGACGTAATCGCGCCCGCCAAATCCGCCGCCATCGTCGCGTTCGGCGATTCCATTACCGACGGCGCCACCTCGACCGTGAACACGGACAGCAGCTGGCCCAGCCAGCTGGCCGTGCGCCTCGCGGCAAATAAATCCACAGCCGGCCTCGCCATCGTCAACGAAGGCATCTCCGGCAACCGCCTTCTCGGTGACGGCGCGGGCATCAACGCCCTCGCGCGCTTCGATCGCGACGTTCTCAGCCAGCCGGGCGTGAAATATTTGATCATCCTGGAGGGCATCAACGACATCGGTATCGGAAACATGGCCGGCGCCCCGCCGTCCGAATCCCCATCGGCGGACGATTTGATCGCCGCGCACAAGCAGATAATCGAGCGCGCCCACATGCACGGCATCAAAGTCATCGGCGCCACGCTCACGCCCTACGTCGGCGCGGCCTACGCCACCGAACGTGGCGAATCCATGCGCGAAGCGGTAAACGAATGGATTCGCACCAGCCACGTATACGACGCCGTCATCGATTTCGACAAAGCGGTGCAGGATCCGGCGAACCCGAAACAGATTCGCCCGTCATTCAACATCCGCGATCATTTGCACCCCAACGACGCCGGCTACAAAGCCATGGCCGACGCCTTCGACCTCGGTCTCTTCAATACCAAGTAGGAAGCTCGTCATCCTGAGCGGAACGGCCGGGACGTCCGGTCGTGCAGTCGACGGATCACTCTTCGGCCCTCAAACTGGCATCCCTAGCGCGAATTGCCGCCGATGCGATCGCCAAAGAGTCATTGCTGGGCGAATACCAGCAAAAAGACACGCAGGAGACAGCATGCTGTGCCGGCAAATTTGTTCGCACGATCGTACGCATTCATCTCCGCCGCAGGCCGAGGTTCCATTCTTTACACAACCTCACCCTTGCACTCTCTCCGCTTTCCTCTAAGATAGTTCCGTGAATTTTGGGAACATATTGTCGCAACTGGAAGCCAGCGCCGGCCCGCTGGCCCGTGGCCGATTTCGACCCGTTTCTAATCGACACACGTGTCGAATAGAAACGCCCGTAACCCGCAGAAAACAAAAGATCGGGGTACTTTCTAATCGACACAAACCCCCGGGGGGCCCCACGGTGTTTTTGGGCACGCAGTCATGCGCGATCTAGCAAGTCTCGCTCTGGAAACCGCCAAGCGGCGCGGCGCTTCCTACGCGGACGTCCGCATCATGGACATTCGCCATCGCGACATTTCGACCAAGAACGGCCAAGTGGGCACACTGGCCGAATCGGAATCGCTCGGCCTGGGCATCCGCGTGATCGCTGGCGGCGCGTGGGGATTTTCCTCTACCGACCGGCTGACGAACGAAGGCGTGCAAGCCTGCGCCGCCGAAGCCGTCGCCATCGCCAAGGCCTCCGCCCTCGCCAAGCGCGAAAATGTCTCGCTCGCGCCTGAGAAAACCCACGTCGACACCTGGCAGAATCCGTACCTCAAAGATCCTTTCCGCATTCCGGTCGAAACCCAGATCGGCGTGCTGCTCGCCGCGGATAAAGAAATGCGCCGCGTGAAAGGCGTCACCGTCGCGGAAGGCTCCATGTCCTTCCGCCGCATCGACCAGCTTTTCCTTTCCAGCACCGGCTCATCGATACATCAGGTGAAGATGCAATCCGGCGCTGGAATTGTCGCTACCAGCTTCGCCGGAACTGAAATTCAGAAGCGTTCTTATCCCAATAGCTTCGGTGGACAGCACATGCTGCAGGGTTACGAGCTGATCGAATCGCTCGATCTAGTAGGCAATGCCGGACGGCTCGCCGAAGCGTGCGTCGCCTTGCATTCCGCCGCGCAATGCCCGGAAGGGCAGCAGACCATCATCCTGGGCAGCTCGCAGCTCGGCCTGCAGATTCACGAATCAATCGGCCATCCCATCGAGCTCGATCGCGTTCTCGGCATGGAAGCGAATTTTGCGGGCATGAGTTTCCTTACCACCGAAAAACTTCGCAAGCTGAAATACGGTTCGGATATCGTCAACGTGGTTGCGGACGCGCGTCTGGAGCACGGCCCCGGTCTCGGCACGTTCGGCTACGATGACGAAGGCGTGGCTGCGCAGTGCACGCCGATCATCACCGACGGCCTTTTTACCGGCTACCTTAGCAGCCGCGAGACCGCCGCCTCCATTGGCGAAAAGCGCTCCGGTGGCACCGTTCGCTGCGAAAGTTGGAATCGCCTGCCGATGATCCGCATGACCAACATCAGCATCAATCCCGGCACCTGGAAATATGACGACCTGATTGCCGATACCGACGATGCGATCCTCATGGAAACCAACCGCTCCTGGTCCATCGACGACCGGCGTTACCATTTTCAGTTTTCGACCGAGATCGGATGGGAAGTGAAAGGCGGCAAACTGGGCCGCATGATCAAGAATCCCAGCTACAGCGGCATCACCACGGAATTCTGGAATAGCTGCGATGCTATCTGTTCGCGCGAATATTGGACGCTCTGGGGCACTCCCAACTGCGGCAAAGGCCAGCCCCAGCAGGTAATGGGCACGGGCCACGGCGCGTCTCCCGCCCGTTTCCGCGACATGAAAGTCGGCGTCGCCTTCGCCAAATAACCATGCCCAATGAATTTTTCGTCATCTTGAGCGGAGTAGCCGGACGCAGTTGCTTCTCGTCCCAGCTCCTGCCGGGACGTCCGGCTACGCAGTCGAAGGATCTCTCCACGGCGTGCGCTGCGGGCGACGCTGCGTGCCCACCGAGGTCTCGCTTCTGACCATGGCCAAAAACGCACAACTCTCGCTCAAAAACCTCGAGCGCATCGCCGAAAAAGTGCTGAAATTCAGCGACGCGGACGAAACCGAAGTCGAAGTCGGCTCGACCACTGACGCGCTCACGCGATTCGCCAACAACACAATCCACCAGAACGTCGCCGAGCACTCGCTCGGCATTTCCGTCCGCGCTGTAGTCGATGGCCGCACGGCTCGCTCCACCACTAACAAGACCGACGACGAGTCGCTGCGCCGTACCGTGGAAGCCGCACTGACGCTGGCACGCAATCAGCCCAAGAATCCCGATCTGCTGCCGCTGATCGGCAAGCAGAAATATCAGAAAGTATCGCGATTTTTCTCGTCGACCGCCAAAGCCACGCCCGAAGATCGCGCGAAGGCCGTAACGCGCGTCTGCAAGATGGCGAACAAAGCGAAACAGACCGCGGCAGGAATCTTTTCCAGCGGAGAATCGCGCTCGGTGATGGCGAACTCGCGCGGCCTCGTTGCGCACTACGAGCAAACCCGCGCAGAGTTTTCGATCACGATTCTGGAGCCGAACTCTTCCGGCTGGGCCAAGTCCAATTCGCCCGATATCCGCAATCTCGATCCCGAGGCGCTGGCCGAAACCGCGTCCGGCGTGGCCACCCGGTCGCGCGAGCCGCGCGAAGTTCCGGCCGGGCGCTACACCACGATCCTGAGTCCGAGTGCCGTCCTCGATCTGGTCGGGTTTCTTTTCTACGATTTCGCCGCCACCTCCATGCTCGACAAGCGTTCCTGTCTCACCGGCCGCATCGGCAAGAAAGTCTTCGGCGACAACATCACCATCTGGGACGACGCCTATCACCCGCTGCAAAGCGGTCCGCCGCACGATGGCGAAGGCGTCCCGCGTCAGAAAGTTTTGCTGGTCGATAAAGGCGTGCCGAAAAACCTCGTGTATTCGCGCGCCACCGCCAAGAAAATGAAGGCGAAACCCACCGGCCACGGTTTTTCGCTGCCCAACGAATATGGCGAAGCACCGATGAATCTGGTCTTCTCGGGAGGCACGGCTTCAACCGAGGAGATGATCAGAATCCACCGAGCGCGGCATCCTGGTCACGCGCCTCTGGTATATCCGCGAAGTCGATCCCTACGAAAAGGTCCTCACCGGCATGACCCGCGACGGAACGTTCCTGATCGAAAACGGCCGCGTCACTGGCGGAGTCCGCAATTTCCGCTTCAACGAAAGCGTTATCGAAATGCTCGCGAAAGTCAGCATGTTAGGTATTCCTGTGCGCGCGGCAGGTGAAGAATCCTTCGAAATGGTCGTTCCACCCATGAAGGTTCGCGACTTTCACTTCAGCGAAGTCACGAAATTCTAGAGCTATCTGCGTCGCAAGCTCGGCAAGCCATTGTGATATAAGGACTTCGATGTCGCCGCGAGTCGCGCGACGAAGTGCGTCCTTTCCCGGTCGCCAATGGGTTGCCGCCTGCTGGCGCGCCGTCGATGCCCGGGCCGATTGGATCTTGAATGGAATTTCAGTCGCGGATAGGGGATCGATCGCGCTAGTTGGTGAATTGCAGGCTGGAAATGGCGCGGGCGATAACATTCTCCTGAATTTGCACCAGGTCGTTGTCGGCGCGGGTCATTCCGAAAATGGTGAAGAGCTTTTCGCCGCGCGGCACCAGGACTACCACGCCAGACCAATCGTGCTGATCGACGCTACCGCGGAAGCGGTGTTCGGTGGCAGTGGCGCCGGAAACGGTAATCTGCTTGTCGTCGAGCGCGCGGAAATTCACCATCACGTCGCGGAGACGCTTCTCGGTCGTGTCCATATCGGTCGCTAGCGATTTTCCTGCCTGCTCCTGGCCGATCAGCAGGTAAGTCATGTCGTCGCCGGTGCCCATTGCCGTGATCGCGCCAGGCAGCACTTTCGGAGCTGTGGCGATCACGTCCCAATCGGGCGGCTTGTACATGTGGAACCGATAGGTTTCGTTCGTGTACATGTTGCCGATCACGGCTTCTTTGATCGGCTCGGGCGCGGCTGGCTTCGGCGCTGTCGCACTTGCCACGGGAGCGGCAGGCGCCGAATTCGCGGCGTTGCCCGGCGTGGAATTCGCGGATTTGGTCGACGGGGCAGGCGCTGGCTGGGGCGCCGATGCGGATTTCGCGATTGCTTTCGACGCGGTTGGCACGGGAGCCGGAGCATATTTCACAACAGGTTGAATCTTAGCCGCCGGATCGGAATCTCCTCCGCTCATCGCTGGAAGCGGCGCAACGACAGGTTTCACGGCTTCCGCTTTGACCGACGAAGAAGCGGAAGGTTTCTCGGACGCCGCATCGCCAGGCTTCTCAGCCGTCTTTTCCGCGGGCTTCGGCGCGTCGGGCATCGAAATCGAAACGACCTGATCTTTTTGAACGATGGCGAATCCGAAGCTGGTCTTTACCTTGAAGGAGTTTTCCTCGAATCCGACGATGGTGCCGGAAATTTTCGAGCCGTCCTTAAGCTTGATGTCGTCAGCACTCAGCACGGGCGGCGCGAGCAAGATTGCTCCCATCAACACGAGCAGAAGAATCGACCAGGCAGGAGAGGGTCTGCGCGTCATAGGTTCAGTATGGGCCCGAGGAACGGGCGCTTCAAGCGTCGTGGGCGGCCCATTGCCGCGTTAGTCAGCATCTCGGGTCAAGTCCGAAGACGTGCGCCAGACGGCTCGTGTTGAAAGCGGCCATGAGTGGCGCTACGAGCGAGGCGATTTGGTGCGCTTGGAGTTTTTCTGCAGCGCGGTGAGCAAACTCTTGAGCTCTGCAAACTCCCGCTCGAGCACGGCGAGTTCGGCGGGGGCGCCGTCGAGAGTGCCGAGACGGCCCATGGCTTGGAGATTGCGCGCGGTGCCGGCGGCTTTGTTTGCGCCTACCAGTGAGAGCGATCCTTTTAGCGCGTGGGCGGCTGCGGCGAGCGCGCCGGTGTCTTTTTCTTCGACTGCGCGGCGAATGACGTGCATTTTCTTGGGGGCGTCTTCGAGAAAGGTCTTCAACAGGGTTTGCGCGATCTTACTGCTGCCGCCAGTGGCTCGATCCAGATGCGCCGTCAAGCTTCCGACGGTCAATTCGCCAGGTACCGGATCGATAGCCGGCGGTCCGGCCGGAACTCGCCGCGCAAGCGACGCCAGCACGCTGAATAGCTCCGCGGCACGAACGGGTTTTGGGAAGAACGCGTCCATGCCGGCGGCGAGGCAGCGCGCTTCGTCTTCTTTGGTGGAATTTCCGGAGATACCTACCATGATCGGGCGGCGCTCGCCTTTCTTGCTGGCCTTGACGATGGCGCGCGCGGCTTCGAGGCCGCTCATCCGCGGCATCTCTTCATCCATCAGCACCACTTCAAATTGTTCCTTGGCAAGCGCGGCGAGAACTTCATGGCCGTCGAGTACGGTAGTGACGGAATGGCCGCCGCTGTGCAGGAGCTCGGCGAGAAGCTCGCGGTTGCTGGCGTCGTCGTCGGCGACAAGGATTCGCATGGCTGGATTCCGCTGCATCAGGATCGTATCGTAGTGCAGCGAGCGCAACAATAAATCATCGCGAGCGCACTCGGGAAGTCACGGCAATGCGAAGCGTGGATCTCGCTCGCTTCGTCAGCGGTCCAGGAATGCGCGCAGGCGGGCGTGGCCGGCACGGCTGACGGGCAATTGCACACCACCTGCGAGCACGGCGACGTGCGTGTCCTTGCCGTAGGGCTCGATTTTCAGGACGCGCTCGAGATTGACGATATAGGAGCGGTGAATGCGGAGGAAGCGCGACGGGTCAAGCGCCGTCTCTAGGCTTGAAATGGTCTGCTGCTTCAAATGTTTTTTTCCGGCGGAGACGAGCGCGACGTAGTCGTCCTGGGCCTCGGCGTAATCGAGTTTCGCGACAGGAATGATGAAGACGCTGGTGCCGTCGCGCACCGGTATTCGATCGAGAAATTGCGAAGGTGGACGGGCGCTGGCGGCGAGTTCCATGGCGGCCAGGGGCGTGGCAGGCGTTTTACCCGAGAGCCGCTCTTCGGCGCGTCCGAGAGCGGCATTGAAGCGGTCGGCGCTCACTGGCTTGAGCAGGTAATCCACTGCGTGGACTTCGAATGCGCGGATGGCGAAGGTGTCGTAAGCCGTGACAAAGATTACAGCGCGATCGGCGCCGATCAGTTCGAGGACTTCGAAGCCGTCGAGCTTTGGCATCTGGATATCAAGAAACAGGAGGTCCGGTTCCAGCTCCGCGGCAGACTTCACCGCTTCGAATCCGTTGGCGCATTCGGCAACGATTTCGATTTCCGGATGCTTCGAGAGATATTCGCGCAAGACCTGGCGGGCGAGGTCCTCATCGTCCACGATCATGGTTCGAATTTTCCTGCCCGCTTCGAGCTTCACGAGACTCGCTCCTTGATTTCCACCGGCAAAGTGATCGCGACGCGAAACGTGGAGCCGTCGATGCTGGTGGCGAATTTGGCGCGATTGCCGTAGCGCGTTTGCAGGCGCTGGCGCACGTTGGCCAGGCCGACACCGCTGCGGCGGCGCGGCGGCGCATCGGGATCGAAAAGATTTTCGACGACGATATCGAGATCGCCATCGCGGCGAACAGCCGAAAGACGGATCCAGCCGCCCTCGATGAGATTGGCGATACCGTGGCCGACGGCGTTTTCGACCAGCGGCTGCAGCAGCAGGGGAGGGACTTGAGCTTCGAGAGCTTCGGCCTCGATGTTTTCGTCCATTTGCAAGCGCGTGCCGTAGCGGATTTTTTCAACGGCCAGAAACGCGTGAATCAACGACATTTCCTCTTCCAGTGGAATCGAGGCCCTTTCGCCGAGGCCTAGCGTACGGCGCAGGAAATCTCCAAGCATGACGCACATTTCGCGGGCCTTGTTTGCGTCGGACGTGGTGAGCGCGCTGATGGAATTCAGGCTATTGAAAAGAAAGTGCGGATTCACTTGAGCCTTCAGGGCGCGCAATTCCGCTTCGCGGGCGAGCACGCTAGCTTGCATCACGCGGGCTTCGGCTTCGCGGGAGGCTTCGACTGCGAGCAGGACGTAGTGAAAACCGACCGCAAGGAGATACAGCAGCACGCCGGTGCCGAAAATCAGCGGGTAATCCTGGGTGAGCTGCGCGCTGATGCCGTGGAATTCCTCGAATCCGGAAAGCATGCGGCCCAGGATGCGCGTGGCGGCGAGCCAGACGGCGCTGGCGACGGCTGCGCCGATCACGTGAGTAAATAGAAAACGCGAAATCGTGGAACGCTCCAGCGGCGTGGCCATGCACGGGTACCAGGCCGCGAGGCATACGAACGCGTAAAGCAGGCAGAGAATCGATGAGACCGTGACGGCCTCAAACCACGACAAGTTTCCGGGAACGGCCAGCAAATAGGCGAGCATCCCAGCGAGAGGAATCCATCCAAGGAGGTAGAAGAGGAGGCGCCGGAGCTGGGCGAGAATCGGATGCATATGAGCGTCAGTTCCTGACGGTCAATTCCTGACAGTCAGGCCTCCGAAGATGGCCACACCCTTGATGATGAGTCGCTTCGGCTGCGCGGCGGGCGAGCCGTCCGGATTCTTCGCGCCCAGCGGCATTAGATCGGGATGGCGAGTGCGATCACCGCAGCCGCCGAAGATGCCAACCGCCTGCATGTACACTTCCCAGTCGCGGGGAACCCGGATTTCGCCGCCGCCGAAAATATTGACGGCCTCGATTTCGATGTGATCGCCGGCCATGGTTGCTTCGGTCAGATCGATTTCGTAACCGCCGAAGATGGCGACCACTTCGCCGCCGCAGAAATTCTTGGCGATGATCTTTTTCTTGCCGCCCCAGAAAATGTTCACTTCGTTCAGACGAGACGCGCCGCTTTGCGAGTAGTTGCCGGAGCGCGATGCATTGCCGCGCCAGTTTTCGTACATGCGCTCGCCGAACTGATCCATTTTCTGGCCGAAGTCGTGAACGTTCTTGTGAAAGTCATTCCAGGATTTGTCGTCGGGCCAGTGCTGGCCCGTGGGACCGCCCGCGAAATTCGACTGCGTGGGCCGCGGGCCACAGAAATTGAATGACGAAGGTGCCGCCCCGGGGCCGGGCGGCGGAGGCGTTACGTTGGAGCCGGGCGTGGGTTCCGACGCCTGATACGGAGGCGTTTCCGGTGGCGGGCCTGGCGCTACGCTCGGCGGAATGTCCATTGGAGGTCCGGTCGGTGCAGGCGGGACGTCAATTGCCTGTCCGGGCTGAGGCCCGGGTTGGGGCGGGGCGTCCGGCGGTCCTGGTTGCTGCCATTCGTTTCGCGTTTCGTAGCGCTTAAGAATCAGCACAATGCCTGCGCAGATCAGGAGCACCGGCCAAATCGTGTCGAAGCGAACGTGGCCAATACCGAGCGCTTGCACCTGAAACGATACTCCGAGCAGAAAAACAAAGCCGCCCCAGAACCGACGGCTCAGCGAATTTGCGTGAACAAATAGGCGATAGCCCCACCAGATCACCAGGAGCGGCCAAAACAGGAAAATCCGATCCGCCGCCAGGATTCCGATGCGGTCAAGCAGCAGAATCACGCCGAGCCCGAGAATCACAAGCCCCACGATGAGGTGGTTCTGGGGAGATCGCCGAAATGGATCCTGATCGGACACGGCCTTAGTTTCCCTCGCGATCGCGGCGCGCCGCCGAGCGCTTGGACGGCAGCAGCGCCCAAAGGATTCCCAGGCCGCCGATCACCAGCAGCAGCGGCCAGAACTGAAAAATGTTCGCCAATTCAGGAACGCTGAAATGCACCGCGAGGAGGTTCCACGCGGACTGGACAATCATCATAGCGGGCCAGAGGTCGCGCGGGTTGAGCTGGCCGTAGCCGAGCATTCCCAATTGAAACATACTTCCCAGGAAAATCAGCGCGGCTGCCGGGAGTAGAAGGGCCAAACGGAGAGTCCGCCCGCCGGTCACGAACTGGGGTTTCGCGTCCGTCATCATCATTGCCATCGCCTCCTGCGTGATTTCGTGGCTAACCATGGGTGCAGACTAGCGGGGTAGGCCCGGGGCGTCGTGGGCTATTCGGCGAGTGCCGGTATTTTACCGGCGAATGGCGGCAGCAGCAGGCGTTTCGGCGCAGAGAGAAAGGGGTTACCGGCGAATCGAGGGATGTTGATTTGATGGGCTACAGGGCTAGGCCCAGCCAGAAGGCGGCGATCACGACTCCGGCAAGAAGCAGCATGAAGCGGTAGCCCTTCTTCCGGACGGCGAGGAATAGAACGCCCATGGAGAAGACTAGGAAGGCGATTTCGGACCAGGTGATGCGCGAACCGAATGCGCCGGCGGCGATTCCCGGATCTTCGCGGACCCAGACGGTTATTACGGCAGCAGCAGCGGCCAGCGGCACTGCAATCAGGCCACCCATTGCCATGCCCTTAGCCCACTCGGGCACGACGCGAGCTTTCGCGGCGTCGCGCCAGTCGAACCAAGTTTGCGCGACCACAACGCCTACGAGCAGCAAAACAAACAGCGCCACGAACTCTCCCAAGCCCCCAGCGGACCGTATACGCTTTCGCCTGCAAGAAACCAAGGGCAATCTGCCTACCAAAATGAGGCTGGGCGGAGCTTTAGAGAAGTCGGCTATGTAGCGCCTTCACAGAGGGATAGTCGGGCTTTTCGGACGCGTCGAATCAGGAATGGGAGCGGCCACGGAAGTTGGTACTGCAAGTGGGACTATTAAGAATGAATTTGCACAAACCGATAAGGACGAAGCATCTAGGTAGGTTTAGGCGTAACGGTACGTAGTTTTTCGCATTGCCGTTCTCACAACCCGGCCAGCGGGACAGACCGGGGCTCGGGACGAATCTGGTACGATGATCGGACATCATGCGAGCCCCTTGGATCATTGCGCATCGCGGCGCCTCCGGCAGTTCCCCCGAGAATACGCTGGCCGCGTTTGAGCGGGCGGTAGCGCTCGGCGCCGAGTTCATCGAGACCGACCTTCATCTCACCCGGGACGCACGGTTCGTGGCCATTCACGACAAAGCTCTGGAACGCACCACGAACGGCAAGGGAGCGGTGCGGGATTACACGCTGGCGGAGTTGCGGGAGCTGGACGCGGGGATGTGGTATGACCGGCAGTTCATGGGACAGAAGATTCCCACGCTCGACGAGGTTCTGGAGTTTGCTCGCGAGCATGATGTGGTGTTTTATCTCGAGATCAAGTACGACTCGGCGTGGGGGATGCATCATGCGCTGACGGCGGCGTTGGGGGGTCCCGGGAAACGCGGCGCGCACGATTGTGATTTCGTTCGATCCCGCGACGCTGGATGCGGTGCGAAAGCTGGATGCCTCAATCATGACTGGGTTGTTGGTGGAAGGGCCGAATCGCGATTTCGTGAAGTCGGCCACGGATGTGGGCGCGCGGCAGCTTTGCCCGAGGGCGGATCTGGTGACGCGAGAGCTGGCCGATCAAGCGCACCGGTCAGATTTGCACGTGGTTACCTGGACCGTGAACGACGTAGCCAAAATGAATTCGGTGATGGCAGCGGGCGTGGACGGGATCATGACGGACGTGCCCGACCGACTGCGGGCGACGATCGAGGACAAGAAAATCACCGCAAGTTGAGGCTGCGGAAGATTCCCACCAGATTATTTCTCGGCGAGCGCTTTGAAGATGGCGGAGAACTGCGCGAGCGAGAGCTGCTCGGCGCGGACGTCCGGTCGCAGCTGGTTGCTATTCAGCGTGTCGCGAATTTTTTCGTCGGACACTACCTCGCGGAGATTGTTGCGCAGAGTTTTCCTCTTGTGCCCGAAACAGAGCTGCATGAACTTCAGAAATTTCGGCTCGTCCGTGATTCCGAGCGAGGGGCGCTCTCCGGGTAGCATCATTTCGACGAGAGCGGATTGAACTTTGGGGGGAGGGCGAAAAGCGCCCGGCGGGATTTTCAGCGCGATTCTGGGATGCGTGTAGAACTGGCACGCGGCGGAGAGGTATCCGTACTCGCGATGGCCCGGGGTGGCGACGATGCGCGCCGCCACTTCGAGCTGAATCACGATGTGGATCGAAGCAATTTGCGAGGCGCCGCTGAAAAGCTGATGAAGGATTGGCGAGGTAATGTAATACGGCAAGTTTCCGTAGACGCGAAAATTGTCACTGCCGACGAGCGCCGACAAGTCCTGCTCGAGCACGTCGCCTGGGACGATTTTGACGTTCGGCCAATCATCAGGGCGCTGCTGCGCGGATTCGTGAAGCTGCTGCGCAAGCCGGGAGTCGGCTTCTACGGCGATCAGGCGGCTTGCGATTCCCGCTAGGCGCCGCGTCATTTCGCCGTGGCCGGGGCCGATCTCGATCCATACGTCTTGCCCGTCGCGCGGCAGCGTCTTGAAGATTTTTTCCTGCCAGCCGGGACCGCTGAGAAAGTGCTGTCCCAGCCGTTGTCGCGCCATAGGCGGACGAGTGTAGCAACGCGCCTGTGCGCGCGATAGCAGTAACGATCTCAGTGCGCGCTGCTCCAGCACGCTTGACCGCCGGGAGGGCGTTCGCTAGCGTTAAGTATTCCAGCCAAAACGCCGTGAAAATACTATTCGTATCCTCGGAAGGGCTCCCTTACTCAAAGACTGGCGGACTCGCGGACGTGGTCGAAGGACTGCCGCAGGCGCTCGTGGCGCTGGGCCACGAAGTGGCCGTGCTTCTGCCGCGCTATCACGGAAACAAAGTCGGCGTCGGTGCTGGTTTCCAGCGTCAGCACGGCGCTCGGCGAAAAGATGCGCTTCCCTGCGATCGTGGAAGCCGCTCCGGTGAAGGGCGTGCGGTATTTCCTGGTGGACGATCCGCCGTATTTCGACCGTCCGCAGCTTTACGGCGACAAGAACGGCGACTATCCCGATAACGCCGAGCGCTTCGCGGAATTTTCCCGCGTGGCGATCGAGGTGATGAAGCGAGTCTGGCTGCCCGACGTGGTCCATTGCCACGACTGGCAGTCGGCGCTGGTGCCCGTCCTGCTGCGCACGCAGCACGCGGCCGATCCGGTGGTGCGCTCGCTGCCGGTTATCCTGACGATTCACAATCTGGGCTATCAGGGGCACTTTCCGCAGGCGACGATGCGCGCCATCGGCTTGCCCGACACGCTTTTCACGATGGACGCGCTGGAATTCTACGGCAAGGTGAATTACCTGAAAGGCGGGCTGATCTTCGCGGACTACCTGACCACCGTGAGCCGGCGCTACGCCAAGGAAATTCAGACCGCGGAATATCGGCTGGGGTCTGGAGGGAGTGATCCGCAATCGCGCGGACCGGCTGGTAGGCATCTTGAATGGAGTGGACTACGGCGCGTGGAGCCCGGAGTCGGACGCACTGATCGCGCAGAATTATTCCGTCCACAATCTCGAAGGCAAGAAGGCATGCAAGACGCGATCTGCTGGCGGCGTTTCACCTGCCGGAAGAAAACTACGAGCGCCCGCTGATCGGAATCGTCTCGCGATTTGCGGACCAGAAAGGCTTCGACCTGATCGCCGATATCGCCGCCGATCTGATGAAGGAGAACGTCGCGCTCGTCGCACTGGGAACCGGCGAGCCCCAGTATGAGAAGCTGTTCAGGAGCCTGGCCGACAAAAATCCGGCGCGCGTGGGCGTGAAAATCGGGTACGATAACACGCTCGCACATAAGATCGAGGCGGGGGCGGACGTGTTCCTGATGCCTTCGCGCTACGAGCCGTGCGGGCTGAATCAGATTTACAGCCTGCGGTACGGCACGGTTCCGGTGGTGCGCGCGACGGGCGGGCTGGACGATACGATTCAGAACTTCTCGGCCAAGTCGCAGCAGGGGACGGGATTCAAGTTCGACGAGTACGACGGGGAGCGCGCTGCTCGGTTCGATTCGCGCGGCGCTGAAGGCGTACCGGGATCCGAAGGTGTGGCACGTGATCCAGTCGAACGGCATGGCCAAGGATTATTCCTGGAAGGCTTCGGCGGCCGCGTATGTCACACTGTATGAAGCGGCTAAGAGGGCACGAATCCCGCGCGTGGTTGGATCATCTAAGTAGAGGCGCAAGGAACGGCCTGCGGGCCGGAAACTGGCGATAACAAACGAGGAAACCATGTCAGACATTCTGAAAGCGGTAACGGACGCATCGTTTCAGGCCGACGTCATCGAGGCAAGCAAGACGCAGCCGGTGGTGGTCGATTTCTGGGCCGATTGGTGCCGCCCGTGCCACATGTTGACGCCGACGGTCGAAGAGATCGCCAAGGAACATCAGGCGACGGTGAAGATCGTAAAGCTCAACGTGGACGAAAACATGAACGTGCCCGGCAAATACAGCATCCGCGGCATCCCCACGCTGTTGGTGTTCAAGGACGGGCAGGTGGCGGACCAGATCGTCGGCGCGCAGCCGAAAGAAAACATCGTTAAGATCATCCAGAAGCACACGACGCCTGCGTCCTAGGCGCGATCCCGCTCGATACGTTAAGCCGAATCCGCCGTCCGCCGCCCGAGGCTGGGGTGGCGGCATGCGAGTTGGTGTGCTACAAGTGCCTGCGAAGACTTCGAGAATGAATCAGCCCGAAACAGTGACGAGCGGCGCGGTCGCCGGGCAGCGAAAGACGTGTCCGGTATGCGGGGCGAAGTTTCGGCTGCGCGGCGCACGGACCCGGCCTGCTGGTGCGCCGACGTGAAGTTGAGCGACGAGACAGCGGCTGAACTGCGAGCGCAATATTCCGGTTGCCTATGCCCGCGGTGCCTCACCCTGGCTGCGGAGCGCGCGCGTATCGCGTTAGGATAGGCTCCCCTTCTGGCTGCGGCTCAACTTCATGACTGACCTTCCATGACGATCCCCGGGAACACGACGGCAGTTGATCATCGCGAGCGGTGCCACTGGGCACAGAGCCCGCTCATGGCGCGCTACCACGACGAGGAATGGGGCGTGCCGCTGCATGACGACCGCGGCCTGTTTGAATTTCTGATCCTCGAGGGAGCGCAGGCGGGACTAAGCTGGGAATTAATTCTTCAGAAGCGCGAGAACTATCGCAAGGCATTCGACCAGTTCGACGCCGCGAAGATCGCCCGCTACGGCAAAGCCAAAATCCGCAAACTGCTCGCCAATCCTGGAATCGTCCGCAACCGATTGAAGATTTCCGCGGCAATCGGCAACGCCCAGGCGTACCTCGCCGTGCGCAAGGAATTCGGCAGTTTTGATAAGTATGTCTGGTCGTTCGTGGGCGGCAAGCCGGTCCAAAACACCTGGCGGCGAGGCCAGCAGATTCAGTGCACGTCGCCTGAGTCCGACGCGCTGAGCAAAAACTTGAAGAAACGCGGCTTCCGATTCGTGGGTTCCACGATCTGCTATTCGTTCATGCAGGCGGTCGGCATGGTCGACGACCACGCGGTCGAATGCCATCGCCGCAGGCAGTCCCGTCGCGCGTCCGCGTCCTAGTCCGCGAATTCCTCAGCACGCCTGAGCCTTCCTGGGATTGGGCTGTGCCAATCCCACTTGACAATAAACGCGGTAGAAGCCATGTTATTTGACTTTACTTTCGGGGCGGAGAAGCTCCGGTGCGAGTGAAAAGGGGCGCGAATTGAAGGTTCGGATCTGTTTTCACGACAAGTGCTTCGACGGCGCCTCGTCCGCTGCGATTTTTACCCGCTTTTATCGCGAGCGCATCAACCCGGATGCCGAGTTCCTCTACACGGGAATGACGCACAAGGCGTCGGCGCCGTTTGAAGACGGCACTTTCGACGGCGACGAAAACGCCATCGTGGATTTCAAGTATTCGAGTTCGCCGCTGCTGACCTGGTGGTTCGATCACCATCAGAGTGCGTTCCTGAAGCCCGCCGACGCCGAGCATTTCCAGCACGATCACTCCGGCAAGAAATTCTACGATCCCACCTACAAGTCCTGCACGAAGCTGCTGGCGGACGTGGCGTCTTCGAAGTTTGGGTTCGACGCGCGGCCGCTGACGGACCTGATCAAATGGGGCGACATTATCGACGGCGCGCAATTTGCCTCGCCGGAGGAAGCAGTCGGATTGAAAGAGCCTGCGATGCAGCTGGCCATGGTGATCGAGGCTGCGCCCGAGCCTTTTCTGGTGCCGCGAATCATTCCCGAGCTTTCCGAGCTGCCTTTGGATCAGATGGTTCAGTTGCCGCTGGTGAAAAATCACCTGGGCCCGCTGCTCGAGCGGCACAAGCGGTCGATTGAAATCATGCGCGAGCGCGCGGATTTTCGCGGCGGCGTGATTTACTTCGATGTGAGCGACTTGGACCTGGAAGGCTACAACAAATTCGTGCCGTATTATTTGTATCCCGATGCGATTTATTCGGTGGGTGTGAGCGCGTCGCCGGCGCGATCGAAAGTCTCCGTGGGCACGAATCCGTGGAAGGACATTCCGCCCGATGTCAATCTGGCATCACTGTGCGAAAAATACGGCGGCGGGGGACACGCCCGAGTGGCGGCAATCTCGCTGGGGCCGGGAGATCTGGTTCGCGCCCGTGAAGTAGCCAAGGAAATCGCCGCGACGCTGCGGTCGAAGTAATTTTGTCGGCGTTTCCACCGAATGGAGAAGGCGTTTCCTCGTGTTAGAATGACCGTTTGCTGGGCCGGTAGCTCAATGGTAGAGCAGCTGACTCTTAATCAGCGGGTTGTAGGTTCGAGTCCTACCCGGCTCACCAATATTTTCAATTACTTCCGACGATTCCTCGTCACTAGCATTTTCATCAGGTTGCGCCTGAGTTGCGGAAAGTTGCGGACTTGTTCCCGAATCGAGCTTGTCCACCCAAGCGATATCGGCGCCGGGAATCAGGTGTCCGTACGTGTCTACCGTGACTGAAATGCTCGAGTGTCCCATCTGTTCCTTGACGTAAGTCAAAGAAGCACCCTGCTGAATTAGAAGGCTCCCGAAAGTGTGCCTCAGATCGTGGAAGCGAATCCGGCGCAGTCCAGCTTTCTCAATGGTTGGGAGAAAGTGGTAGTGAATCAGATTCGCCGCGTCGAGCACCGTTCCAGCCTCGGAGCGGAATACCAGCTCATCGGCGATGCTCGCCTGCCCTTTCAAGAACGCATCCAGTAACCGCTTGTCTCGCAGTTCCAGCAGGGTCCTCCGAAGCTCCTTCGAAAGATCGACGCGCCGAGATTTTCGGCTCTTGGGAGTTGTGAACTGGCCTGCAGCATAGTTCCTCTGAACCAGAATATACCTGTTTGCGTCCTCGTCGCTCTCACCAAACTGAATATCGCCCCACTTGAGCGAGACAACCTCGCCGCGGCGCAGTCCAGCCCGGAGGGCCGCGAGAAACAGGGGATAAAAGTCGGGACAAATTTCTTTCGCCGCCTTGAGAAAGCTTTCTGCTTCGACACGAGTTAGAGCCGTCGCTCTGAATTGCATCCTGTCGCTCTTCGTGAATCTCCCTAGCCGCGCAGCGGGGTTCTGTCCGACAAGTCCGTCATCGATCGCATGATTGAAAACTACCCTAAGAGTACAAAGAATCAAACGCAGCGTATTTCGCGAGAGTTTCCCGATCGAAACGAGGCGCGACAGGAACTCCTTTACGCTGTCTCGGCTGATTTCGGCGATTCTTACCGCGCCAAATTCATGCGTGATGTAGAGCCTCAGAGAGCTGCCGGTAACTCGCTACGGTGGAGGGCTTGCAATGAACTTCCGCATGCTCGCGCAGCCAGCGATTCGCGTATTCGGTGAATGTGACCGACTTTTTCTCGGCCAGGATTCGAAAGTCGCCCAGAGCGAGTCGCGCCTCAATGGTACGCTTTACCTGCTCGGCCGCTTCGCGCGTGCCGACCTTCTTGGCTTTGCGCCGGCCGTGGTAGCAGATGAAGACCCACCAACTGCCGTTTCGTTTTCGGATCTTCACACTCACTTCGCGCTCCCGATCAATTCGTTCACGATAGCATCCACGTCAATCGCAGAGACAAGGTCCAGCCGGTGACGTTCAAGCCAGGCATCGAAGTGCGAGCGGCTCACTAGAATCTTCGTTCCGATCCGCACGGCCGGCAGCGGATCGACCTGGCGGTGCAGCCACGCGCGAAGCGTGCGCTCCGACACGGCGGCATACTGGGTCAGTTCCCGGAGGCCGAACCAGTTCCGCTCGATTTGTGAGGTCGATGCCATCGGTTTTCCTACGCGGCGGCCCTGCGCCGCCTAGTGCCCATGTGCGTTGATCGTGGCGCGATATTGTCCCTGAGTTCGACGTAGAGGCGATTGGCCGTCCGAAACGCCTGCCGAAAGTCGTCTTCTGGCGACTCGTTGTGGCCCTTCTTGCGGTTTCCCAGCACGCCGCGCACGAAACAGTGGCGCCGTACCGAGATCAGTTTTGCGATCGCCTCGTCGCAGGTCATGGGGGTGCTCCAGAAACACATGTTTCTTGAACCTCGCATTCGACTTCCGCCATCTGCGCAGTTTCAGCCACTTGCGAGGCGCCGGGGCGTGGGGTTTTCTGAACCATCAGCGATTCACCCAGTCCGGCTGTTCAGGTTGTGCCTTTGTCACACTCTCGAAGCGCAGCGTCTTGATATTGAATCGTGCCTCGATGGCGCCGACTTTCCCGTCGCGGTTCTTGGCGACGACAATCCGCGCCTCCGTCTCATCGCCGCAAAGTTCCTGCACAAAGGGGCGGTCCACATAAATCACGATGCTCGAATGTTTGGCTTTTGCGCCGCTGCCATAGAGCCGTTGCAGCGTGGGCCGCTTTCGGTCCTCGCCTTGGAGGGACTTCCGCAGTTGAGAAATCAGGATCACCGGGCACTTCAGCTCGGTCGCAAGACCTTTGCCGGCCCGGGCGATGTACCGTTGCTGATCCCATTCGGAGTCGCCGGGCGCTTCCACCAACTCGTCATAGTCCACGATCACGAGGTCAATCCCCGTGCGAGATTTCATTTGGCGAGCCACGCGGCGGATGCGAGCAAAGCTCAGCTCGCCGTCTAGGATTCGGCAGTTGACGCATTCATGGCTTGCGGCTTCGAGTAGCGCACTCGTTTCGTCGGGCGTAATCCGTTCCGGCCTCCGCATTTTCCAATGCTCAACTTCGGCTTCGGTGGCGAGTTCGCGCGCAATCAGGTGCTGCGCTCGCATTTCGCCTGAACAAAACAGCGTGTGGCGCCCATCCCGGCAAGATCGGCGACGCGTCTGCTGCGCCAGAAGTGTTTTCCCGACGCCTGTTTCGGCGGTAAAGATCACCAACTCGCTTGAGCGGAATCCGCCGATGAGGCGGTCCAACTCGTCGATGTCGGTGAAGATCCGCACGCCTTCTTCTGCGAATCAAAAAAATCTTCGAGCGATCCGACCGAGGCGTCCCGATGTTGACCTCCCGTTGTCCCCGTCGACACTCCAGCGCCCCCGCGCAATCTCCGATATTTGCTCGATACTGCGATCCAGCAGCGTTTCTTCGGAGTCGGCGCCACCGAGAGCGGTCTTGTCTCTCTTCGTTCCGCCGCATAGATCAGCGCCCGCCGCGTCGCCTTTGCTTTGATCGTCCGTGCGTAGTATTCGAGAGGAGACGCGCGGACCCCGTCACCCAATCCAGCGAGGTACTCGATCCCTCCGGCATCAGCGAGTTTTTCCGATCCCAAAAGGCACTCATGGACCGAAAGCAAGTCGATTGGGGTCTTGGTCTCGGCCAACTTCTGAACGGCCGCGAAAATCGCCCGGTGGCGTGGCAGGAAGAAATCCCCAGACACGAGACGGTCCACAATCGCGCCGGATTCTGGATTGCCGACCATGAGCGCCCCGAGAATCCCGCGCTCGGCTGCGTCACTGTGCGGCAACGGTCGCTCGATTTCAGGCCGTGAGGTCATGCCGGAATCTCCTCCAGGCTGAAGACTCGGATCGCCTCACCAGCGCTGCCGGCTCGCTCAGCGGTTGCGCTTTCGCCTTTTCGGAGTTTGTCCAGCGCACGGAACAGCGCCGCCGCCGGGCGCCCGAGCTTCTGCCCCTCGGCCGCTTCCCAAGCGTCAATCGTGCGGCCGATCAACTCGGAGTATGGGCCGCCGTTGCGTCCAGCCCATCCAGTTTCGAGAAGGGACCGGAATGGGAGCGGGCCGCATGGGTGGATTTCGAGAAAATTCCAAACCGAATCTTCCGTTTTAGGCAAAGCGGCCGCTGCTGCTTCTTTCTTAGGCTTCTTAAGCTTCTTAGGGTCCGATAACTCCTTGTCGTATCTATCGATTGCAGACGGTGCTGTCACCTCGCTTGCATACAGCTTGTCGCTTTTTTCGTCAGGCAGATCATCTGCTGTCACCTCGCTGTGAGCCGTACGACTCACAGCAAAATCCTTGATGGATTTGAATTTCTGGACAGTGAAAACGGTGACGTCGTGCTGGTTTTTCGCGGGCTCCCATTCGATGAAATAAGGCCTGAGCATCCTCGCTGCTACGTGCACGGTTTGCCGGTGCATCTTAAGACTCATCGCGAGTTCCGTAAAGCTGACTGCGACCCGCCCCTTGTTCGGCCCCGCGAAAGCAGCGCTGAGCAACAATTCGAGGTAGAGCTTCACAGCGTTGCCGCTCATCTGGGCCAGGTGCTGACGAAGTCCGCGGCTGACCGGGGCGTAGCTCTCCGATGAGATGGCAGATTTCACGCCACACCCCTTGCGAATAGTGGCGCCTCGCGCTCGAGATCGGCACGGTGAGCTGCACCGAAACGCGAGGGCTTCGGTGTGACGGCCGGTAACTCACCCACCAGCCGAAACCACGAATGTCGTGAGCCGGTTCTAGGATCCGTTTCCGTCCTGTTCTCGATGGCGAATCCGATCCGACGAAGCTCGAAAATGCGTGCGTTGTACTGCGCGATTCCGAGCGCCATGATTTCGGGCAGGGGAACCCACGAGTTTCGCGCTTCGACAAGCAGTCGAAGAATTGCGGCGCGCTGGGTTTTGCGGTTCACGCTGCTCGCTCCTGCTCGTCTGGGTCGGGATCGACGTATGGCAAGAGTCGAATCAGGTCGCTGGCGGTAACGGGAATGTGGTGATTGGCACGCCTCGAAAGAGGCCCAGAGTCGATCGAAACAGTAGATGCCGATCCAGCGGCGCTAGCGCTGCTGGTCGAGATTCGATTGGGGAAAGGATGTCTTGACTTAGTTCGACGACTGCGGTATTTGTTTGGGTGTCCACTGCTTTTTCCTTTCTGAGAAATTCCCCTTATCCGCGTGAAGGCGGATAGGGGTGTGTTCAAAGTGCTTCACGCATGCACATGTGACGCATTTCAGTCGGAACGTTGCGCGTTGGCGGCAGGACTTCCTCGAACAGCCACTTTTCGGACAGACCAAGCACGCGCGCGATTGCCGCACGATCCTCGTCAGTGAAGGCGGAACGGCCGTAAAGGCAGCGGCTTAGGCGCGACTCGCTGCAGCCGATTGCCCGCGCGAGCTTCCAGTGCGGCCCCCAGTTGGTGATAGACCAAAGAAGATTCTGAATCTCAAAGCCGGTTCCTCCTGCAAGGTGTTGCAGTCTTTACAGAGGAAAGGCTATTGGGTGAGGGTGGTTACTGTCGCGGATTATTTAAAAATTCTTTGGGTTCGAATTTCCGCCGCAAGCATAGCGAGGCTCTGATCAATAAAAGCTGTCCGAAATTTTGCTCGCATCTTTCGCAGTGTATCAGCGGATATTTCGAGACGTGTTCCAGAGGTACTCTGCAGGGCATTCAGCAACGCGGCCACATCTGCGAAATGTGAGGCGCCTGTACGACGCTCGACGAAAATCATGAATAAGAAACGCTGCTCCCAACGCATTATATCCTTGTGCTTTCTCGAAAGTCGGCTGAGCCATTGCTTACGGAAGCGAGAGAAAATTCCTCCCAGTTCACTTACTATCCCCTGGAGTTGCGAGACGATATTTTTCAGCTGGTAATCGGCGCGATGCGATCGCTCCAATTCTTGCTCTTCACGTAGGACCGGAAGCGGAATGGGCTCGCGATCCCTGGCTAGTGTATTTTTGTAAATTAAGGGCATTTCGCTTTAGGCTCTGCCCGACAGCGCCCACGCACTTCCATTTGTCGTTCCAACGTTCCCAGCCATTCCAGTGATGGTGTTGTGATTTGTATAGGCCCGCTGCGGCCACTAGGAGAATCGTTGGCGAAATACCGCTGGATCCATTCGTGAGCCGCTCGAATGCCGACCAAGCGTCGATACTGCAACGGATCGTTCGATAGGTCTCTTTGTGGACTTTCAGACCGGACTCCAGAGCCGTAGCTTGGAGTCGAGAAAACTCCGCGTCGATTTGGGTGAGGCTAGGAGGGCGCTCGAGACTTGCGCAAGGAGCGCCAGTTCGTTTAGGCTTTCCTGGACGATTCACGAATTACCTTCAGCCCCGGGCCGCGAACCCGGGGCTCTTTATTTTAATGCTGAACGCAAAGAGCGGGATACGCCGTGCAGTTTGCTGTTTGCACCTGCATCTGAACCCGTGTCGGAGGCGCCGAGCGTGCAAGTAGCGATTGGAATAACGTCGTCCGCATTGCGCTATTTTCGTCGGCAGCACGCTGTTTGGCATACGTCGAAGGGTCCATTCGATTCGCCGCAGCAAGCTGATTAAAGCGTCCAGCTAAATCGTTATATTGCGCCGTGAGATCGTCGATTTTCTTTTGCTGATCCTGAATTGCTTGTGTGTACGTGCCGATCCCTCGCAGCAAATCGGCAACGATCACGGGTCGATACCCAGCCTCAAAAGCGGCCCGGGTCTCATTAAGCGGCACAACGACAGCCGCTCCTTCTGGCGTCGTCATGAAAGCTAGTCCTTGGGCCCCCAGCCTTGGAGACACGAACACTACCGCATTTTCGGGCGGCGCGGATTGCGACGTATCGATCGCCGATGTCTGAGCAGTTGGCGTGACGGAGTTTTGCTGCGGGGATTGCGCGTTTTGTGCGAATGCGAGAGAAGCGAGCGTGAGGGTACATGCTGCGAGAAGCAGATATTTCGGGGCCGGTTTTAACATGTGACCTCCTTGCCGGCCTTTGGGCGGCATAATGTGCGAACGGTAACAAATCGCCAAGCAAAGAATGAAACCGCTGATCCCAGGGAGTCTTCTATTTCGGCTTTTTCTTTCGTTTCGCGTTAGTTGCCAGCGCACCTTTGCGCGCCCGTTCTTTGCGTTGTTCCGCCGTAAGACCCTTGGCCGCTGCTTTACCGCCTCTTCTTCCCAATAGAACCGCTGCCCGGATTCTTTGCCATGCGCGAGAGTGTACTAAGTCGCTAAGCGCTAAGCGACTATGGGATTTATTCTTGTT